>NZ_JAIOAB010000110.1 GCF_019890635.1 Streptomyces sennicomposti
GCGCACCGACCGCGTGGACGCGCTGCGCGAGGCGGCGGGGGCCGACGGCGACGTGTGACCGCGGAAGGCGGAGCCCGTCCGGCGGGCGAGAGCCGTCGACGTCCCCGAACTCGCTGTGAGAAGAGGGGAGTCGACGGCACGGCGCGAGGGTGTGGCCCGGGGGCGTCGGCGACGGGTGGCGTGCTGCCCTCAGGTGCGGGGCCGCCACTTGCCGCGGCCGCGTCACCCGTCCTTCTCCGAGACCCGCTCGCCGTCACCCGCTCCCCTCCCGGGAGGCCGGGTCCTGTTTCTCGGCGGGGGGCTCGTCGGCCGGCCCGAGAATGGCCGGAAGATCGTCCATCCAGGCGAGCACCGCGTCCTCGTAACGGATCCCGAAGGCCAGGGTGGCGCGTTCGTAGGGGTCGATCCCCGCGCTCTCCAGCCGTGCCTGATAGCTCCTCAGGCGCGCCTGATGCACCGTCCGGTGCTGGTCGACGTGGAACAGCAGGCAGGCGCGGTCGAGGTGACCGCCGAAGGCGATGGTCAGCAGCAGAGGATAGCGGATCTGTTCCGGGCCCGGCGGTGTGGCGATCCACTGTGCGAACGCGTCGCGCCCGGCCTCGGTGATGTTGTAGCGGACCCGGGACCGTGGCCCCGTGTCCCCCGCTCTGACCAGTCCGCGCTCGGCCAGGGCGGCCAGCTCCCGGTACACCTGGCTACGTGTGACCGTCCAGAAGGCGCCGACGACCTCCTCGGCGATGGCGAGAAGTTCATACCCGCTGGCCTCCCCTGTGTGCAGGAAGCCGAGCAGCGTGGCTGCTGTCGCGTTGAGATTGTCCATGAAGATGCCCTCCCTTGACACTCCATAGTGGACGGTGCATGATTCTGACCGTCAATAGTCCACTGTGGTCGGTGGACCACTGTGTCACAGGGGTGCGGCCCGGATGAGCACGGGCTGACGGGGGAGAGTGTCATGGCGCGGTTCGGCCCGGGCTTCCGGAGCCTGGACGACGAGATCCGAGCGGTGGAACTCCCGGTCGGCGGGCGCCTGCCCGAATGGTTAAGCGGCGTGCTGTTACGCAACGGGCCGGCGAAGTTCGAGGCCGGCGCCACGGGGTTCCGTCACTGGTTCGACGGCCAGGCCATGCTCCATCGGTTCGCCGTCGACGGCGGGCGGGTGCACTACGCCAACCGCTACCTGGACACACCCAGCAGCCGGGCCGTGTTCGACGAGGGCCGAATACGCTACCAGGAATTCGCGACCGACCCCTGCCGAAGCCTTTTCGCTCGCTTCCTCACACCTTTCCAGCGCACCCGGCCCGTCAATCCCAATGTGAACATCGCCACATTCGGGGAGCGGCTCGTCGCGCTCACTGAAACACCACTGCCGGTGGAGTTCGATCCCGGCACCCTCGCCACGGTCGGAGTGGTCGACTACGCCGACCGGATCGGCGGTCACGTGACGACGGCGCATCCCCATCAGGACCCGGTCACCGGGGACCTCGTCAATTATGTGACGCATTTCTCACGGCGCAGCGAATATCGCGTATATCGCCAGCGGCCCGACGGCGAGCCGCATCGCGAACTCATCGGGCGGCACCGGGTCGAAGAGCCCGCCTATATGCACAGCTTCGCCATCACCACCCGGCATGTGGTGCTGGTCGAGTTTCCCTTGGTGGTGAACCCTTTCAGGCTTCTGCTGAGCGGGCGCCCCTTCATCGAGAACTACCGCTGGAAGCCGGACCGCGGAACCCGGTTCGTCGTCATGGACCGGGTCAGCGGGCGGGTGCGCTCGGTGCTGCGCGGCCCCGCCTGCTTCGCCTTCCACCACATCAACGCGTGGGAGGACGGCGACCGGATCTTCGTCGATCTCTGTGCCTATGAAGACGCTTCGATCATCCAGGCCCTCTACCTCGACTCCCTCCGCGGCGGCGGCGCCCTCCCGCAGGCCACGCCCACCCGGTTCACCGTGGACGTGCGGGCCGGCAGCGTCACGGCCCGGCCGCTGTCCCAGGAGTCCCTGGAGCTACCGCGCATCGCCTACCGGCGGCGCAACGGCCGGCGCTGCCGCTACGTGTACGGTGTCGGCTCGCACGGCCGCCGCACCGACGACTTCCTCGACCAGCTGGTCAAGCTGGACGCCGAGGACGGCAGCGCGCTCGTGTGGCGGGAAGAGGGCTGTTACCCGGGCGAGCCGGTCTTCGTCGCCGCGCCCGCGGATCAGGGCGGTCCGCCTCCCGCTCGGCGCGGTTCGCCTCCCGGCGGGGGCGGTGGCGCGGGCGAGGCGGAGGACGACGGGGTCGTGCTCTCGGTCGTGCTGCGGGCGGACACCGCGTCGTCGTACCTCCTGGCGCTCGACGCGCGCACCTTCCGGGAACTGGCCCGGGCGGAGGTCCCGCACGCCGTCCCGTTCGGGTTCCACGGCGTCTTCGTCGGATAGGGCCGGCGGGACGCCCAGGGTCCTTCGTTCCGATCGGCCCGGCATGATCGAGACGAGAGGCCCTGGGGCCGGCAGCGGTCGGGGCGCTTTTCCGAACAGCGGTTGAATTCCGGGTTCCGAAACAAACCGGGTACGGCCGCGGAAAGCGGTTGTGTATTCATTGCGCGCCCCCGGAGAGGGGTAATTTCGGCGTGAACTTGTCATGAACATGATTACATGGGGGAAAGTCGTGTGCCCGATCGGACTGACCGGCGGGTCAGCTAAGGCAGCGTTCATTCCGAGGAAAAAAATGGATACTCGCTGTTAACGACGTGTCCCTTTACTCTTCCGCGATCGGGGCTCTAGGATTCAAGCGCTGACTCGGAGGAACCGGTCGCGGGGGTGCCCCACCACCGCCGGCGAGCGAAGCGGATCCAGTCTGACTGTCGAGCGAGGAGGACTGGAATTTGTAGTTCCGGCGAGTTCTCATGACGATGGGATCGCCGTCTCCTCCGAAGCCGGGTTTCCGTCGTTCCCAGGTGCGGCTGCGTGCGGCGTTCCACGTCCTGTGGCGTTGTCACAGGCGTGTGCGTGCGTACTCACCGCATTCTGTCGGGTCCCTCCCCTATTTCCAGGAAAGGAATCACCATGCCCGCAGTGAGCGCACTCGAGGCGCAGGAGTGGTTGATCGAGAAGATCGCCCACCGCCTCGGCACAGAGCAGGCCGAGGTCGCTCCCGAGATGTACTTCGACGAGATGGACCTCGACTCGACGGAAGCCCTGATCCTCGCCGGCGAGATCGAGAGCTGGCTGGGGTTCGAGCTGAGCACGACGACGTTGTGGTACCACCCCACCATCAAGGACCTGGCCGCTCACATAGCCGAGGAGAGCGACCGCCGTGCGGCGACCGCGTAGTGTCGAACAGCCCGTCGTCCACCGCCACCGCACGGCGGCCCCGGGCCGTCACACCGTCTACCTGGTGCACCCCGGCGCGCTCGACGCGTCCGTCCACCGCGGTCTGGCGGAGGCGCTGCCCGCGGGTGTGGGGCTGACCGTGCTCGACCTGGGCGGACTGCCGGAGTACTGGCAGGCCGCGCTCACCGGCGGCCACGCCGCCACCACCATCGACGCGCTGGCCTCCCGGCTGCTGACGGCCGTTCAGGTCGCCCACATCGAGGGCGACTACGTGCTGGCGGGCTGGTCCTTCGGCGGTGTGGTGGCACACGCCATGGCCGGCCTGCCGGCGCGGCACGGCCGTCCCACCCGCCTGGTGCTGCTGGACAGCATCGCGCCCGTCGAGGACTACAAGCACGACGACGACGCGCTGGAACCGTCCCTGCTGCTCGGCTGGTTCACCATGTACCTCGGCGCCAAGCGCGGCCGCCCGCTGCACCTCGGCGCGGAACGGCTGGCCGGCCTGGGTGTGGACGACGGTCTCAAGCTGGTGCTGGAGGCGGCCGTCGCCGCCGAGGTGCTGCTGCCCTCCACCTCGCTGCCGGGACTGCGCAAGCTGTACGACACGTATGTCGACGGCCTGCTGCGCAACAACCGGCTGACCAACCCCCACCAGCCGCTGCCCGCGCCGGTGCCCGTGGTGCTGGTCAAGGCCGAGCGCAGCCTCATCCCCGAGGACCGCACGCTCGGCTGGGAGCCGCTCGCTCCCCACGGCCTGGAGGTGCACACGTGTCCGGGGGACCACTACACCATGCTCACCCGCGCTGACGCCGCTTCCGTCGTCGCGTCGCTGCTCGATGCTGCCTGACCGCGGATACCGGCACACCCAGGTACCCCGGGCATCGAGACCCAGCAGAACTTCGCCAGTAGGCGCACCCTCTTCCCACGAGGCCGGGCCATGCCGCCCTGCCCCGACCCTCGAGAGAGCCTCGCTGTGAACGTTTCGCAGGATTCCGACCTCGACCGCCGGCTCGCCCGCGACCCGATCGCGATCGTCGGCCTGTCCGCCCTCTACCCCAAATCCCGCGACCTGAGAGAGTTCTGGGCCAACGTCGCCGCGGCGGCCGACTGCATCGAAGACGTGCCCGCCACGCACTGGGACGTCGACGAGTTCTACGACCCCGACCCGGCGGTGCCGGACAAGACCTACGCCAAGCGCGGCGGTTTCATCCCGGACACGCCCTTCAACCCGCTGGAGTTCGGCCTGCCGCCGAACACCCTGGAGGTCACCGACGTCCTCCAGCTGCTCAGCCTCGTCGTCGCCCGCGACCTGCTCAAGGACGCCGGAGCCGACCAGCCCTGGTACGACGCCTCGCGCACCGGCGTCGTCCTCGGCATCACCGGCGCCAACCAGCTCACCCAGCCGCTCACCGCGCGTCTGCAGACCCCCGTCCTGAAGGAGGTCGTCCGCAGCTGCGGTCTGTCGGACCGGGACGCCGAGGAGATCGCCGCCAAGTTCCGCCTCGCCTACGCCCCCTGGGAGGAGAACTCCTTCCCGGGCATGCTCGGCAACGTGGTCGCCGGCCGCATCGCCAACCGGCTGGACCTCGGCGGCATCAACATGACCGTCGACGCCGCCTGCGCCAGCTCGCTCGGCGCCGTCAAGGCGGCCGTCAGCGAGCTGCTGGAGCGCCGCGCGGACACCATGCTGGTGGGCGGCTGCGACGCCGAGAACACCATCTTCATGTACCTCTGCTTCAGCAAGACCCCCGCGCTGTCCAAGTCCGGCCGCATCCGGCCCTTCGACCAGGACGCCGACGGCACGCTGATCGGCGAGGGCATCGGCATGCTGGCGCTGCGCCGGCTCAGCGACGCCGAGCGCGACGGCAACCAGATCTACGCCGTGCTGCGCGGCATCGGCGCCGCCAGCGACGGCCGCTTCAAGTCGATCTACGCCCCCCGCAAGGAGGGTCAGGTCCTCGCCCTGGAGCGCGCCTACCACGACGCGGACTGCTCCCCGGCCAGCGTCGAGCTGTTCGAGGCGCACGGCACCGGCACCGCCGTCGGCGACGCCACCGAACTCAGCTCGCTGGCCGCCGTCATCTCCGCGGCCACGGAGGAGCGGCAGTACGCCGCCGTCGGCAGCGTCAAGTCGCAGATCGGGCACACCAAGGCGGCGGCCGGCGCGGCCGGCATGATCAAGCTGTCGCTCGCCCTGCACCACAAGGTGCTGCCGCCCACCATCAACGTCGACCAGCCCAACTCGGCCGTCGACTTCGCCAATGGGCCGTTCTACGTCAACAGCGCGCTCAGGCCCTGGGTCCGCGACCCGAAGCGCCCCAAGCGCCGGGCGGCCGTCTCCTCCTTCGGCTTCGGCGGAACCAACTTCCACCTGGTGCTGGAGGAGCACGGCGACGGCGACGACCTGAAGGTGATGTTCCCGGTCGCCCAGGTGCACCTGTGGCACGCCCCCGACACCGCGGCGCTCACCGCCGCCCTCGACGGGGACGCGCCCGCACAGACCGGCCCCGTCCCCGAGGGCCACGCCCGGATCGCCTTCGCCGCCCGCGGCGCCGAGGAGGCCGCGGCGCTGCGCGAGCTGGCCCTGCGCGAACTGCGGGCCCGCCCGGACGCCGAGTCCTGGACTCACCCCAAGGGCGTCTTCTTCCGCCGCCGCGCCGCCGACGCCGCCGAACGCGGCAAGGTCGGCGCGCTCTTCGCCGGACAGGGCAGCCAGTACGTCAACCCGGGCATGACCGCCGTGCTGGCGGTGCCGCCGCTGCGCGCCGCCTTCGACCGCGCCAACCGGCACTTCGAGAACGCCGAGCCGCTGTCCCGGATCGCGTTCCCGCCGCCCGCGTTCGACGACGCCACGCGCACGGCGCAGGAGACCGCGCTGCGCGCCACCGAGTACGCGCAGCCCGCCATCGGCGCCCTCGCCGCCGGCCAGTTCCGCTACCTCAGCGAACTCGGCTTCGCGCCCGAGGGCCACCTCGGGCACAGCTTCGGCGAACTGACCGCGCTGTGGGCGGCCGGGGCGCTGGACGACGACACGTACTTCGCCCTCGCCCGGGCCCGGGGCGCCGCGATGGCCCCGCCCGCCGAGGCCGGCTTCGACGCCGGTGCGATGGCCGCCGTCAGCGCCCCCGAGGAGCGGGTGACGGAGCTGCTGGCCGGCATCCCCGACCTGCACGTCTGCAACCGCAACGCGCCCGACCAGATCGTCGTGGGCGGCGCCACCGAAGCCGTGGAGAAGCTGGTGGCCGCCGCGCGGGAGGCCGGGATCAAGGCGTCCCGGCTGCCGGTCTCCGCGGCCTTCCACACCCCCTACGTCGGCCACGCCGTGGAGGCCTTCCGCGCCCACGTCGAGGCCGCGCAGGTGACCGAGCCGCGCGGCGCCGTCTACGCCAACACCCGGGGCGCCTCCTACGGCGCGGACGTGGCCGCCAACCGCCGCGTCCTGGCCGAACAGCTCATCCACCCGGTGGACTTCGCCGCCCGCGTCGAGGAGATGTACGCGGCCGGGTTCCGCACCTTCGTCGAGTTCGGGCCCAAGAGCGTGCTCACCACGCTGGTGCGGCGCATCCTCGGCGAGCGCCCGCACACCGTGCTGGCCGTGGACGCCGGTCCCGGCAAGGACGCCGACGTGGCGCTCAAGCAGGCCGTGGCCCGGCTCGCCGTGCTGGGACTGCCGTTGCAGACCGCGGACCGGTACGTGGCCGCCCCGGTGGAGCGCGAGCCGGTCAAGGGCATGAGCATCATGCTCAACGGCATCAACTACGTCTCGCCGCAGCGCAAGGCCGCCTACCGCGAGGCCATCGAGTCGGGCTACCGCGTCGCCCTCCCGGCCGCGACGCCGGCGCCGGTGCTGTCCGCGCCCGTTCCGCCGCCCGCGCCCGCCGCCCCGCCTGCCCCGCCCGCACCGGCCGCCGTTCCGGCGCCCGCCGCCGCTGCCGCGCCCCGGCCCGTCGCCGCCGCGCAGCCGTCGGCCCCGGCCCCGCAGCCGTCGGCCCCGCGGCCGGCTGCCGCGTCCCGGTCGGCCGCCGTGGCCCTCGCGCCGTCGCCGGCCGCACCCGCGCCGGCCCCGGCTCCCGCTTCCTCCCTCACCCCCCAGGAGACAGCATCCGTGGACAAGGACCGCCTGGCCGACGTGGTCGCCGACCACTTGGCGCTGCACGACGAGTACCTCAACGGACAACTGGACAGCGCCCAGCGCCTCGCCGGGCTTCTTGAGCGCGCCTACGACCAGGGCCGGCTGGAGCAGGTGATCTCCGGAGTCACCACCGTCAAGGAGCACAGCCTGGCCATCGGCCGCACCCACCTGCGGGCCAACGAGATCCTGG
>NZ_JAIOAB010000111.1 GCF_019890635.1 Streptomyces sennicomposti
GGCGGTGCTGGTCGTCCCCGACGGCGAACGGCTGGTGGTGCTCGCCGGGGACGGCAGCGCGGCGGCCGCCGCCTGCGCGGAGCACGCCGCCGCGCTGGAGGCCGCCCGGGCGGCGGCGTCCGAGCAGCGGGCGGGCGAGGAGGACGAACTGGTCGTCGGTCTGTCCGCGCCGGCCGGCCCGATCGCCGCTGCCGCCGCCTACAAGCAGGCCGAACAGGCGCTGTCGGTGGCCCGGCGGCGCGGCCGCGTCCTCGTCGAGCACGAACAACTGGCCTCGGGCTCCGTCCTGCCGCTGCTCGCGGACGACGCGGTACGGGCCTTCGCGGACGGACTGCTGCGGGCGCTGTACGAGCACGACGCGACCGGCCGCGGTGATCTGGTCGCCTCGCTGCGGGCCTGGCTCTCGCGCCACGGCCAGTGGGACGCGGCCGCCGCCGACCTCGGCGTCCACCGCCACACCCTGCGCTACCGCATGCGCCGCGTCGAGGAGATCCTCGGCCGCTCCCTGGACGACCCGGACGTCCGCATGGAACTCTGGCTGGCCCTCAAGACGACGTCCCCGGACCACCCGTAACGGCCTTCCGGCCCAGCCGTGACCGCCCCCCGTCCCCCCGGCGGCAGCCACCCTGTGCCAATCCGGCGCACACCCGCCCCCCACTGCTCCACCCCGGACAAGCGTCGGGAGGCCGGTCCCGCCCTACCGTTGTCGTCGCAAGCAGACCACCCCCAACCGCGGAAGGGCCGGGACTCGTCACAATGACTTCCACCACCGCCTTCTGGCTCGCCGGCCGCCAGGTCACCGGCGAGGACACCTTCGACGTCACCTCCCCGTGGGACGGCCGGCTGGTCGGCACGGTCGGCGTGCCGACCGACGCCCAGGTCGAGGAGGCCGTGGCCGCCGCGCACGCCGTGCTGGACGAGTTCGCCGCCACCCCCGCCCACGTACGCGCCGCCGCCCTGGACCACGTCGGCAAGCGCCTCACCGAGCGCACCGAGGAGATCGCCCAGCTGATCTCCGCCGAGAACGGCAAGCCCGTCAAGTGGGCCCGCGGCGAGGTCGGCCGCGCCGTCTCGGTGTTCCGGTTCGCCGCGGAGGAGGCCCGCCGCTTCAACGGCGGTGAGGCCCAGCGCCTGGACACCGACGGCGGCGGCCAGGGCCGCCTCGCCCTCACCCGCCGCTTCCCCAAGGGCGTCGTCCTCGGCATCGCGCCGTTCAACTTCCCGCTGAACCTGTGCGCGCACAAGGTCGCCCCGGCCATCGCCGCCGGCGTCCCGATCATCCTCAAGCCGGCCCCGGCCACCCCGCTGTCCGGCCTGATCCTCGGCGAACTGCTGGCCGAGACCGAGCTGCCGGCCGGCTCCTGGAGCATCCTGCCGGTCGCCAACGACAAGATGCCCGCCCTCGTCCAGGACGAGCGGCTGCCGGTCATCTCCTTCACCGGTTCGGAGAAGGTCGGCTACGCGATCATGGACTCGGTGCCGCGCAAGCACTGCACCCTGGAGCTGGGCGGCAACGGCGCGGCCGTCGTCCTCGCCGACTGGGCGAGCGACGAGGACCTGGACTGGGCCGCGAACCGCATCGCGACCTTCTCCAACTACCAGGGCGGCCAGTCCTGCATCTCGGTGCAGCGCGTGATCGCCGACGCCTCGGTCTACGACCGGCTGCTGCCGCGCATCGTCGCCGCCGTCGAGGCGCAGGTCACCGGCGACCCGTCCGACCCGAAGACCGACGTCGGCCCGCTGGTGAGCGAGGACGCCGCCAAGCGCGTGGAGTCCTGGGTGGACGAGGCCGTGGAGGCCGGCGCCGCCCTGCTCACCGGCGGCAAGCGCGACGGCGCCTCCTACGCGCCGACCGTCCTCGCCGACGTCCCGGCCGATGCGACCATCGCCTGCGAGGAGGTCTTCGGCCCGGTGCTGACCGTGCAGAAGGTCGACGGCGAGGCGGCGGCGTTCGCCGCCGTCAACTCCTCCAAGTACGGCCTCCAGGCGGGCGTGTTCACACACGACCTCCAGGTCGCCTTCCGCGCCCACCGCGCCCTGGAGGTCGGCGGCGTCGTCATCGGCGACGTCCCCTCCTACCGCGCCGACCAGATGCCGTACGGCGGCGCCAAGCAGTCCGGCGTGGGCCGCGAGGGCGTGCGCTACGCGATGGACGACTACACCTACGAGCGCGTCCTCGTCCTGACGGGCCTCGCCCTGTAGGACCGCCCCAGGTCGCCGACCCGGTGACCGGTGAACGACGACGGCCGGAGCCCGTGTGCGGGGGCTCCGGCCGTCGTCGCGTCCCGCACCGCCGGTCGCGCCGTGCGCCCACCGGCACCGCCGCCCGTCGTCGCGTCCCGCACCGCCGGCCCCGCACGACTGGCCGCCGCGGCCGTACGGCGCGATGCTGGACGAATCCGCTCCGCGTCCGCCCGGACACCCACGGTGAAACCGCGGGCGCCCGGACGCGCGGGGAGGTGAGCCCGGTCCGTGTTCGGGTACATACGAACGAGTAGCACCGGTCGGTAACGAACGTCCCCCATAGCCCTCTTCGCGGCGAGGTGAGCCTCATGTCCGCACCAACGTCCAGGAAACCCACCGTCACCGAGCGCGAGGCGCGCGAGGTGGCGGAGGCCGCACGGGAGCAGGACTGGCGCAAACCCAGTTTCGCCAAGGAACTGTTCCTCGGCCGTTTCCGCCTCGACCTCATCCACCCCCACCCGCTGCCCGCCGACGAGGACGTCCAGCGCGGCGAGGAGTTCCTCGCCAAGCTCCGCGACTTCTGCGAGACGAAGGTCGACGCGGCCCGCATCGAACGCGACGCGCGCATCCCCGACGACGTGATCACGGGGCTGAAGGAGATCGGCGCGCTCGGCATGAAGATCGACACCAAGTACGGCGGTCTCGGTCTCACCCAGGTGTACTACAACAAGGCCCTCGCCCTGGCCGGCTCCGCCAGCCCCGCGATCGGCGCGCTGCTGTCCGCGCACCAGTCGATCGGCGTACCGCAGCCGCTGAAGATGTTCGGCACCCAGGAGCAGAAGGACACCTTCCTGCCGCGCTGCGCCCGCACCGACATCTCCGCCTTCCTCCTCACCGAGCCGGACGTCGGCTCCGACCCGGCACGCCTGGCGACCTCGGCCGTGCCTGACGGCGACGACTACGTCCTGGACGGCGTCAAGCTGTGGACGACCAACGGGGTGGTGGCCGACCTCCTCGTCGTCATGGCGCGGGTGCCGAAGTCCGAGGGGCACCGCGGCGGCATCACCGCCTTCGTCGTGGAGGCCGGCTCCGAGGGCGTCACGGTGGAGAACCGCAACGCCTTCATGGGCCTGCGCGGCATCGAGAACGGCGTCACCCGCTTCCACCAGGTGCGCGTCCCGGCCGCCCACCGCATCGGCGAGGAGGGCCAGGGCCTCAAGATCGCCCTGACCACCCTCAACACCGGCCGCCTCTCCCTGCCCGCGATGTGCGCCGGCGCCGGCAAGTGGTGCCTGAAGATCGCCCGCGAGTGGTCCGCCGCCCGCGAGCAGTGGGGCAAGCCGGTCGCGCTGCACGAGGCCGTCGGCTCGAAGATCTCCTTCATCGCGGCCACCACCTTCGCCCTGGAGGCCGTCCTCGAACTGTCCTCCCAGATGGCCGACGAGAACCGCAACGACATCCGCATCGAGGCCGCCCTCGCCAAGCTCTACGGCTCGGAGATGGCCTGGAAGATGGCCGACGAGCTGGTCCAGATCCGCGGCGGCCGCGGCTTCGAGACCGCCGCCTCGCTCGCCGCCCGCGGCGAACGCGCCGTCCCCGCCGAGCAGATGCTGCGCGACCTGCGCATCAACCGCATCTTCGAGGGCTCCACCGAGATCATGCACCTGCTGATCGCGCGCGAGGCCGTCGACGCCCACCTCTCGGTCGCCGGCGACCTCATCGACCCCGACAAGTCCCTCCAGGACAAGGCCAAGGCGGGCGCGAACGCGGGCCTCTTCTACGCCAAGTGGCTGCCCAAGCTGGTCGCCGGGCCCGGACAACTCCCCGGCGCCTACGCCGACTTCCACCCGGCCGGGCACGTCGACCTCTCCGGGCACCTGCGCTACGTCGAACGCACCGCCCGCAAGCTCGCCCGCTCCACCTTCTACGCGATGTCCCGCTGGCAGGGCCGGATGGAGACCAAGCAGGGCTTCCTCGGCCGGATCGTCGACATCGGCGCCGAACTGTTCGCGATGAGCGCGGCCTGCGTACGCGCCGAACTCCTGCGCAGCCGGGGCGAGCACGGCCGTGAGGCCTACCAGCTCGCCGACGCCTTCTGCCGCCAGTCCCGCATCCGGATCGGCGAACTCTTCGGCCGCCTGTGGACCAACACCGACGACCTGGACCGCACGGTCGTCAAGGGCGTCCTCGGCGGCGTCTACGAGTGGCTGGAGCAGGGCGTCATCGACCCCTCCGACGACGGCCCGTGGATCGCCGAGACGCCCCCCGGCCCGAGCCGCCGCAAGAACGTCCACCGCCCCATCCGCTGACCGGGCCGCCCGGCGGAGCCCCACCGCCGCACCGGCCCGCCCCGGCGGCGCTCCGCCGCCGTACCCCCTCCGCGGGGCCCGCCGTCACGACGGGCCCCCGCCGCCGCGCCCCGCCGCCGTGCCGGGCCTCGGCGCCGTGCCGGACCCCGCCACCGGGCCCGGACCCCGCCACCGGACCCGGGCCCCGCCACCGAGCCCGGACGCCACCACCGAGCCCGGACCCCCGCCGGGACCCGCCCGGGGGACGCGCTGTCGGAAGACGGGGCCGGTGCGGCCACAATGGGGGGATGAGCGACAGTCCAGCCCCTCTCGCCGATCCGCACCTCGTCTTCGACCCCGCCGGTGACGGCCCCAAGGACGTGGTGGTCCTCGGGTCCACCGGCTCCATCGGCACCCAGGCCATCGACCTCGTGCTGCGCAACCCGGACCGCTTCCGGGTCACCGCGCTGTCCGCCAACGGCGGCCGGGTCGGTCTCCTCGCCGAGCAGGCCCGCCGGCTGCGGGTCCGGGCCGTCGCCGTGGCCCGCGAGGACGTCGTGCCGGCCCTGCGTGAGGCGCTGAGCGCCGAGTACGGCACCGGCGAGCCGTTGCCGGAGATCCTGGCCGGGCCCGACGCGGCCACCCAGGTCGCCGCCTCCGAATGCCACACCGTCCTCAACGGCATCACCGGCTCCATCGGCCTCGCCCCGACCCTCGCCGCCCTGGAGGCGGGCCGCACCCTCGCGCTCGCCAACAAGGAGTCGCTCATCGTCGGCGGCCCCCTGGTCAAGGCGCTCGCCAAGCCCGGCCAGATCATCCCGGTCGACTCCGAGCACGCCGCGCTCTTCCAGGCCCTGGCCGCCGGCACCCGCGCCGACGTGCGCAGACTCGTCGTCACCGCCTCCGGCGGGCCGTTCCGGGGCCGGAGCAAGGCGGAGCTGGCCGACGTGACCGTCGAGGACGCCCTCGCCCATCCCACCTGGGCGATGGGCCCGGTGATCACGGTCAACTCCGCCACCCTCGTCAACAAGGGCCTGGAGGTCATCGAGGCGCACCTGCTGTACGACATCCCCTTCGACCGCATCGAGGTCGTCGTGCACCCGCAGTCGTACGTCCACTCGATGGTCGAGTTCACCGACGGGTCCACCCTCGCGCAGGCGACGCCCCCCGACATGGGAGGTCCGATCGCCATCGGTCTCGGCTGGCCCGAACGCGTTCCCGACGCCGCGCCCGCCTTCGACTGGAGCACCGCGTCGACCTGGGAGTTCTTCCCCCTCGACACCGAGGCCTTCCCCTCCGTCGGCCTCGCCCGGCACGTGGGCCGGCTCGCGGGCACCGCCCCGGCCGTGTTCAATGCGGCCAACGAGGAGTGCGTCGACGCGTTCCTGCGCGGCGCACTGCCCTTCAACGGAATCATGGAGACCGTGACACAGGTGGTCGAGGAACACGGCACGCCCGCGACGGGAACTTCCCTCACGGTCCCGGACGTCCTCGAAGCGGAGGCCTGGGCGCGCGCCCGGGCCCGGGAACTGACAGCGCAGACGGCGACCGCGGAGGCGCGTGCATGACGTCCCTGATGATGATCCTCGGCATAGTCGTCTTCGTGATCGGCCTGCTGTTCTCCATCGCGTGGCACGAGCTGGGGCATCTGTCCACCGCGAAGCTGTTCGGCATCCGGGTGCCGCAGTACATGGTCGGCTTCGGGCCGACGATCTTCTCGCGCAAGAAGGGCGAGACGGAGTACGGCATCAAGGCCATCCCGTTCGGCGGCTACATCCGCATGATCGGCATGTTCCCGCCGGGCGACGACGGCCGGATCGCCGCGCGCTCCACCTCGCCCTGGCGCGGCATGATCGAGGACGCCCGCTCGGCCGCTTTCGAGGAACTGCAGCCGGGCGACGAGAAGCGCCTGTTCTACACCCGCGCCCCGTGGAAGCGGGTCATCGTCATGTTCGCGGGCCCCTTCATGAACCTGATCCTCGCGGTCGCCCTGTTCCTCACGGTCCTGATGGGCTTCGGCATCTCGCAGCAGACCACCGCCGTCAGCTCGGTCTCCCAGTGCGTCATCGCCCAGAGCGAGAACCGCGACACCTGCAAGGCCGGCGACGCGCCCTCCCCGGCCGCCGCCGCGGGCCTGAAGGCCGGCGACCGCATCGTTTCCTTCAACGGCGTGAAGACCGACGACTGGAACCGCCTCTCGGACCTCATCCGCGCCAACCCCGGCAAGGACGTGCCGATCGTCGTCGAGCGCGGCGGCCAGGACGTCACGCTGCACGCGAGGATCGCCACCAACCAGGTCGCCGAGAAGGACTCCAGCGGCCGGATCGTGGAGGGCCAGTACGTCAGCGCCGGCTTCCTCGGCTTCAGCGCCGCCACCGGCGTCGTCCGCCAGGACTTCGGCGAGTCGGTGACCTGGATGGGCGACCGTCTCGGCGAGGCCGTCGACTCCATCGCGAGCCTGCCCGGCAAGATCCCCGCCCTGTGGGACGCGGCCTTCGACGGCGCCCCCCGCCAGCCCGACTCCCCGATGGGCGTGGTCGGCGCGGCCCGCGTCGGCGGCGAGATCTTCACCCTGGACATCCCGCCCACCCAGCAGCTGGCCATGGCCCTGATGCTGGTGGCCGGCTTCAACCTCTCCCTGTTCCTGTTCAACATGCTCCCGCTGCTGCCACTGGACGGCGGCCATATCGCGGGCGCGCTGTGGGAGGCCCTGCGGCGGAACGTGGCGCGGGTGCTGCGCCGCCCCGACCCGGGCCCGTTCGACGTGGCGAAGCTGATGCCGGTGGCCTATGTGGTGGCCAGCGTCTTCATCTGCTTCACCGCGCTCGTCCTGATCGCCGACGTGGTCAACCCGGTCAAAATCTCCTAGCCGTCCGGCGTTCACCGGCGGCCGGGCGGTGCTCCGCTCCGGCCGCCTACCAATGGGTGGTTTGCCGGGTGGGATGTGCTGGGGCGGGGCCACGTACCGTAATCTCGAAGCCTGGAGCCCGCCGCTCAACGGGACCGGACCTTGATCCACGACTTGGGGTTGCACAGCAGATGACTGCGATTTCTCTCGGCATGCCGTCCGTTCCGACCAAGCTCGCCGAGCGCCGCAAGAGCCGGCAGATCCAGGTCGGGACGGTTCCGGTGGGCGGGGA
>NZ_JAIOAB010000112.1 GCF_019890635.1 Streptomyces sennicomposti
GTGGCAGCATGGTCCGACTTCCGGGTCGAACCGGCCCCCGGTCGTCCCGCCCGCCCAGCGGCCGGCGCCTGGAGCATGCTCCCGGCCCGGCCCGGCGGGCGCGTGAACGCGCCGAGCGCGGCCGGTCCGGGGCCGGCCGGTCCACGCGGCTCAGGTCCGCGCTGCGCGGGCGCAGCGTCGCCGGCCAGGTGTTCGTGCTCCAGGTCGTCATCGTGCTGCTGCTCGTGGTGGCCGCGGTGGTGGCGCTGGTGCTCCAGGTGCGGCACGACACCGCGGCGGAGGCCCGCAACCGCTCGCTCGCGGTCGCCGAGACGTTCGCCAACGCGCCGGGCACCCGCGAGGCCCTCGCCGCCCCGGACCCGACGGCGATCCTCCAGCCGCGCGCCGAGGCGGCCCGCAAGGCGGCGAACGTCGACTTCATCGTCGTGATGAACACCGACGGCGTCCGCTACACGCACCCGGTGCCGGACCGCATCGGCAAGAAGTTCGTCGGCGACATCGGGCCCGCGGTGCGCGGCGGCACGGTCGTCGAGGAGGTCAACGGGACGATCGGGCGGCTGGTGCAGGCGGTGGTGCCCGTCGAGGCGCCCGGCGGGAAGGTGGAGGGGCTGGTCGCGGCCGGCATCACCACCCGCAACGTGGGCGGCCTCGCCGACCGGCAGCTGCCCGTCGTGCTGGGGGCGGCCGGGGTGGGGCTCGTCCTGGCGACGGCGGGGACGGCGCTGGTCAGCCGGCGGCTGCTGCGGCAGACCCACGGTCTGGGGCCGGGCGAGATGACGCGGATGTACGAGCACCACGACGCGGTGCTGCACTCGGTCCGGGAGGGCGTGATCATCGTCGGCGAGGAGGGCCGGCTGCTGCTCGCCAACGACGAGGCGCACCGCCTGCTCGACCTGCCCGCGGACGCCGAGGGCCGCGACATGCGTGCTCTCGGCCTCGATGCGGCCACCGCGGAGCTGCTGGCCTCCGGAGTGACGGTCACCGACGAGCTGCACCCGGTGGGCGAGCGGCTGCTGGCGGTCAACCAGCGCCCCACCGACCTGGACGGCGGCCCCTCGGGCAGCGTGGCCACCCTGCGCGACTCCACGGAGCTGCGCGCCCTGGCCGGCCGCGCGGAGCTGGCCCGGGAGCGTCTGAGCCTGCTCTACGACGCCGGGGTGGGCGTCGGCACCACTCTGGACGTGACCCGGACCGCCGAGGAGCTGGCCGAGGTGGCCGTGCCCCGGTTCGCCGACTTCGTCACCGTGGACCTGTACGACGCGGTGCTGCGCGGCGAGGACCCGGAGCCGGGCGCGGCGCTGCGCCGTACGGCGGTCGGCGGGATCCGGGACGACGCCCCGCTGTACCCGGTGGGCCGGCAGTTCCGGTTCGTCGACACCTCGCCGCAGGCCGCCGGGCTGCGCACCCGCAGGGCGGTCCTGGAGCCGCGTCTGGAGACGGCGACGGGCTGGCTGGCGCAGGACCCCGAGCGCACCGCGCGGATCGTGGCGTACGGCATCCACACGCTGATCACGGTGCCGGTGCGGGCCGGGACGGTGGTGCTGGGGCTGGTCGACTTCTGGCGCTCGGAGAAGCCCGGGCCGTTCGACACCGAGGAGCTTGCGCTGGCCGAGGAGCTGGTGGCGCGGGCCGCGGTCTCCATCGACAACGCCCGCCGCTACACCCGCGAGCACGGCATGGCGGTCACGTTGCAGCGCAGTCTGCTGCCGCGCCGGCTGCCCGAGCAGAGCGCGCTGGACATCGCCTACCGGTACCTTCCGGCGCAGGCGGGCGTGGGCGGCGACTGGTTCGACGTGCTGCCGCTGTCGGGGGCGCGGGTGGCGCTGGTGGTGGGCGACGTGGTGGGCCACGGGCTGCACGCGGCGGCCACGATGGGCCGGCTGCGGACCGCGGTGCACAACTTCTCCGCCCTGGACCTGCCGCCGGACGAGCTGCTGGGGCTGCTGGACGAGCTGGTCGGCCGGATCGACCAGGACGAGCCGGGGGACGGGCCGGGCGCGCCGGTGATCGGGGCGACCTGTCTGTACGCGATCTACGATCCGGTCTCCCGGCGGTGCGCCGTCGCCCGCGCCGGCCATCCGCCGCCCGCCGTGATCGCGCCCGGCGGCGAGGTGACGTTCGCGGACGTGCCGGCCGGGCCGCCGCTGGGCCTGGGCGGGCTGCCGTTCGAGACGGCCGAGCTGGAGCTGCCCGAGGGCAGCCGGCTGGTGCTGTACACGGACGGGCTGGTGGAGGACTGGCAGCGGGACATCGACACCGGTCTGGCGGAGCTGCGCGCGGCGCTGGCCTCGGCCGGTCCCTCGCCCGAGGAGACGTGCCGCGCGGTGCTGGACGCCCGGCAGCCGTTCCGGCCGGTGGACGACGTGGCGCTGCTGGTCGCCCGCACCCGGGCGCTGGCCGCCGACCGGATCGCCGAGTGGGACGTGCCGGCGGACCCGGCGGCCGTGGGCGAGGTGCGCGCCGCGGTGACCGCGCGGCTGGCGCAGTGGGGGCTGGACGAGCAGGCGTTCACCACGGAGCTGATCCTCAGCGAGCTGGTCACCAACGCGATCCGCTACGGCGCGGCGCCCATCCGGGTGCGGATGCTGCGCGACCGCGCCCTGATCTGCGAGGTGTTCGACGGCGGCAGCACCTCGCCGCATCTGCGGTACGCGGCGGCCACCGACGAGGGCGGCCGGGGTCTGTTCCTGGTGGCGCAGCTCGCCGAGCGGTGGGGTACGCGCTACACGGCGGCGGGAAAGGTCATCTGGGCGGAGCAGCCGCTGCCCTGACCCGGCCGGGCCGCTCCCCCGCGTCCGCTTCCGTACGTTTCTACGAATTCGGCGTTCGACCGGTGACCGTGCGTTCGACTTTCTGGTAGGAAACCTTCCTATCAGTTGGTCGTACGTGCGCAGACTCGGCCAACTGCCCTCCCCCCACTCGTCTTTGGAGCCCCCATGGTGCATCCGAACTCCCGTGCGGCCGCCGTGCCCGGCGTCCCCCGCCGTACCGTCCTCGCCCTCCTCGGCGCCGCCGTGGCCGCCGTCCCGCTGCTCGACGCCCCGGGCGCGACAGCGGCCCCGGCGGCCGGGCCGGGCCTGGACGACCCGGCCAAGAAGGAGATCGCCATGCAGTTGGTGTCGAGCGCGGAGAACTCCTCGCTCGACTGGAAGGCGCAGTACAAGTACATCGAGGACATCGGCGACGGCCGCGGCTACACCGCCGGCATCATCGGCTTCTGCTCCGGCACCGGCGACATGCTCGACCTGGTCCAGCTCTACGCCGACCGCAAGAGCGGCAACGTGCTCGCCAAGTACCTCCCGGCGCTGCGCAAGGTGAACGGCACCGACTCGCACTCCGGTCTCGACCCCGACTTCCCGACGGACTGGCGCACGGCCGCCAAGGACGCCGTGTTCCAGCAGGCCCAGAACGACGAGCGCGACCGCGTCTACTTCGGCCCCGCCGTCGCCCAGGGCAAGGCGGACGGGCTGCGCGCGCTCGGCCAGTTCGCCTACTACGACGCCATCGTGATGCACGGCGACGGCGACGACGCGACCAGCTTCCGCAGCATCCGCAAGCGGGCGCTGCGCACCGCGAAGCCGCCGGCCCAGGGCGGCGACGAGACGGCGTACCTGAACGCCTTCCTCGACGCGCGGGTGTGGGCGATGAAGCAGGAGGAGGCGCACAGCGACACCAGCCGGGTCGACACCGAGCAGCGCGTCTTCCTGCGCAACGGCAACCTCGACCTGAACCCGCCGCTGGACTGGAAGGTGTACGGCGACCCGTACCACATCGGCTGATCGGCGCCCCGGACCGCGCGCCCGGGTCAGCCGAGCGCGCGGTCCAGGTTGTACGCGGCGCTGATCAGCGACAGATGCGTGAACGCCTGCGGGAAGTTGCCCTGCTGCTCGCCGGTGCGGCCGATCTCCTCGGCGTACAGGCCGAGATGGTTGCCGTAGGTGAGCATCTTCTCGAAGGCGAGGCGGGCCTCGTCCAGGCGGCCGGCCCGGGTGAGGGCCTCCACGTACCAGAACGAGCAGATGGAGAACGTGCCCTCGTCGCCGCGCAGTCCGTCGGGGCTGCTCCTCGGGTCGTAGCGGTAGACGAGGGAGTCGGAGACCAGGTCCTCGGTGAGCGCGTCCAGGGTGGCCAGCCACTTGGGGTCGGTGGGGGCGATGAACTTGGCCAGCGGCATCATCAGCACGGCCGCGTCCAGCACGTCGCCGCCCTCGTACTGGACGAACGCCCGCCGCTCGTGCGACCAGCCGCGGTCCATGACCCGGCGGTAGATCGCGTCCCGGCTCTGCCGCCAGCGCGGCAGGTCGGCGGGCAGGCCGCGGCGGTTGGCCAGCCGGATGGCGCGTTCCACGGCGACCCAGCACATCAGCCGCGAGTACAGGAAGTCCTTGCGGCCGCCGCGGGTCTCCCACACGCCTTCGTCGGGCTGGTCCCAGTTGTCGCACACCCAGTCGACCAGGGCGCACACGTCGTCCCACTGGGCGCTGGAGATCGGCTCGGCCCATTTGTCGTAGAGGTAGATGGAGTCGATCAGCGCGCCGTAGATGTCCAGCTGGAGCTGGTCGGCGGCGGCGTTGCCGACCCGGACCGGGGCGGAGCCGCGGTGCCCGCCGAGGTGGCCGAGTTCGCGCTCGGGCAGCTCGGTGCGGCCGTCGATGCCGTACATGACCTGCAGCGGGCCGGTGGCCTTGCCGTCGCCGGGGCTGATGTGCAGGGTCAGAAAGCGCATGAAGGCGGCGGCCTCGCCGGTGAAGCCGAGCCGCAGCAGCGCGTAGACGGCGAACGCGGCGTCGCGCACCCACACGTAGCGGTAGTCCCAGTTGCGCTCGCCGCCGAGGCGTTCGGGCAGGCTGGTGGTGGGCGCGGCGACGATGGCGCCGGTCGGGGCGTAGGTGAGGAGTTTCAGGGTGAGCGCGGAGCGGTGCACCATCTCCCGCCAGCGGCCCCGGTAGCGGGACTGCGCGAGCCAGCGCCGCCAGTACGCGACGGTGGCCGCGAACTGCTCGTCGGCCTCGGTGCAGGCGCACCGGCGCGGGGCCACCGCGCCGCCGACCTGGTCGAGGGCGAAGACGGCCGACTCGCCCTCGGCGAGCTTGAACTCCGCCGTCACGTCCGGGCCGTCCGCCTCCAGTTGCACGGTGGCGGTCAGGGCGAGGGACAGCGACGCCGACTCGAACAGGACCAGCCGGCCCTCGGCGCGCACGGTGTGCGGGTCGGCGCCGTAGTTGAAGCGGGGCGCGATGCGGGCGCGGAACGGCAGGGTGCCGCGCACGCACACCACCCGCCGGATCAGCCGGTGCCGTTCGGCCTCACCTGCCCCGGCGTCGGTCACCGGCATGAAGTCCTGCACCTCGCCGACGCCGTCCTCGGTGAAGAACCGGGTGATCAGCACATTGGTGTCGGGGAAGTAGAACTGCTTGGTGCGGGCCGCCTGGGCCGCGGCGAGTTCGAAGCGTCCGCCGCGCTCGGCGTCGAGGACGGCGGCGAAGACGCTGGGGGCGTCGAAGGCGGGCGGGCAGTACCAGTCGATGGTGCCGTCGGTGCCGACGAGGGCGACGGTGCGCAGATCGCCGATCAGCCCGTGGTCGGCGATGGGCACGCACTCGGGGGCGGACTGCGGACTGGCGGTGTCGGCCATGGCGGCGGCCTCCCTGATCGGGGCGCGCGGGTGGCGCGGACCGGCGCGCGCGGGTGGCGCGAGGGGCGTCCCGCCGCCCGGCCTTCCGGGTCCTTCCAGCTTAGGAGCACTCGGGGCCGGGGGCGGGGGTCCGGTGGTTTTCCCGGGCCGCGGCCAGGTACCCCTACTGCTGCAGCGGGCCGGGGTCTGCCCGGCCCGGTACGCGGGGCCCTTCCGGATGCAGGGTGCGGCGCGGCGGGCAATGGTGGGAGAAGGTCCCGGTCCCGCAGCACGGGCGGCGCAGCCCGCACCCGGTCGGGGACCCGGCCGGACCCGAGGAGGACACATGTCGACGTCACAACCCGAAGCATCCCGTTCGTCCGGGAACCCCTGCACGCCGGACGAGCTGCTGCACGCCCGTACCGGCACCGAAGTGTCGGCGGAGGACGTGGTGCTGGCCGCCGGCCGGGACATCACGCCGCGCAACCTGGAGTGGGCCAAGCGCAAGATCGAGGCGGAGGGCCCGGCCGCGCTGGACAAGCTGCTGCCCTGACCGGCGACGGGCCGGCCGGAGCTGACGCGGCCCGCCGTCACGGAGGGACCGGGACCCGCGGCGGGTCCCGGTCCCTCCGGATGTGCGGCCCCGGCGGGCGTCGTCCGTGGGCGTCGTCCGGCGTGGGGCCTCAGTAGGCGTCGTCGTCGGGCAGGGCGGTGTCGTCCTCGACGACGTGCACGGCGGCCTCCTCCGCGCCCGCGGCCCCCGCGTCGATGCCCTTGTCGGCGGCGATCTCGTCCTTGGTGGTGTCGGGGTGCGCGCCCTCGTCGGGCGCCACCAGCCGGCCGGCGCGGTCCGTGCCCGCCTCCGGGTCGACGGGCTCGCCCTCGCCGCCGGGCAGGTCGCCCACGCCGTCGCCCTCCGGCTCGCCCACGTCGGGGCGTTCCTGGGCCAGTCGCTGGTCGAGGGTCTCGCCCTCGTGCTGTTCGGCGGCCGTGGTGCCGTACTTGTCGACGCCGAGCGGCTTCTCGGGCGGGGAGTACCCCTCGTCGAGGGTGTCGTCGTAGGTCCGCTCGTCCACCGCGTCCTGCATGTCCAGCGGCGCGGCGTCCTCCTGCTCCTCGTTGCTCCCGGTGGGCTGGTAGGCGTCGTCGGCCATGGGATCGGTGCTCACGGGTCCTCCCTCGCGGCGGTCGGTGTCTCGTCGTGCCGTGATCCGCGTTTCCCGCCGGGGCCCGTCCAATCACTTCGCCGCCGAATCGGGGGTACACCAGGTCAGGACCGCCGTAGGCTCCCCCCACCGGGCGCCGGGCCGGGCCGCGGCCCGCCGGTTCACCCTTCGGGGGTGGTCACGGGGGCGTACGGCGGTCGTTGTCCCAGGCAGGTCCCCCGGTCGTCCGTGGACGGTCCACGGGCGCGGAGCGCAGGCGCAGGAGGCGCGGATGGTCCCAGTCCTCGCGGGCTCGTGGTGCGGCGGCGCCCGTCGCGCGGTCGCGG
>NZ_JAIOAB010000113.1 GCF_019890635.1 Streptomyces sennicomposti
CGCTCCGCCGCCACGTCGATCGTGCCGGACAGGTCGAGGGCAGCGGGCGGTCGCGGTTGGCCCACCACAGGTGGACGCAGGCGGCGGCGCCGTGCAGCCAGGCGTAGCGCTCGGCGAGGTCGGCGAGGGCGTTGGGGTCGGCGCCGGGGCGCCGGGCCGCCTCGGACTCGGGCAGCAGTGCGGTGACGGCCTCGGCGAGGCGGGCCAGCAAACCCGCGGTGTCGTCGTCCAGGGCCGCGCGGGCGGCCTCGGCGACGGCGGGCAGTCCGCCGAGGACCGGGTCCACGCCGCGGGCGATGAGGTCGAGGCGGGCGGGTTCGTAGGGCGGCAGCTCGGCGTCCAGGGCGAAGATCCGGCGCACCGTCCGGGGGTCGGGGGTGTCGGTGGTGGCGAGCAGGGTGGGCAGCTGGCCGCTGTAGGAGCGCAGGTTGGCGTACGGGCTGGCGTCGATGACGCGGACGACGGCCGAGTCGCGCTGGAGTTTCTGGAACACCCCGTCCCCGGGGGCCTTCTCGCGCAGCACCGAGCGGGTGGCCAGGACGGTGCCGCAGTGCCGCAGCAGGTCCTCGGTGGCCTCGGCGACCAGGTGCTTGACGGCCGGGCCCCAGACGCTGAACGCCTCCGGCGCCACGTGCACGCCGCGGGCGGCGGCCAGCGCCACCGCGTCCGCCGCCAGCAGCGCGGCGGACGCGGTCGCCAGCTCGCGGGCCGTGTGCGGCGTCGCGGCCAGCGTCGTACGCCCGAAGCGGCGCTCGGCGGCGAAGCCGAGGGCGAGCCGCAGGGCGGTGTCGGCGATGCCGAGCGAGCCCGCCACGCTCATCAGCCGGACCGCCTGCTGCGCCCGGATGGCGACCTCCAGTCCCTCGCCCTCCTTGCCGACCTGCGCGTCCCACGGCACCGGGAGGGCGTCGAAGCGCAGGGTGGCCAAGTCGATGCCGCGCATGCCGGTGATCGGCGGGGCCGGCAGCCGCACCAGGTCGTCCTCGTCGAGGGAGCCGTCGGTCAGGTCGAGCAGGAAGGAGGTGAAGGCGCCGGGCCCGCGGGGGCCGGTGCGGGCGACGACGTAGACGGCCTGGGCCCGCAGGCCGTTGCCGACGAGCCACTTCTCGCCGTGCAGCAGTCCCGCCCCGTCCAGCCGCACCTGTCCGGCGAGCAGGTCGCTGCCGTGGTCCGCCTCGGTGAGGGCGAAGGCGACCGCGCCGCCGTCCCGCAGGATGCGCGCCACCCGCTCCTGCTGCGCGGTGGTGCCGTGCAGTTGCAGACAGGTGGCGGCGATGATGCTGAACATGGTGCCGGGCATGATCCTGACGTCCCGGCGGGCCGCCGCGCGGACCAGGGTGAGGCTGCGGTCGAAGGACTCGAAGGCGCCGCCCCACTGCTGCGGCAGGTAGTTGAGGTGGAAGCCGCTCTCCCGCAGCACCTCGTACAGGTGCTCGGGGGCGTCGTTCGCCTCGTCGTGGGCGACGGCGGCGGCGTAGCCGAACGGGTTGGCGGGGTCGGCCGGGTCGCCGAGCAGTTCCTCCAGCTTCTCGGGGGTCAGGCCGGCGCTCATCGGGCGCCCGCCGTGGGTGCGGCGTCGCTGGGGGTCTCCAGCGGGACGGGCCGGTAGTCGGCGGCGCCGGCCGGGATGTGCACGCCGGCCAGGCGCAGCTGGGCCAGCCGGGTGTGGAAGGCGGCGCCGCGCATCAGGTGGTGGGCGACGTCCGCGACCCGGCGGTTGCTGGGGTTCTTCAGATAGCTGCCGGTGGCCCAGTCGTTGAAGGAGCCCATGGCCGGTCCGCACCAGATCTGGTAGTCCTGCGCGCGGTCCTCCTGGCCGGTCACCGCCCAGCGCGAGGCCATGCCGAGGTACCAGCGGAAGACCAGGGCCATCCGGCGCTTGGGGCTGCCCTCGGCGCGGGTGAGCTGTTCGGGGTCGCGGCGCTGGAAGTAGGCGACGCAGTCCTGCCAGACCTCCTCCAGGGGGCGGCGGAAGATCTGCTGCTCCAGCCGGGCGCGCTCCTCGGCGGGCAGCGCCTCCAGGCCGTCGTGGGCCTGGTAGAGCTGGTAGAGGCGGCGGGCGCGCATCGGGAAGAGGGTGCCCTTCTTGAGCACCTGGAGGTCGACGCCCATCTCGAACATGTCGGCGGCCGGGGCCATCTCGCAGTCCGCGATGCCGGCCTCGGCGAGCATCGCCTTGGCGACGGGCGAGGCGCCCGACTCCAGACAGGACTGGTTGACCGAGCCGGTCACGACGTAGGCCGCGCCCATCGCGAAGGCCGCCGCGACCGCGACCGGGGTGCCGAGGCCGCCGGCCGCGCCGACCCGGACCGGCACCGGGTAGCGGTGCTCGCGCTGCACATGGTCGCGCAGCCGCAGGATGGCCGGGAGCAGCGCGGGCAGCGGGCGGCGGTCGGTGTGGCCGCCCGAGTCGGCCTCCACCGTGATGTCGTCGGCCAGCGGGACGTGGTGGGCGAGGGAGGCCTGTTCGGCGGTGATCAGGCCCTGTTCCAGCAGGGCGCTGACGGTGGCGGCGGGAGCCGGGCGCATGAAGCGCTCGGCGGTCTCCGGGCGGGAGATCTTGGCGATCAGCCGGTTGTCGGCGACGATCCGCCCGGCCGCGTCGCGGCGCAGCCCGGCCAGGCGGTAGCGCACCACGTGCGGGGTGAGGCCCATGTAGGCCGACGCCTCGACGCAGCGCACGCCGTGCCGCAGGAACAGCTCCACGGCCTCGCGTTCCAGCCGGTCCTCGCTGGGGCTGTGGATCAGGTTGACGGCGTACGGCAGGCCGGGGATCTCGGCGGCGAACCGCAGCAGGGCCTTCTCGATGTTCTCGGGCAGCAGTCCGGCGGCGCCGAAGGAGGCCAGGAAGCCCTCCCGGGCCAGGGCGATCACCATGTCGGCGGAGGCGATGCCGCCCGCCATGGCGCCGGCCATGTAGGGCTGGCGCACGCCGTGGGCGGCGGTGAAGGCGGCCGAGCCGAGCCGGTGGGGCGGCAGCGGGGCGGCGGCGGCCAGCAGCTGCGGGCCCTGGCCGGCGGGGGCGGCGGTGCCGCCGGAGACGGCGCCGGGCCCCTGCGGGGTGGCGACGATGAAGCAGGGGTCGTCGAGGTCGGCGAGGACCTGGTACACGCCGGCCGGGTCGGTGCTGGGGTAGCCGTCGCCGTACCAGCGCAGCGGGGTCTGGGGGTGCGTGGTGGACATGGGAAGCGCAGCTCCTCGGCTGGTCAGGCGTGGTCGGGGGCGGAACGGACCTCGATGGCCGCGTCGGTCAGCTCGTAGATGCGCAGACCCGGCTTCCAGAGGTCGGCGTCGGCGATCAGCAGCAGCCGGTCCGCTTCGCGCCGCACCTCCTTGATGTGCACGTCGAAGCGGAGTTCGCCGTCGCCGCGCAGGATCTGGCCGCGGTACTTCCAGCTCATCTCCACGTCGGTGGCCATCGCGAAGCGCGGGTTCTCGATGCCCTCGGCCAGGCCCTGTTCCAGCACGAACAGCCGCATGGCCTGGAGCACGGCCTCCACGCCGAGCGAGCCGGGCATCACCGGGTCGCGGTGGAAGTGGCAGTCGAAGTACCACTCGTCGTCGCGCACCTTGCGCAGACCGTGCAGATAACCGGCGCCGTGCCGGCCGCCGTCGGTGACCAGGTCGACGTGGTCCACCAGGTGGAAGTGGTCACCGGGCAGGTGCAGGTGCCCGCCGGCCGGGTCGGTGAACGCGGGCGCGTCGGCGGGCAGTTCGATACGGCGCACCCGCTCGGCGGCGATCTGCTCCTGCTCGATCCAGGGCGCGACGTAGCTGCCGTTGTCCAGGCCGACCTGGTTGGCGAGGGCGGCCTCGCTGAAGTAGCCGAACAGGGACTCGCCGGTGTAGAAGACCTCGCCGTCGGCGGAGAGTTCGTAGGAGAAGTTCTGCAGGACGGCGCCGGAGACGGCGCTGGTCATCAGCAGCTTGGAGTGGTGGCGGATGGTCTTGCCGCGCAGGTCGATGTCCTTGACCAGGGTGGCGCGGCCGTCCAGGTTGCGGATGGAGAACTGCTGCTGCGGGTCCTTGAGGGTGGCGCCGAGGTAGTAGCCGAGGAAGATGGCCGCCTGCAGCGAGGTCTCCATGTACACGCAGTTGGGCATGTGCGGGTAGGAGTTCTGCCGGTAGTACCAGGCGTCCTCGGGCGAGTCGTACTCGGTGACCATCTCCGAGCCGGGGCCCAGGTCGCCGCGGGTGCCCTTGAGGGACATCACGCGGTCCACGAACTGGAAGTCGCCGTTGGGGATGTAGGGCGCGCGGCTGTTGCGGTAGACCTCGAACTCCGGGCCCATCGCCATGTCCAGCAGGCCCTTGGCGGCGTGCGCCAGGTGCAGTTCGTTGATCATCGCCGGTTCGCCGCTGCGGTTGCGCCGGCCCAGGAAGGCGGGCACTCCCCCGGCCTCCGGGCGGTAGGGCGTGCCGTCCTTCTCGCGGACCTGGAGGCCGAGGTTGCGCATCTTGATGACCGGCTTGTCGCCCAGGTAGACCAGGATGTCCGCCATCACGGTCGGCCGCGGCAGCAGCGTGACCTCCATGATCTCGACCTCGTAGCGGATCTCCGAGTGCTCCGGGGTGACCTGGCCGCGCACCTGGACGTCGATCCGCTCGTCGGTGACGGTCTGGAAGCGGGCGTCCGGCAGGGTGAGGTGCATGCCGAGGTAGAGCAGGTAGGTCTGGAGCAGCTGCACCGCGCCCTCGGCGACCAGCGAGCCGGCCAGCACCGGGTCGTCGGGGAAGTGGCAGGTGAAGTACCAGGCGTCCGGCTCCAGGCGCTTGACGGCGGTGAGCTTGCCGAGGCCGCGCGGGCCGCCGAGGCGGTCCACCGTCACCTCGTCCACCATCCGCAGCATGGCGTCCGGCAGCCGCAGCCCCGGGTTGAGGCCCTCGTCCTGGGCGTGCTCGGGTCCGAACACCTCGCCGTACCGGCCCTGCGCGAGCAGTTCCAGGTCGGCGCCGGTGAGCAGCGTCTTGTCCGTGCGGGCCAGCGGCTTGAAGTAGCCCTGGGTGAGGGCGGCGCGCTCGGCGCGCTCGCGGTCGGTGATGACGACGCCGAGCGGGGTGGCCAGCTCCTCCTTGCTGAAGAACCCGGCGCAGGCGTCGCGCAGTTCGAGGATCAGCTCGCCGTCGGCGTAGCAGTTGTAGCTGAAGAAGAAGAGCGTGGTGTCGCCGTTGTGCACGAACCGGTCGATGGAGATGTCGTAGCGCAGCGTCTGGCCGGCCCGGGGCAGTCCGCCGCGGAAGATCAGGGAGCTGTCCAGCAGGCGGTAGACCCGCTCGCCCTTGTTGCGGAAGTCGATGCCGAGGTAGCTGACCAGCAGCAGGTCGCACTGGCCGGCCTCGACGGTGACGGCGGGCGGCGCGCCCTCGTCCACCAGGTACCAGGCGTCCTTCGGGATGTCGTACTCGGTGGTGATGGTGGCGGGGCCGAACGTGCCGATCGTCGCGTCCAGCTTCGTCACCCGGGTCACGAAGTGGTACGGCGGTGCGGGCAGGCGCACCCGCTTGGCGTAGGAGTCGATCGGCGCGAACTGCTCCCCGAACACCTTGGCCACCGAGCCGGTGGCGAACTCCAGCAGGGCGTCCTGGTCCCAGATCACCCCTTCCAGCGGGGCGTTGCCGGACGTGCCGGGGCCCTCGGGCGCGGCGGGCGCGGCCGGGGCGGGTGCGGCCGCCGGGGCGGCCGCCTGGGCCGGGGCGGCGGGCGGGAGCGCCGAGGCGCTGCTCGACGGCGGC
>NZ_JAIOAB010000114.1 GCF_019890635.1 Streptomyces sennicomposti
GAAAGCTCACGTCTACTACAGCAGCGGCTACAAGGGTGCTCAAGATGTGATGGCTGCATACCAGCACATCGACCGCTTCCCGCACGTCTACAACAACAACGCGTCGTTCCAATTCACCAGCTAACAGGCAACTCGACCACGTCGCAACCTCATCTGTGTACTGGCGGCGACGTGGCCGCCAAGCGAGTCTGCGCAGCGGTGTAGACCAGGATTTCAAAGGGCTCTTCGTGCTGCCGGCCGCCTAGTGATCGGGGAGGTCGGCATCGCTGATATCACTCTGGCAACCGTTATGAAACGCACCGGTGAGATCGGACTGCCGCGTGCCCTCAGCGCGCGTGGGTGCGGCACACCCTCACTCAGTTCCTCAGGCGGTCGGCAGGACTCGGTGTCCTGGTGATCTGATCGGCACTCCACGCGAGGTCTCCGCAGTGTTAAGCGCTTGACCGCCTGATGCCCCGGCATTCAGCCGACCATGGTTCCCGCCGGCCCGGTGTCAGCACTGGTCGCCGGGCACGCCGAGGCAGGACTAAGCGGTTGAGGCCCCGACCCGTTACACCTGCCTTTTGAGGCAGCGAAGCGTGGATGCACATCGGCAGCACGGCCATTCCTCCCTACCGCTGACCTGAGCCGTCCACGCTTCGCGGTTCACACCAGCCTCGAAGCGAGGAGATGCCACAAGTTCCCGCCCCGCCGCTGGCGCTAAGAGCGCTGAGGGCGGAGCAGCGCCATGCCCAGAAGGGCAGGAAGACCCTAAACGAGAAACGGGGAAGCGTCCTTTGAAGACCAGAAGACGAAAACAAGCGTGGTTGGTGGCTGTGTCCGTTTGCGCCGCGCTGACATGCGGCCTCGTACAGACACCTGCCGCCCTTGCGGCATCACCCGTCGCTGACGGTTCGTTACCGTCCGGTCAGGTCACTGATCCGGACAAGGAACCCGCAAAGAATGCTCAAGAGGGCATTCCCCCCCAGCAACGACAGAACCTGCTTGGCAAGGATTACAAGAAGTCGAACGACCTCGCCTGGACCACCACCGGTGACGCTCGGGGCTTCCACGTCCTAACCGCAACCGCAAGTAGCGGCTACACGTGGAAGACCCTCGCCTCGCTGGCTGAACCTGGCTTCGACGCCGACCAGTGGGTCGGGAACGCCTGCGTCACTGGTTCCGGCAAGCAGGCCGTCGTCGTGTACGCGCCGCGTGCGTTCACAAACGACCCTAAGTTGATGGCACGTGGTGGTTTCACCGCCATCGTCGACCTTGTGACAGGCCGGACGAGGAAGCTGAAGCTCAACGCCTCCCTCAGCTACTACAACCCGGGATGCGGTGCCGGCGATGACGCAGTGTTCACTCAATCCCCAGGCCAGGACCAGACCAAGACCCGCCTATTTCATCTGAACTCGGCCACCGGCAAGCTGTCGGCGCCGATTGCTACCAGTGGGCAGGTAACGTCAGCCACCCCAGGCCAACATGGTGCCATCGCCGCCGCCTTCGGCCGCCACCTCGTCGAGGTTGACGACAAGGGCGGTAAGAAGACTCTCGCTACGCTTGCAACCACGCCCTATCGGATCGCATCCGACCAGACCGGCGGCTACACCTTCGTGCAGCGTTCTCGCGTGGCAAGCGTAAAGAGCGCCGAGGTAGCAACCATTAAGCACTGGCGGAGAGGAAATCTCCAGGACCTCGCCTCCGGCGAACTCGATGAGATCGCCCTGACCCGTCAAGGTCCCGACGTCCTCCTCACAGGCAAGCTCAAGAAGACGGCGAAGCACCTCCCCCGAGGCATCACCACAGCCCCTGACACCTCAAAAGACGCCACCGCGTCGACTGAGGGCCGGCTGATCGTTCAACGCACCGTTTGGGCAGACGGCAAGGCCTCTCCAAAATACCTCAACCGGCAGAAGGCCACCGAGGCCCGCCCCGTTACCATCACCACCTCCATCCGAGCCACGAAAAAGACCGCCACCTTCCGGACCGAGCCAATGCAGGACAAGGCTAGGGACTGGGACACCTCCCGGGTGCCTTCCCCCCTGCTCCCCGGCAAGCCCAAAACAGGAGGCAAGGCGGGGAGCGCTCACGGGGTGTCGACACAGACAATGGGCACTGGGGGGATCAGCGGCACCACCGCATCGACGACTGGCTCCCGGACAGAAGTCGTGGAGTCCGAACGTACCTGTTCCGTGCCCCGCAACGACGTGCGGAACCAGGCGATGCAGCCGAAACCCCGCCAGGTCGAGTGGGCCGTGGACAAGGCCATCACCGGGAAGCTGAACATCGGTGCCAGCCGACCCGCAAACTGGAAGAACCTGGGGATGCCTGCCTACCAGCCGCAGACGCTCTTCCCTAAGCCCGAATTGGCGGGCGGCGGCGAACGGGTCCCCGCTCAAGTGTTCCTCGGGGTCACCGCCCAGGAATCCAACATGTGGCAGGCCGGCAAAGAGGCAGTCCCCGGTGTCACCGGTAACCCGCTGATCGGGAACTACTACGGCGTCGACTACTACGACGGCATCCCTAGCAATGACTGGGACGTCAACTGGGGTGCAGCCGACTGCGGCTATGGCGTCACCCAGGTCACCGACCACATGCGCCTGGCGGGCCGTGAGCACGGCAAGGGAGGCGCCGCTTCACCGTACGAAACACAGCGTGCCATCGCGTTGGACTACGCCGCCAATGTCGCCGCCGGTCTTCAGATCCTCGTCGACAAGTGGAACCAGACCAGAAACGCCGGGATGATCATCAACAACGGTGACCCGGCTAAGCTGGAGAACTGGTTTTTCGCACTATGGGCATACAACGCCGGCTTCTACACAAACGACGGCACCAACCTCTGGGGCGTGGGCTGGACGAACAACCCGGCTAACCCCGAGTGGGACGAGTCCCGGACGCCTTTCATGGAGACCTCCACTGGCACGGAGGACGCTTCTGACGCTGCACATCCGCAGAACTGGCCTTACCCCGAGAAGGTCCTGGGTTTCGCCGCGCACCCTCCGGCGTACCTGGAATCGCCGGGAACGATGGTACCGGCCTTCCGCGCGGCCTGGTGGAACGGCGCCGCGGGCGACGCCACCGTCAAGGGGTCCGCAATGTACAACCGGGCTCATGCCAAGCCGCCGATCGACCTGTTCTGCACCAGCGACAACACGTGCAATGCATCGGCTATCTCAACATCGGCGACGAATCAAAGCCCCAGCTCCGGGCCCTGCGGTCGCGGCGACCTCAAGTGCTGGTGGCACAAGTCAGTGACCTGGAAGTCGGACTGCTCCTTCTCCTGCGGCAACGAGTTCTTCCGGTTCACCAGTCCCGACTACGACGCCGAGCAGGCCGACGGCACTGCCTATCCGCCGACCTGTTTCCGCAACGGCCTGCCGAGTGGCGCGAAGGTCATTGATGACGCGCCTACCGGATCCCCCGTCGTCCGGCCCTCGTGCTACAACGGCGACTGGCTCAACGAAGGCACCTTCGGGATGGACTTCGGCGCCGGTGAGCTGGGTCTGGCACACGACGCCACCCCCGCGACCGTCTGGCCAAGCAAGATCGACCTTCACCAGCTGGGCGCCGGATTCAACGGACACTTCTACTTCGGACACACACGCGCCGCCGACGACAAGGGCAACCGCCTCAAGATCACCGGCACCTGGGCGCTCAACTCCCCGATCAACGGCCCGGCGAAGATCTGGGTACATCTCCCCGATCACGGAGCCCAAACCACCGACGCGGAGTACAACGTGTATACCGCCAAGGGAGTTAAGACCCGCGTCGTCAACCAGAGAGGTTCCTCCAACCGATGGGTGTCCATCGGCGCTTTCTTGTTCAACGCCGCACCTAAGGTGACCTTGTCCACTATCACCAGAGATGGAACGGGTGACGAGGACATCGCGTGGGACGCCATCGCGGTCCAGCCCATCAACGGCAAGTACGTCGAACGCTCTCTCACCGCCGCTAGCGTCTTCGACCCGGCACAGAACATCGACTCCAACATGCCGGCGGATATGTACACCCCGCTGCGCACTCGGCAGACGCTGTACGACTGGGCCCGCGGACACGCCTACCAAGGGCCCCGCTGGGACAATCGGCAAGTAGGCGTTAACGGTGTGACCTGGTTCCCCCGTTGCAGCACCGCGACACCGAATGAAGAGTGTTCAGGGCAGAAGACGTGGGATGCCGCCAATCAATGGTGGCAGCAGATCAAGGAAGGCGGCCTCGACGGCAACAGCACGGGGGGAAGCGCACCGAGCATGTCCATACCGATGTGGATGGCCATGGCCAACCCACGGCCCAACCCCAACCTGCCAGCGACCCAGGCGTACCAGGACCCCAACACCTACAAGATCAAGTCAGAGGTGGAAGTCTCCTACATCATCGACAACACCACCGGAAAGATCATCGAAGGCAGCGAGTCCTCCGGGTACGACGTCCGCGTGGGCAATGCCCACCTGCCCTTCTTCGTCACCAACTTCATGAAGGCGGTAGAGGCCGACTACGGCATCACCAAACCGTACATCGATTACCTCACCAAGGATGCTCTCAGCTACGGCCGGGACCAGATCGCGCACCCCTACGACGACGGTGACACCCCTGGCCAGGCGTACTTCCCTCACCTGCGAACAGCGCGGGTCACCCCCGACGACACCTGCGTGGACGTCCGTGCGGTCGGGGGCGGCGTCCACGGTTACCGGCCGATGGTTGCCCACAAGTACATCAATGACAATGTCAAGGAGTGGGTCGACGAGATCAACGCCAGCCCCGACACCAACTACGCCGTCCGTTCTCTGGCAGGTGACATCTACTCACTGTTCTTCAAGAACGACGGCAACAACAACGCCTTCGGCTCCATGATCGGCAACGCGCCGCCGATCTGGCAGGACATCGCAGTCCAGTTCTGCGCCGACGGATCAGTGAAACCGTTCCACGCCGCGTCCGACAGTGACATGGACCCCGACTACAGCATCGTCTACCAGTCGTACATGCCCGACCTGTACGTATACGTCGACGGCTCCATGACTGATAACGCAGGTCACCCCAGCAACTCACCCGTACACTCGGGAGACTGGCGCGACTTCTCCAATCTGCCTGTCGGCTTCGGTCACGCTTACGGCGTGTGTGACAGCAACGCTCGAGGCTCCGGCGGCAACCCTTGGGGCATCGCTCCACCCATCCCCTACGTGGGTGACGGTCCCGGCGAACGTCCCACCGAGGTCAGGCACTGCGATCTGCCTCTTACCACCTTCAACACCAGCGTCACTCCGTAAGGCAAGGCCAGGAGGAGCTTTCCCGCTCTTACAATGAGATGAAGGGGCCCAGCAAGCCTTGGACGGGCCCCTTCATCTGAGCGGAGCAATCATGAATACGGGTAATTTGATGATTTTGGCTACTCTCTCGCCGATCATCGTGCCGCTATGGATCGTTGCGAGCGGGCTATTCTGCATACGCGTCGGCCATAAGGCCGAATCTGTGCGCCTGGGCTGGTTCTTCTTCCTCATTCTCGGCCTTCTGCCCATTGGGGGGCTGTTCGCTGCCATCGGCAAAATCATGCTCGCCGGCGTCGCGACAGGCATAGGGGGAATCATTGTCATCATGATAATCCTGGACTGGTACGGTGACCGATCGTCTCCGTGAAGATGCACCATCCGGCCAAGATAATGGCATTAATCGCAGCACCACTAGTTGCCGCTCCAGCGGACACATGGATGGAGGTGTAC
>NZ_JAIOAB010000115.1 GCF_019890635.1 Streptomyces sennicomposti
GGCGGCGGTGGCGGGCGCGGCGGGGGAGGGGGACGCGGACGGGCCGGGCGGCGTGGACGGGCCGGAGGGCGCGGAGGGGCCGGACGGCGCAGAGGGGCCGGACGGCGCGGACGGGCCGGAGGGCGCAGACGGGCCGGAGGGCGCAGACGGGCCGGAGGGCGCAGACGGGCCGGACGGCGCAGACGGGCCGGACGGCGCGGACGGGCCGGAGGGCGCAGACGGGCCGGAGGGCGCAGACGGGCCGGAGGGCGCAGACGGGCCGGAGGGCGCGGAGGGGTGGGGCCGGGGCGTCCGGTCGTCGCCGTTCATGCCGTCCTCCGGGGGTCGCACAGGGTGGCGACGGAGGAGAGGCGTTCGACCAGGTCGCCGAGGGCCGCGTCGGTGCGTTCGCGTTGCGTGCGGGTCAGGCGGGACAGGGGCGTCCAGCGGGTGCCGTGGCGGAAGCCGTCGAGGAGGGCTTCGGCGCGCTCCAGCCGCCGGTCCAGCACGGGCAGGCCCGGGTAGCGGGTGCTGAGCAGCGGGCGCAGGCGGGCCAGTACCGCCCGGGTGCCGTCGAGGTTGGCGCGGGCGGTGGCGAGGTTGCTGCCGCTGCCGTAGTCGGTGCGTGCGGTCAGCTCGAACTGCACGGTGTTCTCCAGGATCTCGTGGGCCCGCAGCCCGAGCTGGGCCGGGTCCATCCGGGCCTGCGCCCACTCCTCGCGCAGCGCGGTGACGGCGCCGGCCAGCGCGGCGGCCGGAGCGCGCAGGGAGCCCGCCGTCGCGCTGTGCCACAGCCCGTACTCGATGCGGTGGAAGCCGGTGAACGCCGGATCGCGGACCCCGCCGGGCAAGCCCGCGTCGGTGCCGTTGATCCGGCCGTCGGCGTCGCCGAAGGCGTCGTAGGCCGCGCCGAGCCGCTCGTACTGGAGATGGGCCGGGAGCCAGGCCGTACGGGCCGCGGCGAGGTCGCCCCGGTCGACGGCGGCGCGCAGCCGTCCGGTCAGGCGGACCACCTCGTCGAGGCCTCGGGCGACCCACTTCTGGTAGGCAATCGCCGGGGGGACGAGGTCGTGGGCGGTGACGGGCGCGGCGGCCGGGCCGGGGCGGCCGCGGTCGACGCGGACCGTGGGGCCGGTGACCGCGTCGGCGTCCTCGGGCACGCAGCGGAAGGCGTACGCGCCCGTGCCGAGGCGGACGGTCAGGGACCGGGTGGCGCCCGGGCCGATGCCCTCGGCCTCGCCGAGGACGGCGCCGCCGCTCCGCTCCTCCAGATAGGCCTCGGCGGCCCGGCCTGAGGTGTTGTGCAGGCGGAACACCTGGAGGCCGGGCGCCGGGCGGTCCCAGCCGCGCCCGCAGCCGCCCGGCGACACCTCGACGGTGGTGTACGGCAGCCCGTCCGGCGCGGCGTCCGCGCGGTGCGGGGTGTGCGGGAGGACCAGCAGCAGGCCGGTCGCGCCGAACGCCAGGGCCAGTGCGGCGGCGGCCCATGTCCGCGGTGACCGCGCGCCGGGGCCGGGCATCCGCATTCCGGTCCTCCCCGGGGCCGAGCCGTCCGTGACGGCCTCATGCTAGGCAACGGGAGCGGTGCGGACGGGTGTCCGCGACGGGTGATGTCCGGGAATCGCCCCCACCCCACACGGCCGCCGGCTCGGCGAGCGGGGCGGGGGCACCTGGACGGACGGGACCGCTCCGCCCCACCGGACAGCCCGGATTCCGCCGAGCGGCACGACCCCCGCTCCAACGGGCAGCCTCAGTGCCGCTGACCGGGACAGCCCGCGTTCCAACCAGCCCGGGAGCCGTCGCCCCGACGAGCGGGCAAGGCTCGGCTCTTGCGGGCGGGAGCCGGCTCTTGCCGGCGTGCGGTCGGCCTCCGGCCCGCCGACACAGCCTCGGTCCCGGTGCGGCGGGCGGCCTTCGCCCGGGCGGAGGGGGCGACTTTCGTCGGGCGAGCGGGACAGTCCCCGCTCCGACGGACGGACAGCCCGTCCGCCCAAGTGGGCGGACGGGCTCTCACCGCGCGAACGAGCGGGCGGCGCTGTCGGCGTTCCGGCGGGCGGTAGCTTCCTTCCGGCCGAGCGGCCCCGCGCCCCGGTGGGCGGAGCGGCCCGCGGCGAGCCGGCGGGGCTGTCGGCGTCCCGGTGGGCGGCCTCCGCACTGTCCCAGCGGGCGGCAGCCTCCGTCCCCGACCCGCGGGCGGCCTCGCCCCGGCGGGCGGCAGCCTCCGTCCCCGACCCACGGGCAGCCTCGCCCCGGCGGGTGGGCGCGGACTCCGTCCCCGGGGCCGGGGCGAGGCGGTCGTGCTCGGACGGGCGTGCGGGGCGTACCGCCACGCCATGGACCGGCTCCGTGATGCGCGGCGCGGTCACCGCGGGCACTGTGGGAGGCGTGGCCTCCTGGCAGGAACGCTTCGTCCCGCGTGCACGGCCATGGCTGTCGAGCCATGCGCCGCTGCTGGTGGCGGTCGCGCTCGTCGTCCTCATCACCGTCGCCGACATCGTCGCCCCCGCCGACATCGTCCTCGGCCCGCTCCTGGTCATCGCTCCCGCGATCGCCGCCTGGTCGGAGGGTCCGTGGACGACCGGAGGGGTGGGCATCGCGGCGGTCGCGGCGCAGGGGCTCATCGGCTGGCGCTCGGGGGTGCTGTCCACGCGCAGCTTCGTCGTGCAGGTGATCGCCCTGGCGCTGCTGTCCGCCTTCGTCGTGGCGCTGTCCCTGGTGCGCGACCGGCGCCGCCGGGAGCTGGCGCAGGTCCGGTCGGTCGCCGAGGCGGCGCAGCGGGTGCTGCTGTGGCCGCTGCCGGAACGGCTGGGCTCGCTCCAGCTGGCCAGCCGCTATCTGGCCGCCGAGGACGAGGCGTCGATCGGCGGCGACCTGTACGCCGCCACCCGGACGCCCGGCGGGGCGCGCGTACTGATCGGCGATGTACGGGGCAAGGGGCTGCCGGCCATCGGGGAGGCGGCGCTGCTGCTCGGCGCCTTCCGCGAGACGGCCCACCACCACACCGCCCTGCCGGCGCTCGCCGCCTCCCTGGAGCGGAGCGTCGCCCGCTACCTGGCCGACTTCGAGCCGGAGGAGGAGTCGGGGGAACGGTTCGTCACCGCGCTGCTGCTGGAGATCCCGGACGACGCCCCGGTCATCCGCATGACCAGTTGCGGGCATGTGGCGCCGTTGCTGCTCGGTCCGGACAGCCGGGTGACGGTGCCGGAGCTGAGTCCGGCGCCGCCGCTCGGGGTCGGGCTGACCGACCCGGACGGCGGGGTGGTGGACGAGGTGCCCTTCGGCGCCGAGGACACGCTGGTGCTGTACACGGACGGGGTCATCGAGGCGCGGGACCGGCACGGCGTGTTCTATCCGTTCGCGCAGCGCGCCGCGCGGTGGTCCGGCTGTCCGCCGGGCGCCCTGCTCGACCACGTCCAGCGCGATCTGATCGCCCACACCGGCGGGCGCCTCGGCGACGACGTCGCGCTCATCGCCGTACGCCGGGCGCCGGCCGGGCCCGGGGCCCGCCGGACCGCGCGCCACGGCGGCGGCCACGACGCGGCCCCGCCGGGGTGAGCCCGCGAACGGCTCAGAGGACGCGGGCTCACCACTCAGCGGCCGGCGTCCCCGCTCAGGAGGCGCGCCGCACCGCGACCACGCCGGTGGCGGTGCCCTGCCAGAAGGTGCCGTCGGCGGTCGTCGTGCCGGTCATCTGCAACGGGTTGTAGAGGAGCCCGATGCCGAGGTACCGGGTGCTCAGCGTCCGGCCGGTGGCGGAGTCGAGGACGGCGTAGTGGTACGCGGCGAAGGTGTCGGTGCCCACCGCGCTGTCGGTCGGTCCGGTGACGGTGACCGTGTAGACGCGGCCGTCGGCCACCGACAGCCGGGGCAGGGCGGCGCTCTTGGAGCCGTTGCTCCACACCGGGTGGCAGCCCTCGCCGTCGGCGTCCACGTCCACGCGGGCCAGCCCGCCGGCGAAGGACGCGGAGGCGGGCCGGGAGGCGCCGGCGTCGTCCGGCAGCGCCGGGTAGGGGTAGCCGTAGGTGGAGGTGACGAAGACGCTGCGGCCGGTGGCGATCACGGCGTCCTCGGTGCCGTCCACGACGGGCACGGTGCACACCTCGGAGCCGTCGCGCCGGCGGACGACGAGGTTCTCCCGGCCGTCGGCGTTGTCCGTGATCGCCAGGTAGTCGGTGCCGTCGCCGGGGCCGAAGTAGACCGGGGTGGCGCCGGTGCCCCAGGACAGCTGGCCCGGTTTGCGGGCGGTGCCGCGGTCGTAGGCGCGCCGCCACTGGACGGCGGGGACGCCGTCCGCGTCGGCGGTGAGGGCGTACAGGGCGTGGCTGGTGGTGACGGCGGTCTGGCCGGGGACGGTGGACAGGGAGTTGGCGATCGTCTCGCCGGCGGGCAGGGCGAGGGTGTGCACGCTGCCGGCCGGGGTGACGACGCCGACCGTGCCGCCGGGGGTGGCGAACCAGACGTTGCCCCGCCAGTCCGGGGACAGGCCCACCACGCCGCCCGCCGCGGCGGCGCCGAGCGGGACGGTGGCGTCGGCGCGCAGCTCCCAGCCGCCGGCGGCGGTGCGGTGGTGGCCGATGCGCAGCAGGTTGCCGTCGGGGTCGACGGTGACGAGCCGGTCGTCGTGGTCGAGGTAGGCGTAGACGCCGCCGAAGAGGCTGCCCTTGGGGAGGTCGTAGCTCGCCAGCCGGTCGCCGTCGGCGGGGTCGAGGAGGTGGACGACGGGGTTGCGGCCGAAGATGCGGGTGCACAGGGCCACGACGAGTCCGTCGCCGCCCGCCGTGACGGTGGGGCACGCGGACTGCAGGGCGGTGCGCCGGTAGGTGACGGCCCCGGTGCCGGTGCCGGCGTAGGGGGTGGTGTCGGAGTTGGCGGTGTCGCCGTGCATGGTGGCGGTGCCGGTGGCGGCGGTGTACGGGTTCGCGGGCGGCAGCGGCCCGAACTCCCCGGCGTCGGCGCGGGGTACGGCGACGGCGAGCGCCGTCAGCGCGAGGGCGGCGAGGGTGGTCCGGCTGCGCATGACGGAGCCTTCCGGGGGTCGGGGGCGGGAACACTGCGACCGTAGTGACCGACCGTTGCGGCGGTGTTGCGGCAACGTGGCGGGGGGCGGGGGGGGGGGGGGGGGGGCGGGGGGGGGGGGGGGGGCGCGGGGGGGGGGGCGGGGGG
>NZ_JAIOAB010000116.1 GCF_019890635.1 Streptomyces sennicomposti
GGCTCGGCGCGCACGTCACCGTCGTGGCCGCCGACGCGGCCGACCGCGACCAACTCGCCGCCGCCCTCGCGGCTGTCGACCCCGAGCACCCGCTCACCGCCGTCATCCACACGGCCGGAGCGCTCGACGACGGCGTCTTCACCGCACAGACCCCCGAGCGTCTGGACACCACCTTCCGGGCGAAGACGGACGCGGCCCGCCACCTCCACGAGCTGACGAAAGAACAGGACCTGGCCGCGTTCGTCCTGTACTCCTCCGCGGCCGGCACCCTCGGCAACCCCGGGCAGGCCAACTACGCCGCCGCCAACGCCGCCCTCGACGCCTACGCCCACACCCTGCGCGCCGACGGCTTCCCCGCCGTCTCCCTCGCCTGGGGCTACTGGGCCGACGTCAGCGGCATGACCGGGCACCTCGACGAGACGGCGCTGCGGCGCCACCGGCGCGACGGCATGCTGGGCCTGTCGGCCGCTACCGGGACGGCGCTGCTCGACGCCGCCGTCCGGGCGGGCGACGCGGCGTTCGTCGCGGCCCGGCTGGACCTGGCCGGGCTGCGGGCCCGGTCGGCGACCGAGCCGGCGCCGTGGCTGTTGCGCTCCCTGGTCCGCCCGCAGCGGCGCACCGCGGCGCGGGGCGGCCCTGAGCAGTCGGCCGTGGGCACCCTCGGACAGCGGCTCGCGGGCCTGCCCGCGGACGAGCGGGAGCGCACGCTCCTGGACCTCGTGCGCGGGGAGGCGGCGGCCGTCCTCGGCCACGGTTCGCCCGACGCCATCGGCGGCACGCGGGCCTTCAAGGACGCCGGTTTCGACTCGCTGACCGCGGTCGAACTGCGCAACCGGATCGGCGAGCGCACCGGCCTCACCCTGCCGACGACGCTGGTCTTCGACTACCCGACGCCGGCCGACCTGGTCCGCAAACTGCTCGGTGACCTGGTGGGGGAGGAGTCCGGGCCGGCCGAGGAGCGCGCCGGGGAGCCCCGGCGGGCGGCGGACGACGACCCCGTCGTCCTCGTCGCCATGGGCTGCCGGTTCCCCGGCGGCGCCGACGGCCCCGACGAGCTGTGGCGGATCGTCGCCGACGGCGCCGACGTGATCGGCGGCTTCCCCGAGGACCGCGGCTGGGACCTGGAGAGCATCTACGACCCGGACCCGGAGCACCTGGGCACCTCGTACGCGAACACCGGCGCGTTCCTCGACACGGCGACCCGGTTCGACGCGGCCTTCTTCGGGATCTCGCCGCGTGAGGCCGTCGCCATGGACCCGCAGCAGCGGCTGCTGCTGGAGACCGCCTGGGAGACGTTCGAACGCGCCGGCATCGACCCGACGGCGCTGCGCGGACAGCACGTCGGCGTGTTCGTCGGCGTCAACGACCGTGACTACACGCTGCGGTTGCAGCACGCGTCCGGGGAACTGGAGGGCTACCGGCTGACCGGCACGTCCGGCAGCGTCGCCTCCGGCCGCATCTCCTACACCTTCGGCCTGGAGGGCCCCGCGCTGACCGTGGACACGGCCTGCTCCTCGTCCCTCGTGGCGCTGCACCTGGCCGCGCAGTCGGTGCGCGCCGGCGAGTCCACGATGGCCCTGGCCGGCGGTGTGGCGGTGATGACGACGCCGGACGCGTTCGTGGAGTTCTCCCGGCAGCGCGGACTGTCCACCGACGGCCGCTGCAAGGCCTTCGCGGACGCGGCCGACGGCACCGGCTGGGCGGAGGGCGCGGCCCTGCTGCTGGTCGAGCGACTGTCGGACGCCCGCCGCCACGGTCACCCCGTGCTGGCGGTGGTCCGCGGTTCGGCCGTCAACCAGGACGGCGCGTCCAACGGCCTGACCGCCCCCAACGGCCCCTCCCAGCAGCGCGTCATCCGCGCGGCGCTCGCCGACGCCGGCCTCCCGGCGTCCGAGGTGGACCTGGTGGAGGCGCACGGCACGGGAACGGCCCTCGGCGACCCGATCGAGGCCCAGGCCCTGCTGGCGACCTACGGCAAGGACCGCGAGGAGCCGTTGCGGCTCGGCTCGCTGAAGTCGAACATCGGGCACACCCAGGGCGCGGCCGGCGCCGCGAGCGTCATCAAGGTCGTGCAGGCGATGCGGCACGGGGTGCTGCCGAGGACGCTGCACGTGGACCAGCCGTCCACGAAGGTGGACTGGAGCGCCGGTGCGGTGGAACTGCTCACGCAGGCGCGTGCGTGGCCGGAGGTGGAGCGTCCGCGGCGGGCGGCGGTGTCGTCGTTCGGGGTGAGCGGCACCAACGCCCACGTCATCCTCGAACAGGCCCCCGAGGAGCCGCCCGCCGACGGCGAGCCGGCCACCGTGGTCCCGGCGCCCGCCGTACTGCCGTACGCCCTGTCGGCGAAGACCCCCGAGGCGCTGGCGGGCCAGGCGGCGCGCCTGGCCGCCCGGATCGCCGACGGCGACGACCGGCTCGTCGACGTCGCCCACTCCCTGCTCACCTCGCGTGCCGCGCTCGACCACCGCGCCGTCGTCCTGGCGGGCGACCGCACGGAACTGCTCGCCGGTCTCGACACGCTGGCCGAGGGCACACCGGCCGCGTCCGTGGTGACCGGCTCCCCGGCGCCGGGCAGGACGGCGTTCCTGTTCACCGGGCAGGGCAGCCAGCGCATCGGGATGGGCCGCGAGCTGTACGCGGCGTACCCCGTCTACGCCGAGGCGTTCGACGCGGCGTGCGCCGAACTGGACCGGGAGCTGGCGGGGCACGTGCCGCTGCCGCTGCGGGAGGTGGTGTTCGCCGAGGACGGCACCGAGACGGCCGCGCTGCTGCACCGCACCGTGTACACGCAGGCCGCGCTGTTCGCCCTCCAGGTGGCGCTGTTCCGCCTGGTCGAGTCGTGGGGCGTGCGCCCGGACCTCGTCGCCGGGCACTCCATCGGCGAGCTGGCGGCCGCCCACGTGGCGGGCGTGTACTCGCTCGCCGACGGCGCCCGCCTGGTCGCCGCGCGGGGCCGGCTGATGCAGGCGCTGCCCGAGGGCGGCGCGATGGTCGCCGTACAGGCCGCCGAGGACGAGGTGCGCCCGCTGCTGCCCGCGGACGGCCGGGCCGGTGTCGCCGCCGTGAACGGCCCCGAGGCCGTGGTGGTGTCCGGCGACGAGGACGCGGTCCTCGCGGTCGCCGAGGCGCTCGCCGGCCAGGGGCGGAAGACGAAGCGGCTGCGGGTCAGCCACGCCTTCCACTCCGTGCGCATGGAGCCCATGCTGGCGGAGTTCCGGGCCGTCGCCGCCACCCTCGACTGCGCCGCCCCCCGCATCCCCGTCGTGTCGGCGCTGACCGGGGCCCGGGTGGAACTCGACGACCTCGGCAGCGCCGACTACTGGACGCGGCACGTGCGCGAGGCGGTGCGGTTCGCGGACGCGGTGCGCTGGGCGCGGGAGCAGGGCGCCGGCCACTTCCTGGAGATCGGGCCGGACGCGGTCCTCACCGCGATGGCCCGGGAGACCGTGGACGCGCTCGGCGACCCGGCCGGCGCCGCCTTCCTGCCGGGACTGCGCCGCGAGCGGCCCGAGCCGGCCACACTGCTCGCCGCGGTGGCCGGACTGTGGGCGCGCGGGGTGCCCGCCGCCCCGGCCGCCCTCCTGACGGGCACCGGGGCCCGCCGGATCGACCTGCCCACCTACGCCTTCCAGCGGGAGCGCTACTGGGCCGAGACCGGCCCCGGCGCCGCCGACGTCACCTCCCTCGGTCTGGCCGACGCCGCGCACCCGCTGCTGGGCGCGGTGGCCGAACTCCCCGACGGCGCCGGAGCACTGGCGACCGGGCGGCTGTCGCCGTCCGCGCCGGGCTGGCTGGCCGACCACGCCAAGTCCGGGGTGGTCCTGGTGCCGGGCACCGGTCTGGTGGAACTCGCCCTACGCGCGGGCGAACAGGTCGGCGCCGCGACCCTGGAGGAGCTGGTGCTCCAGGCCCCGATGGTGCTGCCGGAGCGCGGAAGCGCCGAGGTGCGGGTCCAGGTCGGCGCGGCCGAGGGCGGGACGGGACGGCGCCCGGTGAGCGTCCACTCCCGCAGCGGTCAGGACGCCGACTGGGTGCGGCACGCCGCCGGTCACGTCGCCTCCGCGCCCGCGTCCGCCGGCGCACCGCTCACCGCCTGGCCGCCGCAGGGCGCGCAACCGGTCGACATCGACGGCTTCTACGAGCGCCAGGCCGCCGCCGGTCACGACTTCGGGCCCGCCTTCCAGGGGCTGCGCAAGGTGTGGCGGCACGGCGAGGAGACGTACGCGGAGGTCGCCCTGCCCGACGAGGCGGCCGCCGGAGCGGACGCCTACGCCCTGCACCCGGCGCTGCTCGACGCGGCTCTGCACGCCACGAGCTTCGGCGCGGTCGCCGAGACCGAGCCCGGGCAGGTGCTGCTGCCGTTCGCGTGGAACGGCGTCACCGTGCACGCCACGGGCGCCACGTTCCTGCGGGTGCGGATCACCCGGCTCGGCAACGACACCGTGGCCGTCACGGCGGCCGACGCCACCGGGGCGCCGGTCGTGTCGGTGGGCTCGCTGGCCTTCCGGGCCGTCGACCCCCGGCAGCTGGAGTCCGGCGACGACGTGCTGCGGGACGCGCTGTTCCGGGTGGACTGGCAGGAGATGCCGGCGCCGCAGGAGACGGCCGGTGCGGACTGGCCGGTGCTGGACCTGACCGGCCGGCCGGGCACGGACGTACGGGAGTCGGCGGGGGAGGCGCTGGCGGCCGTGCAGGAGCACTTGGCGGGTGAGAGCGACGCCCGGCTGGTGGTCCTGACCCGTGACGCCGTCGCCGATCCGGCGCAGGCGGCGGTGTGGGGTCTGGTGCGCACGGCGCAGAACGAGCATCCGGACCGTCTGGTGCTCGTGGACGTCGCGGACGGCTCGGAGAGTCTGCTGCCGGCGGCGTTGGCGAGCGGTGAGCCGCAGCTCGCGCTGGCCGGGGGCGCGATCCGTGTTCCGCGTCTGGTGCGGGCGGAGGCGGCGGAGGCCGCGGGCGTGAGTCCGCTGGACCCGGACGGCACCGTGCTGATCACCGGCGGCACCGGCACGCTGGGCGC
>NZ_JAIOAB010000117.1 GCF_019890635.1 Streptomyces sennicomposti
CCCCTCGTCCGTGCCCGTCCGCGCGCCCGGCGCACCGTGCCCCGCCGTTGGAGGTTCCTCCCAACCGGCCCCTGACCGGCCTGGATGTTTCGTCGGGGGCCGACGGCGCCTTGGACATGGGACAATGAAGTACGTGCTCTTTCCCCCTGCGCAGACCTGCCAGGGGGTCACCTCTGATCGACTGGGATGTGCAGCACGTGCGTTTCCTCAACGACATCCAGCCCCCGTACGACCTGACGTACGACGACGTCTTCATGGTGCCGAGCCGCAGCGCGGTCGGCTCGCGTCAGGGCGTGGACCTCAGCTCCCCGGACGGCACGGGCACCACCATCCCGCTGGTCGTCGCCAACATGACCGCGATCGCCGGCCGCCGCATGGCCGAGACCGTGGCCCGCCGCGGCGGACTGGTGGTCATCCCGCAGGACATCCCGATCGACGTCGTCACCGACGTGGTCTCCTGGGTCAAGAGCCGCCACCACGTCCTCGACACGCCCATCGTGCTGGCCCCGCACCAGACCGTCGCCGACGCCCTCGCCCTGCTGCCCAAGCGGGCGCACAACGCCGGCGTGGTCGTCGACGAGGAGCAGCGGCCCGTCGGCGTCGTCACCGACCGGGACCTCACCGGCGTCGACCGCTTCACCCAGCTCGAAGTGGTCATGAGCAAGGACCTGCTGCTCCTGGACGCGGACATCGACCCGCGCGAGGCCTTCAACACCCTCGACCAGCACAACCGGCGCTACGCCCCCGCCGTCGACAAGGACGGCCGTCTGGCGGGCATCCTCACCCGCAAGGGCGCCCTGCGCGCCACGCTCTACACCCCCGCCACCGACGACAAGGGCGGGCTGCGCATCGCCGCCGCCGTCGGCATCAACGGCGATGTGGCCGGCAAGGCCAAGCAGCTCCTCGACGCGGGCGTCGACACCCTCGTCATCGACACCGCGCACGGCCACCAGGAGTCGATGATCAGCGCGGTCAAGCTGGTCCGCGGCCTCGACCCGCAGGTGCCGATCGTCGCCGGCAACATCGTCTCCGCCGAGGGCGTCAAGGACCTGATCGACGCCGGCGCGGACATCATCAAGGTCGGTGTCGGCCCCGGCGCCATGTGCACCACGCGCATGATGACCGGCGTGGGCCGGCCGCAGTTCTCCGCCGTGCTGGAGTGCGCGGCCGAGGCGAAGAAGTACGGCAAGCACGTGTGGGCCGACGGCGGCGTCCGCCACCCGCGCGACGTGGCCATGGCGCTGGCCGCCGGCGCGTCCAACGTGATGATCGGCTCCTGGTTCGCCGGCACCTACGAGTCGCCGGGCGACCTCCAGCAGGACGCCAGCGGCCGCCTCTACAAGGAGTCCTTCGGCATGGCCTCCGCGCGCGCCGTCGCCAACCGCACCTCGGAGGAGTCGGCCTACGACCGCGCCCGCAAGGGGCTGTTCGAGGAGGGCATCTCCACCTCCCGGATGTTCCTCGACCCGGCCCGCCCGGGCGTCGAGGACCTGATCGACTCGATCATCGCGGGCGTCCGCTCCTCCTGCACCTACGCCGGCGCCGCCTCCCTGGAGGAGTTCGCCGACAAGGCCATCGTCGGCATCCAGAGCGCGGCCGGCTACGCCGAGGGCAAGCCCCTGCACGCCAGCTGGAGCTGAGCGGAATCCTTTCCGCGGCGCACCTCGGCAGGCGCCGCGGCAACGCCGTACGGCCCTCGCCTCCCCGCCACGGGGGGAGCGGGGGCCGTACCGCGTTCCCGGCCGCCGGAGGGGCCTCCCCGGCCACCGGAGGCGGCCTTCCCGGCCACCGCACCGCGGCTCCGCCGCCACCGAGGCGAAAGGGACGCCCCCGCACACCCCCGTACGTCCCGCGCGCAACGGTCGAAAGCGCCCGCGCAACGAACACCCGCCCAGCGCCGAGGAACGCAACGATCTTGCGGAGACGCGCAAGGTTGCTGCATTACGACCGCGATGCCCCGCCTCATAGGGTCTGCGCTGTACGTGGCGCGGCAGGGACCCCGCTCGGTGGGTCCCCACGGGACGGGGCGCCACCGGTCCCCGCCGCTGAAGACCCGCAGCGACAAAGGAGCCGCGCGTGCTCGACCAAGGCGCCCCCAGCGCACCGCCGCAGGACCGCACCACCCCCGTCCCCCCGTCCGCCGGTGCGCGCCTGATGCGACGCAAGCCCGTGGAACGCCTGGTCGCCGAGGGCGGTCAGGGCGAGGGCGGCACCCTCAGGCGGTCCCTCGGGCTGTGGCAGCTCACCATGATCAGCATCGGCGCCACCCTCGGCACCGGCATCTTCGTGGTGCTCGGCCAGGCCGTGCCCAAGGCCGGCCCGGCCGTCACGCTCTCCTTCGTGATCGCCGGCCTGACCGCGCTGTTCTCCGCCCTCTCCTACGCCGAACTGGCCGGCACGATCCCCGTCTCCGGGTCCTCCTACTCGTACGCATACGCAACGATGGGCGAGCTGATCGCCTGGGTGTGCGGCTGGTGCCTGCTGCTGGAGTACGGCGTGTCGGTGGCCGCCGTGGCCGTCGGCTGGGGCGAGTACCTCAACGAGCTGCTCAAGGGGACCATCGGCGTCACCATCCCGGCCGCCCTGTCCGAGCCGCCCGGCGACGGCGGCGTCTTCAACCTGCCCGCGCTGATCGTCGTCCTGCTGGCGATGGTCTTCCTGATGGGCGGCGCCAAGGAGTCCGCGCGCGCCAACACCGTCATGGTCTGCGTGAAGATCGCCTCGCTGGTGCTGTTCTGCGCGATCGGCGTCCAGGGCTTCCGCTCCGGCAACTACGCCCACTTCATGCCGCTCGGCATGAGCGGCGTCAGCGCGGCGGGCGCGACGCTGTTCTTCTCCTACATCGGCTTCGACGCCGCCTCCACCGCCGGCGAGGAGGCCAAGGACGCGCAGCGCGACCTGCCCCGCGCGATCATGCTGTCGCTGGTCATCGTGACCGCGCTGTACGTGCTGGTCGCGGCCGTCGCCGTGGGCGCCAAGCCCTGGCGGCAGTTCACCGACTCGGAGGCGGCCCTCGCCCAGATCATGCGCGAGGTCACCGGCCAGACCTTCTGGGGCACCCTGCTGGCCGCGTGCGCGGTCGTCGCCATCGCCAGCGTCGTGCTGACCGTCCTGTACGGCCAGACCCGCATCCTGTTCGCGATGTCCCGCGACGGCCTGGTGCCCAAGGTCTTCTCCCGCGTCCACCCGAAGACCGGCGCGCCGCGCGCCAACACGGTGATCGTGTCCCTGTTCTGCGGCGTCCTGGCCGCCGCCGTCCCGCTCGGCCAGCTCGCCGACGCCACCAGCATCGGCACGCTGTTCGCCTTCGCGCTCGTCAACGTGGCCGTCGTCGTGCTGCGCCGGACCCGTCCCGGTATGCGCCGCAGCTTCCGCGTGCCGCTGTCCCCGCTGCTGCCCGCCGTGGGCTTCGTCCTGTGCGTGTGGATGATGGGCAGCCTGTCCGCCGTCACCTGGGTGGTCTTCGGAATCTGGATGGCGGTCGGGCTCGTGTTCTACTTCGGGTACGGCTTCCGCCGCTCCCGACTGGCCACACCATCCGAGAAGTGATCCACCCACTGTGCTGAACGATCTCGACGAACGCATCGTGCACGCCCTCGCCGAGGACGCCCGCCGCTCCTACGCGGACATCGGGCAGCTCGTCGGCCTGTCCGCCCCGGCCGTGAAACGGCGCGTGGACAGGCTGCGGGCCACCGGAGCCATCACCGGCTTCACCGTCCGGGTCGACCCGGCGGCGCTCGGCTGGGAGACCGAGGGGTACGTCGAGATCCACTGCCGGCGCAACACCTCGCCGGAGACCATCCAGCGGGGCCTGGAGCGCTACCAGGAGGTGGTGTCCGCGTCCACCGTCACCGGCGACGCGGACGCGATCGCCCAGGTCTTCGCCGCGGACATGCGCCACTTCGAACGCGTCCTCGAACGCATCGCGGGCGAGCCGTTCGTGGAACGCACGAAGTCGGTCCTGGTCCTGTCCCCCCTCCTGCGCCGCTACTCGTCGGGCTCCCCGACGTGATCCCCTGAAGGCAGGACACCCGCCCGCCCCCGGACGCCCACAAGCCGCTCCGGGGGCGGAGCTGTTTCCGGCCCCGGAAGGGCGGCATGACCGGCGGGGCAGGACGCGGGGCGACGACCGGTCGAACCGCCCGCGCAGGCGTCCGGCCGACGCCGCGGGCCCTGCGGCCTCGGCGGGGCCGAGCGGCGGGCACCGGTGCAGGAGCACCGACGCCCGGCCCATGCCCAGGAGGGCGCTGTGCGGCCCAAGGCAGGGGCGCGCCGCGCGGTCCACGGCGATGCCGGGCGGTCTACGGCGGTGCCGCGCGGTCCACGGCGATGCCGCGCGGTCCGCAGCAATGCCGGGCGGTCTACGGCGATGCCGGGCGGTCTACGGCGGTGCGCAGGGCCCGCGCCGGTGCCGCACGGAACACGGCCTTGCCACGCGGCCCATGGCGATGCTGCCGGCCCACGGCGGTGCTGCGCGGCCCACGGCGGTGCCGCGCTGACCAATGCTGTGACGTTCTTGTTATGACACGACGTATTGCAGAGCGGTACTC
>NZ_JAIOAB010000118.1 GCF_019890635.1 Streptomyces sennicomposti
GCAGCACGGGCACCGGGCCGCAGCACGGGCACCGGGCCGCAGCACGGGCACCGGGCCGCAGGCCCTGGTGCCCTTCCCCCGCTCCGCCCGGCAGGGCTTACGCCGCGTCCCGCAGCACCTGTTCCCGCAGTCGGGCGCAGCTGCGGCTGATCAGGCGGGAGACGTGCATCTGGGAGATGCCCAGTTCCTCGGCGATCCGGCTCTGCGTCATGTCGTCGAAGAACCGCATGTAGAGGATGGCGCGCTCGCGTTCCGGCAGCGCCGCGAGGCGGGGCTTGACGGCCTCGCGGTCCACGACCGTGTCCAGCGCGGCGTCGGGCGAGCCCAGCGAGTCGCCGAGGGAGTAGCCGTCCGCGCCGCCCGTCAGCTCCGCGTCGAGCGAGAGCGCGGTGAAGCTCTCCAGCGCCTCCTGTCCGGTCCGTACGTCGTCCTCGCTCAGCTGCGCGTGCGCGGCGATCTCGGCGACGGTGGGCCTGCGGCCGGGGATGGTCCGGGCCAGGTCCTGGTCGGCGGCGCGCACCCGGTTGCGCAGGTCCTGCACCCGGCGCGGCACGTGCAGCGTCCACATGTGGTCGCGGAAGTGCCGTTTGATCTCGCCGGTGACGGTGGGCACGGCGTAGCTCTCGAAGGCGTAGCCGCGCCCGGGGTCGTAGCGGTCGACCGCCTTGACCAGGCCGAGCGCGGCGATCTGGCGCAGGTCGTCCAGGTTCTCGCCGCGGTTGCGGAAGCGGCCGGCCAGCCGGTCGGCCATCGGCAGCCAGGCCTCCACGAGTTCCGCGCGCAGGGCGTCCCGCCGGGGTCCCGGGGGCAGCCGCACCAGCCGGCGGAAGGCCTCGGCGGTGTCGGGTGCGTCGTCGTGCGGGTGGCGCCCCGCACTCGTTCGCATGTCCATGGTGGGTCGCAACTCCCTCGGAGTGCTCTGGGTGGACGAGGGTCACCGAGGGAGCGCGGACGCGGTTCCGGAGGGCCGCGTCGCGTGTGGCGGCCTGTCGCGCGCCGCTCCCGCGGACGTGCCTCCGGTCCGAAGCACTGCGTGTGCGCCTGCCCATCCGGGCCGGAGGCAAACACACTTCTTCCGGCTTCTTCCGGCTGTGTCGGCTCCGCCTGCACGGGTACGCGGTGGCCACCCCCGACCGATGTGGAGGGAGACATGCAGCGAGGCAGCGACCGGCTGAGTGTCCACCGTGACGACGAGATGAAGCACGAACTGCAGGGCCTGCTCAGGTCCGGCCACCCCACGCGCACCGAGGAGTGGCACGACCCGGAGCCGGCCGCCGAGGACGACCCGCAGGTGTGGGGCGGTCCGGTGGCGCCGGGCGACTCGCGGGCGTCCCTGGAGACCGTGCGCCTGGAGCTGGCCCGGAACCTGAGCCGTACCGCGTTCCCCTCGGGCCCGGCCGAACTGGCCCGCGCCCTGCGGCGCAAGAACGCGCCCGACGCGCTCATCGAGGCACTGGAGCGGCTGCCGCGCAAGGCGCAGTACGCCAACGTCCAGGAACTGGCGAAGGAACTGACCCACACTGAGCGGCCCCCTCGGGAGGGCCGCGCGTAATCCCCATGCGTGCAAGGCGGAGAGGCAGGTGGCGCCCGACGTGAGGGCTGAACTCGTCAGGGACGTCATGACACCGGGCGTGGTCGCGGTACGGCCGGACGCCTCGCTGGTCGAGGCGGCCCGGCTGATGCGCGCCCAGGACATCGGCGGTGTCGTCGTGGCCGACGGGCAGGAGGTCGTCGGCGTGCTCACCGACCGGGACATCGCGGTGCGGGCGGTGGCCGAGGGCCTGGACCCGCAGACGGTGAGCGCGCGGGCCGTGTGCACGCCCGACCCGCTGGTCGTCGGCCCTCAGGACCCGCTGCGGGCGGCCGTCACGCTGATGCGCGAGCACTCCGTGCGCCGGCTGCCGGTCGTGGAGGACGGCATGCCGGTCGGCATGGTGAGCCTGAGCGACCTCGCCGACGCCTGGGACGCGAAGGCGGCGCCGTGAGACGCCGCCGCGGCACGGCTGCGCCGGGCGGGACGCCCGCCCGGCGAGCGCACCGCCGCACGGGCCGACGAACGGACCGCCGGGGAACCCAGCCGTTCCCCGGCGGCGACGAAAGGATTCTGAACGATCATGCGCATCGCATTTCTGACCGCGCCCGAGGGCGTCGAGCAGGTGGAGCTGACCGAGCCCCGCAAGGCGGCCGAGGACGCCGGGCACGAGACCGTGCTGGTGTCCACGCAGTCCGGGGAGATCCAGGGGTTCGACCACCTGGACAAGGCGGACACGTTTCCCGTCGACGCGGTCGTCGGGGACGTCTCGGCCGACTCCTTCGACGGGCTCGTCCTGCCGGGCGGGGTGGCCAACCCCGACTTCCTGCGCACCGACGAGAAGGCCGTCGCGTTCGTGAAGGCCTTCTTCGAGCAGGGGCGTCCGGTGGCCGCGATCTGCCACGCGCCGTGGACGCTGGTCGAGGCCGACGTCGTACGCGACCGTACGCTCACCTCGTGGCCGAGCCTGCGCACCGACATCCGCAACGCGGGCGGCACCTGGGTGGACGAGCAGGTGAAGGTCTGCGACAACGGCCCCAACAAGCTGGTCACCAGCCGCAAGCCCGACGACCTGAAGGCGTTCTGCGAGACGTTCCTCGACGTCTTCGCCCAGAGGGGCAAGGGCTGACGAGCGACGACAACGGCTGACCGGCTACGGGTCGTACGCCCACAGGCCGTACGCCACGGGTCGTACGCACACGGGTCGTACGCGGTCGTACGCGAAGGTGCCCGTCGGCGCGCCGCAGGAAGCGCGCCGGCGGGCACGGCCGTGCGCCCACGGCCACCGCCCCGGGCGGCCCCCTTCAGCTCTGGGGCGCCGCGGTCTCCCCGCAGCCCCCGCGCTCCCTGGCGCCCTCGCGGGTGCGGCCCGCGGCGACCGGCCGGCGCGGATTGCGGCGCAGGTACTCGCCCTCCAGCTGCGCCATCCGCTCGTTGTGGGCCCGCAGCGCGTCGTTCGAGCCGTACAGCAGCGTGTCGTGGCGCGTGCGGTGGATGGTCTCCAGCTCCTTCATCAGCTGCTGGTCGTCCAGCCGGCCCGGGTCGACTCCGGTCATGGTGTTGCCCCGCTCGTCGTGTTCGTTCATGCGGTCCGGGTACCCGCCCGGCGTGCACTACCACCGAACGGCATCCGGGAGGGAGCCATGGATCTCGCCTTTCTGAATCCACTGTACGAACACCCGGGCCCCTGGGCCTCCGTGTACGTCGACACCTCCCGGCACACGGAGGACACCGCCCACGAACTGCACCTGACCGCCGAGGCGATGGCCCGCGAGCTGGCGCGGCAGGGCGCGGACGAGGACACCTGCCGGGCCGTGGCGAGCGCGATCGACGACATGCGCCACTCGCCCGACCCGCACGGGCGGGCCCTGTTCGCGCAGGGCGGCCGGGTGGTCCTCGACCCGCGGCTGGCCCGGCCCCCGCTGGGCGACAGCTGGGCGGAGTGGGCGCCGCTGCCCCGGGTGGGACCGCTGCTGGATCTGGCGGGCGAGGATCCGGTCGCGATCGTGGCGTACGTCGACCGCAAGGGCGCGGACTTCGAGCTGCGCAGCGCGCTGGGCCGGGAGCAGGCCGGCAAGGTGGTCGGCCGGCAGTGGCCCATCCACCGCACCAGCAGCGTCGACTGGTCCGAGCGGCACTTCCAGCTGAAGGTGGAGAACACCTGGGAGCACAACGCCGCGGAGATCGCCGACGCGCTCAGCGTCTGCCAGGAGGAGACCGGCGCGGACCTGCTGATCATGGTCGGTGACGACCGGGAGCGCAGCGAGGTGCGCGAGCGCCTGCCCAAGCGGCTGCACGACCAGGTGGTCGAGGCCGTGCACGGCACCGGCAGCCGGCTGCTGGACGAGGACGTGGAGCGCCTGCGGTCCGAGCACGTACGCCGCCGGATCGACGACGAGCTGGACCGTTTCCGGGCGGCCCGCAACCCCGACGACGAGGGGCGCTCCGGGGCCGTGGAGGGGGTGCCCGCGCTGGTGGAGGCGGCCCGCGAGCACCGGCTGGAGGAGCTGCTGATCAGCCCGGACGGGGCGGACGCCCGCCGCGAGGTGTGGATCGGCGAGGACCCTGACCAGGTGGCGGTGCGGCGGACGGAGCTGAAGATCCTCGGCGAACAGCACTCCTGGCCGGCGCGCGCCGACGACGCCCTGATCCGTTCCGCGGTCACCACGGACGCGGCGGCGCTGTCGCTGGCCCCGGCCGGCGAGTCGGCGGGCGAGGACGCCCCGGTCGGCGGCCTGGGCGCGATCCTGCGCTGGAAGTGAGACACCGGCGGGGCGTGCCGCCACGGACATGTGTGGACATGTGTGGCGGGGCGCCCCCCCCCCCCCGGGGGGGGGGGG
>NZ_JAIOAB010000119.1 GCF_019890635.1 Streptomyces sennicomposti
GGTGGGCGTGCGGGCGGGGGCGGTGCGTGACGCGGGGCGCATGCGCCTCCCCCTCTCACCTGGGTCTCTCCCATGGGTCGCGCGCTTGTGCGGGTCGTGGCGGGCGTACGGACCCGGGGTCCCGGCCGGGGAGTGGCGGCCGGGACCCCGGGTGGTCCGGGGTGCGCGGGCGGGTCAGGGTTCGACGAGGCCGGCGCGGATGGCGTAACGGGTGAGTTCGAGGCGGTCGCGCAGGCCGAGCTTGTGCAGCAGATTGGCGCGGTGCCGCTGGACGGTCTTGACGCTGATGAAGAGGATCTCGGCGATCTCCTTGGAGGAGTGGCCCTCCGCCACCAGCTTCAGGACCTCCTCCTCGCGCGGGGTGAGGACCTGGTCGGGGGTCTCGTCGCCGTGCCGGACGCGGTCGAGGTAGTTGCGGATCAGCGCGGTGACGGCGCCGGGGTAGAGGAACGGCTCGTCGCGCATCGCGGCCCGGCAGGCGGCGACCAGGTCCCGGTCGGCGACGGACTTGAGCACGTAGCCGCAGGCCCCGGCCTTGAGCGCCTGGAAGAAGTACTGCTCGTTGTCGTGCATCGTCAGCATCAGGATGCGCAGGTCCGGCTTGAGGGAGGCCAGTTCGCGGGTGGCCTGGAGCCCGGTCAGGCGGGGCATCGCGATGTCCAGGACGGCGAGGTCGATCTCGTGGGCGCGGGCCATCTCGATCGCCTCGGCGCCGTCGCCGGCCTCGGCGACCACCTCCAGGTCCGGCTCCTGGTCGAGGATGAGCCGCACTCCGCGCCGGACGAGGGCGTGGTCGTCGGCGAGCAGGATGCGGATCGGGCGCGGGGCGGGGGCGGGGGCCGGGCCGGAGGCGGGCGGCGGGGTGGGGTCGGACGTGGACGGCATGGTCAGGGCTGCTTCCTGGGCTTGCTGGGGAGGGGCGCGGTGAGGCGGACGCGGGTGCCGGGTCCGGCGGCGGGTCCGGTCCCGCTTCCGGTGCCGGTGCCGGTGCCGGTCGCGGTGCCGGTGCGGACGGGGGCGGTCGCGTCGGCGGGGGCGGGCCGGGCGGGGCCGGAGGAGGCCGGCGCGCCGACGGCGGGGGCCGCACCGGAGGACATGTCGGCGAGGGTCGCACCGCGCGCCACCCCCGCGGCGGACGCGCGGGACGCACCAGCGGTGGACCAGCCGGACACCCCCGTGGAGGACCCGCGGGACACTCCCGTGGAGGACCCGCCCGGCGCACCGGACGTACCCGGCGTGCCGTTCCCGCCGAATCCGCCGGGCCCGGCGGACCCGCCGGGCCCCTCGGCCGCGTCCGTGATGTCCAGTGCGGCCCCGATGAGCAGGGCCCGTTCGCGCATCCCGCGGATGCCGGCGCCCTCGCAGGCGGTCTTGATCCCGCGGCCGTCGTCGGTGATCGCCAGCACCACGGCGCCGTCGGCGCGGGTGAGGGCGACCTCGACGCGTTCGGCGTCGGCGTGCCGGGCCGCGTTGGTCAGGCTCTCCTGGGCGACGCGGTAGAGGACCAGCTCCGTCTCCGGGTCCAGGGCGGGCAGCTCGGCGTCGAAACGGCGCACCACCCGCAGCCCGGTGTGGGTGGCGAAGTCCGAGGTGAGGGAGGTCAGCGCGGCGACGAGGCCGAGGTCGTCCAGGACGCCCGGCCGCAGCCGCCGCACCAGGCGCCGTACCTCGTCCAGGCTCTCCCGGGTGATCTCCTGCGCCTGGTGCAGCTCGTCGCGCAGCGGCGGGTCGGCCGCGTCGGCGGCCCGTTTGAGGGCGAGCAGGATCGCGGTCATGCTCTGCCCCACCTCGTCGTGCAGTTCCTGCGCGATACGGCGCCGCTCGGCCTCCTGGGCGAGCAGCACGCGGGCGCTGCTGGTGGCGCGCTCCTGCTCCAGGCGGTCGAGCATCGCGTTGAACGTGCGGATCAGGTCGGCGACCTCGCCGCCGCCGTGCGCGGGCAGCCGCTGGCCGGGGCGCAGCAGATCGACGGTGGTCATCAGCCGGGTCAGCCGGTCCAGCGGGGACAGGCCCCAGCGCAGCAGGGCGGCGTTGGCGACGAGCATGACGACCAGGCCGCCGACCAGGATCACCGCCTCGGTCAGCACCACCGGCACGGAGACGGTCACCGGAGCCCACAGCAGCAGCGCGGTGGCCGAGCCGAGCACCACGGCGTTGAGTCCGAAGATCCGCCAGAACAGGGACACCGCGGTTGCGCCTCCTCATACGTGCCGGGCTGTCATGCCTCCACTGTCGGGCATCGCGCACCCGGACGAGTCGCGGCCCCTGTCCGCCTCCGAGCCTGCCCGCCGCCGCGCGCCCGGTCGATGGGCTCCGGCCCCCATTTCGCGGGCCACGGGCTACCCATGACCGTAGGGAGTGCAGCGTGCGACCCCGCGCAAATGGGGCCTGGACCCGATGGGTTTCCGCGGCCGCGGCGGCGAGGCTGGAGGCATCGCAGAAGGTGCGCACCTACGGAAGGGACCGCCATGTCGCTCGACGCCGCCCGGACCGACTCCCGCCCCGAGCGTCTGACCGCTCACGAGGCCCGCCGGCGCCTCGAACACGCGCGCGGCACCCGGCTGGTCCAGCTGCGGGCGCTGACCGAGACCGGGCAGAGCGCGGACGACCATCTGATGGCGGCGCAGAAGGACGCGATCGAGCGGGTGCTCAAGGAGATCGACGCGGCGTTCGCCCGGATCGAGGACGGCACGTACGGGATCTGCCTGGGCTGCGCCAAGCCGGTCCCGGCCGAGCGGCTGGAGATCCTGCCGTACACGGGCCACTGCGTGGCCTGCATGCGCCGTACGCCCTGAGGGCCGCCCGCGACCGTTCTGCGTCCTGCCCACGTCTTGCGCCTCCTGTCTCCGCCTGCCCTGCCCGAGGGGTGAAACGGTGAACCACCAGACCATCGGCGACCGCGCCACGGACCGTACGACGGACCGTACGACGGACCACGCTACGGACCCGGCGACGGACCGAGCCGCGGACCCGGCGACGGGCCGCGCCGCGCGCCGTACGACGGACCGTGCGACGCACCACGTCCCGCACCACGCCCCGCACCGCGGCACGCATCTGACGCCCGAGGACCTCGCCGCGCTGCGCGAGAACCTGCACGAGCAGCGCCTGTTCCGCCAGGAGCAGCTGCAGCAGATCGCCGCCGCCGCGGCCTCCCGCGCCGACGCCCTGCTCCAGCGGCAGGCCGCCGCGCAGGTGGAGGTCCGGGTCAAGCTGGCCGCCTCCGCGCGGATGGTCCTCGCCGACGTGGAGGCGGCCCTCGCCCGCCTGGACGACGGCAGCTACGGCGCCTGCCACCTGTGCCGGCGGCCCATCGCGCGCGAACGGCTGGAGATAGTGCCCCAGGCCCGCTACTGCGCCCGCTGCCAGCAGGTGAGGGAGGCCGGCCGGTGACCGTCGCCCCCGGCCCGCGCGCCACCTGGCGCGAGGCGGCCGTCTCCGCCGTACGGCACCGGCCCTGGCCGCTGTGCCGGCACTGCTGCGGGGTCGCCCTCGACATGGGCAGCGCCCGCACCCGCGCGTGGATCGCCGGGCGCGGTCTGATCCTGGACGTGCCGACGGTGACGTTCCCCGGGACGGGCGCGGTGTACCCGATCCAGCGCGGCGCGATCATCGACACGGCGGGCACCGCGCGGATGCTGGAGCGGCTGCTCGGCCACCGGCTGCCCCGCTTCACGCGTCCGCTGGTGGTGGTGACCGCCCCGGTGCTGGACGGGGTCGCCTACCGCGCCCGGGCCCGTACGGCGGTGGAGGTGCTGCGCCCGCGCAGTGTGCTCACCGTCCCCGGTGCGCGTGCCGTCGCCCTGGGCGCGGGGGCGGACCTGAGCCGCCCGCTGCTCGTGGTGGACATCGGCGCGCACCTGACCGAGGTAGTGCTGCTGGCGGACGGCGCGGTGGTCGACGCGCGCCGCACCGCGCTCGGCACCAGCGACCTGGACACCGCGTCGGCGGCCGACATCAGCGAGGCGGTGGCCGCGATGGTGACGGCGATGCTGCGTCAGGACCGTACGTCGCTGACCCTGGACGCCCTGCAGCGCGGGGCGCTGCTGGCGGGCGGCGGCGCGCTGCGCCCGGAGATCACCTACCGCCTCACCGGCCGGCTGCACGCCCCGCTCAGGGCGGTACCGGCCCCGCACACCGCGGCCGTACGAGGCGCCGCGACCCTCCTCCACTCGGCCCACACCCACCCGTCGACGGCGCCCCGCACCCCCCGCGACCACCCCCCGAACTGACCCACGCACCCCCGTCCCCCCGGCGGGGAGGAAGCCGCCCGCACCCCCG
>NZ_JAIOAB010000012.1 GCF_019890635.1 Streptomyces sennicomposti
TGCTGCGGCCGGAAGGTTCACCGGCTCGCGACGCCCGGCACGGCGCCTCGCCGCGTTGTCGCATCACCCGAGTACATCCGCGCTGTCCAGGCGCTCGGCGTCTACGACGACTTCCGCTTCTGCGCCTGGAGCGACTGCACCACCTGTGCCGCGACCTTCCGGCCGGCGGCCGCGCCGTTGTCCGAGTCGGCCGTCGACATCAGGGTCAGGACGCCCGTGCCGACGCGCGCGGAGATCAGCGTGCTGCCGTTCTCCCAGGAATTGCTGGTGAGCGTGATGGTGTAGGCCTCGTCGCTGAGCCCCGGGGTCTCCTTGCCGGTGACCTTCACCTTGGCGTGGGCCTGGGTGTCGGTGTAGGTCGGGCACGCGGCGACCGCGGCCCGCACGTCCTTCATGACCGACTGCGCGGCCGTGCCCCGGAAGCCGTCCAGTTCCTGCGTGATCTCCTCGGTCTGGTCCGGCTGCTCGGCGAAGTCGGACTGCGCGAACGACACGCCGCCCTTGAGGCCGGTGATGTCCAGCCAGTACGTGTTGCCGAACTTGGCGCAGTCGGTCTTGCCCGAGGCCTTCGCGGGCGGCGAGAGGAACTCGTCACCGCTGTCCGCCGCGCCGTCCTGGACGGGGGTCACGCCCTTCGGCATGAACGAGGCCGGGGCCAGCGCCCGCTTGAGCTGCGTTCCCGTCAGCACACCGGCATCGGGGGCCGCGCTCTCGCTGGGCGACGCCGACGCCGACGCGGGCGCCGCCGCCGGGTCGTCGGAGCCCGAGGAGCCGGAGGAGCAGGCGGCCAGGGAGAGGGCCAGGGGGAGTGCCGCGACGGCGAACGCCGCACGGGCGGCACGGAACGGGAGACGCATCTGGATCCTTGCGTGAAACATGAAAAGTGAGACATGCGCGTGGGGGCCCGGTGAATCTACGGAGTCCGCGGCCACGAAGCGGTCTCAGCTCGCTCAAAGCTGGGCCAAAGGTCCGGGCGGGGCGGCGGTTTCGCGGGGGTACGCGGATCCGGTGGTCTCCGAGTGGCTGACGGCCGCGCCCGCCGCCACTCGGAGGAGACGCGGACGCGAGGCGGCGGCGGTGCCCGAAGTCGCGGTGAATCGTTGGTCCAATGGCTTGGCCGGAGCCCGGCCGCTGCCTACCATCGATCACCGCAAGACTTTGTGCACCGCCGCACAAACTCTCCTCGGGAGGTTTCCTTGCACCGCCGCCGTCGCACCGCGCTCGTCCTGTCCGCCGCGATCGCCGCGGCGGCCCCCCTCCTGACCGCCTGCGGCAGCGACGCGCATCCCGGCGCCGCGGCCGTGGTGGGCGGTCAGCGGATCACCGTCGCGCAGTTGCAGAGCCGGGTGGACGAGGTGCGCCGGGCGCAGCGCGCCGCGGTCCCCGACCAGGCGCAGTACGAGCAGGCCGTCGCCCGCACCGGCACGCTCTCCCGGGACACCCTGCACCAGATGGTGCTCGACCGGGTCCTGGACCGCGCGGCCCGGGACGCGGGCGTCAGCGTCACCCGCCGCGAGGTCCAGCAGCTGCGGACCGGTCTGGAGCAGCGGGCGGGCGGCGCCAAGGCCCTGGAGACCGCCTGGCTCCAGCAGTACGGCGTGGCCCCCGAGCGCCTCGACGACAACCTCCGCCTCCAGGTGGAGGCGCAGAAGCTGGCGACGAAGCTCCACACCGACACCTCCCAGCCCGCCTTCTGGCAGGCCCTGTCCACCGCCTCCGGCGAACTCCGCGTCGACCTCAATCCGCGCTACGGCGCCTGGGACGTCCAGAAGGGCGGCGTCGAGGCCAAGGCGCCGTGGCTGCGGGACGTCACGTCGGCGGGCGCGTCGCCCTTACCCTTCCCATCCCTGGGGGCTGCCGCCCCCAGACCCCCACTGTCGGCCTGAACGGCTTCGTCCTCAAGCGCCGGACGGGCTGGAACAGGCGGGGTGGGTGGGCAAAGGCTGCCGCCCCGGGCCCCGCTGTCGGCCTGAACGGCCTCGTCCTCAAGCGCCGGACGGGCTGGAACAGGCGGGGCGGGTGGGCAAAGGCTGCCGCCCCGGGCCCCGCGTCGGCCTGAACGGCCTCGTTCTCAAGTGCCGGACGGGCTGTTACAGCCGGCCTCGGCCTCGAACGGCGGACGGGCTGTTGCAGCCGGCCCGGGCTTTTGGGCCGGGCCGGCTGAGGGGGCGTCAGGTCATGCTGACGCCGGGGGGTACAGGCTTCTCGGGAGTTGGGCGGCTGCTGCTGTGTCCAGGAGCCAGAGGGTGCGGGTGCGGCCCTGGGCTCCTGCCGCGGGGGCCTGGATCTCGCCCGCGCCCGAGAGGGCCATGGCGACCGCGTTCGCCTTGTCCTCGCCCGCCGCGAGCAGCCAGACCTCACGGGCCGAGCGGATCGCGGGGAGGGTGAGGGAGATACGGGTGGGCGGCGGCTTCGGCGAGCCGTGGACGCCGATCACCGTGCGCTCGGTCTCCCGTACGCCCGGATGCTCCGGGAACAGGGAGGCGACGTGGGTGTCCGGGCCGACCCCCAGCATCAGGACGTCGAAGGAGGGCACCGCGCCGTGGTTCTCGGGGCCGGCCGCGCGGGCCAGCTCCTCGGCGTAGGCGTCCGCCGCGGCCTCCACGTCCGCGCCGTACGGACCGTCCGACGCGGGCATGACGTGCACGCGCTTGGGGTCCAGCTGCACGGAGTCCAGCAGCGCCTCACGGGCCTGCGTGACGTTGCGCTCGGGGTCGCCCTCCGGCAGGAACCGTTCGTCGCCCCACCACAGGTCCAGACGGCCCCAGTCGATCGCGTCGCGGGCGGGCGCGGCGGCCAGCGCGGCCAGCACGCCGTTGCCGTTGCGGCCGCCCGTCAGGACGACGTTCGCCGAGCCCGTCGAGGCCTGGGCGTCCACGATCCTCGTGATCAGCCGGGCCGCTGCGGCCTGCGCCATCAGGTCCTTGTCGCGGTGGACGACCAGCTGTGGAGTGCTCACTTCGCCGTCGCCTTCCGGGTCGGGGCCTTGCGGGCCGTCTTGGCGGCGGCCCGGCGCGCGGGCGCCTTCACCGCCTCCTCCTCGGGGGTGGCGACCGCCACCGGCCCCTGCTCGGCGGGTTCCCGGTCGCCGCCGCCGAGCCGGTCCACGCCGTAGCGCAGCGCCGACGCGTAGGTGTCGTCCGGGTCCAGCCGCCGCAGCTCCTCCGCGATCAGCTCGGCCGTGTCACGGCGCTTGAGCGCCACCGCACGCTCCGGCTGGCCCTCGATGGACAGCGTCGCCAGCCGTCCGTCGGCGCGGTCCAGCCGGATCGAGCCGCAGTTCGTGTCCATGCGGACCGCGGTCAGCCCCGGCCCGGCGGACAGCGTCCGCTTCACCGGCACGTCCAGCCGGTCCGCGAGCCACATCGCCAGCAGCTCACAGCTCGGGTTGGACTCCTCGCCCTCCACCTCGACGCCGCCGACCTCGCAGGTCACCTGGTCGAGCGCGGCGGCCAGCATGGAGCGCCAGGGCGTGATCCGGGTCCACGACAGATCGGTGTCGCCGGGGGCGTACGCCGCGGCCCGCGCCGTCAGCTCCCGTACCGGGTCCTCGCAGGCGTAGGTGTCGGTGACCCGGCGCTGGGCCAGGGCCCCCAGCGGGTCGCCGGCCGGGTCGATCGGGGCGTCCACCGGCCACCACACGACGACCGGCGCGTCCGGCAGCAGCAGCGGCAGCACCACCGACTGGGCGTGGTCGGAGACCTCGCCGTACAGCCGCAGCACCACCGTCTCGCCGGTGCCGGCCTCCGCGCCCACCCGCACCTCGGCGTCCAGCCGCGAGGAGGTGCGGTCGCGCAGGGTGCGCGAGACGCGGCGGATGACGACCAGGGTGCGCGAGGGGTGCTCGCGCGAGGCGTCGCCGGCCGCCTTCAGGGCGTCGTAGGCGTTCTCCTCGTCGGTGACGATGACCAGGGTGAGCACCATGCCGACGGCGGGGGTGCCGATCGCGCGGCGCCCCTCGACCAACGCCTTGTTGATCTTTCCGGCCGTGGTGTCCGTCAGATCGATCTTCATGGCCGGCGCCAGCTCCGTCCGTCTCGTGCGAGCATCTCGTCCGCCTCCGCCGGGCCCCACGTCCCCGACTGGTACTGCGCGGGCCTGCCGTGCGTGTCCCAGTACTCCTCGATCGGGTCGAGGATCTTCCAGGACAGCTCGACCTCCTCCGTGCGCGGGAAGAGGTTGGAGTCGCCGAGCAGCACATCGAGGATGAGGCGCTCGTAGGCCTCGGGGCTGGACTCGGTGAAGGACTCGCCGTAGGCGAAGTCCATCGACACGTCCCGGATCTCCATCGACGTGCCGGGCACCTTGGAGCCGAAGCGCACGGTCACGCCCTCGTCCGGCTGGACGCGGATGACGACCGCGTTCTGCCCGAGTTCCTCGGTGGCGGTGGTGTCGAAGGGCGAGTGCGGGGCGCGCTGGAAGACCACCGCGATCTCGGTGACCCGCCGCCCCAGCCGCTTGCCGGTGCGCAGATAGAAGGGGACGCCCGCCCAGCGGCGGTTGTCGATGCCGAGCTTCACGGCCGCGTAAGTGTCGGTCTTCGACTTCTCGTCGATGCCGTCCTCTTCGAGGTAGCCGGTGACCTTCTCGCCGCCCTGCCAGCCGGCCGCGTACTGGCCGCGCACCGTGTGGGCGCCCAGGTCGTCGGGCAGCCGGACCGCGCCGAGCACCTTCTCCTTCTCCGCCGCGAGCGCGTCCGCGTCGAACGAGGAGGGCTCCTCCATCGCGGTGAGCGCCATCAGCTGGAGCAGGTGGTTCTGGATGACGTCGCGGGCGGCGCCGATGCCGTCGTAGTAGCCGGCCCGGCCGCCGATGCCGATGTCCTCGGCCATGGTGATCTGCACGTGGTCCACGAAGGACCGGTTCCATATGGGCTCGAACATCTGGTTGGCGAAGCGCAGCGCCAGGATGTTCTGGACGGTCTCCTTGCCCAGGTAGTGGTCGATCCGGAACACCTGGTCCGGCGCGAACACCTCGTGGACGATCGCGTTCAGCTCCTCGGCCGACTTCAGGTCGTGGCCGAACGGCTTCTCGATGACCGCGCGCCGCCAGGAACCGCCCGACTGGTCGGCCAGAGCGTGCTTCTTCAGCTGCTGGATGACGACCGGGAACGACTTCGGCGGCACGGACAGGTAGAAGGCGAAGTTGCCGCCCGTGCCCTGCGCCTTGTCCAGCTCGTCGATCGTGCCGCGCAGCCGCTCGAAGGCCTCGTCGTCGTCGAAGGTGCCCTGCACGAAGCGCATGCCCTGGCTGAGCTGCTGCCAGACCTCCTCGCGGAACGGCGTGCGCGCGTGCTCCTTGACCGCGTCGTGCACGACCTGCGCGAAGTCCTCGTCCTCCCAGTCGCGCCGGGCGAAGCCCACCAGCGAGAAGCCCGGCGGCAGCAGACCCCGGTTCGCGAGGTCGTAGACGGCCGGCATCAGCTTCTTGCGGGACAGGTCGCCCGTGACGCCGAAGATGACCAGGCCCGACGGCCCCGCGATACGCGGGAGCCGTCGGTCCGCAGGGTCACGGAGCGGGTTCGCCCCGGTACCGGAAAGGGGTGACAAGGCGTCAGCCCTCCGCGGGGGCGAGGCGCTGCAGCTCCGCCTCGGTCGACTTCAGCAGGTCGTTCCAGGAGCCCTCGAACTTCTCGACGCCCTCGTCCTCCAGCACCTGCACGACCTCGTCGTAGGAGATGCCGATCTTCTCCAGCGCGTCCAGGTCGGCGCGGGCCTGCTCGTAGGTGCCCCTGATCGCGTCGCCGCGGATCTCGCCGTGGTCGTCCGTGGCCTCCAGCGTGGCCTCGGGCATGGTGTTCACCGTGTTCGGCGCGACCAGCTCCTCGACGTACATGGTGTCCTTGTACGCCTTGTCCTTCACACCGGTGGACGCCCACAGCGGACGCTGCTTGTTCGCGCCCGCGTTCTCCAGCGCGTCCCAGCGGTCCGAGGAGAAGACCTCCTCGTAGGCCTGGTAGGCCAGGCGCGCGTTGGCCACGCCCGCCTTGCCGCGCAGGGCCTTGGCCTCGTCGGTGCCCATCTCGTCGATGCGCCGGTCGATCTCGGTGTCCACGCGGGAGACGAAGAACGACGCCACCGAGTGGATCTTGGAGAGGTCCAGGCCGCGCTCCTTGGCCTTCTCCAGGCCGGTCAGGAAGGCGTCCATGACCTTGCGGTAGCGCTCCAGCGAGAAGATCAGCGTGACGTTGACGCTGATGCCGTTGCCGATGGTCTCGGCGATCGCCGGCAGACCCGCCTCGGTTGCCGGGATCTTGATGAGCGTGTTGGGGCGGTCCACCAGCCAGGCCAGCTGGCGGGCCTCGGCGACGGTCGCCTTGGTGTTGTGGGCCAGGCGCGGGTCCACCTCGATGGAGACCCGGCCGTCCTGGCCGTCGGTGGCGTCGAACACCGGCCGCAGGATGTCGGCGGCGTCGCGGACGTCCGCCGTCGTGATCATCCGGATGGCCTCTTCGACGGTGACCTTGCGGGCGGCCAGGTCCGACAGCTGCTGGTCGTAGCCGTCGCCCTGCGAGATCGCCTTCTGGAAGATCGTCGGGTTGGTGGTGACGCCCACGACGTGCTGCTGGTCGATCAGCTCGGCGAGGTTGCCGGACGTGATCCGCTTGCGCGACAGGTCGTCCAGCCAGATCGCGACGCCTTCGTCGGAAAGGCGCTTCAGTGCGTCTGTCATGGAAAATGCATCTCCTACGTGTCGTCTGTGAGCGTCAGCGCTGGGCGGCGGTGAGCGATTCCCGGGCCTTGGCGGCCACGTTCTCGGCGGTGAAACCGAACTCGCGGAAGAGCACCTTGGCGTCGGCGGAGGCGCCGAAGTGCTCCAGCGAAACAATGCGTCCGGCGTCCCCGACGTACTTGTGCCAGGTCAGCCCGACGCCCGCCTCGACCGCGACACGCGCCCGCACGGCCGGCGGCAGCACGCTGTCCCGGTACCCCTGGTCCTGCTCCTCGAACCACTCGACGCACGGCATCGACACCACGCGGGTCGGCACGCCGTCGGCCTGGAGCTGCTCGCGCGCCTCGACGGCGACGTGCACCTCGGAACCGGTGGCGATCAGGACGACCTGCGGCTCGCCGCCCTCGGCCTCCAGCAGGACGTAGCCGCCCTTGGCCGCGTCGTCGTCGGGCTCGTACGTCGGCACGCCCTGGCGGGTCAGCGCCAGCGCGTGCGGGGCGCCCTTGCCGTACTCCTTCGTCCAGCGGCGGTGGATCTCGCGCCAGGCGATGGCGGTCTCGTTGGCGTCGGCCGGGCGGACCACGTTCAGGCCGGGGATGGCGCGCAGCGAGGCGAGGTGCTCGACCGGCTGGTGGGTGGGGCCGTCCTCGCCGAGGCCGATGGAGTCGTGCGTCCACACGTACGTGACCGGCAGGTGCATCAGCGCGGACAGGCGCACGGCGTTGCGCATGTAGTCGGAGAAGACCAGGAAGGTGCCGCCGTAGGCGCGGGTGTTGCCGTGCAGCGTGATGCCGTTCAGCTCGGCGCCCATCGAGTGCTCGCGGATGCCGAAGTGGACGGTGCGCCCGTACGGGTTCGCCTCGGGCAGCGGGTTGCCCTCGGGCAGGAACGACGACGTCTTGTCGATCGTCGTGTTGTTCGAGCCGGCCAGGTCGGCGGAGCCGCCCCACAGCTCGGGAACGACCTCGCCGAGCGCCTGGAGCACCTTGCCGGAGGCGGCGCGCGTCGCGACCGACTTGCCCGCCTCGAACACCGGGATCTTCTCGTCCCAGCCGGTGGGCAGCTCGCCCCGGGCGATGCGGTCGTACTCGGCGGCGCGCTCCGGGTTGGCCTCGCGCCAGGCCCGGAAGGACTTCTCCCACGCGTCGCGGGCCGCGCGGCCGCGCTCCAGGGCGCCGCGGGTGTGGGCGAGGACCTCGTCGGCGACCTCGAAGGTCTTCTCCGGGTCGAAGCCGAGGACGCGCTTGGTGGCCGCGACCTCCTCGTCGCCGAGGGCCGAGCCGTGCGCGGCCTCGGTGTTCTGCGCGTTCGGGGCGGGCCAGGCGATGATCGAGCGCATCGCGATGAAGGACGGCCGGTCGGTGACGGACTTGGCCTCCTGGATCGCGGCGTAGATCGCCGCCGGGTCCAGGTCGCCGTCCGCCTTCGGCTCCACGCGCTGGACGTGCCAGCCGTAGGCCTCGTACCGCTTGACGGTGTCCTCGGAGACGGCCGTCTCGGTGTCGCCCTCGATCGAGATGTGGTTGTCGTCCCACAGCAGGATCAGGTTGCCCAGCTTCTGGTGGCCGGCCATCGACGACGCCTCGGCCGAGATGCCCTCCTGCAGGCAGCCGTCACCGGCGATGCAGTAGATGAAGTGGTCGAACGGCGACTCGCCCTGCGCGGCGTCCGGGTCGAACAGACCGCGCTCGTAGCGGGCGGCCATCGCCATGCCCACCGCGTTGGCGACACCCTGGCCGAGCGGGCCGGTCGTGGTCTCCACGCCCTCGGTGTGCCCGTACTCGGGGTGGCCCGGGGTCTTCGAGCCCCAGGTCCGGAACGCCTTCAGGTCGTCCAGCTCCAGGCCGAAGCCGCCCAGGTACAGCTGGGTGTAGAGGGTCAGGGAGGAGTGGCCCGCGGACAGTACGAAACGGTCGCGTCCCACCCACTGCGTGTCCGCGGGGTCGTGCCGCATCACCTTCTGGAACAGGGTGTAGGCGGCGGGAGCGAGGCTCATGGCCGTACCCGGATGGCCGTTTCCGACCTTCTGTACGGCATCGGCGGCCAGGACACGCGCGGTGTCCACCGCACGCTGGTCCAATTCGGTCCACTCGAGGTCTGTGGTGGTCGGCTTGGTGCTCACCCTGGCTCAGGGCTCCTCTCCACTGTCGGATGCCGGTACACGTGCCCGCGCACCGGCTGCCGGCGTTCTCGGCGTCGGCCGGCCGTTGTTGAGCCTACCCTCGTAAAGACGTGCGTTTTTTCGTGTCATTCAAGAGTGCCGGGACTCTTCGAAATCCGCCTGCCGACCGGCCCGGAAGCGTATTCGGCAACTGAATACGGACCCGCTCATCCGATCGCTCAATCGAGCCGTCACGCGCCCGTCGGAACATTGTTCCGACGCTGTTCGCGGACCCGTCCCACCGGGTTCGCGCACCCGCCCGGCGGCCCCTGCGCGGGGGGTGCGGCCAACACGACCCGACCCCCGCGAATGTCCGGGTCTGGGCAACGTCTACAGTGGCGTGGTACGCGCGAGCCTTTACCGTCGGTTCACATCGGCGGGGCTCGCTGGGAGTCTCTGTCAGGGGTGTGCGTGACGGCCGTCGAATCCCGTCCTGGGGGTCCCTCCCAGACCCTTAAGGTTCTGGGGGAGGGAGCACTCGGTGCAGGCCAGAGCCCGAGCCACCGGCCGTTCGGGGCCCGTGTCAAGGCGTTCGTGGCACTGACCAAGCCACGGATCATCGAACTGCTGCTGATCACCACCGTTCCGGTGATGTTCCTGGCGCAGCAGGGCGTGCCCGATCTGAAGCTGGTGCTGCTCACGTGCCTCGGCGGCTACCTCTCCGCAGGTGGCGCCAACGCGCTGAACATGTACATCGACCGCGACATCGACGCGCTGATGGACCGCACCTCGCAGCGGCCGCTGGTGACCGGCATGGTCAGCCCGCGCGAGTGCCTCGCCTTCGGCATCACGCTGGCGGTCGTCTCGACGCTGCTGTTCGGGTACACCGTCAACTGGCTGTCCGCCTGGCTGTCGCTCGGAGCGCTCCTCTTCTACGTCGTCGTCTACACGATGATCCTCAAACGGCGTACGTCGCAGAACATCGTCTGGGGCGGGATCGCCGGCTGCCTGCCCGTGCTGATCGGCTGGTCCGCCGTCACGAACTCCATGTCGTGGGCGCCGGTCGTCCTCTTCCTCGTCATGTTCTTCTGGACGCCGCCGCACTACTGGCCGCTGTCCATGAAGGTCAAGGAGGACTACGCGCGCGTGGGCGTGCCGATGCTGCCGGTCATCGCCTCCAACAAGGTGGTCGCCCGGCAGATCGTGATCTACAGCTGGGTGATGGTGGCGGTCTCGCTGCTGCTGACCCCGCTCGGCTACACCGGCTGGTTCTACACGGTGGTGGCGCTCGCGGCCGGCGGCTTCTGGCTGTGGGAGGCGCACGGGCTGCAGAACCGGGCCAAGGCCGAGGTGACCGGCGCCAAGCTGAAGGAGATGCGGCTGTTCCACTGGTCGATCACCTACGTGTCGATCCTCTTCGTGGCCGTCGCGGTGGACCCCTTCCTCCGCTAGCCCCCTTCACACCCGCCGACGGGCGGGGTGCGTGGTCAAGGCCACGCACCCCGCCCGTCGCCGTTGGATCTACCGCTGGGTAGCATCCAGCCATGGCAGACGACACGCAGCAGGTTGACCCCAAGGCTGACCCGAAGGCCGAGCGCACGGCGGCCCGCCTGGCGCAGCGCATCGGCTCGTTCTCCAAGGCCCATGGCGGCGCCGAGGGGCAGGTCGCGTACATCGGACAGCGCGGCGCGCGGATCGTCCTGGTCGGCGAGGACGGCGCCTGGGGCGACATCGTGGCCCCCACCTACGCCGTCGCCGAGCAGGCGGTGCGGAAGTCGGGGATCACGGTCCACGAGTCCTTCGACGGCGAGTTCGCGGCGAAGGTGAAGACCGGCCCGTACGAGTGGTCCCGGATGGCCGGGCTCCAGCTCGGCGGCCCCAGCAACGGCTGAACGGACTGAAGGCTCGTGGGGCCGGACAGACACTGTCTGTCCGGCCCCACGAGCCTTCAGAGTGCGGCGAGGCGGCCGGGCGTCCGCCGGGCGCCGCCCGGCCGCGACGTCACGCCGTGGCCAGCTCCGTCTCGGCGGCCGGGCCCGGCAGGCCGGCCACCTGGACGGGCCGCTCGCGCAGCGACAGCAGCACCCGCAGCACCCCGATCCACATCAGGCACGAACCGAGCATGTGCGCGGCGACCAGCGCCTCGGGCAGATGCGTGAAGTACTGGACGTAGCCGATGACGCCCTGCAGCAGCAGGACGACGAACAGGTCCCGCGTCCGGTCCAGCGGGCCCTTGGGCGCGTCGACGGCCTTGAGGACGAACCACAGGGCGAACGTCAGCGTCACCACGATCCAGGCCAGCACCGCGTGCGCCTTGGCGATCGTCTCCCAGTCCAGCGGGATGCGGTCGACCTTGGCCGAGTCGCCCGCGTGCGGGCCCGCGCCGGTCACCACGGTGCCCACCGCGATCAGCAGCACGCTCGCCACGACCAGGAACCACACCAGCTGCTGCACCGCCTTGCCGACCAGCGGACGCGGCTCGGCGTCGCCCTCGCGGGTGCGCTGCCACATCACCGCGGCGACCGCGATCAGCGCCGTCGACAGCAGGAAGTGCGCCGCGACGGTGTAGGGGTTGAGGCCGACGAGGACGACGATGCCGCCGAGCACCGCGTTGCCCATGACGATCCAGAACTGGAGCCAGCCGAGCCGGGTCAGGGCGCGCCGCCACGGCTTCTCGGAGCGCGCGGCGACGATCGCCCAGCCGACGGCGGCGCACAGCACGTACGTCAGCATGCGGTTGCCGAACTCGATCACCCCGTGGAAGCCCATCGCCCGCGTGGTGGTCAGCGAGTCGTCGGTGCAGGTGGGCCAGGTCGGGCAGCCGAGACCCGAGCCGGTCAGGCGGACGGCGCCGCCGGTCACGACGATGACGACCGCCATGACGAGCGCGGCGAGGGCCGCCCGCCGGACGGTCCGCGGCTGCGGGGTCCAGCGTTCGGCGATGAAGGCGAGCGGGTTGCGCGCTGCGGATACGGCGTCGGCGCGAGTCAGCTTTGGCACGCGTCCCATGGTAGGCGTCCGCTTGTGCACGCGTTCACGAGGGTCCCGCGCGCCGCCCGGACGGCCTACTCCCAGCGGAAGAACCGCCCGGCCGCCGCCAGCGCCACGACCGCCCACCCGGCGAGGATCCCGAGGTCGCCCCAGGGCATGCCCGCGCCGTGCTGCAGGACGTCCCGCAGCCCGTCGGACAGGGCCGAGATGGGCAGCAGCCCCAGCACGTCCTGCGCGCCGGAGGGGAACTTGTCCAGCGGGACGATGACCCCGCCGCCCACCAGCAGCAGCAGGAACACCAGGTTCGCGGCGGCCAGCGTGGCCTCGGCCTTCAGGGTGCCGGCCATCAGCAGGCCGAGCCCGGAGAAGGCGGCCGTGCCGAGGACCAGCAGCAGGAGCACCGCGAGCGGGTCGCCGTGCGGGGACCAGCCGAGCGCGAAGGCGATCACGGTCAGCAGGACGACCTGGAGCACCTCGGTGACCAGCACCGACGCCGTCTTGGCGGTCATCAGAGCCCAGCGCGGCAGCGGCGAGGCGGCCAGCCGCTTCAGCACGCCGTAGCGCCGCTCGAAGCCGGTGGCGATGGCCTGTCCGGTGAACGCCGTGGACATCACGGCGAGCGCCAGGACGCCCGGTGTGAGGAAGTCCACGGCCTTGCCCGCGCCGGTGTCCACGATGTCCACCGCGCTGAACAGCACCAGCAGCAGGGTGGGGATCACGACGGTGAGGAGCAGCTGCTCGCCGTTGCGCAGCAGCATCTTCGTCTCCAGCGCCGCCTGCGCCGCGATCATGCGCGACAGCGGAGCCGCGCCGGGCCGCGGGGCGTACGCGCCGGTGGCGGCGCCGCTGTCAGCGCCGGTGCCGGTGGTGAGAGTCATGAGCGCAGCTCCTTGCCCGTCAGCTCCAAGAAGACATCCTCCAAAGTGTGCCGCTCCACCGAGATCCGGTCGGGCATCACCCCGTGCTGCGCGCACCAGGACGTGACCGTGGCGAGCAGCTGGGGGTCGACCTTGCCGACGACCCGGTAGGAGCCGGGGGTCAGCTCGGCGGCCGAGGAGTCCGCGGGCAGCGCCTTGAGCAGGGACGCGACGTCGAGGCCGGGGCGGCCGGTGAAGCGCAGGGTGTTCTCCGCGCCGCCGCGGCACAGCTGCTCCGGGGAGCCCTGGACGACGACCCGGCCCGCGTCGACGATCACGACGTCGTCGGCGAGCTGCTCGGCCTCCTCCATGTAGTGCGTGGTGAGGATCACGGAGACGCCGTCGGCGCGCAGGTCGCGCACCAGGTCCCAGGTGGCCCGGCGGGCCTGCGGGTCGAGACCGGCGGTCGGCTCGTCGAGGAAGACCAGCTCGGGCCGGCCGACCACGGCCATGGCGAGCGCGAGGCGCTGCTGCTGGCCGCCGGAGAGCCGGCGGTACGAGGTCCGGCCGCAGCCGCCGAGCCCGAGCCGTTCGATCAGCGCGTCCACGTCCAGCGGATGGGCGTGCAGCCTGGCGACGTGCCGCAGCATCTCGTCGGCCCGCGCGCCCGAGTACACGCCCCCGGACTGGAGCATCACGCCGATCCGCGGCCGCAGCGCGGCCGACTGCCGCACGGGGTCGAGGCCCAGGACGCGCACCGTGCCGGAATCCGGCTTCCGGTACCCCTCGCAGGTCTCGACCGTCGTGGTCTTGCCGGCGCCGTTGGGACCGAGCACGGCGGTCACGCCCGCCCGGGCCACCAGGTCGAGGCCGTCCACCGCGGTCTTCGTGCCGTACCGCTTCACCAGGGCCTGTACTTCGACCACGGGCTCACTTCGCATGGGTCCAGAGTCTAGGTTCGCGCCGGGCGGCTCAGACCCCCGGGTGGGTGAAGTCGTCCTCGCGGGGCCGGTGCACCGGGAGCCAGCGCTCGGCGTACGCCACCGCGTCCGCCAGGGGGAACAGCCGGGCCTCGGCGGCGCCCGCCCGGCCCCGGACGACCGGCCGGTCGCGTTCGAAGTCGTGCCCGAGTTCGTCGAACCGCTCGGCGCTGATGGACACCTCCGTCAGGACCTCCCAGCCGTCCGGTCCGGGCCGGCCCACCTCGACGAGCGGCGCCGGTATCCGGTACTCGGCCAGGTGGAAACAGGTGCAGGAGCCATATCCGGCGCCGAGCAGCAGCACCCGGGCGCCCGCGGCCTCCAGCTTGGCCAGCGGGCTGCGCTCGCCGAGCCGGCAGTCCACGGCGTGGTCCGCCGTCAGCTCTCCCGCGCGCGGGCCGATCGCCGCGAACGAGGCGTGGGGATGCGCGCTGCGTACGGCGCCCGGCCAGGTGCGCACGGTCTCCGGGATCACGCCGACCCCGCGCGTGGGGGTGGTCCTCGGGTCGTAGACGGGCATCGACGCGCGGATGGTCTCCCACCATTGCCGGGGCACCGGCGGCCGGCTCCACAGGGCGGGATCGGAGAGGCCGCCGGAGTGCGCCGGGACCACCAGCGTGCCGTCCGGACCGAGGGCGTCCAGCAGGGCCTGGACCACCGCGACCGGGCCGCCGCAGACCCAGCCGAGGGAGCTGAGCGAGGAGTGGACGAGGAGGGTCTCACCAGGGCGTACGCCGAGGTCGCGCAGGTCTTCGGCGAGGGTGGCGCGGGTGACGAGAGGGCCGGTCGGCGGGGGTGTGGACATGGTCTGGGAGTGTGGTGCACGGCCCTCGCGGGCGCCACCCGTTTTGATCGATCAAAGATCGTTTCCGCAGGTCAAGTTAGGTCTGCCTAAGTGATGCAGGGCACCACCCATGCGGATCAAGGGCGCTTGTCAGGCCGCGAGGAATTACGCAACAATGGCGTTGTGAAAAACGTCGGCGAGGCTCGGGAGACCCCCACGGGGACCCCCCAGGAGGAGCTAGCGACCGGTGAGCGCTCCACGCGCAACCGGGTCGCGCGGTCCATCCTGGACCACGGCCCGTCGACCGTCGCCGAACTGGCCGGACGGCTGGGACTCACCCAGGCCGCCGTGCGGCGCCATCTGGACGCCCTGCTCGCCGACGACGTCGTCGAGGCGCGCGAGCGGCGGGTGTACGGGGCGCGGACGCGCGGCCGGCCCGCGAAGGTCTTCGCGCTCACCGACTGCGGCCGCGACGCCTTCGACCAGTCGTACGACAAGCTCGCCGCGGACGCGCTGCGCTGGATCGCCGAGCGGGAGGGGGGCCAGGAGGCGGTCGCCGCCTTCGCCCGCGCCCGTATCGCCGCGCAGGCGCGCGCGTACCGCAAGGCCATCGAGGCGGTGGGCCCCGACGAGCGCGCCGGAGCGCTGGCCAAGGCCCTGAGCGCCGACGGGTACGCTGCTACGGCGCGCAGCGCGCCCCTCCCGCACAAGGGCGAGCAGCTCTGCCAGCACCACTGCCCGGTCGCCCACGTCGCGGAACAGTTCCCGCAGCTCTGCGAGGCGGAGACCGAGATCTTCGCCGAGCTGCTGGGCACCCATGTCCAGCGACTGGCGACCATCGCGCACGGCGACGGCGTCTGCACGACGTTCATCCCCCAGATTTCCACTGACGCATCTGCTAGCACGGCCGGGAGGAACCCCGCATGACTCTCCCCACGGAGACTGCCCACCCCGAACTCGAGGGCCTGGGCAAGTACGAATACGGCTGGGCCGACTCCGACGAGGCCGGCGCCTCCGCGAAGCGCGGTCTGAACGAGGAAGTCGTCCGGGACATCTCCGCCAAGAAGAGCGAGCCGGAGTGGATGACCAAGCTCCGCCTCAAGGGCCTGCGCCTGTTCGAGAAGAAGCCCATGCCGAACTGGGGCTCGGACCTGTCGGGCATCGACTTCGACAACATCAAGTACTTCGTGCGCTCCACGGAGAAGCAGGCGGAGTCCTGGGAGGACCTGCCCGAGGACATCAAGAACACCTACGACAAGCTGGGCATCCCCGAGGCGGAGAAGCAGCGCCTGGTCGCGGGCGTCGCCGCGCAGTACGAGTCGGAGGTCGTCTACCACCAGATCCGTGAGGACCTGGAGGAGCGGGGCGTCATCTTCCTGGACACCGACACCGCCCTCAAGGAGCACCCGGACCTCTTCAAGGAGTACTTCGGCACGGTCATCCCGGTCGGCGACAACAAGTTCGCGTCGCTGAACACCGCGGTGTGGTCCGGCGGCTCCTTCATCTACGTCCCGCCGGGCGTCCACGTCGAGATCCCGCTCCAGGCCTACTTCCGCATCAACACGGAGAACATGGGCCAGTTCGAGCGGACCCTGATCATCGTCGACGAGGGCGCCTACGTGCACTACGTCGAGGGCTGCACCGCTCCGATCTACAAGTCCGACTCGCTGCACAGCGCGGTCGTCGAGATCATCGTCAAGAAGAACGCCCGCTGCCGTTACACGACCATCCAGAACTGGTCGAACAACGTCTACAACCTGGTCACCAAGCGCGCCGTGGCCTACGAGGGCGCGACCATGGAGTGGATCGACGGCAACATCGGCTCCAAGGTGACGATGAAGTACCCGGCCGTCTACCTGATGGGCGAGCACGCCAAGGGCGAGACCCTGTCCATCGCCTTCGCCGGCGAGGGCCAGCACCAGGACGCCGGTTCCAAGATGGTCCACATGGCGCCCAACACCTCGTCCAACATCGTCTCCAAGTCGGTGGCGCGCGGCGGCGGCCGCACCTCCTACCGCGGTCTGGTCGAGATCGGCGAGGGCGCCGCGGGCTCCAAGTCCAACGTGCTGTGCGACGCGCTGCTCGTGGACACCATCTCCCGCTCCGACACCTACCCCTACGTGGACGTCCGCGAGGACGACGTGTCCATGGGCCACGAGGCGACCGTCTCCAAGGTCTCCGAGGACCAGCTCTTCTACCTGATGAGCCGCGGTCTGTCCGAGTTCGAGGCGATGGCGATGATCGTGCGCGGCTTCGTCGAGCCGATCGCCAAGGAACTCCCCATGGAGTACGCCCTGGAGCTGAACCGGCTGATCGAGCTGCAGATGGAGGGCGCGGTCGGCTGACGACCGCCCTCCCCAGCGGCGACGGCCCGCCCCCGTGGGCGGGCCGAGGATCACAATTGACGCAGGAAAGAGAGCAGACCGACAGCCATGGCTGAGGCTCAGAACTCCCCCAAGTCCTCGACTTCGCTCGGACAGGGGGCGCCCCCACCGGTGGGCTCCACCACCGCCGGACAGATCGCGGTGGCCGCCGAGTCGACCGTCGCCACGCGCATGAGCGCGCCGCCCTCGTTCGACGTGGCGGACTTCCCGGTCCCGTACGGCCGTGAGGAGGAGTGGCGCTTCACCCCGCTGGACCGGCTGCGCGGTCTGCACGACGGCACCGCGAGCGCCACCGGCGGCGTGAAGGTCGACGTCCAGGCCCCCGAGGGCGTGCGCGTGGAGACCGTCGGCCGCGACGACGCCCGGCTCGGCCGGGCCGGCGCCCCGGTGGACCGCGTCGCCGCCCAGGCCTACTCCGCCTTCGAGCACGCCTCGGTCGTGACCGTCCCCAAGGAGACCGTCCTCACCGAGCCGATCCGCATCGCCGTGCACGGCGAGGGCGGCACCGCCTACGGCCACCAGGTCATCGAGCTGGAGGCCTTCGCCGAGGCCGTCGTCGTCATCGACCACACCGGTGACGCGGTCCTCGCCGCCAACGTCGACTACCTGATCGGCGACGGCGCCAAGCTGACCGTCGTCTCCGTCCAGGACTGGGACGACAGGGCCGTCCACGTGGGCCAGCACAACGCCCTGATCGGCCGTGACGCCGCCCTGAAGTCCGTCGTCGTCACCTTCGGCGGCGACCTGGTCCGGCTGCACCCCCGGGTGACGTACGCGGGCACCGGCGGCGAGGCCGAGATGTTCGGCCTGTACTTCACCGACGCCGGCCAGCACCAGGAGCACCGCCTCTTCGTCGACCACAACACGCCGCACTGCAAGTCGAACGTGGTCTACAAGGGCGCCCTCCAGGGCGACGACGCGCACGCCGTGTGGATCGGCGACGTCCTCATCGAGGCCAAGGCCGAGGGCACCGACACCTACGAGATGAACCGCAACCTGGTGCTGACCGACGGCTCCCGGGTCGACTCCGTGCCGAACCTTGAGATCGAGACCGGCGAGATCGTCGGCGCCGGCCACGCCTCCGCCACCGGCCGCTTCGACGACGAGCAGCTCTTCTACCTGATGGCCCGCGGCATCCCGGAGTACGAGGCCCGCCGCCTCGTGGTCCGCGGCTTCTTCGCCGAGCTGGTCCAGCAGATCGGTGTCTCCGACATCGAGGAGCGCCTGCTCGCCCGGATCGAGGAGGAGCTGGAGGCGTCCGTCGCATGAGCGGTGCCTTTGTCCGCGTCTGCGGGCTGAGCGAGCTGGAGGAGGACACCCCCAAGCGGGTGGAACTCGACGGCACGCCCATCTCCGTGGTGCACACCGAGGGCGAGGTGTTCGCGATCCACGACATCTGCTCGCACGCGAACGTCTCGCTGGCCGAGGGCGAGGTCGACGACTGCCACATCGAGTGCTGGCTGCACGGCTCGCGCTTCGACCTGCGCTCCGGCAAGCCCGACAGTCTTCCGGCGACGCGTCCCGTCCCCGTATACCCCGTAAAGATCGAAGGGGACGACGTGCTCGTCTCCCTCTCCCAGGAGTCCTGAGGCACCCATGGCAACGCTTGAAATCCGAGACCTGCACGTCACCGTCGAGGCCGACAACGCCACGAAGGAGATCCTCAAGGGCGTCGACCTGACCGTGAAGCAGGGCGAGACGCACGCCATCATGGGCCCCAACGGCTCGGGCAAGTCCACCCTCGCCTACTCGCTCGCGGGTCACCCCAAGTACACGATCACCGGCGGCACCGTCACCCTCGACGGTGAGGACGTCCTGGAGATGTCCGTCGACGAGCGCGCCCGCGCCGGCCTGTTCCTCGCCATGCAGTACCCGGTCGAGGTCCCCGGCGTCTCGGTCTCCAACTTCCTGCGCACCTCCGCCACCGCCATCCGCGGCGAGGCCCCCAAGCTGCGCACCTGGGTGAAGGAGGTCAAGGAGACCATGGAGCGGCTCCACATGGACCCCTCCTTCGCCGAGCGCAACGTCAACGAGGGCTTCTCCGGCGGTGAGAAGAAGCGCCACGAGATCCTCCAGCTCGAACTGCTCAAGCCGAAGATCGCGATCCTCGACGAGACGGACTCCGGCCTGGACGTCGACGCGCTGCGGATCGTCTCCGAGGGCGTCAACCGCGTCCGCGAGACCGGCGAGGTCGGCACCCTGCTGATCACGCACTACACGCGCATCCTGCGCTACATCAAGCCCGACCACGTCCACGTGTTCGCCGGCGGCCGCATCGTCGAGTCCGGCGGCCCGGAGCTCGCGGACAAGCTGGAGAACGAGGGCTACGAGGCATACGTGAAGGGTGGCGCATCCGCGTGACACAGCTGCCGGGCCTCCTCGACACCGAGGCGCTCCGCAAGGACTTCCCGATCCTGGACCGCACGGTCCACGACGGCAGGAAGCTCGTCTACCTCGACAACGCGGCGACCTCGCAGACTCCGCGCCAGGTCATCGACGTCCTGGACGAGTACTACGAGCAGCACAACGCCAACGTGCACCGGGGCGTGCACGTGCTCGCCGAGGAGGCCACGGCGCTGTACGAGGGCGCGCGCGACAAGGTCGCCGCGTTCATCAACGCGCCGAGCCGCGACGAGGTGATCTTCACCAAGAACGCCTCCGAGTCGCTCAACCTCGTGGCGAACATGCTCGGCTGGGCCGACGAGCCCTACCGGGTGGACCACGACACCGAGATCGTCATCACGGAGATGGAGCACCACTCCAACATCGTTCCCTGGCAGCTGCTCGCGCAGCGCACGGGCGCGAAGCTGAAGTGGTTCGGCCTCACCGACGACGGCCGGCTCGACCTGTCGAACCTGGACGAGGTCATCACCGAGAAGACGAAGATCGTCTCCTTCGTGCTGGTCTCCAACATCCTCGGCACCCTCAACCCGGTCGAGGCGATAGTCCGCCGCGCCCAGGAGGTCGGCGCCCTGGTATGCGTCGACGCCTCGCAGGCCGCCCCGCACATGCCGCTGGACGTCCAGGCCCTGCAGGCCGACTTCGTGGCCTTCACCGGCCACAAGATGTGCGGCCCGACCGGCATCGGCGTGCTCTGGGGCCGCCAGGAGCTGCTGGAGGACCTGCCTCCGTTCCTCGGCGGCGGCGAGATGATCGAGACCGTCTCGATGCACTCCTCGACGTACGCGCCCGCCCCGCACAAGTTCGAGGCGGGCACCCCCCCGATCGCGCAGGCGGTCGGCCTCGGCGCGGCGATCGACTACCTGAACTCGATCGGCATGGACAAGATCCTCGCCCACGAGCACGCGCTGACCGAGTACGCGGTCAAGCGGCTGGCGCAGGTCCCGGACCTCAGGATCATCGGCCCGACGACGGCCGAGGACCGCGGTGCGGCGATCTCCTTCACGCTGGGCGACATCCACCCGCACGACGTGGGCCAGGTCCTCGACGAGCAGGGCATCGCGGTGCGCGTGGGCCACCACTGCGCGCGGCCGGTCTGCCTGCGCTACGGAATTCCTGCGACCACGCGAGCGTCGTTCTATCTGTACTCCACGCCGGCCGAGATCGACGCCCTGGTCGACGGCCTGGAGCACGTACGGAACTTCTTCGGCTGACGGGACGGGACGAGCGATCGCATGAAGCTGGACTCCATGTACCAGGAAGTCATCCTGGACCACTACAAGCACCCGCACGGGCGTGGTCTTCGGGATGGCGACGCCGAGGTGCACCACGTCAACCCGACGTGCGGCGACGAGATCACCCTGCGCGTGAAGTACGACGGCACGAAGATCGAGGACGTCTCGTACGAGGGCCAGGGCTGCTCCATCAGCCAGGCCTCGGCGTCCGTGCTCAACGACCTCCTGGTCGGCAAGGAACTCGCCGACGCGCAGAAGATCCAGGAGACCTTCCTGGAGCTGATGCAGTCCAAGGGGAAGATCGAGCCCGACGACGCGATGGAGGAGGTCCTGGAGGACGCGGTGGCGTTCGCCGGGGTGTCCAAGTATCCGGCCCGGGTCAAGTGCGCCCTGCTGAGCTGGATGGCCTGGAAGGACGCGACGGCCCAGGCGCTGGACGGCGCCGAAGCCGAAAGGAAGACCGCATGAGCGAGACCGTGGAGATGAAGCCGGCCTCGGAGGAGGAACTCCGCGAGGCCCTGATGGACGTCGTCGACCCCGAGCTGGGCATCGATGTCGTCAACCTGGGCCTGATCTACGGCATCCACGTCGACGACGCGAACATCGCGACCGTCGACATGACCCTGACGTCGGCGGCCTGCCCGCTCACCGACGTCATCGAGGACCAGGCCAAGTCCGCCACGGACGGCCTCGTCAACGAACTGCGCATCAACTGGGTCTGGATGCCCCCGTGGGGCCCCGACAAGATCACGGACGACGGCCGCGAGCAGCTGCGGGCGCTCGGGTTCAACGTCTGAGACCACCGGCGGGAACAGCCCGCGGGAGCGACCACCAGCGGGAACAGCCCGCAGAAGCAAAGGGAACGGCGAGGTCCACCAGGACCTCGCCGTTCTCCGTCTCCCCGGGGCACGGGGGCTCGGCCAGAGGCGATGTGTACGCGCGTACACATGGCTCACTACGCTTCCCCGCATGGGTTACCTGATGCTGGCCGGGGCCATAGCCGCCGAGGTCGTCGCCACCACGGCGCTGAAGTACAGCGAGGGGTTCAGCAGGCTGTGGCCCTCGCTGCTGACGGCGCTCGGGTACGTGATCTCCTTCGTGCTGCTCGCCCAGGCGCTGAAGTCGGTGCAGATCGGCACCGCGTACGCGATCTGGTCGGGAGTGGGCACCGCGGCCATCGCCGTGCTCGGGCTGCTGCTGTTCGGGGAGGAGCTGACCGCGGCCAAGGTGGGCGGCATCCTGCTGATCGTCGGGGGAGTGGTGGTGCTCAACCTCGGCGGGGCGAGTCACTGATGCCCCGGCGCCACGACCCCGACCGGCGCCGGCGCATCATCGACGCGGCGATCCGCGTGGTCCGGCGCGCCGGCATCGCGGGACTCAGCCATCGCACGGTGGCGGCGGAGGCGGACGTGCCGCTCGGCTCCACGACGTACCACTTCGCCACCCTGGACGAGCTGATGGTCGCGGCGCTGCGCCAGTCGGGCGAGGGCTTCTGCCGGGTGGTCGCCGCGCGCGAGGGACTGACCGACCCCGGCGGCGACCTGGCCGGCGAACTCGCCGCCGCCCTGGGGGAGTGGCTGGCCGCCGGCCGCGCCGGAGCGGAGCTGGAGTACGAGCTGTACCTCGCCGCCCTGCGCCGGCCCGCCCTGCGCCCGGTGGCCGCCGGATGGGCGGACGACCTCGCCGCACTGCTGGCCCCGCGCACCGATCCGCTCACCGCCCGCGCCCTGGTCGCGCTGATGGACGGCATCTGCCTGCACGTGCTGCTGACGGGCGGTTCGTACGACGAGGAGTACGCGCGGGAGGCGCTGGCCCGGATGATCCCCTGAACCGGCGCCCGGCACATGAGACACGGTTCGCTCCCGCGCCCCGCCCCACGTTAGGTTTTCCCCATGACCGACACTGCTTCCCGTACCACCGGCGCCGTGGCCGCCGGCCTCGCCACGATCGCCGCCGACGGCACCGTTCTCGACACCTGGTTCCCGGCTCCCGAACTGACGGACGAGCCCGGCCCGGCCGGCACCGAGCGACTCTCCGCCGAGCGGGCCGCCGAACTCCTCGGCGGCGGCGCGACCGCGGCGACCGGCCCGGACAACCGCCGGGGCGTCGAAGTGGTCGCGGTCCGCACGGTCATCGCCTCGCTGGACGAGAAGCCCATCGACGCGCACGACGTGTACCTGCGTCTGCACCTGCTCTCCCACCGGCTGGTCAAGCCGCACGGCCAGAACCTGGAGGGCATCTTCGGCCACCTCGCCAACGTCGCCTGGACCTCCCTCGGCCCGGTCGCCGTGGACGACATCGAGAAGGTCCGCCTCAACGCGCGCGCCGAGGGCCTGCACCTCCAGGTCACCTCGATCGACAAGTTCCCGCGCATGACGGACTACGTCGCCCCCAAGGGCGTCCGCATCGCCGACGCCGACCGCGTCCGCCTCGGCGCGCACCTCGCCGAGGGCACCACCGTGATGCACGAGGGCTTCGTCAACTTCAACGCGGGCACCCTCGGCACCTCCATGGTCGAGGGCCGCATCTCCGCGGGCGTCGTGGTCGGCGACGGCTCGGACATCGGCGGCGGCGCCTCCACGATGGGCACGCTCTCCGGCGGCGGCAACGTGATCATCTCCATCGGCGAGCGCTGCCTGGTCGGCGCGGAGGCGGGCGTGGGCATCGCGCTCGGCGACGAGTGCGTGGTGGAGGCCGGCCTCTACGTCACCGCGGGCACCCGCGTGACCATGCCGGACGGAGAGATCGTCAAGGCCCGCGAACTCTCCGGCGCCTCCAACATCCTCTTCCGCCGCAACTCGGTCACCGGCGCGGTGGAAGCCCGCCCGAACAACGCGGTCTGGGGCGGCCTGAACGAGATCCTGCACAGCCACAACTGACCACGGGCGGCCGTGACCTGCGGCCGCCGAGTCGATCAACGTCCTGACCTGCTGCTGAGCTGTCGGTAGCTGTCGACGTTGGTCATCGTTGAGCGCCCTTCTACGGCCCGAGGGTGGCGCGGGAGGGCGCTCGTGCGTGAGCACCGCTTTAGGAGTTCGATCTACCCCTGTCCTGAATGGGGCTTGCCCCGTGTACCGGTGCCAGACGTGGATGCTGGGTGTCGCCGCCGTCCGAGCTCGTTGATGTCAGTGATGGACGTCAGAACAGCCCAGGATCGGGCAGGCCTCCGGTAGGCCCGCCAGCCGTCGCCCTTCCGCTTGGAAAGGACGAAGCCGCCAGACTTCATGGACTGGCTGCACTCAGGATAAGCCGGGGCGTAGGGTGGCTCGGCGACGCTCGCGTCAGCGGGAGTCCTCTGTATCTTCAGGAGCCCAATTTCCGCCAACTGTTGGCCGAATGTTCTCCTCTAGGTCCCTGCGGAACCGATCGATCTCAGAATCGACTTGCTGTAGCTGCTCGTGAACGCCTCTCGCTCGGAGACGGGCTTCTTCGAGTTTATCCGTCAGCTGAGCGAGTTCCACTTTCATCTGATTGGCCTGGGGAGGGTTGGTGGATAGATAATCCCGCACATTCTTCTGCTTTGCCTTGAATAGCCTGATCTGATGACCAGCATCCGCTACAAGCTGTCTCGCCTGCTCGCGTCTAACGATTAGTTCTTTTGCTCTTTCGTAAGCCTCAGAAGGGGCTGCATCGTCCTCTTGCATCCTGATCAGCAGCTCGTCCAAGGTCTTGGCTCGGGCCATTGAAACACGCATCCCTTGAGTTCTGGCCGCTGGCACAGGATTGTCAGGAATGTTGAGGGCTACCGCTTTCAAGGTTTCTTTACTAACCTTGGTACCAAGATGCTCCTGAGCCAGCGCAAGAAATTCGCTGGGGCGCACTAGATAGAATCGCACCCCCGCCCTCTTTTTCATTTCTGCCACCAACTCTGGCCGAGGCCCCAAACGGTACTCCCTATCTCTCCTCACCCAGTCCTCCTTGTTGTCACGGGTGACGAAAAGTACCGATCTTGAGCCGCTTCCAGCCTCCTTCAGTATCTGCTCCCAGAGAACCAAATCACCCACAGCTCTGGCCTTGTCCTTATGTGCATCGCAGTAGCCGGGCGGGATCTTCTTCTCAAACCTAACCTCTGCCTGCTTGGAGACGCGATCAAGCTCTTCGGTAGATAGAGGTGGTCCGACCTTGCCTTTGAGTATTTCATCCACAGCACGCAAGATGTGGTCGTCGCGCAACGCACTCTCGATACTAATGTCAGACGAATCTCGCATCGCGCTGACTTCGTCGATAATGCGGGAGATGGACTTAGAAAGTGCGCGCGCTGCCCCGGAAAAGCTGTCCTGCGGTGCGCCGCACGCCTCCCTGAGGCGCTCAATCGATGCGAAAGCCTGCTTCTTTACGCCTTCGAATTCTTCAAGGCAATTCTTAAACAATGCGGCCTGGTCGCGAATTGCGTTGAATCGACGCTCGTGAAACTCCTGACCCACACGATTGGGGACCCAGAGTCTTTCCCCCACCGCCCTGAACGCATTAATCTGCTCAGCTCGCACATCCGGAATTACGCGATAGAAGTCGAGTAGGACATTTGCGTCGAGTACGACAGTGGCCTCTTTGAGGGCTTCTTCTAATTCTGTCGCGGTAGGGCTATAGTGCCCCGGAAACCAGTCTCTGAGATCCCCTGCTGGTAAAACGTCTTCCTGCTCCATGTTCGACCCCCAAGTACGCGAGCAAGGAGAGAAGCATATAGGATCTTCCGGGCGCATTCACGCGGTTTGTGGTACTTACGTGACCCAGGTCGGCGTAGCGGCTTTGGCCTGGAGCTGCTTTGGGGCGAGTGATCATGGCCCCGTAAGCTTGCGGCGCGTCGGGCAGTCTGTGGACCTGCCCGTTAAAGCACGACGTTGGGGCCATGATCTTAGAGGCTCGCCCCAAAGTGGCTGCCTAGAGCCGTGGAGCCGACCGCCCTAGCCACAGAGGGTTTCTATCCACGCCATGCCCGCAGCCGCCGGGCCGCGCCGTAGAGGCGGCGCGCGCCCGCTCCGTGCGCGGGCCTTGATGAAGTGCGGAAAGTTGTACCGCGCCCATGATCGGCATCGCTCGGTCATCGCCCTGTCGGCTCACCGCGCCTCTTGGATACCGATCCGGTATGCCTTCTGCACTGGACACGCCCCAGGGAACGTCTGCACTCGCCGAGTCCCTGCTTCCTCAGCTCGGGAACCGCTGGCTGCATACTCAGGCAGTGGCCGCCCGTGCTCAAGAGGCTGCCGCGGCTGTGCCCGAGGCTGATCGGGGTCTTCTCGTCGCCGCTGCGTGGCTGCACGACATCGGGTATGCACCCGAACTGCGGGATACCGGGTCCATCCCCTCGACGGCGCCCGTCACCTGGAGGCGCTTGGTGCGCCGGCGCGTCTGGTTGCCCATCACTCCGGGGCCGTGTACGAGGCAGAGCAGCGCGGGCTGTCCGCAGAGCTGGTCGTCTCTACGAGCGGGAGGACTCCCCGGTCCTCGATGCGCTGATCTTCGCCGACATGACGACCGGTCCTGCCGGGGAGTCTTTCGACTTCGACACCCGGATTGACGAGATTCTCGTCCGCTATGAGCCGGGCAGCGAAGTGCACACCGCGATCAGCAAGGGATGTATGTACCTCCACGCCGCCGTGGAGCGGGCCCTCGACCGCCTGGCCGTTCAGCCGATGTAGGCCTCCGTCCGCCCGGCCAATCCGTGCTCGGCCCGCATGTGCATCGGCGGGTGGGTGTTCTGCTTGTCCAGCGACTTCCCTCCGTGTTCTCGCTGCTCGTCCGCGGTCGGCCGTCGATGCTCCGGGCGTGACGGGCCTCGCCGTCGTCCTACGCCATGACCTGCCCAGGATTCGTGTAGATGACGACCAGGCGGCCGGTTGCCTCCGCGTCGAAAGACCGATGTCTTACTGGCTCGCGTACCGTCGCGTCGGCTGCGGAGGGGGCGAGGCTGGATAGGTCAGCAGGTCGTAACGCGTTCGTACGTTGCCAGGAGGGACGCTGTCGTCTCCGGGTCGGCGGGGCGTAGTGGGGGGCGGGGTGGGCCTGCGGGGTGGTTCAGGGTGGTGAGGAGGGTCTTCGTGGTTACTGTGCCGGGGAGGGGGGTGTGCATGATCGATTCGATGAGGGGCGTGGCCTGGTGTTGGAGGCGGGCGGCCCGCTTTGTGTCGCCCTTGTCGAATTCGTCCAGGACGGAGCGGAGTTGGGCCGGGATTACGTTTGCCACCGTGCTTACGTAGCCCGTGGCGCCGACCGCGTAGAGGGCGAGGTTGCGTTCGTCGCAGCCCGCGTAGTACGCCAACTCCGTGCGGGACAGCAGCTTCTGGGCGGCGAGGAAGTCGTTGGAGCAGTCCTTGACCGCCACGATCGACGGGTGCTCGGCCAGTCTCAGCAGCGTGTCCGGTTCGATGCGGACGCCGGTGCGCGCGGGGATGTCGTACAGCATCACCGGGACTCCGGAGGCGTCCGCCACCGTGCGGAAGTGTTCCTCGATCGCCTCCTGCGGCGGCCTGCTGTAGTACGGCGGCACGACCAACACCGCGTCCGCGCCCGCCTTCTGCGCCGCGTGGGTCAGTTCCACCGTGTGCCGGGTGTCGGCCGTGCCCACGCCGGACACGATCGGGGCGCCGTCGCCCACCGCCTCCCGTACCGCCCGGATCAGCTCCGACTTCTCCGCGTCCGTGGTGGTCGGCGACTCGCCCGTCGTGCCGTTCAGCACCAGGCCGTCGCATCCCTCCGCCACCAGACGCGCGGCCAGCCGCTGGGCTCCGGCCAGGTCGAGAGCCTCGCCCCCCGCCGTGAACGGCGTGATCATCGCGCACAGGGCGCGGCCGAAGGGAGCGGGGGCGGGAGGGGTGCGTGGTGTCGTGGGTGTCTTCATGGACGGTAGTCTCGGGGAGCAGAAGGTGAAGCTCCACTTAAATCTTCTACGGGGTATTGCGTAGCAGTGCTGGATTCGCCTCCGTGCGCTGTGTCCAAAAGGGCCGGTCTGGGTCACCATGGGCATGAGGTCCATCGAGGCCCACCGACGGGCAGCTCATGGGAGGCGTCATGAAGCTCGGCAAGGCACTGGCCACCGGAGTAGCGCAGGAGCGGCAGCAGCCGCGGGGCGAGGAGGAGAGCCCCGGACGTCCCGTGGAGATCCAGCAGGAGCAGCAGCCGCGGACCGCCGCGCCCGAAGAGGTGCCGGCCGCCCGATGAGGCTGCGGCTGCCGACCGAGCACCCGGCGGAGCCGCCGACCGGCTACAAGATCGCCCACCCCGTGCTGTCCCAGGACGGCGTCCGGGCCGGTTTCACCGGGGTGTCGCTCGGCGGCGCGCTGCCGTACGGCGTCGTCGCCGACGCGTCCTGTCTCTACGGCCGCCGGCACCGGCCGCCCGCCCGCCTGTGCGACTGCGGCTTCCACTGCGTGCACGACCGGGCGGCCGCCGAGGCCCTGCTGTGCACGGCCGAGCACCGGGGCGCCGTGCTCCTGGAGATCACCGTCCTCGGCGCCTACATCCGCTTCGAGCACGGTTTCCGCTACGCCCGGCAGCGGGTGCGTACGGCGACGGTCGGGCCGTGCGGCTGCGGCGCGCCCGCCGTCGCGCTGGCCGACGCGGGCTGGGGCCGGCCCGGCCGCCTCGCCCTGGCCGCCGCCTGCGCGGGCTGCGTCCGCGGTCGTACGTCCGTCACGCTCGCCGCCTTCGCCCGGCTGGCCGGGGAGGGGCTGCGGGTCGTGGCCGCTCCCGCCGTCGCCCCCGCCACTGCCGCCGCTCCTGCCTCCGCCTCGCGCACGGTCGGTGCGGCCGCCCTGCCCGACGGGCTCGGCGTGCCCGAACTCGTCGCCGAGGCCGCCCTGTTGCAGGCACGGCTCGACTGGTTCCAGAGCCAGCTGGCCCGCCTCGGCGAGCACGGCACCGGCGGCACGGCGGACCGGGACTGAGGGGACTGAGGGACAGGGGCAGGGCGGGAGGGGGCAAGAGAGGGGTGGGTACGGCCCCGTCCCCATCCGGCGGCCTCCGCAGCGCGCGCCCCGCGTGCGACGCCGAGGGTAGTAGCCCCGGCCACGCGGGGTACCCGGGTGTTCCGAACCGAGAGGAGGCGGGACACCGTGACCGGGACCATCGACGCCAGGCCTGCCAGGCCGGTACGCGAAGAGCGCCCCTTGGTGGGCGACCGCCCGGCGGGCGAGCACTCGGTGGGCGAACTCGTCCACCAGGCGACCGAACAGATCTCCCTGCTGATCCGGCAGGAAGCGGCCCTCGCCAAGGAGGAGCTGACCGCCAAGGGCCGCAGCATGGGCCGGGGCGGAGGGCTGCTCGGCGCCGCGGGAGCCGTCGCCTACGTCGGGCTGTTCGCGCTCGCCGGTACGGGCGTCGCCGCGCTCTCGCTGGTGCTGCCCGTGTGGGCCGCGGCGCTCATCGTGACGGGCGTGCTGTTCGCGATCGCGGGCCTGCTGGCGCTGACCGGCCGGGCCCAGCTGCATCGCGCCGGACCGCCCACGCCGCAGCAGACGATCGGCAGCGTCAAGGCGGATGTCGAGGAGATCAAGGAAAGGGCGCACCACCGATGACGGACAGGACGCAGGGGGCGGGCGGCGGATCGACGGGAGCCGTCGGCGCGAAGGGCCCCGACGAGCTGCGGCAGCAGATCGAGCGGACCAGGAGCCAACTCGGCGACACCGTCGAGGAACTGGCCGCCAAGGCCGATGTGAAGGGCCGGGCCAAAGCCCGCGCGGCCGACCTGAAGGACAAGGCCGGCGCGCTGACGGTCCAGCTGCGCAGCACCGCGGCGCAGGCCGGCCACCGGGTCCAGGAGAAGACCGCGCTGGCCGGGCACCGGGTCCAGGAGAAGACGGCCGAAGCGGGCCACAGGGTCCAGGAGAAGACCGCCGAGGCGGGGCACCGGGCGCAGCTGACGGCGCAGCGGGCCGGGCACACGACCGGGGACTCGGTCCGGCGGCCGGTGTCGGGCGCGGTCGAGGTCTGCCGGCGTCACCCGCGCCAGTTGATGATCGTGGGCGCCGTCGGCGCCGCCGCGCTGGTGGCCGGGCTGCTGGCCCGCCGCCGCGGCAGCGGGTGCCACTGACGTGACGCGTCGCCGCTGACGCCGGGCGGCAGCGCGTACGTGTCCGCCGCCCCCGCGGGGCGGATGGGCGAGCGCCCCTCGTAGGAGAGCGGAAGGCGCAGGGAAAGAAGCGGGAGGCCGCCTCCACCCAGGACGGGTGGAGGCGGCCTCCCGCTGTGCCGCCGCCCGGTTACGGGCGGAACCTCAGCACCTGCGGGTCGTGGTCGCTGATCTGGTCGTGGAACTCCGAGTTGATGTGCACGCTGTCGTACGCGAAGTCGCCGCGCCGGATCGACGGGCTGACCAGGATCTGGTCCAGGACCTGCTCGTTGCCCTGGTAGTCGTAGGTGTACCGCTCGTTCTTCGGGAGCGACTTGATCGCCGACCAGAGTTCGCCGCGGCCCTCCAGGATCTTCGCGGTGTCGGAGAACTCGAAGTCGTTCATGTCGCCGAGCGCGATGACGTCCGCGTTCTTCTGGACCTTCAGGATGTCCTTGACGAAGGCGTTCACCTCGGTCGCCTGGAGGTGGCGCTGCGTCTCGGAGCTGCGCGCCGGCGGCTGGTACTGCGCGGTCAGCCCCTGGTCGCCGCCCTTGGAGGCGAAGTGGTTGGCGATCACGAAGACCGTACGGCCGCGGAAGACGAACTCGCCGGCCAGCGGCTTGCGGCTGGACTTCCAGGCGTCGCTCGCCGGATCTATGCGGCCCGGGGAGGCGGTCAGGGCGGCCTTGCCGTGCACCTTGGTCACGCCGACGGCGGTGGTGGAGTCGCCGCCCGGGCGGTCGGTGAAGGAGACCCGCGCGGGGTTGAACAGGAAGACCTGGCGGATGTTGCCGCCGGGCTCGCCGCCGTCCTGGTCGTTGACCGGGTCGATGGAGCGCCACTCGTAGCGGGGGCCGCCGGCCGCGACGATCGCGTCGATCAGCTTGGTCACGGTCTTGCTCGCGCCGACCGTGCCGTCGTCGGTGGCGCCGTTGTCGTCCTGGATCTCCTCCAGGGACACGATGTCGGGCGAGTTGAGGTTGTGCACGATCGCCGAGGCGTGGGCGTCGAAGGTGCTGTCCGACGGGTCGAGGTTCTCGACGTTGTACGTGGCGACCGCCAGCTCGCCGCGCGACTGCTTGGCCGTCGTCTCGCGCTCGAGGCCCCCGCTCCTGAGGGTGCCGAGCTGCGCGGCGACCAGCGTGTAGCCGCCGAACTGGTTGTAGTCGAGCGGGCCGACGGTGGACCCGGCGAGCGTGTCGCCGACGTTCGCGACGGGGAAGTCGGCGGTCGAGCCGAGCGACTGGATCTGGAGCCGGCCGGTGTTCTGGGAGTCGTAGGAGCCGTACACCGTGCCGCCGCGGCGGCTCTTGTGCTCGTTTGGCTTCACCGTGACCCACAGCTCGGTGTACGGGTCGGTGCCGGTGACCACGCGGGCGTCGGCGACCTTGACGTTCATGCCCTCCAGCGACTCGTAGTAGTCGAGGGCGTACTTCGCGGGCCGCAGCGTCAGGCCGCCGATGGAGCCGTTCGCGGCCGGGTCGCCCGCCGGGGTGTAGGCGGCCGGGACCGACCGGGCGCTGATCACGACCGGGGCGGGCACCGCGTTGCCGCTGGAGACCACGGTGACGACGGGCTTGGTGATCTCCGTGACGGACTGGTTGCCGGAGGAGACGCCGCCGGGCACGTACTCCGAGACCGTGCCGGTCACCGTCACCGAGTCGCCCACGGCGACCTTCGGGGCGGAGCTGGTGAAGACGAAGACGCCTTCGCTGGTGGCCGGATCGGCGTCCGGGGTCGGGTCCTGCAGCCAGAAGCCCTTGGACGAGCCGTAGCCGCGCACGCCGGTGACGATTCCGGCCACGTCCGTGACCTTCTGGCCGGCGTACGGGGACGTGCGGGTCGTGCCCTGGATGTCGTGGATGCGCACGGACTCCGCGTGCGCGGGCGCGGTGAACAGGATCGTGGACGCCGCGGAACAGGCGGCGGCGACGGTCAGCGCGGCGAGACGCGCGGAAGACTTGCTCGGCAAGGAAATCCCTCCGGGGACATGACAAGCGCCGGGACGAGGGTGGAACAGTGGTGGAACTGAGGTGGTACGGGAGTGGAACAGGTGTGGCGCTGTGGTGACGCGCGTAGAAGAGGGGTGCGGTGCACAGCCGTCACCCGACTTCTACGCGCGTCAATCTCCTGCGTGGCCAGTGCAGTTGTCAAGGTTTCGGCCATGTACGGAACCCGACGGGGAGATGAACCGGGCGGCATGGGTGGAAATCCGTCTAGGCTGAGCGGTTGAGTCGTCAGGCTTTCCGGGCCCGCCGGCGTCCATGCCCGCGAGGCCCCCAGGTCCGCTAGGAGAAACCAGCCGATGTCAGACAGGTCCCCGCTCCCGCCGGTGCGGCTCGCTTCCGAACCGGAGCTGGCCCGGGACGCCCTCGCCACCCCGCTGCTCGCGCGCGCCGCCCGGCTCGCCCGCTGGGCCGGGCCCGCGACGCGGATCGACGCCGGCGGCGCGCTGGTGGAGGAGCAACTGCCCGCGGCGGCCGAGGTGCTGGGCCTGAGCGGCGACGACGCGGCGGCCGAGGCGAGCGAGGCCTGGCGCACCGCCGTGGACACCGGGCTGGTCGAGATCACCGACGAGGACACCGGCGCGGTCGCCGCCGGCCCGGAGCTGCGCCTGCTCACCGGCGGCTCGCCGCACGACGTGCTCACCGTCTGGCTGAGCGCGCTGGACGCGGTGCTCGCGGACGCCAGCGTGCCCGACCTGGACGGCCTGCTCGACGCGATGGACGAGGGCGGCACGGTCGACTTCGACTCGCTCCCGTGGGACCCGCAGGCCGAGGCGGACTTCCTCGACGGGGTGCTCACCAACCTCTATCTGCTCACCGTGGGCGAGGACGGCCCCGGCGGACCGGTGCCGCTGCCCGCGCTCGCCGCCTCCGTGATCGTCCCCGGCGACATGGGCGAGCCCACCAACGACATGCTCCAGCAGGTCTCCGACGCGATGATGCGGCTGGACGACCAGTTCCGGCTGCTGGAGCCGGTGGGGCTGGTCGAGTACCGGCCGGTGGACGAGGCGCTGCTCGGCGAGGACGACGACGAGGACGAGGACGGAAGCGGGGCCGGGGGAGCGGCCGCCGGGGCCGGCGGCGCGGCCGGGGAGGCCGGCGGTGACCCGTCGGCGCCGGTGGACGAGGTGGACGTCAGCCGCTACGGCATGGTGCGGCTCACCCCGCTCGGGCTGTACGGCGTACGCGCCCGGCTGCTCGACGCCGGACACGACGCCCCCGCGGTGGGCGACCTCGCGGACAAGGGCGCGGACGCGCTGCTCGACGGCACCGCCGCCTTCCCGCCCGCGGCCGCGCACGCCGAGACCGAGCAGTGGCTGGCCCGCCGCGAGCCGCTGGCGGCGGCCGCGGAACTGCTCGCCGCCGCGCGCGGCACGGACGGCGGCGCCCCGCTGCGGCGGCTGCGCTGCCAGCAGGCGCTGTCCCTGGTGGGCCCCGCCGCCGAACCCGCGCTGCGGGAGGTCCTCGACGACCGCGAGCTGGGCGGCCTGGCCCGGGTCTGGCTGACCGAACGGGGCCTGGCCGACGTGCCGCCGCCGTCCGAGGACATGATCTTCTGGCTCACCATCGACACGGTGGCCGCGCAACTGGCCGCCGAGGGCGACTCCGCCGAACTGCACGCCCTCGTCCAGGGCCTCGCGGAGCAGCACGGCGGGTTCTTCGCGGCGGCCTGGCGGGTGGACCACCCGCAGACGGCGGACGTCCTGGAGGCGATGGGCCGCCTCCACCCCGACAAGCGCATCGCCAAGGAGGCCCGCAAGGCGGCGTTCAAGGCGCGCAGCGCCCGGGGGGAGTAGGGCGGCCTCCGGCCCCCGCTACGGTCGCGCCGCAGCGGGGGCCGCACCGGGGAGCGGTGTCCGCCCGGGTGGGTGCGGCGGCGTCGAACACCCCTCACGTGCAGTCGAACACCCCTCACGTGCAGTCGAACGCCCCTCACGAGCGGTCGAACACCCGTCCCGAGCACGGGAATTAATTCGCTCGCCCCGCCCGCGGCCTCCCCCTAGAGTGATCCACGTCCAGGTGCGACAGGCAGGACCTACTTCCACTCTTATGGGGAGGCCGCGGGTTCGACTCCCGCCATCGGCACCACGCGCCGGTGTAGCTCAGTGGCAGAGCACCAACCGTCGGTTCCGCCGCCCTCGATCTCTGGACACCGAAGACTTCACGCACCTCCCGGTGCGCAGGCAGCGGCTACTTCGTCGTGATCGAACCGTGCCGCCGCCGAACCTGATCTCGGGAGGCGCGGCTCATGGTGGGCGCCCGGTGCGCGGGCGACGGTTACTTCAGGGTCGGACGGTTGCGGGTTCGAGTCCCGTCACCGGCGTACGGCCGGTGTAGCTCAATCGGCAGAGCATCTGGAAAAAGGTCCGTCGCCGACTCCCGATCTCGGGCGCCTTCCATCCGCCGTGCCTCCCCGCGGAACGCGACTGCCAAGTCGTATGCGAAAAGGGGGATTTCAGCATGGCCCGTTTCAACACCAAGACCGCCCGGCCGCGGTCCGCCTCGCCGGTGGTGACCACCGGACGCGCGCTGCGCACGTACGAGGGCGGCCGGGGTCACGAGCGCGACGCGCGCTCCGAACTCTTCCTGCTCGCGGTCTCGAACATGGTCTCGCAGCAGACCTTCTACGAGTCCGCCGGCGACCGTGACGACCGGTTCGCCCGGCTGGTGCGCGAGCTGGCCGTCGCCGACCCGTCCTGGACGGCCGGCCTGCTCGGCTGGCTGCGCGGCGAGGGGAACATGCGCACGGCGTCCCTCGTCGGCGCCGCCGAGTACGTACGGGCCCGGCTGACGGCCGGCGCGACCGACGGGCCCACCGGCCGGCAGCTCGTGGCCTCCGTGCTCCAGCGCCCGGACGAGCCCGGCGAGCTGCTGGCGTACTGGACGGCGGCGTACGGGCGCAACGTGCCCAAGCCGGTCAAGCGCGGCGTCGCCGACGCCGTACGGCGGCTGTACCACCCGAAGTCGCTGCTGAAGTACGACACCGCGTCCAAGGGATACCGCTTCGGCGACATCCTCAACCTGGTGCACGCCTCGCCCGACCCGGCCAAGCCCTGGCAGGGCGAGCTGTTCCGGTACGCCCTCGACCGGCGGCACCACCCGGACACCGCCGTACCGCCCGCCGCGCTCCCGCTGCTCACCGCGCACCGCGAGCTGATGGCGCTGCCCGTCGAGCGGCGCCGGGCCGTCGTCACCGGGCCCGGCGGCGCCGAGCGGCTGGCGGCGGCGGGCATGACCTGGGAGGCGCTGGCGGGCTGGCTGCAGGGGCCGATGGACAAGGCGGCCTGGGAGGCGGTGATCCCGTCCATGGGGTCGATGGCGCTCGTGCGGAACCTGCGCAACTTCGACGAGGCCGGGGTCTCGGACGAGGTCGCCGCTCGGGTCGCGGCGAAGATCAGCGACCCGGCGGAGGTCGCGCGCTCGCGCCAGTTCCCGTTCCGGTACCTGGCCGCGTACCAGCACGCACCCTCGCTGCGCTGGGCCTACCCGCTGGAGCAGGCGCTCGGCCACTCGCTGGCCAACGTGCCCGCGCTGCCGGGCCGGACCCTGGTGCTCGTGGACCGCTCGGGCTCGATGTTCTGGTCGCGGGTGTCGGAGCGCTCGCAGCTCACCCGGGCCGACGCGGCGGCCGTCTTCGGTGCCGCGCTCGCGCTGCGGGCCGCCGACGCCGACCTCGTGCAGTTCGGCTCGACCAGTGCCGCGGTGGAGTTCCGCCGGGGGGAGTCGGTGCTGAAGGTCCTGGAGCGCTTCGGCGACCTGGGCGGCACCGACACCACCGAGGCGGTGCGCCGCCACTACCGCGGGCACGACCGGGTGCTGATCGTCACCGACGAGCAGTACAGCGCGCACCAGCACGGCGACCCGACCGCGCAGATCCCGGACCGCGTCCCGGTCTACACCTGGAACCTGGAGGGCTACCGGGCCGGGCACGGGCCGTCGGGGACGGGCAACCGGCACACCTTCGGCGGGCTCTCGGACTCGGCTTTCCGGATGGTTTCCCTGCTGGAGTCGGCGCGGGACGCGGACTGGCCGTGGCTGGGATGACGGTCGCGGGACGCGGTGCGGCCGGCGGCTGTCGGCTGTCGGCTGTGTCTGTCTGGGCTGATGGCCTCCGGCCGTGGTGCGGTCGGCGGTCATCGGCCATGACTCGGCTGACGCCGCCGACCTCGGCTCGGCCGGCGGACACCTCGGCGCGGCCGGCGGTCACCGGCCGTGGGCTCGGCTGATGCCGACTGGCGCGGTGGGGCGTGGCCGGTCGGTGGGTGTGACCGGACGGTGGGGGTGCCGCCTGGACGTGACCGGCTGGTGGGGCGTGTCGGCCGGTGGGGCGTGGCCGGTCGGTGGGGCGTGGCCGGTTGGTGGGGCGTGTCGGTTGGTGGGGCGTGACCGGTCGGCGCGGGCGCGGGCCGCACCTGGTGCGGCGGCCCGGGGGTGGCCGGACCTGACGCGTCAGTCCTGGTCGCGGCCCGCCGGGGGAGCGGCCGCGGCCGCGTCCATGTAGTCGCGCACGTGCACGAGCAGGCCGTCGCGGACGCGCAGCACCAGCAGGCCGGGTACCGCGAAGGGCCGCCCGGCGGGAACGAGCGTCCCGGCGACCGTCTGCTCCACCACGATCACCTCGGGGTCGGCGGTGGCGTGGACGGCGACCTCGTCGATCCGCTCCGGCCGGGCCGGGCTCGCGCCCCACAGCGCCCGGTACCCGGCGCGCACCTCCTCGCGCCCGTGGTAGCGCCGGGGCAGGCCCGGGAAGGCGAACGGGAACTCGTGCACGGCGTCGGCCGCGTAGAGGTCGGCGAGGTCGTCGGCGGACCGGTCGAGGATCGCCTGCCGGTAGCGGGCCAGCACCTCGCGCGGGCCGGTGTCGGCCGGGCGGGGAAGAGTCACGGCCGGACTCCTTCCGGGAGGAAACGGGGACTGTCTCCGTTTCGGTGTCCGATACCATACGGAGATGGTCTCCGGCTCGCAAGGAGTATCTGGATGACGCAGGTCAGGCCCATGCGCGCGGACGCCCGGCGCAACTACCAGCGGCTGCTGGAGGTGGCGGCGGAGGCCTTCGCCGAGCACGGTGAGAACGCCTCGCTGGACGACATCGCCAAGCGGGCGGGGGTCGGTTCCGGCACGCTGTACCGGCACTTCCCCAACCGCCGGGCGCTGCTGGAGGCGGCGTACACCGACCGGATGGCGGCGCTGGCCGCGCGAGCCGACGAACTGGCGGCCGAGCTGGCGCCGGGCGAGGCGCTGGTGGCGTGGCTGACCGAGCTGGCCGTCGGGACGGTGCAAGTGCGCGGGCTGAAGGCGCTGCTGGGTTCGGCCGTCACGGACGGCGACTCGGCCGCGGTCACGGTGTGCGCCGCGTCGATCAAGGGCGCCGCGGCCCGGCTGGTGGCCGCCGCGCAGGGTGCGGGCGCGCTGCGGGGCGACATCGACTCGGTCGACGTGCTGCGGCTGGCGCACGGTGTGGTGTCCGCCTCGGAACTGGCGGACGGCCAGGACCGGCACATCCGCCGGTACCTGTCACTGCTGATGGAGGGACTACGGGCGTAACCGCCCCCGAACGGGCCCCGGCCCGGCCCCGATGGGCACTTCGTCCTCGACCGTCCCGGCCCGAACGGGCACTCGGTCCTCGACCGTCCCGGCCCGAACGGGCACCCGGCCTCGACCGGCCCCGGCCCGGACAGGCTCAGCCGCAAGCGGCCCGAGCCCTGATCGGCCTCAGCCCTGGCGACCCCGGCCGGTCTCAGCCCTGGCCGCCCCCGACCGGCCTCAGTCCCGGTCGACCGTCGACCACCGAACGCCACTGAACGCCGCCGAACGTCGACCGGTCCCGACCCGGTCGGCTCCGCCTCGACCGTCCCGGCCCCCACCGGTTCCTGCCCCGACCGGCTCAGCCCGGACCGGTCCCGGCCCCTACCGGCTCAGCCGCAGCCGATCCCAGCGCCGACTGGCCTCATTCCTGGCCGGCCCCGGCCTCCGGCCGGTCCTGACTCCGGCCGATGCCGGTTCCGACCGGCTCAGCCGAAACCGGCCCCAGCCCGACCGGTCTCAGCCCGACCGGCCCCAGCCCGACCGGTCTCAGCTCGGCCGGTCTCAGCCCTGGCCGACCCGGGCCCGACCGGCCTTGGTCCTGGCCGACCGACACCGAACGTCGACCGGTCCCCGCCCCGGCTCCGCCGGTCCCAGCCGCGATCCGGTCCGCCCCGCGACCGGGTCCGCCCCCGCGACCGGGGGCCGCCCCGCCGCGGGGGCGGACCCCGTCGCCCCGTAGTCCGCTACAGCGCCTGCGCCGCCGGCTTGACCATGTTGCGTACGGTGCGGGCCTTGAGGAAGTCGCCCATGGCCGTCATCTCCCACTCGCCGGAGTACTGGCGGATGAGCTTGGCCATCAGGACGCCGGTCTGGGGCTCGGCGGAGGTGAGGTCGAAGCGGACCAGTTCCTCGTCGGTGGCGGCGTCCAGCAGCCGGCAGTAGGCCTTGGCGACGTCGGTGAACTTCTGGCCGGAGAAGGAGTTCACGGTGAAGACCAGACCGGTGACCTCCTGGGGGATGCGGCCGAGGTCGACCACGATCACCTCGTCGTCGCCCGCGCCCTCGCCGGTGAGGTTGTCGCCGGAGTGCTTGACCGCGCCGTTCAGGATGGCGAGCTTGCCGAAGTAGCAGCTGTCGATGTGGTTGCGCTGCGGGCCGTAGGCGATGACGGAGGCGTCCAGGTCGATGTCCGCGCCGCGGAACGCCGGCTCCCAGCCGAGCCCCATCTTCACCTGGGACAGCAGCGGGCGGCCGCCCTTGACCAGGGACACCGTCTGGTTCTTCTGCAGGCTGACCCGGCCCTTGTCCAGATTGACCTTGCCCGTGCCCGGCGCGGGCGCGGCGGCCGGCGGGGCCGGGGGAGCGGCGGGGGCGGGAGGGGTGACCTGGGGCTGCATCGCGGGCGGGGGAGTCACCGGCTGCGGCGGGACGCCCGGGTGCGGGGCGGCGGCCGGGGCGGGCGCCGGTTCCTCCACCGAGACGCCGAAGTCGGTGGCGATGCCCGCGAGCCCGTCGGCGTACCCCTGGCCCACGGCGCGCGCCTTCCACTGGCCGGCGCGCCGGTAGATCTCCATGACGACCAGCGCCGTCTCGGCGCCGAGCTGCGGGGGTGTGAACGTGGCCAGCGCGGCGCCGGTGTCCGCGTCGCGCAGGGTGGCGGTGGGCTCGATGCCCTGGAAGGTCTGTCCGGCGGCGTCGGGGCTCGCGGTGACCACGATCTTCTCGATGCCCGGCGGCACGGCGGCGGTGTCCACGCTGATCGCGTCGGGGGCGGCGCCGCCGCCCGAGCGGTAGGTCACGCCCGGTCCGCTGGGCTGGTTGTAGAAGATGAAGTCGTCGTCGGAGCGCACCTTGCCGTCGGCGGTGAGCAGCAGGCCCGAGACGTCCAGCCGCACCGGGGCGGCGACGTCCACCGCCACTCGGGTGGCGGTGAGCGGGATGTTCGAGCCGGGGGTCATAGCTGTCATGTGGGGGGTAACGAACGAGTCCGTTTTACCGTTCCCTTACCTGCCGAACGGGTGACGGGCGCGCGCTGACGGCGTACCGGGCGCGCGCGGGACGCGGGACGCGGGCCCGGTACGCCCGGACCGTCACCGCGGCCGGACCGTCACCGCGGCCGGACCGTCGTCAGTACGGCCAGATCGGCGGGTCGGTCACGAAGTGGCCGCCGAGGTACGCCTGCGCCTCGTCGTCCGGGTCCGGCTCCCCCTGCTCGGCGATCAGCTTCGCGGCGTACGGCTCGGAGTCGTCCCGCGGTTCGTAGCCGAGCGCCCGCGCGCTGGTCAGGTCCCACCACAGGCGGGTGTTGGCGGAGGAGCCGTAGACCACGGTGTGGCCGACGTGCTCGGCGGTCAGCGCGGCGTGGAAGAGACGCGCGCCGTCGGCGGGGCTCAGCCACAGCGACAGCATCCGCACACTCGTCGGCTCCGGGAAGCAGGAGCCGATGCGCACCGAGACGGTCTCCAGGCCGTGCCGGTCCCAGTAGAGCTGGGCGAGATCCTCGCCGAAGGACTTGGACAGGCCGTAGAAGGTGTCGGGGCGGCGCGGGGTGTCCACGGGGATCAGCGGGTCGGCGCCGCGCGGGCGGGGGGTGCGGCCGACGGCGTGGTTGGAGGAGGCGAAGACGATCCGGCCGACGCCCTCCGCGCGGGCCTCCTCGTACAGGTGGTAGGTGCCCTCGATGTTGGCCTTGAGGATCTTCTCGAACGGGGCTTCCAGGGAGATGCCCGCGAGGTGGACGATCGCGTCGACGCCCCGGACCGCCTCGCGCAGCGCCGCCGGGTCGCAGAGGTCGGCGGTGACGGCGTCCGGCTCGTCCTCGATCGGCCGCAGGTCCAGCAGGCGCAGGTCGTAGCCGTACCCGGGCAGCAGGCCCCGCATCAGGGTGCCGAGCCCGCCGGCGGCACCGGTGAGCAGAACGGTGCGGGGAGCGGGCATCGTCGGCCTCCTGGCGTCGAACGTCGAACGGCTGTATGTGTGGATGCTATTCACATGCGTGGACACGCTAGGGATGCGGGTCCTGCTCCGTCAAGTAGGGCGTGCCGGCCCAAGTGGGGCGTGCGGGCCGGGAGTCGGGCGCCGTGCGGCCGTCGCGCGCGCTTGACCGGCCGTTATCGGGCCGCGTAGCGTGGCGTTGTTCATGCATATGGACACCGATCAGAAACGTGAGCGCCTGCCCCCAGGGAGAGCCCGTGCCGCCAGCCGCCCCCCTCGCCGAACGCCTCAGCATCCCCAGCGGGCCGCTGTTCTTCCCCGTCACCGCCTACGGCCCCGACGGCCGCGTCGACCTCGACGCCTACCGCGCCCACGTCCGCCACGGCATCGACCACGGCGCCGCCGCCGTCTTCGCCTGCTGCGGCACCGGCGAGTTCCACGCGCTCACCCCCGAGGAGTTCCAGGAACTGGTGCGCGCCGCCGTCGAGGAGAGCGCCGGACGCGTGCCGGTCGTCGCGGGAGCCGGCTACGGCACCGCCCTCGCCGTCCGCTACGCCCGCCTCGCCGAGGACGCCGGCGCCGACGGGCTGCTCGCCATGCCGCCCTACCTCGTCGTCGCCGGCCAGCAGGGACTGCTGCGCCACTACCGCGAACTGGCCGCCGCCACCGCCCTGCCGGTCGTCGTCTACCAGCGCGACAACGCCGTGTTCGCCCCCGAGACGGTGGTCGAACTGGCCCGCACCGACGGCATCATCGGCCTCAAGGACGGCCTCGGCGACCTCGACCTCATGCAGCGCGTCGTCAGCGCCGTGCGCACCGAGGCGCCGGGCGACTTCCTGTACTTCAACGGCCTGCCCACCGCCGAGCAGACCCAGCTCGCCTACCGCGGCATCGGCATCCACCTGTACTCCTCCGCCGTCTTCTGCTTCGTCCCCGAGATCGCCCTCGCCTTCCACCGGGCGCTGCGCGAGGGCGACGACAGCACCGCGCACCGCGTCCTGGACGGCTTCTACCGCCCCTTCGTGGAACTGCGCGCCCAGGGCGCCGGGTACGCCGTGTCGCTGGTCAAGGCGGGCGTACGGCTGCGCGGACTCGACGTCGGCGAGGTGCGGCCGCCGCTGCACGAACCCGCCGACGAGCACGTCGAGCGGCTCGCCCGGCTGATCGAGCACGGCCGCGCGCTGCTCGGGGAGGACGTGTGAGGGCGGGCGCGTTCCTCTACCCCTGGGACGTCGTCGGCGACCCCGGCGCACCCGAACGCGTCGTGGCGCTCGGCGTCCGGTCGGTGACCCTCGCCGCCGCCTACCACTCCACCCGGGCGCTCACCCCCCGCCACCCGCGCCACCGCGTGGTCACCGCCGGGCACGCCGCCGTGCTCTACCCGCCCGGCGACCGCTGGGCGGGCCGCGCCCTCAGGCCGTACCCGGCCGGCGACTGGGCGCCCGGCGACGCGTACGGCGAGGCGGCGCGGGCCCTGGCCGGGGCCGGTCTGGAGGTGCACTCCTGGGTGGTCCTCGCCCACAACTCCCGGATGGGCGCGGAGCATCCGCAGACCTCCGTCGTCAACGCCTACGGCGACCGCTACCCGTGGGCGCCGTGCGTCGCGCAGCCCGCCACCCGCGCCTATCTGACCGACCTGGCCGCCGAGGCGGCGGTGCGGCCCGGCGCGCACGGCACCGAGCTGGAGTCGCTCGGCTGGTACGGCCTCGCCCATCCGCACGCCCACGACAAGACCGCCGGGGTGGCGCTCGGGGAGGCCGGGCAGTACCTGATGTCGCTGTGCTTCTGTCCGTACTGCCGCACCGGCTACGGCGAACACGGCCTGGACGCCGACCGGTTGGCCCACGCGGTGCGCACCGCGCTGGAACCGGTGTGGCGGGGCGCGCCCGAGGACGAGGGCTGGGCGGGCGTGGAGAGGCTGCTCGGCGAGAGCACGGCACGGGCCACCCGCGCCTGGCGCGAGGAGCGGGCGCGCACGCTCCAGGAGGCGGCGGTCGCCGCGGTCCGCGCGGCGGCCCCCGAGGGCTTCCGGGTGCTGCTGCACGCCGACCCGGCGCCGTACCGCTGCGGCGCCAACGCCGGGGTGGACCCCGCGCACATCCTCTCGGTCGCCGACGGCGTCGTGGTGCCCTGCACGGGCGGGGCCGGTCTGCTCGCCCCGTTCGCCGGGCAGGGCCGCCCGGACGCCGTCCTGGCCGCGAACCTCACCGTCGTCTCCGGCATGGGCGGCCGCCCGGACACCCTGGCCGCCGACGCGGCCCGCGCACGCGACCTCGGAGCGAACGAACTGCGGCTGTACCACGCCGGGTTGGCGTCGGACGCCGATCTGGCGGCGGTGCGCTCGGCGCTCGGGCGGTTCTGAGCGGGCCGGTTCCCGTCCTCCGGGCACACGGGCCTGTGGAGGACCGGGCATGCCACGTTGCCGCCGCCCGGCCGGAGCGCCCCGCAACTGCTTCGGCGCGGCGGCGCAGCGGCTCAGCCCAGACGCCACAGGGCGTAGGCCGCGACCACCAGCAGCAGCCCCGCACCCGCCATGACCGCGCCCAGGAACCGCAGGTACCCGACCGAGGAGTAGAACGTCGTCGGCCCGCCGAGCCGCCCCATGTCCGCCCACCTCTCCTGGCTCTTCCGGCGGATCCGCTCGGCCCTGCGCGTGGCGATCCCCCGGACGTCGAACGCCCAGTTCACCCCGCACCACAGGGCGAGCAGGCCGCCTGCGGCGAAAACGATCTGGATCACTGTTGGATGTTCTCCCCTCATCGGCAGGACGCGGACCGGGCCGTACCGGTGACGGTCCTTGTCCGCCTGGTTCATGGTCGAGACGTCAGCCGGTGGTCTGGACGGTGACGGATCCGGGATCGGGGAGTTCCGTGGGCGGGGTGTCCCCGTACCAGGTGAATTCGAGCGCTGAGAGCCTCCCGTCGCTCACCCAGACGAGGAGTTCACCGAAGAGGTCGCCCGAGCTGTCGACGACGGTGCCGGCGGCCGGAAGGACCCCGTCCCCGATCGGTGCCGCCGGCACCGAGTCCGGCACTTCCACGTCGATGCTCGGGGAGTCGGCTCCCCAGTGACCCTTGACGCGGGCTTTCGGTAGCTGGTTCCTCAGCTCCGCCACACCGGGGAACTCCGACCCGAGGAGTTTTCCGAAGATCTTCAGCTCAAGAGGGGAAAGAGGCCTGCTGGACGGGTGATCTGTCATGGTGTGGATCCTGGGAACTTCGAGGAGATGAAAGCGGTGCCCACGCGCGGGCCAGGAGGCGCTGCGGTGCACGGGCACCCGTACGTCGTCGACCGCGTCGGCGAAGGTCCGCCAGGCCGTCGCCGCGTCGCGCAGCTTCCCGGAGTCGGCCTCGGGCCACCACAGGCCCATCTTCAGCAGGATCTTGCGGGCCTCGTCCTCAATGCTCACCCGTGCCGCCGTTCTTGCCGGGGACCTTCACCTCGGTGAAGACGCCCGCGACGAGTTCGTCGTGGTCGACGTGCCCGTCCGCCATGTCGGCCATGGCCTCGTGAATGCTCGTCAGCCCGAGCACCAGGACGCCCCGCCGCGCTCTCGGTCTTCTTCTGGAGCAGCTCGCAGTACCCCCGTTCGCGACAGCGGCTCCCGATCCTAGGGAAGGCGCGTCAAGGGAAGGTCATGTCGTGCTCATGTGCGGGCAACGCCCCGGGCGAAGGAATCGCGTATCGATCGGGTAACGCCTCTCGCGTCCCGGACGTGATGCGCGTAGACAATGCGTGACCTGGTGCATCAACCACTCATCAGACCCGGAGAATCCATGCGGAAGTCCCTCAAGGCGACGGCCATCGCCGCCAGTTGTGCCGTCGCCGGCGTCGCCCTCTACGGTGCGGGCGCCGCCACCGCCGGCCAGTCCACGGCCAACTCCACGCACGAGCCCTACAACATCGGGCTGCTGACCAAGGACATCGACACCTACTACGGCACCGCGCTCGACGCCGACGGCGTGTACCAGGCGTCGCCGAGCAGCCAGTACGCCAAGGACCTGGCGCGCATCGACGCCGACGCCAAGCGGCACATCGACCAGGCGGCCCGCAAGGCGCAGCAGCACCACCACCAGGGCAAGAAGCCCGCCGTCGTCTTCGACATCGACGACACGCTGCTGCTCAGCCTGGACTACGAGAAGAAGAACAACTACGGCTACAACAGCGCCACCTGGGCCGCCTACGTCGACCAGGCGAACCGGCCCGAGGTCTTCGGCAGCCCCGAACTCGTGCGCTACGCCGCGAAGAAGGGCGTCGCCGTCTTCTACAACTCGGGCCTGTCCGAGGCGCAGCGCACCGCCGCCGTGCAGAACCTGAAGAGGGTCGGCGCGGACGTCAACCTCGACGCCGGCCACATGTTCCTCAAGGACGCGGCCAACCCGCCGGCGTACCTGAAGGACTGCGCGACCCCGGGCGCCTGGAAGTGCACCACCGTCCAGTACAAGTCCGGCACCCGCAAGCACATCGAGGACCTCGGCTACGACATCGTCGCCAACTTCGGCGACCAGTACTCCGACCTCGACGGCGGCTACGCCGACCGCACCTACAAGCTGCCGAACCCGACGTACTTCGTCAGCTAGGCCTTCGAGGGACCGCACGGGTGTGCCCCCGCCGACGCCGGCGGGGGCACACCCGGGTCCCGTGCTCAGAGCCTGCGGGTGGCGAGGGTCAGCCGGTCGCGGGCGTCGAAGAGGGCGTCCTTCACCATCTGCTCGTGCGCGGGCGTCAGCCGCGCCACCGGGACGGAGCAGCTGATCGCGTCCCGCGCCGGGGTGCGGTAGGGGATCGCCACGCCGAAGCAGCGCAGACCGAGGGTGTTCTCCTCGCGGTCCACGGCGAAACCCTGCTCGCGGATCTGGTGCAGCTCCTCGATCAGCTTCTCGCGGTCGGTGATGGTGTTCTCGGTCAGCGCGGGCAGCGTCTTTGGGAGCAGCTTGCGCACCTGCTCGTCGGTGTACGTGCTCAGCAGCGCCTTGCCGAGCGAGGTGGAGTGGGCCGGCAGCCGGCGGCCGACGCGGGTGAAGGGGCGCAGATAGTGCTGCGACTGGCGGGTGGCGAGATAGACGACGTTGGTGCCGTCCAGCCGCGCCAGGTGGATGGTCTCGGTGGTGTCGTCGGAGAGCCGGTCCAGGGTCGGCCGGGCCGCCGCGACCACCTCGTCGCCGTCGATGTAGGAGGTGCCGACCAGCAGCGCCCGCACGCCGATGCCGTAGCGCGTGCCCGTCGCGTCGGTCTCCACCCAGCCCAGCTCGACCAGGGTGCGCAGCAGCATGTACAGGCTGGACTTGGGATAGCCGACGGCCTCCTGGACCGCGGCCAGGGAGTGCATGCCGGGCCGGCCGGCGAAGTACTCGAGCAACTCAACGGTCCGCACCGCGGACTTGACCTGCGCCCCGCCGCCTGTCTCGCCTGCCGACATCGCCCTTGACCCCTTCGTTCCACGGGAAATAGTCTCCGACGCATATTCATCATCAGAGACAGCGTTCAGTATATCGAACAACCCTGATGGACGACCCATGTACTGCGGCAGGACATCCGCACGACATCTGGAGGGACCCGCGGTGGCAGCAGCACCAGTCTGGAGCGTCGATCCCCGTACCGGGAAGCAGCGGGAACAGGTTGCGGTGGAGGCCACAGCCGAGGAGGTGGACGCCGCCGTCCGCGCCGCCCACGACGCCCGCGCCGCGCTCGCCGACCGCACCGTACGGGCCGCCTTCCTGCGCGCCGCCGCCGACCGGCTGGCGGCAGCCGAGGACCGCCTGGTCGAGGCCGCCGACGCCGAGACCGCCCTCGGCCCGGTCCGGCTCACCGGGGAACTCGCCCGGACCTGCTACCAGTTGCGGGCCTTCGCGGACATCGTGGACGAGGGCGCGTTCCTCGACGTGATCATCGACCACCCCGACGACACCGCCACCCCGCCGATCCCGGACCTGCGCCGCTACAAGGTGCCGCTCGGCGTCGTCGCCGTCTACTCCGCCTCCAACTTCCCCTTCGCCTTCTCGGTCGCCGGCGGCGACACCGCCAGCGCCCTGGCCGCCGGCTGCCCGGTGGTCGTCAAGGCCCACCCGGACCACCCGGCGCTGTCCGAGCTGGTCGCCCGGCTGGTGCGCGGGGCCGCCGCCGAGCACGGCGTCCCGGGCGGCGTCCTCGGCCTGGTCCACGGCTTGGAGGCCGGCGTCGAACTGGTCCGGCACCCGCTGGTGGCCGCCGCCGGTTTCACCGGCTCGGTGCGCGGCGGCCGGGCGCTGTTCGACGCGGCGGCGGCCCGCCCGGCGCCGATCCCCTTCCACGGCGAACTGGGCTCGCTCAACCCGGTCCTGGTCACCGAGGCCGCCGCCGCCGAGCGGGCCGAGGCCGTCGGGGCCGGGCTCGCCGGGTCGATGACGCTCGGCGTCGGGCAGTTCTGCGTCAAGCCCGGCCTGGTCCTCGTCCCGGCGGGCGCGCCCGGCGACCGGCTGGTCGAGTCCCTCACGGACGCCGTCAGCGACACCGCCTCCGGCGTCCTGCTCGACCACCGGATGCGCGACGCCTTCCTCGCGGGCATCGCCGAGCGCACCGCGCTGCCCGACGTCGACACCCCGGTCACCCCGGGCGCGGGCGGTGAGCACACGGTGAGCCCGGGCTTCCTGACCGTCCCCGCCGCCAGGCTCACCGGCGAGGGCGCCCACGACCTGCTGCTGGAGGAGTGCTTCGGGCCGGTGACCGTGGTGGCCCGCTACGCCGACGAGGCGGAGGCCACCGCCGTGCTGTCCCGGCTGCCCGGCAACCTCACCGCGACCGTCCACCTCTCCACCGGGGAAGCCGCCGGTGAAGGCGACGGCGCGCGGCTCCTGGCCGAGCTGACCCCGCTGGCCGGACGCGTCGTCGTCGACGCCTGGCCGACCGGCGTCGCCGTGGCCCCCGCCCAGCACCACGGCGGCCCCTACCCGGCGACGACCTCCACCTCCACCTCGGTCGGCGGCACCGCGATCGAACGCTGGATGCGGCCGGTGGCGTACCAGAACGCGCCGCAGGCGCTGCTCCCGCCGGAGCTGCGCGACGACAACCCGCTGGGGCTGCCGCGGCGCTACGACGGGCGGCTGGAACGCTGAGGTTGACGGGCGGGGCGGCGACGCCGACCCGCGGGGCGGGCGGTGCCGACCCGGCGGGCGGCGCACCGGCCGCCCGCCCCGCCGCCGCCGACGGCGCCTCCGGTCCGGGGCCAGCGCCGTCCGCGCCGGGGAATGAACCGCGCTGCTTGAACGTTCACATACGGCGCGGAGGGCGGCCGCCCGCCGCGTTCCGTACGAGCTGGAGAGAACCGAGAACATGCGCGTCGAGATCTGGTCGGACATCGCCTGCCCCTGGTGCTACGTGGGAAAGGCGCGGTTCGAGAAGGCGCTGGCGGGCTTCGCGCACCGTGACCGGGTCGAGGTCGTGCACCGCTCCTTCGAGCTGGACCCGCACCGCGCCAAGGACGACGTCCAGCCCGTGCTCACCATGCTCACCGAGAAGTACGGCATGAGCGAGGCGCAGGCGCAGGCCGGCGAGGACAACCTCGGCGCCCAGGCCGCCGCCGAGGGACTGGACTACCGCACCCGGGGCCGCGACCACGGCAACACCTTCGACATGCACCGCCTGCTCCACCTCGCCAAGGAGCACGGCCGCCAGAGCGAGCTGCTGGACGCGCTGTACCGGGCGAACTTCGCCGAGGAGCGCTCGGTGTTCGCCGAGGGCGACGAGCGACTGGCCGAGCTGGCGATCGCCGCCGGGCTCGACGCCGACGAGGTGCGCCGGGTCCTCGCCGACCCGGACGCCTACGCCGACGAGGTCCGCGCCGACGAGCGGGAGGCCGCGCAGCTCGGCGCCACCGGGGTGCCGTTCTTCGTCCTGGACCGCAGGTACGGCGTCTCCGGCGCCCAGCCCGCCGAGGTCTTCGCGCAGGCCCTCGCCCAGGCGTGGCAGGAGCACACCCCGCTGACCCTCCTCCAGGGCGGCGACGGCGGCGCGGACGCCTGCGGCCCGGACGGATGCGCCGTGCCGCACGCCTGACGTAGCGCCGTTTCCGCAGGCCGGCGCGGGGCCAGGAGGCGGCCTCGGGGAAGCCGCGGCGACCTGGGCGATGGACCACGACTCCACGGGGCCGCACAGTGGACCCATGGAGACCTTCGAGAACCTCGTCCGTGCCGAGTTCGCTCCGAGGAACACCTATCTGAACACCGCGACCCTCGGGCTGCTCCCGGCCCGTGCGGTCACGGCGCTGCGCACCGCCGTGGACGCCGCTGCCGCCGGGCGGCCCACCGACATGTTCGCGGACGTCGAGGCGGCCCGCGCGAGCTTCGCCCGGCTGCTGCGGGTCCCCGACCGCCGGGTCGCGGCCGGCGGTTCGGCCGCCGTCTACAGCGGCCTGATCGCCGCCGCGCTGCCCGAGGGCGCCGAAGTCGTCACCGCCGAGGACGACTTCACCTCCACGGTCAACCCGTTCCACGTGCGCGGCGACCTGAAGGTGCGCACCGTCCCGCTGGACCGGCTCGCCGACGCGGTACGGCCCGGCACCGCCCTGGTCGTGGTGAGCGCCGCGCAGTCGGCGGACGGCCGGATCGCCGACCTGCCCGCGATCCGCGCGGCGGCGCGCGAGCACGGGGCGCGCACCTACGTCGACGCCTCCCAGGCGGCCGGCTGGCTGGACCTCGACGCCGACCACTACGACTTCGTCTCCGCCGTCGCCTTCAAGTGGCTGCTGTGCCCGCGCGGCATGGCCTTCCTCGTCGTCCCCGAGGACCTCGGCGGACTGCGCCCGCTGTTCGCCGGCTGGGTGGCGGGGGAACGGCCCTGGGACAGCTGCTACGGCCCGATCGGCGAACTCGCCCGCTCCGCGCGCCGGTTCGACGAGAGCCCCGCCCTGTTCTCCTACGCCGGCGGGCGCCGCTCACTGGAACTCGTGGCGGAACTGGGGGTGGACGCGATCCGCGCCCACGACCTCGCCCTCGCCGACCGGTTCCGCGCCGGGCTGCGCTCCCTCGGCCACGAACCGGTCCCCGCGCCCGCCTCCGCGATCGTCTCCGTGCCCGGACTCGGCCGTCGGCAGGGTGAGTTGAGCGAGGCGGGCGTCGAGGTCGCGAACCGCGCGGGCCATCTGCGGGCCGCGTTCCACCTCTACAACACGCAGGCCGACGTGGACCGCCTCCTGGACGTGCTCGCCGGCTGAACCGCGAAACGGCAGGGGCCCTCTCGTCCCACCCGAGAGGGCCCCTGCCGATCTTGTGCGGAACGCGCTCACCTCACCGGAGTGAAGTCCCGCGCCCCGATGAACTCGGGGCGGCGGACCGGGGCCGCGAACGGCTCCACCGCCGTGTTCTCCACGCTGTTGAACACGATGAACACGTTGCTGCGCGGATACGGCGTGATGTTGTCGCCGGAACCGTGCATGCAGTTGCAGTCGAACCAGGTCGCCGAGCCGGCCCGGCCGGTGAACAGCCGGATGCCGTGCTCCCCGGCCAGCGCGGTCAGCGCCTCGTCGGACGGCGTGCCCGCGTCCTGCATCTGCAGCGACTTCTTGTAGTTGTCCTTCGGCGTGGCGCCCGCGCAGCCGAGGAACGTCCGGTGCGAACCGGGCATGATCATCAGGCCGCCGTTGGTGTCCAGGTTCTCGGTCAGCGCGATCGAGACGGACACCGTGCGCATGTTCGGCAGACCGTCCTCGGCGTGCCAGGTCTCGAAGTCCGAGTGCCAGTAGAAGCCGCTCGCCCCGAAGCCCGGCTTGACGTTGATCCGGGACTGGTGGACGTACACGTCCGAGCCGAGGATCTGCCGCGCCCGGCCGACGACGCGCTCGTCGCGCACCAGCTTCGCGAACACCTCGCTGATCCGGTGCACCTCGAAGACCGAGCGGATCTCCTTCGACTTCGGCTCGACGATCGACCGCTCGTCGGCCCGGATCGCCGGGTCGGCCACCAGCCGGTCCAGCTCACGCCGGTAGACGGCGACCTCGTCGTCGGTGATCAGCTGGTCGACGGCGAGGAAGCCGTCCCGCTCGAACGCCTGGAGGTCGGCGGTCGCGATCGGGCCGGGTGTGTCCGGGGAACCCCAGACGACCGGGTCCTGGCGGGCAACGGTCACCTCGGTGGCGCCGCGGGTGGGGTACAGGTCCTTCACGGGGGCGACGGTCATGGTCCTCACACCTCCTCGGGCTCGGTGAGCAGCGGGTAGACGCCGTTCTCGTCGTGGTCCTCCCGTCCGGTGACGGGCGGGTTGAACACGCAGATGCAGCGGAAGTCCTCCTTGACCTTGAGCGTGTGCCGCTCGTGGCCGTTGAGGAGGTACATGGTCCCGGGCGTGATCGTGTACGTCTTCCCGGTCTCGCGGTCGGTCAGCTCGGCCTCGCCCTCCACGCAGACGACGGCCTCGATGTGGTTGGCGTACCACATCGACGTCTCGGTGCCCGCGTAGAGGATCGTCTCGTGCAGGGAGAAGCCGACCCTCTCCTTGGCCAGGACGATGCGCTTGCTCTCCCAGGTGCCGGACGCCGCCTTCACGTGCCGGTCGGTGCCTTCGATCTCCTTGAACGAACGGACGATCACGGTGCTGTGTGCCTCCTTGCAGGTGGTGACGGTGCTTCTGGCAGGTGTGCCGCGCGGGTGTGCCGCAGGTGTGCCGCGGGTGTGCGCAGGCGTGCCGCGGGTGTGTCCCGGGGCTCAGGCGGTCTCGCGGACCGCGCGGGCGAGCAGGCTCATGCCCTCGTCCAGTTCCTCGGGTGTGACGGTCAGGGCCGGCAGCAGCTTGACGACCTCGCTCTCCGGGCCGGAGGTCTCCACCAGCAGGCCGAGTTCGAAGGCGCGGCGCGCGATCCGCCCGGCGCGCTCCTTGTCGTGGAACTCCACGCCCCACACCAGGCCGCGGCCCCGGTACTCCTTGATGTCGGCGAGGTTCTCCTCCGTGATGGAGACGAGCCACTGCTCGACCTGCTCGCCGCGGGCGCGGGTCTGCTTCTCCATCGCCGACCCGTCGGTCCAGTACGCCTCCAGGGCGGCGGTGGCGGTGACGAAGGCGGGGTTGTTGCCGCGGAAGGTGCCGTTGTGCTCGCCCGGCTCCCAGATGTCCAGCTCGGGCCGGAACAGGCACAGCGACATCGGCAGGCCGTAGCCGCTGATGGACTTGGACACCGTGACGATGTCCGGGGTGATGCCCGCCTCCTCGAAGGAGAAGAAGGCGCCGGTGCGGCCGCAGCCCATCTGGATGTCGTCGACGATCAGCAGCATGTCCTGCCGCTCGCACAGCCCGGCCAGGGCGCGCAGCCACTCGGGGCGGGCGACGTTGATGCCGCCCTCGCCCTGCACGGTCTCCACGATCACCGCGGCCGGCTTGTTCAGCCCGGAGCCCTGGTCCTCCAGCAGCCGCTCGAACCACAGGAAGTCCGGCACCTGGCCGTCGAAGTAGTTGTCGAACGGCATCGGCGTGCCGTGCACCAGCGGGACGCCGGCGCCGGCCCGCTTGAAGGAGTTGCCGGTCACCGCCAGCGAGCCCAGCGACATGCCGTGGAAGGCGTTGGTGAACGACACGATCGCCTCGCGCCCCTTCACCTTGCGGGCCAGCTTCAGCGCCGACTCCACCGCGTTGGTGCCGGTCGGGCCGGGGAACATCACCTTGTACGGCAGGTCGCGCGGGCGCAGCACCAGGTTCTGGAAGGTCTCCAGGAAGCGGCGCTTGGCCGTGGTCGACATGTCCAGACCGTGGGTGATGCCGTCCCGGTCCAGGTAGTCGAGCAGCGCCCGTTTCAGCACCGGGTTGTTGTGCCCGTAGTTGAGCGAGCCGGCGCCGGCGAAGAAGTCGAGGTACTCATGGCCGTCCTCGTCGTACAGACGGCTGCCGCGCGCGCGGTCGAAGACGGTGGGCCAGCCGCGGCAGTAGCTGCGCACCTCGGACTCCAGGGTCTCGAAAACGCTCAGGTCCGGCTGGGTGATGGTCACGACGAATCGCTCCTCGGGTGGGGGAGTGGGAGGTCGGTCGAGTCGGGAGAGAAGAGGCGGGGCGGGGCGGGGCGGTGGTGCGCGCGGTTCAGCGGGCGAGCGGGCCGATGCGGTACAGGACCTCGGGGTCGTGCGGTCCGTCGGGGAACTGCTCGGTCGCGAACAGGACGTCGCGCTCGCAGCGCGCGCCGTGCCGGGCGGCGAAGGAGGTGAACAGCCGCTCGGAGGCGGTGTTGCCCGGGGTGATGGTGGTCTCGAGGTCCGTGACGCCCTGCTCGGCGGTGACGCGGGCGGCGAGCGCGTCCAGCAGCCGGGCGGCCAGGCCGCGGCCGCGGTGGCCGGCGTCGACGGCGACCTGCCACACCAGGAGGGTGCCGGGGCGGTCGGGCCGTACGTATCCGGTGACGAAGCCGACCGGCTCGCCGTAGGCGTCGCGCGCCACCACGGAGGTGGCGGCGAAGTCGCGGCACCACAGCAGATAGCTGTACGAGGAGTTCACGTCCAGCGTCCTGGAGTCCTTGGCCAGCCGCCACAGCGCGGCGCCGTCGGCGACCGAGGGACGCCCGAGGGACACGGCGCCGGATTCGGCGCGGGAGATGTCCTCGGATACGGCGTTCGGCATTTCCGGTCGGTCGGTTCGCAGGTCTGCTTGTGCGGCAGTCATGCGAATTGAACTTACCGAGCTGAATTGAAAAATGCATCGCCCCGGGCCCTTACGTGGGCGCGGTCCATGTGTTATCGCGTGTGCGCGCAGTCGCGCGAGGGGGCGGCGTGATGTGGGGGTTTGCCCGTGCATTACCGGACAAAAGGCCCCGCTTTGTGGAGTGCGTCACAATGACGTAACCCCGCCGAGACCTCGCGGAATTACACCACCGGACCTTCTTCGAATCGTTGGGTTTACGGATTGGGAAACGGGGCAGGAGAAGACGGGCAGCTACCCCGACTGAATTCCCGGAATTGTATTGTTTTCCTGTTCCGATAAAACCGGCCGGCGACTACTGCCGCCATGCCTCGGCGACGGCGCGGCGCGCGCCCTCGAGGTCCGCCCGAGCGCCCTCCTCGGCGGCCAGCGCGGCGCCCAGGGCCGTCACGGACGCCTCGACCGCCTCCCGGGTCGCGTCGGGGCCGTAGTGGTTGACCCGGATCATCTCCTTGGCGAGGGCGCCGCCGCCGGCCGCCAGCGGCAGACCGGGCTCGCCCGCCAGCGCGCGGGCCACCAGATCGAAGGCGGCGACCCCCGCCGTCACCCGCAGCGTGGTGGCGACCGGCGCCGCCTCGGACGCCTCGCGCACATACGGCTCCAGGCCCACGCCGAGCGCCCGCACACCCGCCCGGGTGGCCGCGGCCGCGGCCCGGTGGCGGCCCATCACCGCGTCCAGGCCCACCGCCTCGATGCGCTCGACACACGCCTCCAGGGCCAGCATCTCCAGCTGCGCCGGGGCGTGCAGCAGCGCCTTGCGGCCGCCGTCGATCCAGCGCTCCTTCCAGTCCAGCAGGGACAGGTAGGAACGCCGCGGAGCCTTCGGGTTGGCCGCCATCCGGGCCCAGGCGCGCTCGCTCACCGACACCGCCGACACACCCGCCGGGCCGCCCATCGCCTTCTGCGCCCCGATCACGCACAGGTCCACGCCCCACGCGTCCGGCAGCACCGGCTCCGCGCCGATCGACGCCACCGCGTCCAGGTAGAACAGGGCGCCCTGCTCCCGCACCGCCTCGCCGATCTCGGCGACCGGGTTGGTGTTGCCGGTCGCCGCCTCCGCGTGCACCAGCGACACGAAGTCGATCTCCGGGTGCTCGGCGAAGGCCTCCCGCACCTGCGCCGCGGTCACCGCCGTGTGGAACGGCACCGCCAGGTCGTGCACCGTCGCGCCGCAGTCCCGCAGCCAGTCGCCGAACGTCTGCCCGTACGGGCCGGTGATCACGTTCAGGGCCACCGTGCCCGGCCCGGCCGCGGCGCGGATCGCGCCCTCCAGCGGCAGCAGCGCCTCGCCCTGCGTGATCAGGACGTCCTGCTCGGTGGCGAGCAGCCGCGCCACCCGGTCCTCGATGGAGGCGAAGCGGTCGGCGCTCAGCGGGGCGAGGTCCAGGAACGGGTGCGTCACGGCGTGCTCTCTTCTCGGTCGGCTCTCGGTCGTCGCGGGGACGACCGCCTCTGGGTCGTCGCGGGTACGACTGGGTCGAGGGTAACCGGCGGCCCTCCCACCCCCTCCCACCGGTGACTTAGGGTGCCAGGCATGAGCGATGACGCGGTGCTGCACGTGACGGGGCGGGTGCTGGCGGGCCCGCGCGAGGACCAGGTCCACGACGAGCTGTGGGTGGTCGGCGGCCGGATCGCCTACGAGCGTCCCGCCGGAGCGCGGGACGTGCGGACGGTGCGCGGCTGGGCGCTGCCCGGCCTCGTCGACGCCCACTGCCACGTCGGCCTGGACGCGCACGGCCCGGTCCCCGAGGACGTCGCCGAGAAGCAGGCGCTGACCGACCGGGAGGCCGGGACGCTGCTGATCCGCGACGCCGGATCGCCCTCCGACACCCGCTGGATCGACGACCGCGACGACCTGCCGAAGATCATCCGGGCCGGCCGGCACATCGCCCGCACCCGCCGCTACATCCGCAACTACGCCTGGGAGATCGAACCGGAGGACCTGGTGGCGTACGTCGCCCAGGAGGCCCGGTGCGGCGACGGCTGGGTCAAGCTCGTCGGCGACTGGATCGACCGCGGCCTCGGCGACCTGTCCGCCTGCTGGCCGCGCGAGGCCGCCGAGGCAGCGATCGCCGAGGCCCACCGCCTGGGCGCCCGCGTCACCGCGCACTGCTTCGCCGAGGACTCGCTGCGCGACCTGGTCGAGGCGGGCATCGACTGCGTCGAGCACGCCACCGGCCTGACCGAGGACCTGATCCCGCTGTTCGCCGAACGCGGCGTCGCCATCGTCCCCACCCTGGTCAACATCGCCACCTTCCCCTCCCTCGCGGCCGGCGGCGAGGAGAAGTTCCCGCGCTGGTCGGCCCATATGCGCCGGCTCCACGAGCGCCGCTACGACACGGTCCGCGCCGCCTGGGACGCCGGCGTCCCGGTCTACGTCGGCACGGACGCCGGCGGCTCCCTGCCGCACGGCCTGGTCGCCGCCGAGGTCGCCGAACTCGTCAAGGCCGGCATCCCGCCGCTGGACGCCCTGTCGGCGACGGCGTGGGCCGCGCGCGAGTGGCTCGGCCGCCCCGGCCTGGAGGAGGGCGCGCCGGCCGACCTGGTGGTGTACGAGGAGGACCCGCGGGCGGACGTACGGGTGCTGGCGGGGCCGCGGCGGGTGGTGGTGAACGGACGGGTCGTGGGATAGGCGCACCTTTCGCCCGCCGACCCGCCTTCGCTCGCGCGCACGGAGCGCGACTGCCGCCTGTGTTGACGGGGCGTGACCGGCGCCCCGGCGGGTCGTTGTGCACTCCGTCGTACGCGCCGGTGCGTCAACCAGGGCGTTCGTACGCGAGGGGCGTGTGGGTGACGCGGAGGAACACCTGTGCCGAAGGAATCGAAAAGACGGCCGGAAACCCCTCGTTGGAGTGAAGTCACGCTGGATCGCCGCCCGTTCACTCTCGGTGCGTAATCCTTTCGGGGTCCCAAGCACTCCTCTGAGGGGGTCCCACACCTTGAACGGCCACACCTTCCGCACGCCCGCGCGCCGCTGCGCCACCCTCGCCGCCGTCACCGCCCTCGCCGCCGGCCCCGCCGCCCTGTCCGGGGCGGGCGCCGCGCACGCGACCGACGGGGGCGGCCAGGGCCGCGCGAGCGCGTCCGTGCTGCGCACCGACCTCGACGTGTCCCTGCTCAACAAGACGGTGGACGTCCCGCTCACCGTCTCCCTGAACGAGGTCCAGGCGCCCGCGAGCGCCCATCAGACCGCGCTGAGCGCGCGGTTGGACGGCGTCGACGGCGGAAAGCCGTTCAGCGTGCTGCGCGCGGACGTGGCGAAGACCGACGCGACGGTCACGGACGAGAAGGCGGAGGGGGCCGTCGACCTCGCCCGCGCCCGCCTCCACGTGCCCGGCCTCCCGCTGCTGTCCCTCATCGAGGTCGACCAGGTCACGGCGAAGGCCACCTGCGCGACCGGGCATGCGCCGGCGGCCACGAGTGACGTCCTGGGCGCCGTGACCGTGCTCGGCCGGAAGGTTACGCTGACGGCGGGCGGCACGACCGAGGTCAAGGCCCCGGGGGTGGGCGAGGTCCGCCTGGACCTCTCCCGCCGTACGACGACCTCGCGTACGGCGGCGGCCACCGCGCTCGAACTGAAGGTGTCCGTCAACCCGTTGAAGCTGAACGTGGCCGACGTCGAGGGCACGGTGACCCTCGCCAAGGCGACCTGCGAGACACCGGCGGGGGCCGCGGAGGAGCCCGCCCCGGCGGCCGCCTCGACCCCGCCGCCGGCGACGCCCGCCGCGGACGTGAAGCCGCAGGGCGCCCCCGCGGGGAGCGACCTCGCGGAGACGGGCGGCAGCTCGCTGACGCCGTATCTCGCGGGAGGCTCGGTGGTGCTGCTGGCCGCGGGCGGAGGAGCGGTGGCGCTGACGCGCCGTCGGCGGGGGTGAGGCGGGGGCGCCCGGGTTTTTCTTTTCCCACCCACCCACCCGACTCGCTGGCGATGGCGCTGCGCGCCGGCTGTGGGGGGTGGAGTCCTGGGGTGTTTCGTGGGGTGAGGGGGGTGTCCTGGTGCCCGTCCTGGGGGCTTCGCCCCGGACAAGCTTTTCCCGTCCGTCCGTTTGCCCGACTCGGTGAGAACGGCGCTGTGCGCCGGCCGGGGGCGGAGCGTCCGGGTGTCTTGTCCGGTGAGGCACGCTGAAGGCGTTGCTCAGGGGCACCGGCCCCCGGACCCCGCCCGGCCTCTGCCACCCGCCCGCCCGACTCGGTGGCGAGAAAAGGGGTGCCCTTCCCGGCATGGGAGCGCGAGCTCGGGCGCAGGAGAGGGCGAGTCCGCACTGTGGAGAGGCGGAGTCTCCGCCGGGGCGCCGGAGGGGAAGCCTCGGCGGAGCCTGTCCCCGGGGAGGCACCCGGCGCTGTTCGGGGGTGCAGGGGGCGGAGCCCCCGCCGGGGGTCGGGGCGGAGCCCCGGAGGGCTTCTTTTCACTCACCGAGTCGGGTGGGCGGGTGGGAAAGGCTTGTCAGGGGGTCGGGGCGGAGCCCGGGGGGGGCGTGTTCGGTGGTTCTGCTGGACAAGGTGCCCCTGGGCTCCGCCCCCTCAGCCGGCGCGCAGCGCCATCCCTGCCGAGTCGGGTGGGTGGGCGGGCGGAGAAGGGGTGAGCGAAGGGGCCGCCCCTACTCCGTACCCGAGGACAGTGCACCGTCCAGCGCCGTGAGGAACCCCCGTACCGTCCCCTCGTCCCGCACCGCGAGCCGTAGCCAGTTCTCGTCCAGGCCCGGGAACGTGTCCCCGCGCCGCACCGCGTACCCCAGCTCGCGCAGCCGGCGCCGTACCCCGGCCGCGCCGGGCACCCGCACCAGCACGAACGGCCCCTCGGCCGGCTCCACCACCCGCACCCCGCGTGCGGCGAACGAGGCGAGGCCCGCCACCAGACGGGCCCGGTCCGCCGCGATACGCCGCGCCGCCCGCTCCGCCTCCGCCAGCGCCGCGGGCTCCACACACGCCTCGGCCGCCGCCAGCGCCGGCGTGGACACCGGCCACAACGGCTGCGCCCGCTCCAGCTCGGCGACGACCTCCGGCGCGGCGAGCACGTAGCCGATCCGCAGCCCCGCCAGCCCCCAGGTCTTGGTGAGGCTGCGCAGCACCACCAGCCCGGGCACGTCGGTCCGTCCCGCCAGCGCCTCCCGCTCGCCGGGCACCGCGTCCATGAACGCCTCGTCCACCACCAGCGTCCGCCCCGGCCGGGCCAGCCGGGCGACGGTGTCGGCGGGGTGCAGCACGGAGGTCGGGTTGGTCGGGTTGCCGACCACCACGAGGTCCGCGTCCTCGGGGACGGCCGCCGGATCGAGCCGGAAGCCGTCCGCCGCCCGCAGCAGCACCCGGTCCACGGTGTGCCCGGCGTCCCGCAGCGCGGCCTCCGGCTCGGTGAACTGCGGATGCACGACGACCGGACGCCGTACCTTCAGCGCCCGCGCCAGCAGCACGAACGCCTCCGCCGCCCCCGCCGTCAGCAGCACCCGCCCGGCCGGCAGCCCGTGCCGTGCGGCCACCGCCGCCCGGGCCGCCCGCCCGTCCGGGTAGGCGGCCAGACCGGTGAGTGAGCCGGCGATCCGCTCCCGCAGCCACGCCGGCGGGGTGTGCGCGCGGACGTTCACGGCGAGATCGGTCAACTCCGCGCCGTCGTCCCGTACTTCCGCGTCGCCGTGGTGCCGCAGGTCGTGCCCGCCGGGCGCGCCGCCGCCGTCTCGCGCTGCCGCGTCCCCGTGGCGCGGGGCGGCCTCGCCGCGCGCCGTCCCGTGCTCAGTGCGCATGCGAGTGGCTGTGGCCGCCGTGGTGGTGTCCGTGGTGGTGGCCGTCGTCGTCCGGGTGGAAGTGCGGCTGCTGCGGCAGCCCCACCTTGTCCTCGAAGCCGGGCAGCGCGATCCGGTACACGCACGAGTCGCAGTTCATCCGCAGATCGCCCTCGACCGCCTCCTGGTACCGCTCCATCACCAGGTCCAGCAGCTCCGGCTCCGGACCGATCACGTCCGCCGAGCGCACCTCGGCCTCGGGGTGCGCGGCGGCCCAGTCCGCCGTCTGCCGCCGTACCCGGTCGGGCAGGATGCCGGTGAACAGGAAGTACGGCAGGACCACGATCCGCCGCGCCCCGAGCCGCGCGCACCGGTCCAGCCCGCCGGGCACGTCCGGCGCGGCCAGCGACACGAACGCCGTCTCCACGCCCGCGTAGCCGCGCCCCTCCCACAGCAGCCGCGCCGCCTTGAACACCTCGGCGTTGGCGTCCGGGTCGGTCGAGCCGCGCCCGACCAGCAGCACGGTCACCTCCGAGCGGTCCCCGCCCGTGCCCTCCAACGCCTCGTCGAGCCGCCGTTCCAGCACCCGCAGCAGCGCCGGGTGCGGGCCGAGCGGACGGCCGTAGGTGTACGAGATCCCCGGGTGCCGTTCCTTCTCGCGGGCGAGCGCCGCCGGGATGTCGCCCTTGGCGTGCCCGGCGGACACCAGCATCAGCGGCACGGCGGCGAACCGGCGCACCCCGCGCTCCACCAGTTCGGCGACGGCGTCGCCGAGCGGCGGCGGGGACAGTTCGATGAAGCCGCCCGCGACGGGCAGTTCGGGGCGGCGTTCGCCCAGCTCCCGGACGAAGTCGCGGAACGCCTCGGCTCCGGCGTCGTCCCGGGTGCCATGGCCGGCGATGAGCAGGGCGGGCGGCGTCGGGGTGGTCACAGGGTCTCCTCGGGCGAAGGGTGCGGATCGGTCTGCGGGAAGGGGGAGTCGGGGGCGGTCACCGGGCGTCCTGGCGTGCGCCGCCGTCCTGCCAGCGGTAGCCGCGCGGGGTGACCATGCGGCCCGCGATCTCGCGGGTGGCGGTGTTGCCGACCGTGACGACGGTCATCATGTCGACCGTCGCCGGGTCCAGCTTCGCCAGCGTGGTCAGCCGGGCGGACTCGTCGGGCCGTGAGGCGTTGCGCACGACGCCGACCGGCGTCGTCGGCTTCCGGTGCCCGGCGAGGATCTCCAGCGCCTTGGGCAGCTGCCAGTGGCGGCCGCGCGAGCGCGGGTTGTAGAAGGTGACGACGAGATCTGACTCGGCCGCCGCCCGCACCCGCCGCTCGATGACCTCCCACGGCGTGTGCAGGTCGGACAGGCTGATCGACACATGGTCGTGGCCGAGCGGCGCGCCGAGGACCGCCCCGGCCGCGAGGGCCGCCGTCACCCCCGGCACGCCGACCACGTCGATGTCGTCGGACGCCTCGGCGAGCGCGGGGGAGGCCATGGCGTACACCCCGGCGTCGCCGCTGCCGATCAGCGCCACCGCGTGGCCCTTGCGCGCCTCGGCCACCGCCGTGCGGGCCCGCTCCTCCTCGGCGCCGAGCCCGGACTCCAGCACCCGGGTGCCCGGCCGCAGCAGGTCGCGGATCTGGTCGACGTACTGGTCGAGGCCCACCAGGACGGCGGCGCGCCGCAGTTCGGCCGTCGCGCGCGGGGTCAGCAGGTCGCGCGCGCCGGGTCCGAGCCCGACCACGGCGAGCCGGCCGCGTACGGGCCGCCGTACGACCGCGCAGGTGGCCATCGCGGGCCGCCCGTCCGCCCGCCGCGACTTCCGCTTGGGCACGAGGAGTTCACCGCCGCAGGCGAGCGCGGCGGCCTCCGCGACGGACGGCGTGCCGACGGCGGCGAGCGGCGCGCCGGACGGGTTGGGCACCGCCACCGCCGCCAGCTCCTCGGCGGAGTACGTCACCAGGGGCACGCCCAGCCGCCCGGCCGCCCCGACGATGCCCGGCTCTTCGGACTTGGCGGCCACGGTGGCCAGTTCGGCGACCGAGCGCGCCGACAGCCCGGCCTCGCGCAGCGCCCCCTCGACCAGCTCCAGCACCTCGTCCACCGGCGCGCCCCGGGAGGCGCCCACGCCGACGACGAGGGACGGCGGACGCAACAGCACCTCACCGTCGGCCGGTTGTGCGGCGCGGTCGGTGACCCGGACGACGTACGCCCCCCGGTCGGCGACCGGCAGCGCGGGCAGCGGCCACGACACCTCGGCGTCCAGGCGTACCGGCTCGCCGTCCAGCAACGCCCGCGACACCGCGGCCACATCGCCCTCCACGGGCAGGCCGAGCGTGTCGAGACCGGCCACGCCCACGGAGTCCGTCGCCGTCGTCACCACCGGCTCGGCGCCCAGCAACCCGCCGACCTCGACGGCCAGTTCGTTGGCGCCGCCGCCGTGCCCGCCGACCAGCGACACCGCGAACCGGCCGCCCTCGTCCACGCACACCACGCCCGGGTCGGCGCTCTTGCCGCCCAGCAGCGGCGCGATCAGCCGCACCACCGCACCCGTCGCGAGGAAACACACCAACTGCCCGCACTCGGCGAACGCGGCCCGTACGGCGTCGCCGACGGGCCCGTCGTACACCCGCGTACGGTCCGGCCACGCGGCCGCCAGCCGGTCCCGCGCAGCCGCGCCCGCCGCGGTGGCGGAGATGAGGCCGATCACTGAGCAACTCCTTCTGTGCGGCCGGTCACTGAGCAACTCCTTCTGTGCACGCCGTGGCAGGCGCGGCCCCCTCGGGCCGCGTCCCCCACAGCAGGAAAACGGGATTGGTCGCCGCCAGCCGGGTCACGTCCCCCGGCAGCGGCGCGAGCCGGGAGGACTGCAGCAGCACCCCGTCGCAGTCCAGCCCGGCGGCGGTCAGCGCCCGGCGCGCGTCCGGCACCCGGTCCAGGGCGGCCAGCGCGACGACGACGGTCCGCCGGGCCCGCCGCGCGCACGCCTTGACGATCGCGGGCAGCTCGCGCCCGCCGCCGCCCACGAACACCGCGTCCGGATCGTCGGCCAGCCCCGCCAGCGCCCCGGGCGCCGCGCCGTGCACCACGGTCACGTCCACGCCGTGCGCGACGGCGTTGGCGCGGACCCGCCCGGCCCCGTCGGCCGTCTTCTCGACCGCGACCACGGCCGCGCCGAGCCGCGCGCACTCCACGGCCACCGACCCGGAGCCCGCGCCCACGTCCCACACCAGGTCGCCCAGGCGCGGCCCGAGCCGGGCCAGGGCCAGCGCCCGCACCTCGAACTTGGTGATCATCGAGTCGCGGTGCGCGAACGCGTCCTCGGCCGGTGCCCAGCCCGCGGGGGCGTCTGCCGCGCCGGCCACCGTGCGCACCACGCCCAGCGCCCGCGCCCGGTCCAGACACAGCACCACGCTCACCGCCGGGCCCCAGTCGCGGGCGGCGGCCTCGACGGGCGTGACCGTCTCCACGCGCTCGCGGCCGGGCTCGCCGAGCGCGGACGCCACGACCAGGACCCGGTCGCCCGACGTGCGGGCGAGCGCGGCCCCCAGCTCGGCGGGGCCCGCGCCCGGCCCGGTCAGCACGGCGGTCTTGGGCCGGGCCCGGCACACGTTGACGGCGGTGCGCAGATCCCGGCCGTGCGCGCTCACCACCACCGCGTCGTCCCAGGGCAGCCCGATCCGCGCGAAGGCCGCCGCCACCGAGGAGACGCCCGGCCGCACGTCCAGCAGGTCCGGCCCGAACCGCTCGGCCAGCGCCCGCACGATCCCGAAGAACCCGGGATCGCCGGAGGCCAGCACCACCACCCGCCGCTCCTCGCCGACGTACGCGGCGATGACGTCCAGGGCGGGCGCCAGCGGCCCCAGCACCACCCGTTCGGCGGTGCCGGGCAGCCGTACGGCGTCCAGATGCCGCCGCCCGCCCACCACCAGCTCCGCCCCGGCGAGCAGGCTCTCGTCCGGCGGCGCGCCCGTGCCCGTGCCGACGACCGTGATCATGTGCTCGCACCCCGCGCGCGCAGCGCCTTGCGGGCCTCCGGGTCGGCCTTGCGGTACCCGTGGAAGTGACCCGGGTGGTACAGGTGCGAACGGGTGCCGTGCGCGCCGAGCGCCGGGCCGACCAGGAAGAGCGTGTGCTTCCAGAGCTTGTGCTCCTTGACCGTCTCCTCCAGCGTCCCGATCGTGCACCGCACGACCAGCTCCTCCGGCCAGGTCGCCTGGTACGCCACGACGACCGGCGTGGACGTCGGATAGCCGCCCTCCAGCAGCTCCCGCACCAGCTGCCCGCTGCGGGCCGCCGACAGGAACACCGCCATGGTGGTGCCGTGCCGGGCGAACTCGCGGACCTCCTCGCCGGGCGGCATCGGCGTCTTGCCGCCGCCCAGCCGGGTCAGCACCACCGACTGCGCCACCTCGGGAATGGTCAGCTCGCGCCGGGCGAGCGCGGCGACCGCGGAGAACGACGAGACGCCGGGGACGACCTCCGTCTCGATGCCGAGCGCGTCGCACCGGTCCAGCTGCTCCTGCGTACCGCCCCACAGCGCCGGGTCGCCGGAGTGGATCCGGGCCACCTTCAGGCCTTCGGCGCGGGCCCGCTCGTACACGGCGACGACGTCCTCCAGGGACATGGTCGCCGAGTCCAGGATCTCCGCGTCCTCGCGCGCGTGTTCGAGGACCTCGGCCTGGACCAGGCTGGCCGCCCAGATCACGACGTCGGCCTCGGCGATCGCGCGGGCGGCGCGGAACGTCAGCAGGTCGGCGGCGCCGGGACCGGCGCCGACGAAGGTCACCTTGCCGGGGGTGGCAGCGGCCATGGGGTCAGGTCCTTCCGTACGGAATGTCATGGTGTGCGGGGGTCGGCGAATGGCCGGATGTGCGCGAACGGGGGTTGATCGGATAGCAAGGGCACATGGCGGTCTTCGTCGCGCTCGGCGCGTTCCTGATGACGCTGGCCGGCGGCTGGACGGCACAGCGGGTGACCGATCGTCGCCACCTGGTCCTCGGACTGGCCGGCGGCCTGATGCTGGGCGTGGTCGGCCTGGACCTGCTGCCCGAGGCGCTGCACGCCGCGGGCCGCGAGGTGTTCGGCGTACCGGCCGCCCTGCTGCTGTTCGTGGCCGGTTTCCTCCTGGCCCACCTGGTGGAACGGCTGCTCGCCGCCCGCCAGGCCGCGCACGGCGGCGCCGAGAACCACAACCACCGCGCGCCCGAGGTGGGCCTCACCGCGGCGGCGGCCATGGTCGGTCACAGCGCCATGGACGGCGTGGCGATCGGCGCGGCCTTCCAGGTGGGCGGCGGCATGGGCGCGGCGGTCGCGCTCGCCGTGATCGCCCACGACTTCGCCGACGGCTTCAACACCTTCACCCTCACCCGCCTGTACGGCAACGCGCGCCGCAAGGCCGTCGCGATGCTCGTCGCCGACGCCCTGGCCCCGCTCGTGGGCGCGGCCTCGACCGCCTTCATCAGCATCCCGGAGTGGTTCCTCGGCGGCTATCTCGGCCTCTTCGGCGGCGTACTGCTCTACCTCGCCGCCGCCGAGATCCTCCCCGAGGCCCACCACGAACACCCGGCCCGCTCCACCCTGCTGTGCACGGTCGCCGGGGTGGCGTTCATATGGCTGGTGGTGGGCCTGGCGGCGTGAGGCGGGGCGGTGGTGGTCGGTGCGGCCGGGTGACGTGGGGCGGTGGTGGTGGTCGGTCGCGCCGTCTGGCACGGACCGGCGGCCACCCCGGCCGTCTGGCACGGACCGGCGGCCACCGGCCGGGTGGTCCGGGGCATGCCGGTGGCGGCCGTCCTGGCTGCCCGACGCGTTCGGATGGCGACCTGCCTGGTCGCCCGACGCGTTCGGATGGCGACCGGCCCGGCCGCCCGACGCGTTCCGGCGGCGGTCGGGCGCGTGGCCCGGCCGAGGGCGGGCACCGCTCACAGCTTGCCGCCCCGTCCGCCGGTGCGCCGGGCCGGCGCGATGAGCGTGGAGAGGTACGGCAGGGGAGCGCCGTCCAGCTCGCCGGCCGGCCGGATTGACTCCTCCGGCAGCCCGAGGGCCGAACCCCACACCGCGTCCTCGATCCGCCCGCTATCCCGCAGGGCCTCGGCGACCTCCCGCGCCTGCCGCCCGAACTTGTACGCGACGACCGTGCCCGGCCCGTTCAGCGCGTCCTTGAGCACGGCGGCGCCCGCCGTCACCGGCACCAGCGTCAGCGGCTCGGTCCCCTCGGTGAGCACCGCTCCCGAGCGCGCCGCCAGATCCTGCATGGCGGTGATGCCGGGCACGGTCTCCACCGCGACCCCGGGCACCAGCTCGGCGACGGTCTGCGCGAGATACGTGAACGTCGAATACACGTTCGGGTCACCGATGGTGGCGAACGCCACCGACCCGTGCGCCCGCAGCAGCGCGGCGACCCGTTCCCCGGCCGCGTCCCAGGCCGCCTCGCGACGCGCCCGGTCACTGCGCTCGTTCAGCGCGAACACCACCCGGACGACCTTCTCCGCGGCCACGTAGTGCAGCACGGTCGCCTCCGCGCGCCCGCGCTCCCCGGTGTCCATCACGGGCACCACCACGACCTCGGCCGCGCGCAGCGCGTTCACGCCCTTCACGGTCACCAGCTCCGGATCGCCGGGACCGACCCCTACTCCGACCAGCCTGCTGCTCATGACGTCCGGCACCTCTCGACGAACCGACGGGCGACACCGGGCGCGCCGGCCCAGTGCGTGTGGAGATAACTGGCGTGCACATTGCGCTGCACGAAGCCTTCGACCCGCCGCTCGGGCGCGTGCAGCCCCCAGGCGGGCGCCGCGGCCCCCGACCCCGCGCCGGGCTCGACGACGGTCCGGTGGAACTCGTGGCCGCGCATCCGCCGGCCGGCCGCGGCGAGCACGCTGTCGCCGACGGCCACGGCCTCCCGGTACCCGAGGGTGAGCCGCCCGGTCATCCGCGCGGAGGCGTCCAGCACCCCGCACATCGGCCGACCGTCCAGCTCCCGGCACAGGTACAGCAGCCCCGCGCACTCGGCCGCGACGGGCGCCCCGCTCAGGGCGAGCCCGGCGACGGCCTCGCGCAGCGCCTCGTTGGCGGACAGCTCGGCGGCGTACACCTCCGGGAACCCGCCCCCGACGACCAGCCCCCGCGTCCCCTCGGGCAGTGCCTCGTCCCGCAACGGATCGAACACCACGACCTCGGCCCCGGCCGCGGTGAGCAACTCGGCGTGCTCGGCATAGGAAAAGGTGAAGGCGGCGCCACCGGCAACGGCAACGGTGACTTTGGAACTCCGGCCGGTTTCCTCCAGCCCGTCCGGCGTTTGAGGACGAGGCCGTTCAGGCCGATTCGGGGGTCCGGGGGCGGAGCCCCCGGGGTTGGGAACGGGAAGGGGCGGCGGGGGCGAGAACCCTCCGGCGTCCCGAGCCGCACCTTCACCGGCCTCCCCAGCCGTAACCGCCGCAACGGCCTCCCAAGCCGCACACGACAACACCCCCGCACCCCGCGCCAGCGCGACCAACGCCTCCAGATCGCACCCCGCGGCCACCTGCGCCCCCATCGCCGCCACCGCCTCCACCGCGGCCGACCGACGCTCGGCGACCGGCACCAGCCCCAGATGCCGAGCCGGAGTGTCCACCTGCGGCGCCCGCCGCAACACCCCCAGCACCGGCACCCCCACGGCCTCCAGCGCCTCCCGCAACAACGCCTCGTGCCGGTCCGAGGCGACCTTGTTGAGGATCACGCCCCCGACCCGCACCTCCGGGTCCCACGTCACGAACCCGTGCACCAACGCCGCCACCGACCGCGACTGCGAAGAGGCGTCCACCACCAGCACCACCGGCGCCCGCAGCAGCTTCGCCACCTGCGCCGTGGACGCCAGCTCCCCCTGCCCGGCGGCCCCGTCGTACAGCCCCATCACACCCTCGACCACCGCGATGTCGCACCCGCGCGCCCCGTGCAGGAACAGCGGCCCGATCAGCTCGGGTCCGCACAGGTACGCGTCCAGGTTGCGCCCCACCCGCCCGGTGGCGAGCGCGTGGTAGCCGGGGTCGATGTAGTCCGGCCCCACCTTGTGCGGGGACACGGCGAACCCGCGCCCGGCGAGCGCGGCCATCAGCCCCGTCGCGACGGTGGTCTTGCCGCTGCCGGAGGACGGCGCGGCGATCACCAGCCGCGGCACGGACGCGACGCCGGCCCCGGACGGCACGGCGGCCGAACCGGACGACGCGACGGAGGCCGAACCGGACGGCACGGCAGCGGTCGAACCGGACGGCACAGCGGAGGCCGAACCGGACGACGCGACGGCGGCCGAGGAACCGGCGGCAGCGGGAGAGTTCAGCACGACGTCACCACTCGATGCCCCGCTGGCCCTTCTGCCCCACGTCCATGGGGTGCTTCACCTTGGACATGTCGGTGACGAGATCGGCGAACTCCACCAGCTGTTCCGGCGCGTTGCGCCCGGTGATGACGACGTGCTGGGTCCCGGGCCGCGCCCGCAGCACCTCGACCACCTCGTCGGTGTCCACCCACCCCCAGTGCATCGGGTACGCGAACTCGTCCAGCACGTACAGCCGGTACGTCTCGGCGGCCAGATCCCGCTTGACCTGCTCCCAGCCCTCGCGGGCCTTGGCCTCGTTGTCCATCTGGGCGTCCCGCTGCACCCACGACCAGCCCTCGCCCATCTTGTGCCAGTCCACCAAGCCGCCCTGCCCGGACGCCCCCAGCACCCTGAGCGCGTTCTCCTCGCCGACCTTCCACTTCGCCGACTTGACGAACTGGAACACCCCGATCGGCCAGCCCTGGTTCCAGGCGCGCAGCGCCAGCCCGAAGGCGGCGGTGGACTTGCCCTTGCCGATCCCGGTGTGCACGACCACGAGCGGCCGGTTGCGCCGCTGACGCGTCGTCAGCCCGTCCTCCGGTACGACGCTCGGCTGCCCCTGCGGCATTACGCGGCCCTCCTCGAAGTCCCCTGCACATCCCTGACCAGACCGGCGATCGAGTCGGCCCGCAGCTCGTCCAACGTCACCGCCGTACCGCCCAGTTCACCGGCGAGCTGCCCGGCGAGCCCGAGCCGCACCGGCCCCGACTCGCAGTCCACGACCACCGACGCGACCCCCTCGGCCGCGAACAGCCGCGCCGCCCGCCCCGCGAGCGCCACCGGCTCGGGGCCGCCTGTCGCCCGCCCGTCGGTCACCACGACCACCAGCGCCCGCCGCGCGGGGTCCCGCAGCCGCTCCACCCGCAGCACCTCGTGCGCCCGCAGCAGCCCGGCCGCCAGCGGCGTACGGCCGCCCGTCGGCAGCGACTCAAGGCGGACCGCCGCCGCGTCCACGGACGAGGTCGGCGGCAGCGCGACCTGCGCGTCCCGGCCGCGGAACGTCACCAGCCCCACCTTGTCCCGCCGCTGGTAGGCGTCCAGCAGCAGCGACAGCACGGCGCCCTTCACGGCGCTCATCCGCTGCCGCGCCGCCATCGAACCGGAGGCGTCCACCACGAACAGCACGAGGTTGCCCTCGCGCCCCTCCCGCGTCGCCTGCCGCAGATCGTCCCGGCGCACGACCAGCCCCGGACCGCTGCGCCCCCGCGCCCGCTGGTGCGGGGCGGCGGCCTGCACGGTCGCCGCCAGGTGCAGCTTGGTCAGCGCGCCGCGCGGACGCCGCGCGCCGGTCGTCCGGCCGTGCTCGGTCCGCGCCCGCGAACGCCGCCCGGCGGCCCCTTCGCCGATGCCCGGAACGCTGAGCACCTTGGTGCGGAACGGCTCCGCCGCCCGCGCCGGCGCCTGCTCGCCGCCGCCCGCCCCGGACGGCCGCTGCTCCCCGTCCTCACCGGCCTCCGGCCGCGCCGCGGCGTCATCGCCCCGCGGACCGCCGTCGTCCGGCTCGGGCCGCCCGCCGCCACCGCCGGGCCCGTCCGGACCGGGGTCGGGCTCGTCGTCCCCGTCCCCGCCGTCCCCGTCGTCCCCGGCGAACTGCTCCAGCGTCTCGTCGAGCTTGTCCTCGTCCAGACCGGGCGCGTCGAAGGGGTTGCGCCGCCGCCGGTGCGGGAGCGCCAGCAGCGCGGCCTGCCGCACGTCCTCGGCGAGCACGTCGGTCCGCCCGGCCCACGCGGCCAGCGCCGTCGCCGTACGCGCCATCACGATGTCGGCGCGCATGCCGTCCACCTCGAAGGCCGCGCACGTCGCCGCGATCTGCCGCAGCGCCCCGTCACCGAGCCGCACCTGCGGCAGCAACTCCCGTGCGGCGACGATGCGTTGCCGCACCGCGGCCTCCTCGTCGGCCCAGCGCGCGGCGAACCCGGCCGGATCGTCGTCGTAGGCGAGCCGCCGGCGCACGACCTCCACCCGCTGGTCGGGCTCGCGCGAGGCGGCGACCTCGACGGTCAGCCCGAAGCGGTCCAGCAACTGCGGCCGCAGCTCGCCCTCTTCGGGGTTCATGGTCCCGACGAGCAGGAACCGCGCGGCATGCCGCACGGACACGCCCTCGCGCTCGACGTACGAGGCGCCCATGGCCGCCGCGTCGAGCAGCAGGTCGACCAAGTGGTCGTGCAGGAGGTTGACTTCGTCGACGTAGAGGATGCCCCGGTGGGCGTCGGCGAGCAGGCCGGGCTCGAACGCCTTGACGCCCTCGGCGAGCGCCCGCTCGATGTCGAGCGCGCCGACCAGCCGGTCCTCGGAGGCGCCGACCGGCAGCTCGACCATCCGCGCCGGCCGCGACTCGAACGCCCCCGGCTCGTGCGGCCCGTCCGGGCACGCGGGGTCGGGCGCGTCCGGGTCGCAGGAGAAACGGCACCCGGAGACGACGTCCACCGCCGGCAGCAGCGCCGAGAGCGCCCGCACGGCCGTGGACTTCGCGGTGCCCTTCTCGCCGCGCACCAGCACACCGCCGACCGCCGGGGAGACGGCGTTCAGCAGCAGCGCCAGCCGCAGATCGTCCTGACCGACGACGGCCGTGAACGGAAACGGGGTACTCACTTCTGGTCGTCCTCCAAGTCGCCCTCGAGCTCCAGATAGGTGGCGCGCAGCCGCTCCAGCGTGTCCGCGTCCGGCTCCGCCCACAGCCCCCGGTCCGCCGCCTCCAGGAGCCGTTCCGTGATGCCGCGCAGCGCCCACGGGTTGGACTTCTTCATGAAGTCCCGGTTCTCCGCGTCGAAGACGTACTCGGCGCTGAGCTTCTCGTACATCCAGTCGTCCACCACGCCCGCCGTGGCGTCGTAGCCGAAGAGGTAGTCGACCGTGGCCGCCATCTCGAAGGCGCCCTTGTAGCCGTGCCGGCGCATGGCCGCCATCCAGCGCGGGTTGACCACGCGGGCGCGGAACACCCGGTGCGTCTCCTCGCCCAGCGTGCGGGTCTTGACCTGGTCGGGTGTCGCCGAGTCGCCGACGTACGCCTCCGGGGACTCCCCGGTGAGGTGTCGGACCATCGCCACCATGCCGCCGTGGTACTGGAAGTAGTCGTCGGCATCAGCGATGTCATGTTCTCTCGTGTCGACGTTCTTCGCCGCCACCGCGATCCGCCGGAACGCCGTCTCCATGTCGCCGCGCGCCGCCCGCCCGTCGAGCCCGCGCCCGTAGGCGTAACCGCCCCACACCGCGTACACCTCGGCGAGGTCCGCGTCCGAGCGCCAGTTGCGGGCGTCGATCAGCGGCAGCAGGCCCGCGCCGTACGCGCCCGGCTTGGAGCCGAAGATCCGGGCCGTGGCACGCCGCCGGTCGCCGTGCTCGGCGGTGTCCTCGTCGGCGTGCGCGCGTACGTAGTTGGACTCGGCGGGCTCCTCCAGCTCGGCCACCGCCCGCACCGCGTCGTCGATCAGCCCGACGACGTGCGGGAACGCGTCCCGGAAGAAGCCGGAGATGCGGACCGTGACGTCGATGCGCGGCCGGCCCAGCTCCTCCAGCGGCACCACCTCGAACCCGGTCACCCGGCGCGAGGCGTCGTCCCACACCGGGCGGCACCCCAGCAGCGCGAGGATCTCGGCGATGTCGTCGCCCTGGGTGCGCATCGCGGAGGTGCCCCACACGGTGAGGCCGACGGACTTCGGGTACGCGCCGGTGTCGGTCAGGTACCGCTGCACCAGCGAGTCCGCCAGCGACTGGCCGACCTCCCAACTCAGCCTGGACGGAATCGCCTTGGGGTCGACGGAGTAGAAGTTGCGGCCGGTCGGCAGGACGTTGACCAGGCCGCGGGTCGGCGAGCCGGACGGACCGGCCGGGACGTAACCGCCGTCCAGCGCCCGCAGGATGTGCCCGATCTCGTCCGTGGTGCGGGCGAGCCGCGGTACGACCTCGGTGCAGGCGAACTCCAGCACCGCGACCGCCTCGGGCAGTTCGGCGCCCAGCACCTCCCGCACCAGGGCGGCGCCGTCGGCCGCCGCCCAGCCGCGCTCCTCCATGCCCTCCGCGATCCGCCGGCACAGCTGCTCCAGCAGGTCGATCGCGTCGGCGGCCGACCGCGCCGGCCCCTCCACCAGGTCCGTCAGCTCCACCGGGACCTTCACCGGGGCGCCCGGCTCGGCCAGCAACTCCTTCTCCACCAGCCCGAAATGGGCGGCGAGCGAGGCCCGCAGACCGGGCAGCGCGTTGGCCTGGCCGCCCCACACCTGGGAGGCGCGCAGCACCGCGAGAACCAGGTTCACCCGGGGCTCGCCGACCGGCCCGCCGCCGAGGATGTGCAGGCCGTCGCGGATCTGCACGTCCTTGATCTCGCACAGATAGCCGTCGATGTGCATGACGAACTCGTCGAACGCCTCGTCGTCCGGCTGCTCGTTCACGTGCAGGTCGTGATGCAGCTCGGCGGCCTTGACCAGCGTCCAGATCTGGGCGCGGACGGCCGGGGCCTTGGCCGGGTCCAGGTCGGAGACGAGGGCGTACTCGTCCAGGAGCTGTTCCAGCTTGGCCAGGTCGCCGTAGGTGTCGGCGCGGGCCATCGGCGGGACGAGGTGGTCGACCACGGTGGCGTGGCCGCGCCGCTTGGCCTGGGTGCCCTCGCCCGGGTCGTTGACGATGAACGGGTAGATCAGCGGGAGTTCGCCGAGGACCGCGTCCGGGGCGCACCCCGCGCTCAGACCGAGGCCCTTGCCCGGCAGCCACTCCATCGTGCCGTGCTTGCCCATGTGCACGATCGCGTCCGCGCCGAAACTGTTGTCCAGCCAGCGGTAGGCCGCCAAGTAGTGGTGGGAGGGCGGCATGTCGGGGTCGTGGTAGATCGCGATGGGGTTCTCGCCGAAGCCGCGCGGCGGCTGGATCATCACGACGACGTTCCCGAACCGCAGGGAGGCGAGCACGATGTCCTCGCCGTCGACGTACAGGGAGCCCGGCGGCTCGCCCCACGCCTCGGTCATCGCCTCGCGCAGCTCCGGGTCGAGCCGCGCGAACCACGCCTGATAGTCGGCGAGGGGCACGCGCGCGGGCGCGGCGGCGAGCTGCTCCTCGGTCAGCCACTCCACGTCGTGGCCGCCGGCCTCGATCAGCCGGTGGATCAACTCGTCGCCGTGGTCCGGGTATTCGGTCAGCGCGTACCCGGCGTCGCGCAACGCGTCCAGGACGCGTACCGCGGAGGCGGGGGTGTCGAGGCCGACCGCGTTGCCGACGCGGGAGTGCTTGGTCGGGTAGGCGGTGAAGACGAGGGCGACCTTCTTCTCGGCGTTCGGCTTGTGCCCGAGGCGGGCGTGCCGTACGGCGATCCCGGCGACGCGGGCGGCCCGCTCGGGGTCGGCGACGTACACCGGCACGTCGTCCGGGCCCTGTTCCTTGAAGGAGAACGGGACGGTGATCAGCCGCCCGTCGAACTCGGGGATCGCGACCTGCATCGCCGCGTCCATCGGCGACAGGGCGGCGTCCGACCCGTCCCAGGCGGCCCGCGAGGACGTGAGGCAAAGCCCTTGCAGAACGGGGATGTTCAGGTCGGCGAGCGCGCCGATGTCCCAGGCCTCCTCGTCGCCGCCGGCCGACGCCTGCGAGGCGTGCGTGCCGCCGGCCGCGAGCACGGTGGCGACGAGTGCGTCCGTCCCGGCCAGCAGCTCGTACAGGGCCGGGTCGGCGCCGCGCAGCGAACCGCAGTACACCGGCAGGGCGTTGGCGCCGTGCGTCTCGATCGCCTCGCACAGGGTGTCCACGAAGGCGGTGTTGCCGCTGAGTTCGTGGGCGCGGTAGAAGAGCACGCCGACGGTGGGCCGGCCCGGCGTGAGGGCGCGGTCGCCGTGGACGCCGAACTCCGGCATCTTCCGGGGCTCCTCGAAGCCCTCGCCGGTCAGCAGCACCGTGTCGGACAGGAACCGGGCCAGCTCGGTGAGGTTGGCGGGGCCGCCCTCGACGAGGTAGCGCAGCGCCTCGGCCACCACACCGGCCGGGACGGACGACTCGGCCATCAGCTCCGCGTCCGGCACGGTCTCGCCGCCCAGCAGCACGGTCGGCACCCCGGACGCCTTCAGGGCCGCCAGCCCGTCCTCCCAGGCCCGCTTGCCGCCGAGCAGCCGTACGACGGCGATGTCCGCGCCGTCCAGCAGCGCGGGCAGCTCGGCGGCCACGTCCACGCGGGTCGGGTTGCCGATCCGGTAGGCCGCGCCGGAGGCCCGGGCCGCCAGGAGATCGGTGTCGGCGGTCGACAACAACAACACTGTGCTCATGCGGGCGCTCCCGGTGGGATGAAGGGCAGTCCTTGCGGCGCGCCGGACTCGATGAGCCGCCACAGCGCGTCCGTGTCCGCGTGCTGTTCGATGAGGTCGCCGAGCCGGTCGAGCTGCTCCTCGCGCAGCGCGGCGAACGAGGTGTCGGGCGCGGGGGTGAAGCGGCGGCCCGCGGCGGCGGCCACCTCGCGCAGGAAGGCGCGCCGGAAGCCGTCCGACTCCAGCGAGCCGTGCCAGTGGGTGCCCCACACGGCGCCGACCCGGCAGCCGTCCAGGAAGGGTTCGCCGCCTTCGACGGTGGCCACCCCGTGGTGGATCTCGTACCCCTCGACCGGCTCGCCGAGGGCGTGCCCGGACGGCCGGGTGAGGGTCTTCTCGCGGGCGAACCGCACCCGCACGGGCAGCAGTCCGAGGCCCGCGACCGCGCCGGCGCGCGACTCGACGTCGTCCTCGATGCGCTCGCCGAGGATCTGGAAGCCGCCGCAGACGCCGAGCACCGGCCGCCCCTCGGCGGCCCGGCGGACCAGGGCGTCGGCGAGGCCCCGCTCGCGCAGCCAGCGCAGCGCGCGGACCGTGCCGCGGGTGCCGGGGACCACGACCAGGTCCGCGTCGGCCAGTTCCTCCGGGCGGTCCACGAACCGCACCACGACGCCCGGTTCGGCGGCCAGCGCGTCCACGTCGGTGAAGTTGGACATCAGCGGGATCGCGCAGACCGCGACGCGCAGCACGTCCTCGCCGACCGGCGCCGCGACGACGGACTCCCGCACGGCGCCGCGCAGGGAGACCCGGAGGCCGTCCTCCTCGTCGATGCCGAGCCCGTGCCGGAACGGCAGCACGCCGTAGGTGTGCCGGCCGGTCAGCCCGTGCAGCATGTCGAGGCCGGGTTCGAGCAGCGAGACGTCGCCGCGGAACTTGTTGACGAGGAACCCGGCGACCAGTTCCTGGTCCTCGGGGGACAGCAGGGCGAGGGTGCCGAAGAAGGAGGCGAAGACGCCGCCGCGGTCGATGTCGCCGACGACGAGCACCGGCAGCCGCGCGCCGCGCGCGATGCCCATGTTGACGATGTCGGTCCGGCGCAGGTTGATCTCCGCCGGGCTGCCCGCCCCCTCACAGATCACCGCGTCATACGTGCCCCGCAGCTCGGCCAGGCAGTCCAGCACGGTGCCCAGGAGCTTCTGCTGCCGCCCGCCGTGGTAGCCGCGGGCGCTCAGCTCGCCGACCGGCTTGCCGAGCAGCACCACCTGGCTGCTCTGCTCGCCGCCCGGCTTGAGCAGCACCGGGTTCATCAGCGCGGTCGGCTCGATCCGGCACGCCTGCGCCTGCATGGCCTGCGCGCGGCCGATCTCGGCGCCCTCGCGGGTGACGAAGGAGTTCAGGGACATGTTCTGCGCCTTGAACGGCGCGACCTTGACGCCCTGGCGGACCAGCCACCGGCAGATCCCGGCGGTGACGACGCTCTTCCCGGCGTCGGAGGTGGTGCCGGCGACGAGCAGACCGCCGCTCATGAGGTACGTCCCTTCGTCGCGGGGGTGCGGGGGAGACGGCCGCCGTTCGGCGCTGCGGCCGCGGGGCGGCTGCCGTTCGGCGGGGCGGCCGGGAGACGGCCGCCGTTCGACGCGGCGGCCGGGAGGGGGCTGCCGTTCGACGGGACGGCCGGGAGGCGGCTGTCCTTCCGCCGAGTGCGCGCGGGGCGCGGGCTGTCGGGCGGCGTCGCGAGGCCGCGGCCGTTCTTCAGCGAGGTGAGGAGACGGCCGCCCAGGAGGCGTGCGCCGGCGCAGACGCCGAGCGCGAGCCAGCTCACGCGCCGGGAGAGGCGTACGGCCCGGTCGATGTCCCCCACCTGGACGGCGCGCCCGTCGCCGTTGAGCACCGGGCGGTGCTCCACGCGCCCCCCGTACGACAGGGTGCCGCCCAGCCGCACGCCGAGCGCGCCCGCGAACGAGGCCTCGACCGGACCGGCGTTGGGGCTCGGGTGCCTGTCGGCGTCTTCGCGCCAGGCCCGCAGGGCGCCGCGCGGATCGCCGCCGGCCACGGTGGCCAGGACGGCGGTCAGCCGCGCGCCCGGCCAGCCGGCCACGTCGTCCAGCCGGGCGGAGGCCCAGCCGTAGCGGCGGTGGCGGGGCGACTTGTGGCCGACCATCGCGTCGAGCGTGTTGACCGCCCGGAACCCGAGGAGCCCCGGCACGCCCGCGACGGCGCCCCAGACGAGCGCGCCGACCACCGCGTCGGAGGTGTTCTCGGCGACCGACTCGACCACGGCGCGGGCGATCCCGTCGGCGTCCAGCGCCTGCGGATCGCGCCCGCACAGGTGCGGCAGCCGGGCCCGGGCGGCCTCGACGTCGCCGGACTCCAGGGCTCGCCCGATGGCGCGGGCCTCGCGGGCGAGCGACGTGCCGCCCACGACGGACCAGGTGGCGATGCCGGTCAGCGCGGCGGAGGCGGTGGGGGAGGTGCGGACGGCGCGGGCGGCGACGACGCCGAGCGCGGCGGCGCCGCCCGCGCACACGGCGGTGTGCAGGGCGCCCCACCCGCGGTGGTCCCGCCACAGCACGCGTTCCACGGCGCCCGCGGCACGGCCGAACGCGGCGACCGGGTGCCCGCGGCGCGGATCGCCGAGGAGGAGGTCGCCGAGGAGGCCGGCGGCGGCGCCGTACGCGAAGACGCGATCGGCACCCATCGGGTCAGCCCGCCGCGGGGGCGGTCAGGGGTTCGTCGCTGGTGACTCTCGGTCGGCAGCCGCGCATGGCGATATGTCCTCACTCAGGGTGTCCACGCCCTGGTTCGACGAGACCGGCGGTGAGAGTTCCTGGCTCCCAGGGGTTCTTCCCCCGGTCACAGTGGCGGGACCGCGCCGGATTCACACCGGGCTTCCTCTCCTGCCGCCGTACATGGCCCCGGCAGTCCACCACGCCCCGCGAACACCCGTCAACTTGCCGTTGACCTGCATCGCACGACTGAGATGAGGCCCACACCGGCCCCGCGCCGGCGCGCGCGGCCCACGCCCTCCCCGCGCTCCTCCCCACGCCGCGCACGCGCCCGCTTACGCCCCGGCGCGCAGCCGTGGCTCCCGCCCCGCGCCGCGCCCCGGACACGGCTCCGCCCCGCGCCGGCCGCTCGGTGGCGGGCCTCGCGCGGGGCGGGGGAGGGGGACGGAAGGCGGTCAGGACGCGGGCCGGGACCGGTTCGGAGCCGGACCTTGCCCGCGACCGGAGTCCGGGCTCAGTCCTTGCCCATGGCCAGGGCCGAGGCTCAGCCCCTGCCCTCGACCGGAGTCCGGGCTCAGCCCTTGCCCATGATCAGGTAGATGCCGTAGCCGACCGCCGCGGCGCACGCCGCGAAGCAGACGTACGCGCCGGTGACGGCGAGCGCCCCGCCGCCGTCGCCGGCGGCCACGGCCCGCTCGCGGCGGGAGAGGCCGGCGATGCCGAGGGTGAACAGGGCCACGAGGCCCACGGTGACCACGAGGCTGACGCCGAAGACGGAGCCGAGAGCTGCCCAGTCGATCTTCATGGTGATGCTTCCTTGGGAGGCCGGGGTGCGGGGCTCAGACGGCTGCGGACGGCGGCACCGCCGCGCTCGCGGGGGTCGCCGAGGACGCCGGGTCGGTGCGCGGCGCGGACGCCGGGGCGGGGATGGTCGCCGCGAGGTCCTCGGCGAGCAGGGCGGCGGCCGGGGCCGCGCCGATCGGGGCGGCGAGCGCTGGGGCGGGGGAGCCGACGGCCTGCGCCGGGACGTTCAGGGCGTGCGCCGGGGGCTGGGTGGCCTGCGCCGGGAACTCCAGGACCGGGGCCGGGGCCGACGGCGGCGGGGCCACGGCGGCGATCGCCTGGGTCACCACGCCGGCCGGCTCCTCGGAAGCGGCGGGGGCCGCGGTGACGTTGGTGTGGTCGACGACCTGACGGCGGGAGATCTTCCAGATCGCCGCGGAGGAGGCGACGAGGAACACGGCGACCAGCGCGGTGCCCCAGTCGCCGAGGCCCGTCACGGCCTCCGCGCCCGCGCCCACCAGCGCCGCGGCGGGCAGCGTCAGCACCCAGGCGATGGCCATCCGGCCCGCGGTGGACCAGCGGACCACGCCGCCCTTGCGGCCGAGCCCGGCGCCCATCACCGAACCGGAGACGACGTGCGTGGTGGAGAGCGAGAAGCCCAGGTGGGAGGAGGCCAGGATCGCGGCCGCCGAGCTGGTCTGCGCGGCGAAGCCCTGCTGCGGCTGGAGGTCGGTCAGACCCGTGCCCATGGTGCGGATGATGCGCCAGCCGCCGATGTACGTGCCGAGCGCGATGGCCAGGCCCGCGGAGAGGATCACCCAGGTGGGAGGGTTGGAGCCGGGGGCGATGGCGCCGCCGGCGATCAGCGCGAGGGTGATGATGCCCATCGTCTTCTGCGCGTCGTTGGTGCCGTGGGCGAGCGAGACCAGACCCGCGGAGGCGATCTGCCCGGCCCGGTGGCCCTTTTCGGCCGCCTTGCCGTCGGACTTCGCGCCGATCGTGTACGACAGCCGGGTCGCGGCCAGCGCGGCGACGCCCGCGACGACCGGGGCGGCGACGGCCGGGATCATGACCTTGGTGACCAGCACCCCGCCGTGCACCGCGCCGAAGCCGGCGGAGGCGACGGTGGCGCCGATCAGGCCGCCCATGAGGGCGTGCGAGGAACTGGACGGGAGCCCGACCAGCCAGGTCAGCAGATTCCAGAGGATCGCGCCGACCAGGGCGGCGAAGATGACCTCGGGACGGATGCCGGCCTCGTCGACGAGGCCCTTGGAGATCGTGTTCGCGACCTCTACGGAGAGGAAGGCGCCCACCAGGTTCAGCGCGGCCGACATGGCCACCGCGACCTTGGGCTTGAGCGCGCCGGTGGAGATGGTGGTGGCCATCGCGTTGGCGGTGTCGTGGAAACCGTTCGTGAAATCGAACGCGAGTGCGGTTATCACCACGATCGCGAGGATCAGCGAGAAGCTTTCCATTTACCCAGGCAATCGTTCGAGCGTCATTGGCTCGTTGAACGTAGGTAACCAGGGTGAACGGAAGATGAACTGAGCCGGTATGGGCGGTGTCCGATTCTGTTGCCCACTTCACACCGCTGGCAGGATCACCGCATGGCTGAAGAACAGGACGAACGAGACGGTCACCGTCCGGAGCCGAGCGGTCGCCGCGTGCCCCGGCCCGAGGAGGTCCGCGCCTGGCGGGACCTGGTGGCGACGGCCCGCCGTACCGTCGCCGACGGACTGGTCGTCGGCACCTCCGGCAACGTGTCGGTCCGGGTCGCGGACACCGTGCTGGTCACCCCGTCCGGCGTGCCCTACGACCGGCTCACCCCCGGCGACGTGACCGGCGTCGGCCTCGACGGCCGCCAGGTGCTCGGCTCGCTCGTCCCGACCAGCGAGCTGCCCCTGCACCTTGCCGTCTACCGCGCCACCGACGCGGGCGCCGTCGTCCACACCCACGCCGTGCACGCCACGGCCGTCTCCACCCTCGTCCCCGAGCTGCCGCTCGTCCACTACATGGCCGGCGCCCTCGGCGGACCGGTGCGGGTCGCCCCGTACGCGACGTACGGCACCGAGGAACTGGCCGCGCACATGCTCCGGGCCCTCGACGGCCGCTCCGGCTGCCTCCTGCAGAACCACGGCACCCTCACCCACGGCGCCACCCTCGACCAGGCGTACGACCGCACCGCCCAGCTGGAGTGGATGTGCCGCCTGTGGCTGACCGCCTCCGCCGTCCCCGGCCTGACCCCCTCCCTGCTCACCCCCGAGCAACTGGAAGAGGCCACCCGCCGCCTGCGCGCCTACGGCCAGCCGCCCGCGAGCCGCGCCCCGGGCCCCCGGCCGGAAAACGAACCTCGTCCGCCCGCCCAGGGATGAACCCCGCTCATCCTGGAACCCGCAGGGGCATGTCACCCCGACCCTTCCTTCCGCTGGCCGGTGAGCCGGTACCCCGTGACACTGGTCCTGTGCGCACAGTGAAAGCGACGGCAGCGGCCGTCACCGCGGCCCTGGCGGCCGGCGCGGCGAGCGTCGCCGCGGGCCGGCTGGCCAGCGACGCCGCGCTCAAGGCGCCCCCGGGCCGCCCCCTGCCCACCGATCACCGCCTCACCGTGCACGGCACGGCCGACGGCCAGATCACCCTCACCCGCGACCTGGCCTCCCTGCGCCGCGGCGCCTACGGCCTGGCCGGCAACGGCTCCCACGCGATCGTCGGCCCCGTCCTGGACGGCGCCCCGCACCTGCCGGACACCGTCGTACGCCGCCTCGACCGCGTCACCCACGGCGACCTGCGCCCCCGCGACAAGGTCTGGCTCACCCCCAACCTGTACGTGGGCGACCCGCACACCGCCCTCGGCCTGCGGTACCGGGACGTGGAGATCCCCGGCGAACTCGGCGACCTGCCGGCCTGGTTCGTGCCCGCCGTCCGCGAGACGTGGGTGATCACCGTGCACGGGCTCGGCACCACCCGGGAACTGCCCCTGAACATCATGGAGTTCCTGCACCGCAGACACTTCCCGGTGCTGGACCCGGCCTACCGCGGCGACCTCGGCGCGCCCCGCTCCCCGGACGGCCTGAGCCATCTCGGCCAGACCGAGTGGCGCGATCTGGACGCGGCGATCCGCTACGCCGTGCGCCACGGCGCCGAGCGGGTCGTCCTGCACGGCTGGTCCACCGGCGCCACCATGGCGCTGCGCGCCGCCCTCCACTCGGAGCTGCGCGACCGCGTCTCCGGACTGATCCTCGACTCGCCGGTCCTCGACTGGGAGACCACTCTGCGCGCGCTGGCCAAGGCGCGGCACACCCCGAACGCCCTGCTGCCGCTCGCGGTGCGCGCCGCCCAGGGCCGCACCGGACTGCACGCGGACCGCGTCACCGTGGCCGCCGACGCCGCGCTGCTCACGGTGCCCACCCTGATCTTCCACGGCCCGGCCGACGAGGTCGCCCCCTGGCGCTTCTCCCGCCGCCTCGCCGAACAGCGCCCCAACCTCATCGCCCTGCACACGGTCCCCGACGCCCCCCACGGCGCCATGTGGAACGCCGACCCCGAGGGGTACGAGGAGGCGCTGCGCCGCTTCCTGACCCCGCTGATGTGACCGCCGGGGCGAGCGATGCCCGGCGGTCCGCCCCCGGTCGCTCCGGCGATTCCGCTCCCGGTCCCGGCGCGGGGCCGCCGCACCCGCGCCGACCGTTCCGCGCCCCGCCGATCCCCCCTGCCGGGCTGGCCGATTCCCGCCGTTCGGCACGCCTCGCGGACCCCTGCGTTGGCCATCCCCGTCGCCCGCCGTGACATTCCGTTTGGGTTTTCGGACCGTCAACCGGAAGACTGCACCTGTGACGTCCCGTATCCCGCGCGACTCCAGGCTTCGACTCGTCCGCCCACGACCCCTGGCCGCCGCCCCCCGAGCCGTGAACCAGCGGCACTCGCGCCGCCCCGCGCCCCGCCCGCCGGAGGGCACACCGGCCCCCGCGGAGCTGGCCAGAATGGCGCGCTCCGGCCTGGCCGGCGCGGCCCGCGTCGCCCGCTGGGCCGACGCCGCCCTCGGCCCCGGCCGGACCGGGGCCACCGCCGACGGCAAGGCCACCCTCTCCACGAGCACCGCCGAACGCGCCGCCGCCGAGCTGGGCCTCACCGTCGCCGAGGTCCGCGCCGACTGGGACACCGCCCGGCTGGCCGGCCTCATCGAGGTGCACGGCGACAGCGCCCGCCCCGGCTGGCGACTGCGCGCCTGGGACCGCGACGACAGCGCGGTGCTGCGCGGCTGGGTCGCCCTGTTCGACGCCTGGTCGCTGGCCTGCCCCGAGCCCGCGGAGCACGAGGCCGCCGCCGTCGCCGAGGTCGTCTCGGCCATGCCGCAGGTCCTCTCCTTCCTCCAGCTCTCGGCCGGGCCCGTCCCCGTCGAACAGCTCCTCGACCTGCTCCAGCAGCGCGTCACCGAACTGCGCACCGCCCGCTGCGAGGTCCCCTACGACCCGCAGCTCGAACCGGCGGCTCCGCCCGCCCCGGGAGCCGCCGAGCCCGCCGAGACCGACGACGCCCCGCTCGCGCCCCTGCTCGACTGGGCCCTCGGCGCGCTCGCCTCCGTCGGCGCGCTCACCTACGGCGACGGCCAGGCCACCCTCACCCCGCTCGGCAGCTGGGCGGTCTGGGTGAAGCTGGAGCAGATCTGCGTCGCCGCGCAGAGCCCGGCCGGGAACATCGAGCAGGCCGCCGAGGACATGCTGCGCGGCTGCGCGCAACTGCGCCCCAACGCGGCCCGCGCCGAGTACCGCGCCTGGCTCGCCGCCCGCCCCGTCGGCAGCGCCGTCACCGAACTCCTCGCCGCCGCCCGCGGTGAGGACGCCCTGCTGCGCGGCCTCGCCTTCGAGGCGCTGCGCGTGGTCGGCGCCCCCGCCGAGCCGGACGTACGGGCCGTGCTGGACGAGCCGGCGCTGCGGCCGTACGCCCTGCTGTGGCTGGCCGAGCACGACGGCGTGGACCCGGAGGACGCGCACGAGGTCCTCACCCGCGAGGAGGCGACCTGGCTGTGGGTGGACACCGCGGCCGCCGTCGCCGACCACGGCGAGGCCCCGATGCTGGTACGCCACCTGGAGGCCGCGGTGCAGCCCACCGTCCCCGCCCTGCTGGACGAGGTACGGGCCGTGGGGCACCCGCGCACCGTGCAGGTGCTGGTCGCGCTCGCCGCCGCGCACCCCGACCCGGCCCTGGCCAAGGCCGTGCGCCGGGCGGCCTTCCAGGTCCACACCGGCGGCAGCTGAGCGGCCCGGAGCGGGCGCGGGCCCGCGGCGGCGGGCTCAGCCCTCCGTGCGCGGCGCGTACGTGCCGAAGCTCCAGACGTTGCCCTCGAGGTCCCGGGCCAGGTAGTCCCGGGACCCGTACTCCTGGTCGGTCGGGGGCATGAGGATCTCCACGCCGTGGTCCACCGCGCGCTGGTAGTGGCCGTCCACGTCGTCCACGACGACGTACACCCCCGCCGGGCCCGCGCCGCGCATCGCCTCGTCGAACCGTCCGCCGTGGCCCTTGGAGCCGAGCATCACCGCGCCGTTGCCCTGCACCAGCTCGGCGTGCTGGACCAGGCCGTCCTCGCCCTCGTACACCGACAGCTCCGTGAAGCCGAGGGCCTCCGTCAGCTGTCCGACGGCGGCCTTCGCGTCCGCGTACAGCAGTGTCGGGTAGATGCTCGGGCGCCCGCCCGCGACCGTGTCCGCCATGCCGATCACTCCCTCGTGACCCGGTTTCGGCCGGTTTCTCCGACCCGCCGCCCAGTGTGGCACCGCCCACTGACAACGCCCCGCGCCCACGCGGACACCCCCCGCCGCCCCGGGGCCTGACCACACCCGGCACGCACCCCCGCCCACCGGACGCCCCGCCCGACCCCGCCCGCCCAGCACGCACCCCGCAGTCCGGGACGCCCGCTGCCCCTATTCGGCACCGGCCGCGCAGTCCGGGACAGACGCCTGACCGCCCCTGCCCGGCATCGTGTCCCGCAGCCCGGACGCCCCGCCGCGCCCGCCCGGCGCCTGGCCGCGCAGGCGGGAGACCCCGCAGCCGTTCGCGCCTGCCCGGCGCCTGGCCGCGCAGGCCCGACATCCCTCCGCGCCCTGCCCACCCGCACCCGGCCCGGGATGCCCTGCTGCCCTGCCCGGCACCGGCCGCGCAGCCCGGCTGCCCCGCCGCGCCCGCCCGGCGCCCGGCCGCGCAGGCGGGAGACCCTGCGGCCGTTCGTGTCTGCCCGGCGCCTGGCCGCGCAGGCCCGACATCCCGCCGCGCCCGCCCGCACCCTGCCCACTCGCGCCCGGCCCGGTACTCCCGAAGCCCATCACGCACGCCCGGCAGCCCGCCCCGCCCCCGGCAGGCGGCGGCACCTGCCCGCCCGGCTGCCCCGCCACCTCTGCCCGCCCGGCACCGAACTCGCACGCCCCGCAGCCGGCCCCGCGCTCGTAGCGCCCGGCCTCAGCGCGCCCCCCGCGCCGCCTGGGTGCGCCCGCCGGTGACCGGTCACCGGCGGCGCGCGCGGCGGAGTCGTCCGCCCCGGGCCCGCGCGAACGCCGGGGAAAACCGCTTGCGGCCCCCCGTTAGACTGTTCCGCATGGCCATTCTCCTCGCGCATTAGACCAGCGGGAACGTCCTCAGCCGTCCATCCCGCCCCACCCGCCCTGGAGTCTGTCCGTGATCTCCGCCACCGGCATCGAGCTGCGCGCCGGCGCCCGCATCCTCATCGAGAACGCCACCTTCCGCGTCGCCAAGGGCGACCGCATCGGCCTGGTCGGCCGCAACGGCGCAGGCAAGACCACCCTCACCAAGTGCCTGGCCGGCGAGGGCATCCCCGCCGCCGGCACCATCACCCGCTCCGGCGAGGTGGGCTACCTCCCGCAGGACCCGCGCACCGGCGACCTCGACGTGCTCGCCCGCGACCGCATCCTCTCCGCCCGCGGCCTGGACCTCCTGATCCGCAAGATGCGCGAGAACGAGCAGCGCATCGCCAACGGCCAGGGCGCCACCCGCGAGAAGGCCCTCAGGCAGTACGAGCGCCAGGAGACGGAGTTCCTCACCAAGGGCGGGTACGCCGCCGAGGCCGAGGCCGCCACCATCGCCGCCGCGCTCAACCTGCCCGACCGTGTCCTCGGCCAGCCCCTGCACACGCTCTCCGGCGGTCAGCGCCGCCGTATCGAGCTGGCCCGGATCCTGTTCTCCGACGCGGACACCCTGCTGCTGGACGAGCCCACCAACCACCTCGACGCGGACTCGATCGTCTGGCTGCGCGACTACCTGAAGACCTACCGCGGCGGCTTCATCGTCATCTCCCACGACGTCGACCTGGTCGAGACGGTCGTCAACAAGGTGTTCTACCTGGACGCCAACCGCTCCCAGATCGACGTCTACAACATGGGCTGGAAGCTCTACCAGCAGCAGCGCGAGGCCGACGAGAAGCGCCGCAAGCGCGAGCGCGCCAACGCCGAGAAGAAGGCCGCCGCGCTGCACTCCCAGGCCGACAAGATGCGCGCCAAGGCCACCAAGACCGTAGCCGCGCAGAACATGGCCCGCCGCGCCGACAAGCTGCTCGCGGGGCTGGAGGCCGTGCGCCAGTCCGACAAGGTCGCCAAGCTGCGCTTCCCGGAGCCCGCGCCGTGCGGCAGGACGCCGCTGATGGCCGAGGGCCTGTCGAAGTCGTACGGCTCCCTGGAGATCTTCACCGACGTCGACCTGGCCATCGACAAGGGCTCGCGGGTCGTCATCCTCGGCCTCAACGGCGCCGGCAAGACCACGCTGCTGCGCCTGCTGGGCGGCGTGGAGAAGCCCGACACCGGTCAGGTCGTCCCCGGTCACGGCCTCAAGCTCGGCTACTACGCGCAGGAGCACGAGACCCTCGACCCGGACCGCACGGTGCTGGAGAACATGCGGTCGGCCGCGCCCGACATGGACCTGGTCGAGGTCCGCAAGGTGCTGGGCTCCTTCCTCTTCTCCGGCGACGACGTCGACAAGCCGGCCGGGGTCCTCTCCGGCGGCGAGAAGACCCGTCTCGCGCTCGCCACCCTGGTGGTCTCCTCCGCCAACGTGCTGCTGCTGGACGAGCCGACCAACAACCTCGACCCGGCCAGCCGCGAGGAGATCCTCGGGGCGCTGCGCACCTACAAGGGCGCGGTCGTCCTCGTCACCCACGACGAGGGCGCCGTCGAGGCGCTCCAGCCCGAGCGGATCATCCTGCTGCCCGACGGCGTCGAGGACCTGTGGGGCGCCGACTACGCGGACCTGGTCGCCCTCGCCTGACGCCCGCGCCCGACCGCCCGGAACGAGCCCTGGTCAACGCCGCATGGATCATTCGGCCCATCGGTGATCCATCATCTGCGTGAGATCTCCTCGTATCGGGGTGTGTCGTACACGGATTTTCCGGCCGAGCCCTTATCTGCCAAGGGCTCGGCCGTCGTGCGTCTCTGACCTGGTGTTTCTCGGAAGAACCCGTTCGGCGGTACGAACGGCGCCGGATGGAATGCCCTATTCCGCTTGTGGGGACGGACTCCTGTCGTCACAACCGTGTCTCACGGACCTTGCCGAATGGGTGGCCATGAGGCCCCGGAGGGGTGATCATGAGGAGACCAGAGCGCACTTCCCATGAGGAGGCACGGGTGGCCGAGACTCTGAAGAAGGGCAGCCGGGTGACCGGCGCCGCGCGCGACAAGCTCGCGGCAGACCTGAAGAAGAAGTACGACGCCGGTGCGAGCATTCGGGCGTTGGCCGAGGAGACCGGCCGCTCGTATGGCTTCGTGCACCGGATGCTCAGCGAGTCGGGCGTCACGCTCCGTGGGCGTGGCGGGGCGACGCGGGGCAAGAAGGCCGCTTCGGCCTGATCCCGGGCGGCCCATTGGCTTCGATGGTGACCACCCGGTCGGTCCGCAGGCCCGCCGGGTGGTTACTGTGCAGTCACTTACGATGTCCGCGCAGGGCATCGCGGCTGACCGCACGCATCGGAGGCGCACCATGGCTTCGCCCGAGCACGACCTCGCACCGCTCGACCCGGTTCTCGACAAGGACGGCGTACGGCTCACCGTCGACGACGCGCTCGCCACGGTGACGCTGACCAACCCGGCCAAGCGCAACGCGCAGAGCCCCGCTCTGTGGCGCGCGCTCACCGAGGCCGGCCGGCTGCTGCCGGGCACCGTCCGCGTCGTGCTGCTGCGCGCGGAGGGCAAGTCGTTCTCCGCCGGACTCGACCGGCAGGCGTTCACGCCGGAGGGCTTCGACGGCGAACCGTCCTTCCTCGACCTCGCACGCGGCGGCGACGAGGAACTGGACGCGACCATCGCCGAGTACCAGGAGGCGTTCACCTGGTGGCGGCGCAGCGACATCGTCACCGTCGCCGCGGTCCAGGGGCACGCCATCGGGGCGGGCTTCCAGCTGGCGCTCGCCTGTGACCTGCGCGTCGTCGCGGACGACGTGCAGTTCGCGATGCGCGAGACCAGCCTCGGACTGGTGCCCGACCTCACCGGCACGCATCCGCTGGTGGGGCTGGTCGGCTATGCCCGGGCGCTGGAGATCTGCGTCACCGGCCGGTTCGTCACCGCCGAGGAGTCGGTGAGCTGCGGTCTGGCCAACATCGCCGTGCCCCGCGACCAGCTCGACGCCGCCGCGACCGACTTGGCCTCGGCGATCCTCGCCGCGCCCCGCGACGCGGTCATCGAGACCAAGGCGCTGCTCCAGGGCGTCCACGGCCGCTCCTACGAGGAGCAGCGCACCGCCGAACGCCAGGCCCAGGGACGCCGCCTGCGCGACCTCGCGGGCCTCGGCGAATAGCCCGCACCTCTGCGTCCGGACCCGGCCGCGGCCGGCCGCCGGAGGCGTCCGCCCGCGACGGCCGGCCGCCGGCGCGGTGCTCCGGTCCCGGAAGGCCGGCGGCCGGCGCGGTCAGAAGCCGTGCCGGGCGCCGCCGTCCACCGGCAGCATCACGCCCGTGACGAAGGACGCCGCCGGCGAGAGCAGGAACGCCGCGGCGCGCCCGAACTCCTGCGGGGTGCCGTAGCGGCGCAGCGGGATGCGCGACTCGCTCGCCGCCCGCGTCGCCTCCGGGTCCGCGGACAGCGCGTCCAGTTCCCGCACCCGGTCGGTGTCGATCCGGCCGGGCAGCAACCCGACGACCCGCACGCCGCGCGGCCCCAGCTCGTCCGCGAGGGACTTGGCGAACCCGGCGAGGCCCGGCCGCAGCCCGTTGGAGATGGTCAGCCCGGGGATCGGCTCGTGCACCGAACCGGACAGCACGAAGGCGATGACGCCGCCGGCCTCCAGCTCCGCCGCCGCGGCGCGGGCCAGCCGCACCGCGCCCAGGAACACCGTCTCGAACGCCGACTGCCACTGCTCGTCGGTGGTGTCCGCGACGAACCCGGGCGGCGGCCCGCCGACGCTGACCAGCACCCCGTGGAAGGCGCCGAAGCGCTCCCGCGCGGTGGCGATCAGCCGCTCGGCCGCCGAGGCGTCCGCGTTGTCCACGGCCACCCCGAGGGCGTTCGGGCCGAGTTCGGCCGCCGCGTCGGCGACCCGCTTCTCGTCCCGCCCGGTGATGACCACCTTCGCCCCGTCGGCGACCAGCTCGCGCGCGGTGGCGTTGCCCAGCCCGCGCGTCGCCCCGGTGACGACGTACACCCGGTCCTTCAGTCCAAGATCCATGGCCCCTATCCTGCCCGCTCGTCCCCGTACAGGGCGAGGGCGGTGTTCACCAGGCCGATGTGGCTGAACGCCTGCGGGAAGTTGCCGAGCTGCCGCCCGGCCCCCGACCCGTCGTCCACCAGATACTCCTCCGCCAGCAGCCCCACGTCGTTCGCCAGCCCCACCAGCCGCTCGAACAGCTCCTCGGCCTCCTTCGTGCGCCCCGTCATGTGCAGCGCGTCGGCGAGCCAGAACGAGCACACCAGGAACGTGCCCTCGCCGCCGGGCAGCCCGTCCACGGCCGCCGTGTCGGTGCTGTAGCGGCGCACCAGGCCGCCCTCGCCGAGTTCCGCGCGGACCGCGTCGATGGTGCCCGTCACCCGCGGGTCGTCCGGCGGCAGGAAGCCCACGCGCGGGATGAGCAGCAGGGCCGCGTCCAGCTCACGCGAGCCGTAGGACTGGGTGAAGGTGCCCCGGCGCGGGTCGTAGCCCTTCTCGCACACCTCCCGGTGCACCTCGTCGCGCAGCGCCCGCCAGCCGGCGAGGTCCCCGCGCAGCTGCGGCTCCTCCTCCAGCGTGCGCACCGCCCGGTCGGCGGCCACCCACACCATCACCTTGGAGTGCACGAAGTGCCGCCGTCCGCCGCGCACCTCCCACAGCCCCTCGTCGGGCTCCCGCCAGGCCTCGCGCAGGAAGTCCAGCAGCGCGCGCTGCATCGACCAGATGTGCGGCTTGGGCGACAGGCCCGAGCGGCGGGCCAGCGACAGCGTGTCCATGACCTCGCCGTACACGTCCAGCTGGCGCTGGAGCACCGCGTCGTTGCCGATGCGCACCGGCGCGGAGCCGGCGAAGCCGGGCAGCCACGGCAGCTCGAACTCGGGCAGCCGCCGCTCGCCCGCCAGCCCGTACATGATCTGCAGGTCCGCCGGGTTGCCGGCGACCGCGCGCAGCAGCCAGTTCCGCCACGCCTCGGCCTCCTCCTGGTAGCCCGCCGACAGCAGCGCGCCCAGGGTGAGCGTGGAGTCGCGCAGCCAGCAGTAGCGGTAGTCCCAGTTGCGCACGCCGCCCAGCTCCTCGGGCAGCGAGGTGGTCGGGGCCGCGACGATGCCGCCGGTGGGGGCGTAGGTGAGCGCCTTGAGGGTGATCAGGGAGCGGACGACCAGGTCCCGGTGCGGGCCGGTGTAGCGGCAGCGCGCCGCCCACGCCCGCCAGTCGGCGACGCTGTGCTCCAGCGCCTCGTACGGGTCGATCAGCGGCGGGCGCGGTTCGTGCGAGGGGTGCCAGGTCAGCACGAACGCGACCTTCTCGCCCCCGGCGATCTCGAACTCGGCGTGCGTCCCGAAGTCCTCGCCCCAGGTGCGCACCGGCGGCTCGCTGCGCAGCCACGCCGAGTCCGGTCCGGCGACGGCCACCCGGTGACCGTCGCAGCGGCGCACCCAGGGGACGACGGAACCGTGGTCGAAGCGCAGCCGTAACGTGCTGCGCAGCGTCACCCGGCCGCTCAGCCCCTCGACGATCCGGACCAGGTCGGGGGCCCGGTCGCGCTGCGGCATCAGATCGGTGACGCGGACGGAGCCCTGGGGCGTGTCCCACTCGGTGTCCAGTACCAGGGTGTCGTGGCGGTAGGCGCGGCGGGTGCACGGGCCGTCGACGCCGACGGGGGCGATGCGCCAGTGCCCGTTGTCCTCGTCGCCGAGCAGTCCGGCGAAACAGGCCGCCGAGTCGAAGCGGGGCAGGCAGAGCCAGTCGACGGAGCCGTCCCTGCCGACCAGCGCGGCGGTCTGTTGGTCGCCTATGAGGGCGTAGTCCTCGATCCGGGGCCACATGGATGACCGGCTTCCCGGCGGACCGCGCCGCAATCAGCCCGGCCGGCGGTCGCGCGCCGCACGGCCACGCGCCTACACGGCCGCGGTCTCGCTCTCGGCCGCCGTCACCGGGGCGTCCGTCCCGTCCTTCTGCCGCTGGTCCCGCACCTCGCGGCGGGCCAGCACCAGCCAGCCGACGGGGACGCACGCGGCGAACAGCCACCACTGGATCGCGTACGGCAGGTTGATGTCGCCGACGCCGATCCAGCTGGTGTCCTCCTTGGGCGAGGGGAGCAGCCGGGGGCTGCCGCCCTCGGGGGCGGGGGAGACGAGTTCGACGTAACCGCCGAGGACGGACTTGGCGGCGGTGTCGCCGGAGTCCCGCAGGAGCGCGCCGACCTGGGCGCTGTTGATCAGCATGATCTGGCGGTCCGGCAGCCCCGCGACGTTCTTGATGCCGCTGGCCGCCGTCGTCTCGTCCTGCATCAGCCGGCCGGTGACCGTGATCTCGCCCCGGGCGGGGGCGGGGATCTTCGGGAAGGCGGTCTGCGAGGCGGGGGAGGGGATCCAGCCGCGGTTGACGAGGAGGGTCCTGCCGTCCGCCAGCACGAACGGGGTCAGCACGTGGTAGCCGACCTGGTCGTCGCTGTTGGTGCGGCGGCGCACGACCAGCTCGTGGGCCGTGTCGAAGTGGCCCTTGGCGGTCACCCGGCGGTAGATGTCGTCGTGCGCGACCGCCCCGCCCACGGAGGTGAGCGACTCGACCGGCACGGGCTTCGCCGCCAGCGAGGCGGTGATCACCGCGTTCAGCTTCTGCCGGTGGTCGTGCCGGTGCAGCTGCCAGAAACCCAGCCAGATCATCGTCGGGATGAGCAGCAGAGCCACGAGGGTCAGGATCACCCACTGGCGGGTCAACAGGAAGCGGTACACCCCACGACGGTACCGCGCCCGCCGTGGGGTGTTTTCGGCAGGGGTGTCCTCGGGCCCGCCCGAGCCGGATCCGGTCGGCGCGGATCCGGCCGGCCCGGTCGCCGCCGGCTCAGACACTGTCGACGATCCCCACCCTCCCCTCCGCGCGGGCGCAGTGCCCGCCGCAGTACCAGTGGCCCTCGACCTCGACGCCCTGTCCGATGATCTGGACCCGGCAGTGCTCGCAGATCGGCGCCATGCGGTGGATCGCGCAGGCGAAGCAGTCGAAGACGTGCACCGCTCCCTGGGCATGGACCTCGAAGGTCATACCGTAGTCATTTCCGCATACTTCACATCTCGCCATGCGCCACAGGGTGAGCGGTGGCCGTCGTCCGGGCGCGCTGGCCGCGGGCGAGTCGCCCGCCAATCACCCGTACGCGCGCGAGCCCCCACCCGCGCGCGGCGTCACCCGCCACAGGCTCCGTGCGGGCGGTCCCGGCCGTGGCGACGGTCCTGTGCGCGGGGGCGGCCCCGCGCGGGTCCGTGGGGGCGGTCCGCGCGGGCGTCAGTCGCCGTCCGCCGGTTCCACGTCCGCCAGGAGCTGGCCGAAGGCCGCCTCGTCCACGACGGGCGTGCCGTACTGGCGGGCCTTGGCCGTCTTCGTCGTGCCCGAGTCCGGGTCGTTCGTCACCAGCAGGCTGGTCAGCCGGGACAGGCTGGTGGCGACGTGCAGCCCCGCCTCGGTCGCGCGGTCCTCCAGCAGTTCCCGCTCGGTGGAGGTGTCGCCGGAGAAGGCGACCCGCATGCCCTGCTTGAGACGTTTGCCCGGTTCGTAACGGCCCGGGTTGGGATAGGGGCACGCCGGCCTCTTGCGGGACGGCCGCCAACTGCTCGCCCGGTAGCCGCCGTAGCCGCCCGACTGCTGCCGGGGCACCGGCCGGTCGGACCACTCGGTCAGCGGCCGGCACTCCAGCAGCGGCAGCCGCACCCCGCCGGCCGCCGCGGCCCACAGGCTCGGCCGGAACGCCTCCGCCAGCACCCGCGCGTCGTCCAGCGCGTGGTGCGCCCGCCGCTGCACCACCCCGAAGTGCGCCGCCAGCGACTCCAGCTTGTGGTTGGGCAGCGGCAGTCCCAGCTCCTTGGAGAGCGCGATGGTGCACAGGCGTTGCCGCACCGGCGCCTCCCGCCGCGCCCGCGCGTACTCCCGGGCGATCATCTGCCAGTCGAACACCGCGTTGTGCGCGACGAGCACGCGGTCCGCCAGCCGGGCCGCGAACTCCTCGGCGATGTCCGTGAAGAGCGGCGCGCCCTCCAGCGCCTCGCTCGTCAGCCCGTGGATCCACACCGGCCCCGGATCGCGCTCCGGGTTGACCAGGGTGTACCAGTGGTCCTCGACCTCGCCGCGCGCGTCCAGCCGGTAGACCGCCGCCGAGATGATGCGGTCGTCGCGGGCCAGGCCGGTGGTCTCCACGTCAACGACCGCGTATCCCTGCGGATACGCGGCCGGCCACGGAGTGGGAAGGGCCCCTGCGAGCGTGCGGTCTTCGAGCATGGTCCATGAGGATACGGGCCGCGACTGACACCCCCGTCCCGCAGGGGCCCGGCGCGCCCCCCGCACGCCCCCGGCGCGCCCGCTCACGACCACCCCCGCGCCCCGGGCGCGCACTCCCCGCGCAAATCGCCGAAATCGGGCCAGAGTTCACAACGCGGGACGGGCGCGCGGCACGACCGCCCCGCCCGCGCTCCCTCGCCCCCCGCGCACCGCGGCCGTGCGATCCTCCGTGCTGTGACCGAACCAACGCATGACGAGCCGCACGGCGGCGCGCTCGGTTCCCGCCTCAACTGGCTGCGGGCCGCGGTCCTCGGCGCCAACGACGGCATCGTCTCCACCGCGGGACTCGTCGTCGGCGTCGCCGGGGCGACCGACTCCCGCTCGGCGCTGCTGACCGCCGGACTGGCCGGACTGCTGGCCGGGTCGATGTCGATGGCGGCGGGGGAGTACGTGTCGGTGTCCACCCAGCGGGACTCCGAGCTGGCCGCACTGGCCGAGGAGCGGCGGGAGTTGCGCGACCAGCCCGAGGCCGAACTGCGGGAACTGGCCGAACTCCTCGAACGGCGCGGGCTCTCCCCCGAGGTGGCCCGCGACGCGGCCCGCCAGCTCACCGAGCGCGACGCGCTCCGCGCGCACGCCAGCGTCGAGCTGGGCATCGACCCCGACCGGCTGACCAACCCCTGGCACGCGGCCGGGGCGAGCTTCCTGGCGTTCACGGTCGGCGCGCTGCTGCCGCTGCTGGCGATCGTGCTGCCGCCGGCCGGCCTGCGGCTGGTGATCACGGTGCTGTCCGTGCTGGCCGCCCTCGTCCTGACCGGCTTCAGCAGCGCCCGCCTCGGCGCGGCGCCGCCCGGCCGGGCCGTGCTGCGCAACGTGGCCGGCGGCGCGCTGGCCATGGCCGTCACCTACGCGGCGGGCACCCTGCTGGGCGCGACGGGGGTCTGACGCGCCCGTCCGCGCAGGCCGCGGGCCCTTGTGCGCGGGGCGCTCGAAGGCGGCGTACGGTGAAGTGCGCCCGGGCTCGCTCCCGGGCCGGGGAGCGCCCCCGCGCACCCCCGTACGCCCCCAGTGAAGTGAGAAGGACCCCGTCATGCGCGCCACCACCATCCACGCCCCGTACGACATGCGGGTGGAGGACGTGCCCGAGCCGCTGGTGCAGCTGCCCACCGACGCCGTGGTGCGGGTGCTGCGCGCCTGCATCTGCGGCAGCGACCTGTGGGCGTACCGCGGGGAGGCGGCCCGGCAGCCCGGTCAGCGCATCGGGCACGAGTTCCTCGGCGTGGTCGAGGAGACCGGCGCCGACGTGACGGGCGTGCGGCCCGGCGATCTGGTGGTCGCCCCCTTCGTGTGGTCCGACGGCGTCTGCGACTACTGCCGCGAGGGCCTGACCACCTCCTGCGAGCACGGCGGCTTCTGGGGCTCGGTGGGCTACGACGGCGGCCAGGGCGAGGCGGTGCGGGTGCCGTTCGCCGACGGCACCCTGGTGCGGCTGCCCGAGGACGCCGCCTCCGACCCGTGGCTGCTGTCCGCCCTGCTGACCCTGTCCGACGTCCTCGGCACCGGCCACCACGCCGCCCTCGGCGCGGGCGCCCGGCCCGGGGCCACGGTCGCGGTCGTCGGCGACGGCGCCGTCGGGCTGTGCGCGGTGCTGGCCGCCCGGCGGCTGGGCGCGGAGCGGATCATCGCCCTCGGCCGGCACGAGGCCCGTACCGACATCGCCCGCCGCTTCGGCGCCACCGACGTCGTCGCCGAGCGCGGGGACGCGGCCGTCGAGGCGGTCCGCGAACTCACCCGCGGCCAGGGCGCGCACGCCGTGGTCGAGGCGGTCGGCACCGAGCAGTCCATGCGGACCGCCCTGCACATCGCCCGCGACGGCGGCGCGATCGGCTTCGTCGGCGTGCCCCACGGCAGCGGCACGGGAGTCGACCTCGGCGTCATGTTCAACCGGAACGTCGCCCTGCGCGGCGGCGTCGCCCCGGTCCGCACGTACATCCCGGAGCTGCTGCCCGACATCCTGGACGGCACGATCGACCCGTCGCCGGTCTTCGACATGACGGTCGGTCTGGAGGGCGTGCCCGACGGCTACAAGGCCATGGACGAGCGCGTCGCCCTGAAGGTGCTCGTCACCACGGACTGACCTCCACGGCACCACGGACCGGCCCCCGCCGCCCGCCCCTCGTCCCCGGGCCCGCCGTCGCCTCCGCCTCACACCCAGCGGGCGGCGTCCGTCCCCCAGGGGCCGGGCGGGCGCGTCCAGTCGGCGGGGCCGCCGGCGAAGGCGACGGGCGAGCGGGCGTACCGCAGCCGCCCGATCCGGCTGTCCGTCTCCGCCAGCCACGGCCCGGGACCGTCGTACGGCGCAGCCGCGACCGTCCCGTCGCCCTCGGGCGCCGCCCCGGCCGCGTCTGACGCCGTTTCGGCCGCCTCCGCCGCATCCGCCCCGGCGGCCGCCGCCTTTGTCAGCCACGCCGCCGTCCGCGCCAGCGTGAGCCGTACGATCCGGCTGCCGCCCTCGGCGGACTGCTCGGTCAGCGCCCGCAGCACCGCCGCCGCCAGCAGATAGCCCGTGCCGTGGTCCAGCGCCTGCGCGGGCAGCGCGCCCGGCCGCCCCCGCGATCCCTCGGCGGCGGCGATGCCGGTGGCGGCCTGGACGAGGCTGTCGAAGCCCCGCCGCCCGCCCCACGGTCCGGACCCGCCCCACGCCGACAGCTGCGCGACGACCAGTCCGGGCCGCCGCTCGGCCAGCGCCTCGGGGGAGAGACCGAACCGGTCCAGGGCGCCCGGCCGGTACCCGGTGACGACGACGTCCGCAGCGGCCAGCAGCTCCTCGAACGCCACCCGCTCCGCCGCGAGGTCCAGTGTCGCCGAGCGCTTGCCGAGGCCCGTGTCCGCGTGCTGGTCGGCCAGTTCGGGCAGGTGCGGGGCGTCCAGGCGCAGCACGTCCGCGCCGAGCAGGGCGAGCGTGCGGGTGGCGACCGGACCGGCCAGCACCCGGGTCAGGTCCAGGACGCGCAGCCCGGCGGCGGGCAGCAGGGCGGCGGCGTCCGGGAGGGGCGGCAGCACGCGCGCGTGCGTCTCGTCCAGCCGCTCCCGCTCGACCAGCGGCCGGGCGGCCACCGCCGCCGCCTGCGGATGGGCGGCCCACTGCTCAGGGGTCCGCAGCGCCACGGCGAGGCCGCCGGCCGCGTACACGCTCTCCTCGATGTCCAGCGCGGACCGTTTGGCGAGCGCGGCCCCGACGGTCTCCACCAAGGCGTGCGCCCCGAGGACGCCGAGTGCGCGCAGCAGCCGCTCCCGGTGGTGCGGGTAGTTGGCGTGGGTGCGCACCCAGCCGTCCGCCGCCGGCCAGAACCGCGACAGCGGCGCGAAGCTCACGGGCGCCCGCCCGTCGACCAGGAGATGCCGTTCGCTCGCGAACGCCGTGGCCACCGCCCCGTCGTCCACGCGCACCGTCGGCGTCTCGCCGAGCCCGGCCCGCCGTGCGCCCAGCTCGGCGGCGGCCAGCGCGCACGCGCCCACGCACGCGCGTGCGAGCCGCCGTACGGGAAGGCGCGCCCGCAGCGCGCCTTCCCGCTCCACGACGACGACCCGCGGGAGAAGGGCGGGGTCGCCGCCCAGCGCGGTCCATGCGGAGCCGATCGCTGTCCCTGCGGAGTTGATCGCGGTCCCCGCGGAGTTGATCTGAGTCATGACTCCATTATGCAGTATTGACTCAATCAACCTGTAGTCATGACCGCCACGCCCGCCATGACCGTCATGACTGCCTTGACCACCACGGCTCCGCAACCCTCGTCGGGCTCAGTCCTTACCTGGTCACCGCCGCCAGCGCGTCCGCGGTGCCCCAGCCGTAGAAGCCGTTGTGGTTCTTGGTCCCCTTGCACACCGCGTCGACCTTGCCGTCCCCGTCGATGTCGTACGGGTCGGTGCACGGCGTGGCGGTCGCCTCCGCGTACAGCAGCGCCTTGACCAGCGCGGCCGGGGCGTGCGGATGGGTTGACTTGATCAATGCCGCAACACCGGCCACATGCGGGCTCGCCATGGAGGTGCCCGCCATGTAGCCCCACTTGCCGCCCGGCAGCGGGCCGAGGATCAGACCGCTGGTCGCCGGGGGCGCCGGGGTCTGGTAGGCCGTCGAGTCGCCGCCGGGCGCGGCTATGTCGATGACGCCGAGGCCGTAGTTGGAGAAGGAGGACTTGACGCCCTTGGCGCCGGTCGCCGCGACCGTGACGACACCCGGGAGCTGGGTGGGTATGTCGAAGCACTTGTGCGGGTCCACCGTGCGGTCCCCGGGGGTGGAGTCGTTCGGGGAGGACGGGTCGGTGATGGAGCGGGAGTTCAGGTCGTAGTTCTCGTTGCCGGCCGCCGCGACGTTGACCGTGCCCTTGCTCTCGGCGTACAGCGAGGCCCGCCGTACGGCGTCCACCAGCGCCTTCTGGTCCGGGTCGTCGGCGCAGTTGAAGTACCACGGGTCGGTGTAGTAGCTGTTGTTGGTGACGTCGACGTGGTGCTCGGCCGCCCACACGAAGCCGCACACCACGGCCTCCGTGTAGAAGAACCCGTCCGGATTGCCCACCTTGACGCCGGCCACCTTCACGCCCGGCGCCACACCCGTGATGCCGACGCCGTTCTTCGCGCCCGCGATCTCGCCGGCCACGTGCGTGCCGTGCGGACTCTCGGCGGCGCTCGGCCGCCAGGCGCCGTCCGTGGTGTCCGGCTTGCCCGAGACGCAGTTGACGGAGGCCGCGCGGTCGAAGTTCGGCGCGATGTCGGGGTGGGTGTCGTCGACGCCGGTGTCGAGGACGGCGACGGTGACCCTGGAACTGCCGAGGGTCTTCTCGTGCGCCTTGTCCGCCTTGATGGCGGGCAGGTCCCACTGCAACGGCTCCAGCGGGTCCTGGCCGGCCGCGGCCTCGGTCTTCGCCCGGCTCAACTGGGCGGCGGTGAGCGGCTGCGGGGCGCCGGTGTCGGTGGTGGACTGCGCGGGCAGCGGCGCGGTCCGCGTCGCGCCCGCCGAGTCCACGCCGCGCACCTTGCGGATCTTCTGGGCGAAGTCGGGACGGGCGGAGTGGGCGACGATCACCCCGATCCGGTCGTACGTCACCACGACCGTGCCGCCGGCCGCGGCTATCGCCCGCCGCACGTCGGCGAGCGTGTGACGGTCGGTCTTGGTGTTGACGACGTACGTGAGGGTGGACGCGTCCGCGGTCTGCGCGGCGGACGTCGCCCGCGGGGCGGCCGAGGCCGCCGCCGGAAGGAAGCCGAGCGAGGCGGTCAGCGACAGCACGACCGGTACGGCCAGGGCGAGTCGACGTCTCGAACGCAGATGAGCCATGGGGTCTCCACATCATCCGGAAGCAGGACCCGCCCGACGCGACGATGCTGTTCAGGCAGGTACATGACGAGTTGCGCAGGCCGAAGCTATCCCGCCGTCCCGCCCGTCAGCAATGACTTGGCAATGACTCCTCAAGGCCGCTTGCGAAACAACTCATAGGACTTGAACCGCACCTCGCGTGGCGCCGTGGACCTTGGGCAGGGAGCCCGAGCACCATCGAGCCCCCTGTCGCATCCCCATCCGCAACACGAGGAGACAGACGTGGCCACCGAGACACCGCCACCCTCGAAGACCCAGGTCGCACTGCCCTCCGCCGAGGAGTTCACCGCGGTGCGCGAGAGCGCGGAGTTCGGCGAACTGCGCCGCTCCCACCGGTCGTTCGCCTTCCCGCTGACCGTCGCCTTCATCGCCTGGTACCTGCTCTACGTCCTGCTCTCCAACTACGCGGGCGACTTCATGGGCACCAAGCTGGTCGGCAACCTCAACGTCGCCCTCGCCCTCGGCCTGGCCCAGTTCCTCACCACGTTCCTCATCGCCTGGTGGTACGCGCGGCACGCCGCCGCCAAGCTCGACCCCCGGGCCGAAGCCATCAAGTCCCGGATGGAGGGCGGAGCATGAGCCCCGCGACGCACCCCGCAGCGCACACCCTGCTGGCCGCCGGCGGCGCCGCGAGCGACCACCGCACGCTGATCATCACCCTGTTCTCGGTCTTCGTCGCCGCGACCCTCGTCATCACCGTGTGGGCCGGCCGGCAGACCAAGGACGCCGCCGACTTCTACGCCGGCGGACGCCAGTTCACCGGATTCCAGAACGGACTCGCCGTCTCCGGCGACTACATGTCCGCCGCGTCCTTCCTCGGCATCGCCGGCGCCATCGCCCTCTTCGGCTACGACGGCTTCCTCTACTCCATCGGCTTCCTCGTCGCCTGGCTGGTCGCCCTGCTCCTGGTCGCCGAACCGCTGCGCAACTCCGGCCGCTACACCATGGGCGACGTCCTCGCCTACCGCATGCGCCAGCGCCCGGTGCGCACCGCCGCCGGCGCCTCCACCATCGTCGTGTCGATCTTCTACCTGCTCGCCCAGATGGCCGGCGCCGGCGTCCTGGTCTCCCTGCTGCTCGGCATCACCAGCGACGCCGGCAAGATCGGCATCGTCGCCCTGGTCGGCGTCCTGATGATCGTCTACGTCACCATCGGCGGCATGAAGGGCACCACCTGGGTGCAGATGGTCAAGGCCGTGCTGCTGATGGCGGGCGCCCTGCTGCTGACCTTCCTGGTGCTGCTGAAGTTCGACTTCAACGTCTCCGACCTGCTCGGCAGCGCCGCCGACAACAGCGGCAAGGGCGCCGCCTTCCTGGAGCCCGGACTGAAGTACGGCGCCACCGGCACCACCAAGCTGGACTTCCTCTCGCTCGGCATCGCCCTGGTGCTCGGCACCGCCGGACTGCCGCACATCCTGATCCGCTTCTACACCGTCCCCACCGCCAAGGCCGCCCGCAAGTCCGTCATCTGGGCCATCGGCCTGATCGGCGCCTTCTACCTGATGACCCTCGCCCTCGGCTTCGGCGCCGCCGCGCTGATCAAGCCGGACGAGATCATCGCCTCCAACAAGGCCGGCAACACCGCGGCCCCGCTGCTCGCCCTGCACCTCGGCGGAGTGGACTCCGACTGGGGCGCCGTCCTGCTCGCCTCCATCTCCGCCGTCGCCTTCGCCACCATCCTCGCCGTCGTCGCCGGCCTCACCCTGGCCTCGTCGTCGTCCTTCGCCCACGACATCTACGCCAACGTCATCAAGAAGGGCGCCGCCACCGAGAAGCAGGAACTCGGCGCGGCCCGCTGGGCCACCGTCGGCATCGGCGCGGTCTCCATCGTCCTCGGCGCCCTCGCCCGCGACCTCAACGTGGCCGGCCTGGTCGCCCTCGCCTTCGCCGTCGCCGCCTCCGCCAACCTGCCCACGATCCTCTACAGCCTGTTCTGGAAGCGGTTCACCACCGCCGGCGCCCTGTGGTCGATCTACGGCGGCCTGGTCACCGCGGTCGGCCTGGTGCTGTTCTCGCCGGTGGTCTCCGGCAAGCCCACCTCGATGTTCCCGGACGTCGACTTCCACTGGTTCCCGCTGGAGAACCCCGGCCTCATCTCCATCCCGGTCGGCTTCCTGCTCGGCGTCGTCGGCACCCTGCTGTCCAAGGAACAGCCGGACAGCGCCAAGTACGCCGAACTGGAGGTGCGCTCCCTGACGGGCACCGGCGCGCACTGAACGGTCCTCGTCAGGGCGCACCGAGCGGTAGCCACAGGCGCCCACCGGGCGGTTCACACCGGCGGCCGTGCCGCGGGGATCGTAGATCCCTACGACACGGCCGCGCCCACTCCGTCGGATCGGGCACTGCGGACTGTCGGCGCCGTCACGTAGGCTCGCAAGTGTCGGAACACAACTGGTCCGCGACACGGGAGGGGGCCCACGTGCTCATCGACACCTACGGCCGGGTGGCCACCGACCTGCGGGTCTCGCTCACCGACCGGTGCAACCTGCGCTGCACCTACTGCATGCCCGAGGAGGGCCTGCAGTGGCTGGCCAAGCCCGACCTCCTCACCGACGACGAGATCGTCCGCCTCATCGGCATCGCGGTCGCCTCCCTCGGCATCGAGGAGGTCCGCTTCACCGGCGGCGAACCGCTGCTGCGGCCCGGACTCGTCGGCATCGTGGAGCGTGTCACGGCCCTGGAGCCCCGCCCCGTCACCTCCCTGACCACCAACGGCATCGGCCTCAAGCGCACCGCCGCGGCGCTCAAGGAGGCCGGCCTGGACCGGGTCAACGTCTCCCTGGACACCCTGCGCCCGGACGTCTTCAAGACCCTCACCCGCCGCGACCGGCACGGCGACGTCCTCGACGGCCTCCGGGCCGCCCAGGACGCCGGACTGACCCCGGTGAAGGTCAACACCGTCCTGATGCCCGGCCTCAACGCCGACGAGGCCCCCGACCTGCTGGCCTGGTCGATGGAGCACGGCTACGAACTGCGGTTCATCGAGCAGATGCCGCTGGACGCCCAGCACGGCTGGAAGCGCGAGGGCATGGTCACCGCGGGCGACATCCTCACCGCTCTGCGCACCCGCTTCGACCTGACCCCCGAGGGCGCCGAGGAGCGCGGCTCCGCCCCCGCCGAACGCTGGCTCGTGAACGGCGGGCCGTACCGTGTCGGCGTCATCGCCTCCGTCACCCGGCCGTTCTGCGCGGCCTGCGACCGCACCCGGCTCACCGCCGACGGCCAGGTCCGCACCTGTCTGTTCGCCACCGAGGAGACCGATCTGCGCGGCGCGCTGCGCTCCGGCGCGCCGGACGAGGAGATCGCCCGGCTGTGGCGGCAGGCGATGTGGGGCAAGAAGGCCGGCGCCGGCCTCGACGACCCGTCGTTCGTCCAGCCCGACCGTCCGATGTCGGCGATCGGCGGCTGACGCACCCCGTCCAGGACCACGCGAGGCTGCGCGGGGCTACGCGAGGCTCGGGATCAGGCGGGGGAGCCGCCGGGCGGCGTCGACCCGTCCCGCGCCGCCTCGGCGGCCGTCCACTGACTCAGCAGGACGACGTCCTTGAGGAAACCGCGCACCCCGAGGAACTGCGACAGATGCTCCCGGTGCTCCTCGCACGCCAGCCACGTCTTGCGCCGCTCGGGCGTGTGCACCTTGGGGTTGTTCCAGGCCAGCACCCACACGGCGGCGGCACGGCAGCCCTTGGCGGAGCAGATCGGGGTCTCGTCAGTCACTGGTGCGTCTCACAACCACGGCATGAACAAGGCGACGCCGAGCAGCCACGGGGGGAGCTGCCCGGCGTCGGTCTGTCGCTCCGACGGGGGATGCGGAGCGCGTACGAAGTATGTCACGGGAGACCCGCCGCCCGGCACCGGAACAGCATGATTGATCTGAGCATTTCTTGAGCTTCACGCACAGTCGCCGCCCAGCGCCCGCACAGCCGGATCCCGGCCCCACGACATGCGTACGGCGGCCGGACCTCACGCCCCGTCGCGGGACTCGCGCGCCGTGCCGGCCGCGGACTCGCCCGCCACGTCCTCCGGAACGGATTCCGCAAAGCCGTCCTCCGCCGTCCGCGGCGCGGTGATCATCGGCTTCATCGGGACCGTCACGAACGTCGACGGCAGACCCGGGGCGTTCTCCCGGCCCGCGTTCGCGATCACCACGGCGATGTACGGCAGGACCGCGCCGAGCACCAGCGCCACGATCGCCACGTACCGTTCGACGTTCCACAGCGCCACCGCGAGGAGCACCGACGCCGTACGGATCGACATCGAGATCACGTACCGGCGCTGCCGGCCGCGCACATCCTCCTGGAGGCCCGTCCGGGCGCCCGTGATCCGGAACACCTGGGCGCTGCCCCCGCCATGCTGCTTCCGCATCGCATTCCACCATTCGTCCGCACCGGACAGCTCCCCGGCCCGAACCCGGTCCACGACCGGGCCGGGACACCGCGCCCGCACAACCTCGCCCTCCACGTTACGCCGCCCCGGCCCCGCCATCGCGGCCGGGGCACCGCCGGCCTGCGCGAACGCGCCGTCCACCACCGTCCGCGCGCCCTGCGCGCCCCGGACCGCCCGGACTGCGTCTCACACGTACGGCCCTGTCCGGCATGCGGCGTAGCGGCGGCGGGCCGACACTGACGGTAATGCTCATGTCGAACCGGACGAGGAGGCGGCCATGGGCTGGTTGTGGGCCATCATCGTGGGATTCATCCTGGGCCTGATCGCCAAGGCGGTCATCCCCGGCAAACAGCACAGTCCGCTCTGGCTGACGACCATCTTCGGCATGCTCGGGGCCATCGCCGGCAACGCGATCGCCCGCGGCCTCGGCGTCGAGGAGACCCGCGGCATCGACTGGAGCCGGCACATCTTCCAGCTGGTGGCCGCCATCGTCATCGTCGCCGTCGGCGACATGCTGTACCTGAAGATGTGGGGCCACCGGAAGCAGCGGCAGCGCATGTAACGCCCGGAGGACGCACGGCGCGCCCGGGCACGGGCGAGGGGGCGGCCCCGGAGATCCGGGAACCGCCCCCTCGCGACGCGTCACGGGCCGCAGCGGCCGGAGCGCGTCGCGCACCCCCGGCCCTCGGCGCCTGAGGGCGCCGAGCGGAGCGCGTACGCCCTCAGGCGCCGGTGACCTCCACCGCGGCCAGGTTCTTCTTGCCCCGGCGCAGCACCAGCCAGCGGCCGTGCAGCAGGTCCTCGCGGGCGGGGACCGCGTCCTCGGCGGTGACCTTGACGTTGTTCACGTAGGCGCCGCCCTCCTTGACCGTGCGCCGCGCGGCCGACTTGCTGGCCACCAGGCCCACCTCGGCGAACAGGTCCACGACCTGCCCGAGTTCGGCGACCTGGACGTGCGGCACCTCGGAGAGGGCCGCGGCCAGCGTGCGCTCGTCCAGCTCCGCCAGCTCGCCCTGCCCGAAGAGGGCCTTGGACGCGGCGATCACGGCGGCCGTCTGGTCGGCGCCGTGCACCAGCGTCGTCAGCTCCTCGGCCAGCGCCCGCTGCGCGGCCCGGGCCTGCGGCCGCTCCTCGGTCTGCCGCTCCAGCTCCTCCAGCTCCTCGCGGGAACGGAAGGACAGGATGCGCAGGTACTTCGAGATGTCCCGGTCGTCCACGTTCAGCCAGAACTGGTAGAACGCGTACGGCGTCGTCATCTCCGCGTCCAGCCAGACGGCGCCGCTCTCGGTCTTGCCGAACTTGGTGCCGTCCGCCTTGGTCATCAGCGGCGTCGCCAGCGCGTGCACGCTCGCGTCCGGCTCCAAGCGGTGGATCAGGTCCAGGCCGGCCGTGAGGTTGCCCCACTGGTCGCTGCCGCCCTGCTGGAGCGTGCAGCCGTGGCGCCGGTAGAGCTGGAGGAAGTCCATGCCCTGGAGGATCTGGTAGCTGAACTCGGTGTAGCTGATGCCCTGGTCGGACTCCAGCCGGCGGGCCACCGAGTCCTTCGTCAGCATCTTGTTGACCCGGAAGTGCTTGCCGATGTCCCGCAGGAACTCGATCGCCGACAGGCCCTCGGTCCAGTCGAGGTTGTTCACCATGACCGCGGCGTTCTCGCCCTCGAAGGACAGGAACGGCTCGATCTGGCGGCGTAGCTTCTCCACCCAGCCGGCCACCGTCTCCGGGTCGTTCAGCGTGCGCTCGGCGGTCGGGCGGGGGTCGCCGATCAGGCCCGTGGCGCCGCCGACCAGCGCCAGCGGCCGGTGCCCGGCCTGCTGGAGCCGGCGCACGGTGAGCACCTGCACCAGGTGCCCCACGTGCAGCGACGGCGCGGTCGGGTCGAAGCCGCAATAGAACGTGACGGGACCGTCCGCGAGCGCCTTGCGCAAAGCGTCCTCGTCGGTGGACAGGGCGAACAGGCCCCGCCACTTCAGCTCGTCGACGATGTCCGTCACGGTTCTCGTGTCTCCTCGGTGATCGTGGGGCGGTCGGGTGACAGCCGCCTACGAGGTTATACGCCCTGACTGACAGAGCTCATGTTGAAATCGGGAACGCGCAGCGCCGGCATCGCGGCCCGGGTGAAGTAGTCGCTCCACTCGCGCGGCAGCGTCTTCTCCGTGCGCCCCGCCTCCGTCGCCCGGCCCAGCAGGTCCACCGGCGACTCGTTGAACCGGAAGTTGTTCACCTCGCCGGTCACCTCGCCGTTCTCCACCAGGTACACCCCGTCGCGGGTCAGACCGGTCAGCAGCAGCGTCGCCGGGTCCACCTCGCGGATGTACCACAGGCAGGTCAGCAGCAGTCCCAGCTCGGTGTCGGCGACCATCTCGTCCAGCGAGCGGTCCGCGCCGCCGTCCAGGATCAGGTTCCCGGCCTCCGGCGCGAGCGGCAGCCCGGTCAGGGCCGCGCTGTGCCGGGTGGTCAGCAGATGCTTCAGCTCACCGCCGGCGATCCACTGCGTCGGGGCGACGGGCAGCCCGTTGTCGAACACCGACCGGTCCCCGCCCGAGGAGTGCGCGACCACGAACGGGGCGCACTCCAGGCCGCTCTCGTGCGGATCGCTGCGCAGGTTCAGCGGCAGCCCGGTCAGCTTCGCGCCGACCCGGGTGCCCCCGCCCGGCCTGGAGAACACGGTGCGTCCCTCGGCCGCGTCCCGGCCCGAGGACGACCACAGCTGGTAGATCAGCAGGTCCGCGACCGCCGTCGGCGGCAGCAGCGTCTCGTAGCGCCCGGCCGGCAGCTCCACGCGCCGCTCGGCCCAGCCCAGCCGGACGGCCAGCTCCGCGTCCAGCGCCGCCGGGTCGACGTCCTTGAAGTCCCGCGTGGACCGCCCGGTCCACGCCGAGCGGGTGCGGTCGGGCGACTTGGCGTTCAGCTCCAGCGTGCCGCTCGGCTGGTCGTGCCGCAGCCGCAGCCCCGTCGACGTACCGAGATACGTGGACACCAGCTCGTGGTGGGCGAAGCCGTACAGCTCACGGCCGCCGGCACGCGCGCGTGCGAACGACTCGCCGAGCGCCGGCGCGAAGTCGGCGAACACCGCCGAGGAGGTCTCGGCGGGCGCGTCGGTGAAGTCGGGCGCGGCGGGTGCCCCGGTGACCAGCGGCTGCGCGTCCTCGGCGGGGCCCGCCCCGCGCGCGGCGGCCTCGGCGGCCCGCACCAGCGGCTCCAGGTCGTCCATGGTCACCGCGGCGCGCGACACCACGCCCGAGGCGGTGCCCTCCTTGCCGTCCACGGTCGCGATCACGGTGAGCGTGCGCCCGCGCGTGACGCCGTTCGTGGTGAGCGCGTTGCCCGCCCAGCGCAGATCGGCGGACGACTGCTCGTCCGCGATGACGACGCAGCCGTCGGCGCGCGACAGTTCGAGGGCGCGTTCGACGACCTCGTGCGGCTTGGTGGTACGCGTGCTCATCGACCGGCCTCCTGGGTGGTGTTCAAGATGTTGACGCCCGTGAAGAGGGCCGACGGGCAGCCGTGGGAGACGGCCGCGACCTGGCCCGGCTGCGCCTTGCCGCAGTTGAAGGCGCCGCCGAGGACGTACGTCTGCGGGCCGCCCACGGCTGCCATGGAGCCCCAGAAGTCGGTCGTCGTCGCCTGGTAGGCGACATCCCGCAGCTGCCCGGCCAGCCGCCCGTTCTCGATCCGGTAGAACCGCTGCCCGGTGAACTGGAAGTTGTAGCGCTGCATGTCGATGGACCACGACCGGTCCCCGACGACGTAGACGCCCCGCTCGACGCCGCCGATGAGGTCCTCGGTGGACATCCCCGCCGGGTCGGGCCGCAGCGACACGTTGGCCATCCGCTGCACGGGCACATGGCCGGGGGAGTCGGCGAAGGCGCACCCGTTGGACCGCTCGAAGCCGGTCAGCCGCGCGATCCTGCGGTCCAGCTGGTAGCCGACCAGCGTGCCGTCCTTCACCAGGTCCCAGGACTGCGCCTCGACGCCCTCGTCGTCGTAGCCGACGGTGGCCAGGCCGTGCTCGGCGGTGCGGTCGCCGGTGACGTTCATCAGCTCGGAGCCGTAGCGCAGCTTGCCCAGCTGGTCGAAGGTGGCGAAGGAGGTGCCCGCGTAGGCCGCCTCGTAGCCGAGCGCCCGGTCCAGCTCGGTGGCGTGCCCGACGGACTCGTGGATCGTCAGCCACAGGTTGGAGGGGTCCACGACCAGGTCGTAGACGCCGGGCTCGACGCTCGGGGCGCGCATCTTCTCGGCGAGCAGTCCGGGGATCTGTTCGAGTTCGCCGTCCCAGTCCCAGCCGGTGCCGGTGAGGTACTCCCAGCCGCGGCCCGCCGGCGGGGCGAGGGTGCGCATGGAGTCGAACTCGCCGCTGGAGTCGTCCACGGACACGGCCGTCAGCTGCGGATGCAGCCGCACCCGCTGCTGGGTGGTCACGGTCCCGGCGGTGTCGGCGTAGAACTTGTTCTCGTGCACGGTCAGCAGCGAGGCGTCCACGTGGTCGACGCCGTCGGCGGCCAGCAGCCGCGCGCTCCAGTCCGCGAGCAGCGCCGCCTTCTCCTCGTCCGGCACGGTGAACGGGTCGATCTCGTACGCCGACACCCACGTCTTCTCGGCGTGCACGGGCTCGTCGGCCAGCTCCACGCGCTCGTCCGACCCGGCGGCCCTGATCACCTGGGCCGACAGCTTGGCCATGGCCACCGCCTGCGAGGCGACCCGGGCGGCGGCGTCCATCGTCAGGTCCACGCCGGAGGCGAACCCCCAGGCGCCGCCGTGCACGACCCGCACCGCGTACCCCAGATCGGTGGTGTCCGACGACCCGGCCGGCCGCGCGTCCCGCAGCCGCCAGGACGCGTCGCGCACCCGCTCCAGCCGGAAGTCCGCGTGTTCGGCCCCCAGCGCACGCGCGCGTGCCAGCGCGGCGTCGGCCAGGGCGCGCAGTGGAAGGGCCGTGAAGGCCTCGTCGATCGTGTGTGGCACGGGGGTCTCCCTGCTCTCGTCGCCTGTCGGACCGATCATGTCGCGCGGGCGGCGGGGGAGACCACACGATTCCGGGCCCGGTCGGCCGTTTTCTGTAGGGACTCGACAGCACGACCCGCACGCCACTGTCGGTGCCCGATTGTCCGCCGCGCCGGGCGGACCGATAGGTTTCCGGTGAAGCCGCCTGTCATCGACGTGATCGGGCGTGCTGAAGAACCGCTTGAGACCGCTATGAAAGGGTGATCCGTTGAGCCGCTCGGTTCTCGTCACCGGAGGCAACCGGGGCATCGGCCTCGCCATCGCCCGCGCGTTCGCCGACGCCGGCGACAAGGTCGCGATCACGTACCGGTCGGGGGAGCCGCCGGAGGGCTTCCTCGCCGTCAAGTGCGACATCACCGACCCCGAGCAGGTGGAGCAGGCCTACAAGGAGATCGAGGACCGGCACGGCACGGTCGAGGTCCTCGTCGCCAACGCGGGCGTCACCAAGGACCAGCTCCTGATGCGGATGTCCGAGGAGGACTTCGCGACGGTCGTCGACACCAACCTCACCGGCACCTTCCGGGTGGTCAAGCGCGCCAACCGCGGCATGCTGCGGGCCAAGAAGGGCCGCGTCGTCCTGATCTCCTCGGTGGTCGGTCTGCTCGGCTCGGCGGGGCAGGCGAACTACGCCGCCTCCAAGGCCGGCCTGGTCGGCTTCGCGCGTTCCCTCGCCCGTGAGCTGGGCTCGCGCAACATCACCTTCAACGTCGTCGCCCCCGGTTTCGTCGACACCGACATGACCCGGGCGCTCAGCGACGACCAGCGCGAGGCCATCGTGTCGCAGGTGCCGCTCGGCCGGTACGCGCGACCGGAGGAGGTCGCCGCCGCGGTGCGGTTCCTCGCCTCGGACGACGCCTCGTACATCACTGGAGCCGTCATCCCCGTTGACGGCGGACTGGGAATGGGTCACTGATCACCATGAGCGGAATTCTCGAGGGCAAGCGCGTCCTGATCACCGGTGTGCTGACGGAGGCCTCCATCGCCTTCCACGCCGCGAAGCTGGCCCAGGAGCAGGGCGCCGAGGTCATCCTCACCGCCTTCCCGCGGCCCACGCTGACCGAGCGCATCGCCAAGAAGCTGCCCAAGCCGGCCAAGGTCATCGAGCTGGACGTCACCAACGACGAGCACCTCGGCCGCCTGGCCGACATCGTCGGCGAGGAGCTGGGCGGCCTCGACGGCGTCGTCCACTCCATCGGCTTCGCGCCGCAGGACGCCCTCGGCGGCAACTTCCTGAACACGCCGTTCGAGTCGGTCGCCACCGCCATGCACGTCTCGGCGTTCTCCCTGAAGTCGCTCACCACGGCCTGCCTGCCGCTGATGCAGAACGGCGGCTCGGTCGTCGGCCTCACCTTCGACGCGCAGTTCGCCTGGCCGCAGTACGACTGGATGGGCCCGGCCAAGGCCGCCCTGGAGGCCACCAGCCGCTACCTGGCGCGCGACCTCGGCAAGCAGAACATCCGCTGCAACCTGATCTCGGCGGGCCCGCTCGGCTCCATGGCCGCCAAGTCCATCCCGGGCTTCAGCGACCTGGCCTCGGTGTGGGACTCCCGCTCCCCGCTGGAGTGGGACCTCAAGGACCCCGAGCCGGCCGGCCGCGGCATCGTCGCCCTGCTGAGCGACTGGTTCCCGAAGACCACGGGCGAGATCGTCCACGTGGACGGCGGCCTGCACGCCATCGGAGCGTGACCGCCGCCGCGGGGCCGAACTGACGCGGAAGGGCCCGCCCCCTCGGGGGTGCGGGCCCTTCCGCGTTCCCGGGGCGCGGGTCAGTTCCGGGCGGGCGGGGGCGCGGGGAGGCGGCCGCGGCGGCACAGGAACGGGTAGCTCGCCGCCTCCGCGGCGGCGGCCTCCGCGTTGCCCGCGCGGATCGCGTCGACCAGCCGCGTGTGGTCCATGTGCGTGTCCGGCGTCAGCTCCGCGCCGACGTCCGCGCGCAGCCAGTCCCGCATCACCTCGCCGAGGTCCGCGTACATCGCGGTCATCGCGTCGTTGTGCGAGGCGGCCACCACGGCCAGGTGAAAGGTGGCGTCCGCCGTCACGAAGGCCTCCGCGTCACCGGACTCCCACGCCTCCTCACGCCGCAGGAGCAGTGCGTCGAGCTGCTTGAGGTCCCTCTCGCCGCGCCGCTCGGCGGCCAGCTTCGCCGCCCCCGACTCCAGCGTGGCGCGCAGTTCGGCGATGTGCCGGGGGTCCGTCCCGGCGAACCGGCGGTGCATCACGCCCGCCAGCTCGCTGGTCGCCACGACGTAGGTGCCCGAGCCCTGGCGGATGTCCAGCAGGCCGTTGTGGGCGAGCGCGCGGACCGCCTCGCGGACGGTGTTGCGGGCGACGCCGAGCTGCTCCACCAGCTCGGGCTCCGTCGGGATACGGGAACCGACCGGCCACTCGCCCGAGGTGATCTGGTTCCGCAACGCGGCGATGACCTGCTCGGACAGCGCCGACCGGCGCGGATGGCTCAGGGGCATGGCACACCTTCGCACGTGCGGCCCGGAATGCTGCGCGCGGGCCATAGACAGTCAATCATCCTATGATTCTATGATGGGTCTCATGGTAAGTGAGGAAACGACCCGGACGACGACGCCACCGACCGAGCAGCAGCCCCCGGCCGCGACCGCCGCCCCCCGGGAGGCCGGGGCGCACCGAGAGCCCCGGACGGCGGCCACGCGCGCGTGGGCGACGCGGCTGGTCGTCGTCGGCATCGTGCTGTCCGCCCTGAACCTCAGGCCCGCCATCACCAGCCTCGGCGCGCTCCTCGAAGAGGTGCGCGACGGCCTCGGGATGAGCGGCAGCGTGGCCGGCCTGCTCACCTCCGTGCCCCCGCTCTGCTTCGCCGTCTTCGGCGTCATGGCCCCCCGGCTGGCCCGCCGCTTCGGGCCCGCCGCGGTGGTGTGCGCGGGCATGGCCGCCATCGCCGCGGGCCTGGTGATCCGCCCCTACGCCGGCAACACCGCCGCCTTCCTGGCCGCCAGCGCGCTCGCCCTCATGGGCATCGCCGTCAGCAACGTCCTGATGCCGGTCATCGTCAAGCGCTGGTTCCCCGACCGGGTCGGCTCCATGACCGGCCTCTACTCGATGGCCCTCGCCCTCGGCACCTCCACCGCCGCCGCCGTCACCGTCCCGATGACCGACGCGCTCGGCGGCTGGAAGCCCGGACTCGCCGTATGGGCGCTCCTCGCGGCCGTGGCCGTCCTCCCCTGGCTGCCGCTCCTGCGGGACCGGGACAGGGACCGGGGCGCCGCCCCCGCCGTGCGGCCCGCGGCCTCCCAGGAGCCCGGACAGGCGGCGCACGACACCTCGCGTGAGGAATCCGTACGGGCGAAGGCCGCTCAGGAGGAGCAGGCCCCCGCGCTGCGCATCACCCGCAGCCGCACCGCCTGGGCGCTGGCCGTCTTCTTCGGCCTCCAGGCCACCGCCGCCTACATCACGATGGGCTGGATGGCGCAGATCTTCCGGGACGCGGGCGTCGCCGCCGGCACCGCCGGGCTGCTGCTCGCCGTCACCATGGTGATGGGCGTGCCGCTGGCCTTCGTCATCCCGCGGCTGGCCACCCGGCTGCCCCACCAGGGCCCGATCGTGCTCGCCCTCGGCGTCTGCGGCCTGGCCGGCTACGCGGGCCTGTACCTCGCGCCGGCCGGCGGCGCCTGGGCCTGGGCGGTGCTCCTCGGCATCTCCAACTGCGCCTTCCCGCTGGCCCTCACCATGGTCGGCATGCGCGCCAGGACCGGTCCGGGCGTGGCGCAGCTGTCGGCGTTCGCGCAGAGCACCGGCTACCTGATCTCCATCCCCGGTCCGCTGCTGGTCGGCGTGCTCTACCAGAGCAGCGGCGGCTGGGGCCTGCCGATCGCCCTGATGACCGCCCTGATGATCCCGCAGATGCTGGTCGGCTGGGTGGCCGGCCGCAACCGCACCGTGGAGGAGGAGGCGGCGCGCTGAGCGGCGGCCCCCGCGCACCCGCCCCGGACGGGAGGTGCCACACTGGTGGCCATGCAGCCTGTGCTCGATCCGAACCCGCCGAACGGCCAGAAGAAGATGCTGATCGTCTTCGGCGCGTTCCTCGCCATCTTCGTGGTCATCGCCATCGTCGCGACCCTCGCCTCTCCCTGATCCACGCCCGCGGCGGGGCGCCTCCCACCGCGGCGGTGGCGGGGGCCGACTCCGCCGATGGTGGGGCCGGCCCCCCTGTCCCCTAGGGGGCGAGGGTCAGGGTCAAGTGGGTGGATCACCGGATGGGCGGGGGCCCGCCGGTTCCGTAACTTCGAGGTGTGACCGCGAGCAGCGGTCCGTGGACGACCGATCCGACTCGAGACCCGCGGAGGCGACATGCCGGCCCGTACGCACACCCGGACCCGCCCGGCGAACACGGGCGGCGTCGACACCAGGCTGCCCTGGTGGGCCCTGGCGCTGCCGGCCCTCGCCTTCGCGGCACTGCTCGCCCTCCTATGGAACCCGTCGAACGCACATGCGGCAGCCGCCGACCCCGCGACCACGCAGCTGTGGCAGCACATACGGGAACTGCTGACGCGATGAGGTGCCCGACCCGGCCCGGGAACGGCCCGCCGCCCGCCGCGCCGGCCGAGAAGGCGCATGTCAACTCCCTGCGCCCCGTGGCCTGTTTCGTGCGAAGCTGGGTTCCATGAGCGTCGCAGAACCCCGCAGGATTGTCCTCTTCCGGCATGCGAAGGCCGACTGGCCGCAGGTGACCGACCACGAACGACCGCTCGCCGAGCGGGGTCGCCAGGACGCCCCGGTGGCCGGCCGCAAGCTGGCCGACTCCGGAGTCTCCTTCGACCTTGCCCTGTGCTCGACCGCGACCCGGACCCGGGAGACCTGGAAGCTCGCCGTCCACGAGCTGCCGCACCGGCCGAAGACCGTCTACGAGGAGCGGATCTACGAGGCCTCCCCGGGCGAGCTGATCGCCGTGCTCAACGAGACCCCGGACGACGTCCAGAACGTCATCCTGATCGGCCACAACCCGGGCATGCAGGGCCTGACCGAGGTGCTCGCCGGCTCCGCCGAGGGCGACGCCCGCGAGCGGATGAGCGGCCGGGGCTTCCCGGCCGCCGCCTTCGCCGTCCTGACCTTCGACGGCTCCTGGAAGACCCTGGAACCGGGCACGGCCACGCTGAGCGACTACTGGGCCCCCTCGAAGTAACCCCGCCCGCATCAGCCCCACCGCTCGCGCACGGGGCCCGGCACACCGTCCCCGGCAGTCGGGCCTCACGGCCGCGACGGATCCGCGCGGGCCGCGGTGGGCCGTGCGAGCGCGCTCAGGCCGCAGGACACCCCGGACGAGAGGCGGTACGGCTCTCGGTCCGGGGCGTGTCCGGGCCGCTCAGCGCTCCTCGTGCGCGTCCGCCGACTCGACCTCTTCGCGGGTGACGCCGAGCAGATACAGGACCGTGTCGAGGAAGGGCACGTTCACCGCGGCGTGCGCGGCCTCCCGCACCACCGGCTTGGCGTTGAAGGCGACGCCGAGACCCGCGGCGTTCAGCATGTCCAGGTCGTTCGCGCCGTCGCCGATCGCCACGGTCTGCGCCAGCGGAACGCCCGCCTCGGCGGCGAACCGCCGCAGCAGCCGCGCCTTGCCCGCCCGGTCGACGATCTCCCCGGTGACCCGGCCCGTCAGCTTCCCGTCGACTATCTCCAGCGTGTTGGCCTGCGCGAAGTCCAGCCCGAGCCGCTCCTGCAGATCGTCCGTGACCTGGGTGAAACCGCCCGAGACGACACCGACCTGGTAGCCGAGCCGCTTCAGCGTCCGGATCAGGGTCCGGGCGCCCGGCGTCAGCCGCACCTCGCTGCGCACCTTGTCCACCACCGAGGCGTCCAGCCCCGCCAGCAGCGCCACACGCGCGTGCAGCGACTGCTCGAAGTCCAGCTCCCCGCGCATCGCGGCCGCCGTCACCTCGGCGACCTTGTCCTCGCAGCCGGCGTGCGCGGCGAACAGTTCGATGACCTCGTCCTGGATGAGCGTCGAGTCCACGTCCATGACGACCAGCCGCTGCGCGCGCCGGTGCAGACCCGCGGCGACCACCGCGACATCCACGCCCAGCGCCGCGGCCTCCTTCGCCAGGGCGGTGCGCAGCGGCTCCGTCTCCACTCCGGACACCGCGAACTCCACCGCGGTCACCGGGTACTTGGCCAGCCGGAAGATACGGTCGATGTTGCCGCCGGCCTTGGTGATCCGCGCGGCGATCTGAGCGGTGGCCTCCGCCGTGAGCGGGTGGCCGAGTACGGTGACCAGGGAGCGGCCGAGACCGCGCGGCCGGTTGTCGCCACGGCCGGAGAGGATCTCCGCCTGCATCTTCATCGACTCGGCCCAGCTGTGCACGGTGGCCCGCAGATCGCCCTCCAGCCCGGCGGGCGGCTGGGTGACGAGCGCGCACAGCACCATCCGGCCACGGGTGACGACCTGCTCGATGTCGACCACGTCCACGGAGTAGGCGGCGAGGGTGTCGAAGAGACCGGCCGTGATGCCGGGCCTGTCCTTCCCGAAGATCTTGACGAGAAGGGTGAGGTCATCGGAACTCTGCGAAGCGCTCATGGTGCCTCCCACCGTATCCGGCACGCAGTGCCCGTCGCCCCTCAGGTCCGCCTGGCGGACAGGAAACACTGCGCGTCGATCAGATGACATCCCGCTGCGCGCGGGGCGGGCCGAGACCGTGGCATCACATGGCGTACCAAGCGGCATCACGTGATGCCATTCGATGCGCCAAGTGGTGCCATCGCAAGCCCGCGATCGGGCGCGAGTGCGGTCTGCGATGCGTTCGACGAAGCGATTTCCCATGTATCTGCCCAGCTCAAAGGCTGTGCGCGAGGAATCCGGCACCCAGGCGGCATCAGAAAGGCTTGCGATGGTGCCATAGTGATGCCATGATGGCGTCATGGACCTCACCCCGTACGTCGACACCCTTCGCCGCGAACTCGCGGTGGCCGCCGAAGCCGGCGGCGACGAAGCCCGCGAGCTGGCCGAACGGCTCACCGCCCCCCTGGAGTCGGCGACCCGGCTGACGATGCTCCACGTGCTGTCCGCCGCGATGGACGAGATCACCCGTGAACTCGCCCCCGGCTCGGTCGACGTACGCCTGCGCGGACTCGACCCCGACTTCGTGGTGACCCCGCCGCCCGCCGACCGCGCCCCCGCGGAAGCGCCGCCCGTGCCCGCCGAACCGCTCACGGCCCCGGCGTCCGCCGAAGGCGACGAGGGCGGCACCGCCCGCGTCAACCTGCGTCTGCCGGCCCACCTCAAGGCCCGCGCCGAGGAGGCCGCGAGCCGCGAGGGCCTGTCGGTCAACGCGTGGCTGGTACGGGCCGTCGCCGCCGCGGTCGACGGCGGTGCGCAGCCGCGTACGACGGAGAAGACCAAGAACGTCGGTCAGAGCTTCACGGGCTGGGTGCGCTAGCGCCGCGAGCCCGCGCCGTGTCCGCGAGGCGCGCGCCCGCCGCGCGCTGCTCGCGCCGCCCCACCCGCACCCCTCGACCACCGACGCCCCACCCGCACCGCTCCACGCACGCCACTTCACCCACACCACGTCCCACCAGCGGGGACGCACCCAGGACTCACGAGGACGGTACAGCCATGCCTTCTTTCGACACTCCCACCCCGATCGCGGTCACCGCCCACGTGGGCGCCGGATCCCTCCACTTCACCGCGAGCGACCGCTCCGACACGGTCGTCGAGGTGCGGCCCGCCGACCCGAAGCGGGACAAGGACGTACGGGCCGCCGAACAGACGGAGGTCTCCTACGCGAACGGCGTCCTGACCCTCCGGACGAAGGAGCGCCTCTTCATCGGCCCCACCGGCGCCGTCGCCGTGACGGTGGACCTGCCCGCGGGCTCGGACATCGACATGACCGGCTCCTGGACCCAGGTGCTCGGCGAGGGACCGCTCGGCGAGGTACGGGTGAAGACCTCCGGCGGCGACGTCCGCCTCGACAGCGCCGGGCCGCTCCAGCTCACCGCCTCCCACGGCTCGATCACCGTGGACCGCGCCCAGGGCCCGGCCGAGATCACCACCAGCTCGGGCAGCCTGCGCGTCGGCAACGTCGACGGCTCCGCCGTCCTGAAGAACTCGCACGGCACCACGATCGTCGGCACCGCGACTGGTGAACTCCGGGTGAGCGGCGCCAACGGGGACATCGAGATCCGGTGCGCCGAGGCCTCCGTCACCGCCACCACCGCCAACGGCACCCTGCGCGTGGGCGAAGTGGTCCGCGGCGACGTCCAGTTGAAGACCTCCTACGGCGCCATCGAGGTCGGCATCCGGGAGGGCACGGCCGCCTGGCTCGACGCCCACTCGGACTCCGGGCAGGTGCGCAACGCGCTCACCGCCTCCGAGGCCCCGGTGGAGACCGAGGAAACCGTCAAGATCCACGCCCGCACCCGCTACGGCACCATCGACGTCCGCCGCGCCCGGCCCTGACCGCCGCGCCCGGCCCTGACCGCCGCGCCCGGCCCTGACCGCCGCGCCCGGCCCTGACCGCCGGACCGCGAACTCGACCGCCCACCCAGTCACTTCAGCCCCAGGGGGGAAGGCGCCATGCCTTCATCTGTCATGCCCACGCCCAGGAAGAACGACGGTCCGCGACCGCCCGCCGCCGTCTCCGCCCTCGGTCTGCGCAAGTCCTACGGCGACAAGACCGTGCTCGACGGCATCGATCTGCACATCCCGGCCGGCTCCGTGTTCGCACTGCTCGGACCCAACGGCGCCGGCAAGACCACCACCGTCAAGATCCTCTCCACGCTCGTCACGGCCGACGCCGGACAGGCCCAGGTCGCCGGCCACGACCTCACGACCGCACCGCAGGCCGTGCGCGCCGCGATCGGCGTCACCGGACAGTTCTCCGCCGTGGACGGCCTGATCACCGGCGAGGAGAACATGCTCCTCATGGCGGACCTGCACCACCTTCCCCGGCGCGAGGGGAAGCGGGTCGCCGCCGAACTGCTGGAGCGCTTCGGCCTGACGGAGGCCGCGAAGAAGCCCGCCGCCACCTACTCCGGCGGCATGAAGCGCCGCCTCGACATCGCCATGACCCTGGTCGGCGACCCGCGGATCATCTTCCTCGACGAGCCGACCACCGGCCTCGACCCGCGCTCCCGGCACACCATGTGGCAGATCGTCCGCGACCTCGTCAGCGGCGGCGTCACCGTCTTCCTCACCACCCAGTACCTGGAGGAGGCCGACGAACTCGCCGACCGCATCGCGGTCCTGAACGACGGCAGGATCGCCGCGGAGGGCACCGCCGAGGAACTCAAGCGGCTCGTCCCCGGCGGACACATCCGGCTGCGCTTCACCGACCCGGCCGCCTACCGCCGTGCCGCCTCGGCCCTGATCGACGCCGCCCGCGACGACGAGTCCCTCACCCTTCAACTCGCCGGCGACGGCAGCCAGCGCGCCCTGCGCCACCTCCTCGACCGGCTGGACTCGGCCGGCGTCGAGGCAAGCGAACTGACCGTCCACACCCCCGACCTCGATGACGTCTTCTTCGCCCTGACCGGCGGCGCCGACGTCCCCGCCCACTCCGAGGAGACCGTCCGATGAGCTCCCTCTCCCTCGCCGCCCGCGACGCCTCCACGATGCTGCGCCGCAACCTCCTGCACGCCCGGCGCTACCCGTCCCTCACCCTGAACCTGCTGCTCACCCCGGTGATGCTGCTCCTGCTCTTCGTCTACATCTTCGGCGACGTGATGAGCGCCGGCATCTCAGGCGGCGGGGCGGGACGGTCCGAGTACCTGGCCTACCTCGTCCCGGGCATTCTGATGCTGACCATCGGCGGCACCACGATCGGCAGCGCGGTGTCCGTCTCCACGGACATGAACGAGGGCATCGTCGCCCGCTTCCGGACGATGGCGATCCACCGCGGCTCGGTGCTCATCGGGCACGTGGCCGGCAGCGTGCTCCAATGCGTGATGAGCGTGGTCCTCGTCGGGGCCGTGGCGGTGGCCATCGGTTTCCGGTCCGTGGACGCCACCGCCCTCGACTGGCTCCTGGCGGTGGGCCTGCTGACGCTCGTCTCCCTCGCCCTCACCTGGATCGCGGTCGGCATGGGCCTGTCCAGCCCGAACGCGGAGGCGGCCGGCAACAACGCCCTGCCGCTGATGATCCTGCCGCTCCTGTCCAGCGCCTTCGTGCCGGTCGACGCGATGCCGGGCTGGTTCCGGCCGATCGCCGAGTACCAGCCCTTCACCCCGGCCATCGAGACGCTGCGCGGGCTGCTCCTCGGCACCGAGATCGGCGACAACGCGTGGCTGGCCGTCGGCTGGTGCCTGGCGCTGGCCGTGCTCGGCTACTTCTGGTCCCGGTCGCTCTTCGACCGCGAGCCGAAGTAGCGGCCGCCCGCCCGCGCCGCGGAGCGAGGTCCGGCGCGCCCATGGGCCGTGCGCCTCCGGTGGTACGTCACCGGAGGCGCACGGCCCATCGCCGGTGCGGCCCCGGCCGGGTCACTTCCTCGGCGGGCGCGGTGGAGGCGGGGGTCCCGAGGGCTCCGGGGGCGGCGGCGCGTCGTCCGGCGGTGGCGGTGGCGGTGGGGGCCAGGCGCCGGACGGCCGAGGGCGGGCGGGCCGCCCGGGCGGTGCGCCCCTGACGGGCGGCCTGACGGGCGGAGGGGGTACAGGCCCCGCGAGCGTGGGCGCGCCGTGCACGTCGTCGGGCACGTCGTCGGGCACGTCCTCCGGTGCGCTCGTCGGCCGGGGCGGGCGCGCGGACCCACCACCGCCCTCGCCCCGCCCCTCCTCCCGAGCAGCCGGCCCGCCGCGGAGACGGAGGTACGGGTTGGTCGCCGGGTTCGGCGGCCGGTAGGGAGCACCGGGGGAGTAGGGACCGCCCGCGCCGTCCCGCACGGCGCCCGCGTCCGGCACGCCCGCCGACCCACGTACGCCCCCAGCGCCCCATAGGTCGTCCCCAGCGCCCCGTAGGTCATCCCCAGCACCTCGTACGTCACCCGCATCACCCCGTACGTCCCCCGGACCGCCCACCCCTACGGCACCGAGCGTGTCTCCCGCCGCCCGCGCGAAAGGCGCCGCCCTCCGCCCCGCCGCTCCGGTCGCCGTCGCCAGCACGGCCCCGGCGGCCCCCGCCCCGCACCCCCACACCGCGCCCAGCAGCAGCGCCGCGCCCAGGTGCCCGTGCAGCTCGATCCCCGCGCCGAAGGCGTCGAGGCCGAACACGGACAGCGAGGCGTTCACGGAAACCCGCGTCAGCCAGGCGAGCAGCGGCAACGCGAGGGCGGTGACCACCCCGAGCCGCAGCGCACACCGCCCCACGAAACCCAGCACCCCCGCCCCCGGCGGACCCCCGTCCCCACCGGCCGCCGCCCCGTCCGGCCCCACGAACCCCGTACGCACCGGCGCACCGCCCACCGCACCGCCCATCACCCCGCCCGGCCCCGCCGCCACCCCGCCCGGCCCCGCCGCGAACCCCGCGCCCGCCGACGATCGCACCCGAGTTCCCACCGGCGTCCGAACCGCCGTCAGCACCCCCGCCAGCAGCATCATCAGCGCCGCCGCCACCGCCAGCAGCCATACCCGGCCGTCCAGTTCGGCCAGGCGGCCCAGCGTGACCGGCCGCCCGGAGTGCGCGTCCAGCAGCCGGTCCAGCGGAGCCGGCAGCAGGTGGGCCAGTCCGCCCGTCGCCGCGCCGTCCCAGGGGACGAACAGCCCGAGCGGCACGCCGAGCCACACCCCGTCGGGCGCGCCGAGCACCGCGGCCCCCAGGACGCGTCCCGGGTGGTCGTCGCCGAGCGCGGCGTACGCGGCGGCGGCCAGCCCCGCGGCCACCGCCACCAGCAGCACCGCGACGAGCGCGGACACGGCCGGCCGTACGACCCGGTGGACGGCGTCCCAGCCCCGTGGCAGCGGGGTGCGGCGCGAGGCGAGCAGCGCGATCAGCAGCACGCCCGCCGACCAGCCGAGCCCGCCGAGCAGCGTGGGCGCCGCGTCGACGGTGAAGCCGACCGCGGCCTTCGCGTCGACGAGCCCGCCGATCCGGTCGGGCAACAGCCCGCCGAGGTCGCCCAGATCGCCGACCCCCGGGATGCGCACGCCCCCCGGACCGGTCCCGCCCGGCAGTCCGTCGAGACCGAGCGAACTCCCGTCCAGGGTCACCACGTCGTGCCCCGCCCAGGCGAGACCGCCCAGCATCGCCACGAACAACGCCACCACCGCCCCTGCCCGGACCAGGAGTTCGCCCGGGCCGAAGCCGAACGGGGCCGCGCGCAGGGACCGCAGGAAGAGCCAGGACAGCAGCAGCGCACCGACCAGGCTCACGCCCAGTGGCGTGATCTCGACGGCGGTGTGCGCCTGCGCGCCGTGCAGACCGAACGCGGACACGTCGCCCGAGGGCCGTACCGTGCCGCCGGCCCCGAGGGCCACCGCCGCGGCGGTCATCGGGCCGAGCGAACCGGCGGCGTCCGCGCGCAGCAGATGCAGCCCGAGCGCGGCCGTGCCGGCCATGCCGATCAACGCCCAGCTCACGCAGGAGACGGCGGACAGCAGGACATGCCGCCACGGCGGGCGCGCACCGCGCCCGCCGTCCACGACCGCCGTGGCAGCACTCATGGCAGACCCCCCGATCCGCGGCGCGGCACGGCCGCCGCGCATGTCCCCCTCGGGTGGGAATACCACTCTGCGCCCGGTTTTCAACCCCCGGCGGTGTAACGGAAGTCGAGCGGGCGTTACCCACTCATGACAAGGCCCGGCTTTCGGTCAGAGGGCCGAGCCTGAAATAGTTCCTCACGATGTTCGACATCCCTACACTCCCTGTGACGGGGGTAACTCGGGGGACAACTCAGTGGGGCATGGAGTGCCGGAACTCGTACTGGAAACCAATGGACGGACCTGGACGCTCGACCCGTCCAGGCGCTACACCCTGGGACGCGATCCCCAGGGCGACATCGTGTTCGAGGATGCCAGGGTCTCCTGGCGCCACGCCACCGTCGGCTTCGACGGCCGCGGTTGGGTACTCGAGGACCACGGCAGCACCAACGGCACGTTCGTGCAGGGACAACGCGTCCAGCAGGTGGAGATCGGCCCGGGCTCGGCCGTCCACCTCGGCAACGCGACCGACGGCCCGCGGCTGAGTCTGTCGGCCGCCGCGGCCGCCGTCGCCGCGCAGGGCGCGAACGCCGGCTGGGCGCAGCAGGCGCCGGCGCAGCAGCCGCCCGTCGCGAAGCAGCAGGCCGCACCGGCCGACTGGCAGCAGGCGCACCCGCAGGCGCAGCCGCCGGCGCCGTCGATCCCGCACCAGCAGCAGGGCGGACCCGGTGTCGGCGCGGGGGCGCCGCCGGTCCACGGCGACCGCAGCCCCACCACGTTCCACCAGTTCTCCCTCGGCCGCGTGATGCGCATCGGCCGTGCGCTGGAGAACGACCTGGTCGTCTCCGACCTCCAGGTCTCCCGCCACCACGCCGAGTTCCACGCGACGCCCGACGGCCGCATGGAGATCCGCGACCTCGGTTCGCACAACGGCACGTACGTCAACGGCCAGCCGATCCCCAAGGGCGGCTCGGCGACGCTCGGCCCCAGCGACATCGTCGGCGTCGGCCACTCGACGTTCCGGATCGTCGGCGACCGGCTGGAGGAGTTCGTCGACACCGGCGAGGTGTCCTTCTCCGCCCGCCACCTCACCGTCACGGTCGACGGCGGCAAGCAGATCCTCAAGGACGTCTCCTTCGGCGTCCCGGAGAAGTCGCTGATCGCGGTCATCGGACCGTCCGGTTCCGGCAAGTCCACCCTGCTCAAGGCGCTCACCGGCTACCGGCCCGCCGACCAGGGCGAGGTCCTCTACGACAACCGGAACCTCTACAAGCAGTTCGCCGAGCTGCGCCAGCGCATCGGCCTGGTCCCGCAGGACGACATCCTGCACAAGGAGCTGTCGGTCAAGAAGGCGCTGAAGTACGCGGCCAAGCTCCGCTTCCCCGCCGACACCACGGCGGCCGAGCGCGACGCCCGGATCGACGAGGTGCTGCGCGAGCTGAAGCTCGACATCCACAAGGACAAGAAGGTCACCTCGCTCTCCGGCGGCCAGCGCAAGCGAGTCTCGGTCGCCCTGGAGCTGCTGACCAAGCCGTCGCTGATCTTCCTGGACGAGCCGACCAGCGGTCTCGACCCGGGCATGGACCGCGATGTCATGCAGCTGCTGCGGGGCCTGGCCGACGACGGCCGCACCGTGCTCGTGGTCACCCACTCGGTGGCCGAGCTGGCGATCTGCGACAAGCTGCTGGTGATGGCGCCGGGCGGTTCCGTCGCCTACTTCGGCCCGCCCGAGGAGGCGCTGAACTTCTTCGGCTACGACAGCTGGGCCGACGTGTTCTCCGCCTTCGAGAACTACCGCGACTACGACTGGGCGGGCCGCTGGAAGGGCTCGCAGCACTACCAGATGTACGCCGCGGACATCGACTCGGTCGCCGCGCAGTCCGTACCCATGCCGCCGCCGCAGGCCATGAAGCCGCCCAAGCCGCAGGGCTGGGGTTCGCAGCTGCTGACCCTGATCCGCCGGTACGTCTCGGTGATCGCCTCCGACAAGGGCTTCCTGGCGCTGACGGTGATCCTGCCGGCGGTGCTCGGCGCGGTCAGCCTGCTCATCAACCACGACCAGGGCCTGCTGGTCAACCCGGTCAACCCCAAGACGGGCCTGCACGTCCCGAACAGCACGGCCACCACGGTGCTGCTGATCCTCGCGGTCGGCGCGTGCTTCGCGGGCGCCGCGAACTCGGTCCGCGAGCTGATCAAGGAACGGGTCATCTACGAGCGGGAGCGGGCGACCGGCCTGTCGCGCTCGGCGTACCTGATGTCCAAGGTGGTCGTGCTCGGCGTGGTCACCGTGCTGCAGGGCCTGCTGGTCGGCGTGATCGGCTTCTCCAGCCGGGAGATCCCCGAGAAGGGCCTGGTCCTGGGCAACGGCACGCTGCTGGAGCTGTGCCTGCCGATCATGGCGCTCGGCTTCACCTCGATGATGTTCGGCCTGGTCATCTCGTCGCTGGTGAAGACGGCCGAGAAGACGATGCCGCTGCTGGTGATGTTCGCGATCATCCAGGTGGTGTTCACGGGCTGCCTGTTCACGCTGCACGGCACGCTCGGCGTGAACGAGTTCTCGTATCTGATGCCGTCGCGCTGGGCCGTCGCCGCCGCCGGCGCCACGCTGGACTTCAACAACATCGCCCCGAACACCGACGACCCGACCAGCACCGATCCGCTGTGGGACCACGCGGTCTCGGCCTGGGGCATCGACATGGTCGCGCTGATCGCGCTCGGCGCGGTCTGCGGCTTCCTGGTGGCCCGCTTCCTGCGGCGCCACGAGCCGGAGGTCATGCGCAAGTAGCGCGGGGCGCACGAAGTCCCCTGGTACGCCGAGGGCGGCACCCGACGGGTGCCGCCCTTCCGCGTCTGTCAGAGGTCCGCGCCGACCTCAGTACGCGCTGTTGACGTTGTCCATCGAGCCGTACCGGTGGGCGGCGTAGTTGCAGGCGGCGGTGATGTTGGCCACCGGGTCGTAGATGTTCCACGAGGTGCCCGGGACGTGGTAGGTCCGGAAGGTCGGGTCGATGACCTGGAGCAGACCCTTCGAGGGGATGCCGTTGATCGCGTTGATGTCCCACAGGTTGATCGCGCGCGGGTTGCCCGAGGACTCCCGCATGATGTTGCGGTGCAGGCCGCTGTAGGAGCCCGGGATGTTGTGCTGCTTCATGATGTCCAGCGACTGCCGGATCCAGCCGTTCAGGTCGTTGCCGTAGGTCTTGGACGCGGCGACCGTCTGCATCTGCGGACGCTGCGCGGCGCGGCCGGCGGCCTGCTTGGCGTGGTGCGCGGCCTGGGCCTTGCGCTGGGCGGCGGCCTGCTTGGCGGCCACGGCGGCCTTCTCCTTGGCGGCGGCCTGCTTCTTGGCCGCGATCGCCTGGACCTTGAGGCTGTCGCCGGCGAGGCGGTCGGTCACGCTGGCCTTGACGTCCTTGACCGGCTGCGAGGCGACCGAGACCGGGGCCGCGGCGGTGTCGGCGGCGACGGTGGTCTGGGCCTCGCCGGGCACGGCGGCGGAGACGGCGATGGCGGCGGCGCCGAGCGTGGTGACGCCGGCGGCGGCGAGCTTCTGGGTCTTGGTCAGAGCACGACTCTTGCGGATGAAACTGAAGTTCTTGGACATGCGAAACGGACCTCTTCGAGTAGCGCGGAGGTCGCTCTCCGGACTGCGGGAGGGGGTCCTACCCACACGAACGCCGCGAGCGGAAAACCCGCGGCGCTGAGCGACGAGAGCAATTCTTAGCTCCCGCAAAATCTCGTGGCAAAGGTGTGACGTACGAAGCTGGATAGTGGATCAGGAACACATAAAACAGGACAGAATGGGCCATCTGCCCCGTTCATCCGGGGGTCTTTGTCTCCTATGCCCGTTCGTACGTGACGTGCGTCCTATGTGGGTCCTCACATCGGGGCCGACTCTTCCTTACGCGAAGTTGCCACCGCAATGCTCTCGGTGAGCGGAATTCGAGGGATTTCCGGCGGGCTCCCGGACGGCTCGGGAACGCCCCGACACCCGGGGGCGGCCCGGAAAACACCCGGCACCCGGGGACGGCCCAGGAACCTCCGGGCGTCCGGACGGACCGGGGCCGGGGCCCGGGACCTAGGACCAGCGTCCCGGTGCGACGCCGCCACAGGGCCGATCCGCGCTGTCGGACCCCGCCGGTACCTTGAGGACATGAGCCAAGGCCCCCGGTCCGGCCTCGCCGCGGTCAGCTCCGCGCTGCTGGCCATGAGCAGGCACCTGGAGGTGCGCGACGTCCTCAAGACGATCGTCGCCTCCGCCCGAGAGCTGCTCGACGCGCAGTACGCCGCCCTCGGCGTGCCGGACGACCACGGCGGCTTCGCCCAGTTCGTGGTCGACGGGGTCAGCGAGGAGCAGTGGCGCGCCATCGGCCCGCTCCCGCGCCAGCACGGCATCCTCGCCGCGATGCTGCACCAGGCGGAGGCCGAGCGACTGGCCGACGTGCGCCAGGACCCGCGCTTCGAGGGCTGGCCGGCCGCCCACCCCGACATGTCCGACTTCCTCGGCCTGCCGATCCGCGACGGCGACGAGGTCATCGGTGCGCTCTTCCTGGCCGACAAGCGCTGCGCCAAGCCCGCGGGCGGCTGCGGCTTCACCCAGGAGGACGAGGACCTGCTCGCCCTCCTCGCCCAGCACGCCGCCATCGCCCTCACCAACGCCCGCCTCTACGAGCGCAGCCGCGAGCTGACCATCGCCGAGGAGCGCTCCCGCCTCGCCCACGAGCTGCACGACGCGGTCAGCCAGAAGCTGTTCTCCCTGCGTCTGACCGCACAGGCCGCCGCCGCCCTGGTCGACCGCGACCCGGCCCGCGCCAAGGGCGAACTCCAGCAGGTGGCCGCGCTCGCCGCCGAGGCCGCCGACGAGCTGCGCGCCGCCGTAGTGGAGCTGCGCCCCGCCGCGCTCGACGAGGACGGCCTCGTCGCCACCCTGCGCACCCAGATCCAGGTCCTCGACCGCGCCCACAGCGCGCGCGTCACCTTCACCGCCCACGGCATCCGCGCGCTGCCCGCCGCCCAGGAGGAGGCCGTGCTGCGCGTCGCCCAGGAGGCCCTGCACAACGCGCTGCGGCACTCGGGCGCCGACCACGTCGACGTCACCCTGGAGCGCCGCGGCTGCGGCGCGGTGCTGCGCGTCGCCGACGACGGCAGCGGCTTCGACCAGCACGCCGTGCGCGGCGCGGGCCGCCACCTCGGGCTGGTGTCGATGCGCGACCGGGCGAGCGGGGCCGGCGGCACGCTGACCGTGGAATCGGCGCCCGGCAAGGGCACTGCGATCGAAATGGAGGTGCCCGGTGGCTGATGCGATCAAGGTGCTGGTCGTCGACGACCACCAGGTGGTCCGCCGGGGGCTGCGCACCTTCCTGGAGGTGCAGGACGACATCGAGGTCGTCGGCGAGGCCGCGGACGGCGCGGAGGGCGTCGCCCGCGCCGAGGAGCTGCGGCCCGACGTGGTCCTCATGGACGTGAAGATGCCCGTCCTGGACGGCGTCGAGGCGCTGCGCCGGCTGCGCGACCTGGGCAACGCCGCGCGGGTGCTGATCGTGACCAGCTTCACCGAGCAGCGCACGGTGGTCCCGGCCCTGCGGGCGGGCGCCGCCGGATACGTCTACAAGGACGTGGACCCGGAGGCCCTGGCCGGCGCCATCCGGTCCGTGCACGCCGGGCACATCCTGCTCCAGCCGGAGGTCGCGGGCGCGCTGCTGTCCCAGGAGGAGGCGCAGTCCGGCCTGGGGCGCGGCGGCTCCCTGACGGAACGGGAGCGGGAGGTCCTCGGCCTGATAGCGGACGGCCGCTCCAACCGGGAGATCGCCCGTGCGCTGGTGCTGTCCGAGAAGACGGTCAAGACCCATGTGTCGAACATCCTGATGAAGCTCGACCTGGCGGACCGCACGCAGGCCGCGCTGTGGGCCGTACGCCACGGTGTGACGGACTGACCCGGCGGGTCCTCCGGGCTGAGATTCATACCGTCGTGGGAATGTCCCCCGGATGGCGCAACCTTCCGCGGGCCCGGCCGTTCTCCAGGGCGTACCGCGGCGACTGCCGCGGCGCGATCACCAGGAAGGCTCAGAAGTGAAGAACCTGAAGAAGGCAGTGGCCGTGACGATGGTGACCGGCGGGCTCGTGGCCGCGGGCGCCGGAATGGCCTCCGCCGCCAGCGGCGCGGCCGGCGCCGCCACCGCCTCCCCGGGCGTCCTCTCGGGCAACGTCGTCCAGGCCCCGGTCCACGTCCCGGTCAACGCCGTCGGCAACAGCGTCAACGTCATCGGCGTCCTGAACCCCGCCTTCGGCAACCTCGGCCTCAACCACTGAGCCCCCGGGCCTCCCGGCCCCGCCGGGAGGCCCACCCCGCCGAAGGCGCGCGCGGCCGGCACCTCTGTCACCCGCGCGAGCGCGCTGCTCGTCGCGTCCGACGCCGGCGGAAGATCCCAGGCACGCAGCGGCACCCTCGTCCATCTCACGCGGATGTGCATCCCGGGCGCCCCGCGCCGGCCGAAGGCACGGGCGCGCGCCCCACCGCCGGGCGCCGAGGACATCGGCGCGCGCCGAACGTCACGTACCGCCCGGTGCGGAGCCACACCGACGCCCGCCCGGAAACACGTAGCGCCGGGCGCCGCCCACCCCGACACCCACCGCCCCCTCGGAAAGCCCCCTCACCGCACCCTCTTCTCCCGCTCCTCCACAACGGAGTTGTACGCGGCGACCTGCGCCCGCCGAGCCGTCCGCTCCACCGGCCGCAACGCGGCCCCCCGCGCCGCCATCTCGGACGCGCTCACCGCACCCCCGGGCCCGTTCCCGTACGCCAGCGACACCAGCAACCCCACCCGCTGCGCCAGCTCCAGCACCCGCACCGCCCGCGGCGGATACCCGGGCGCCAGCACTTCGCGCCCCCGCTCCGCCCGAGCCCGGTACGCGTCGATCGCCGCCTCGGCCACCGGCCCCGACCCGGCCACGTCCAGCCGCGCCAGCACCTCGGTCGCCTCGCGCAGCGCCTCCGCCAGCTCCCGCTCCGCCTCACCCAGCGACGGCACATCGGCCGGCGGCGCCTCCCGCACCGGCAGCGCCCGCCACACCACCTCGACGTGCACATCACCTTCGGGCCCGGCCTCCGTCACCTCCGGCACCAGCCCCCACGCCGCGCCGTGACAGATCACCGCCTCCTCCGCCTCCAGCGCCCGCGCGTTGAACTCCGGCGGCCCGCTCAGCCCCAGCGGATGCCCCGGCGCGGGCAGCGCCACCCGCAGCGCCCCCGCCCCCAGCCCCCGCAGCCGCCCCAGCGCGAGCGTCAGCCCGACGGGCTCCGGTTCGCCGGGCAGTCCCACCACCCGGTGGACGGCGTCCTCGCCCACGATGGCGAGCACGGCGTCATCCGGTGAGACAAGTCCGGCAAGGAAGGCATTTCCCCAAGCGGCAAGGCGTCCAGAGCGCGGTTCCGAGAGCATGCCCCCACCCTAAGGACCGACCGATGGAACGGCCCGCCCGTCTCGTGGCGTAGATTCGTTGGGGGCTGCGCCCACCGGCGCGGCGGACCGAGCCACAGGCGTACGCGACAGCCGAGACCGGCGGCACACTGCAAGGGGAGACAACGCGCTCATGAGCGATGTTCTGGAGCTTCAGGACGTATCCGTGGTCCGCGAGGGCCGGGCTCTGGTGGACCAGGTCTCCTGGTCGGTCAAGGAGGGCGAGCGCTGGGTCATCCTCGGCCCCAACGGCGCCGGCAAGACCACCCTCCTGAACGTCGCCTCCAGCTACCTCTACCCCAGCCAGGGCACCGCCACCATCCTCGGCGAGACCCTCGGCAAGCCCGGCACCGACGTGTTCGAGCTGCGCCCCCGCATCGGCATGGCCGGCATCGCCATGGCCGAGAAGCTCCCCAAGCGCCAGACCGTCCTGCAGACCGTGCTGACCGCCGCCTACGGCATGACCGCCGGCTGGCAGGAGGAGTACGAGGACATCGACGAGCAGCGCGCCCGCGCCTTCCTCGACCGCCTCGGCATGACCGAGTACCTCGACCGCCGCTTCGGCACCCTGTCCGAGGGCGAGCGCAAACGCACCCTGATCGCCCGCGCCCTGATGACCGACCCCGAGCTGCTGCTCCTGGACGAGCCCGCCGCCGGCCTCGACCTCGGCGGCCGCGAGGACCTGGTCCGCCGTCTCGGCCGGCTGGCCCGCGACCCCATCGCCCCCTCGATGATCATGGTCACCCACCATGTCGAGGAGATCGCCCCCGGCTTCACCCACGTCCTGATGATCCGTCAGGGCAAGGTCCTCGCCGCCGGCCCCCTGGAGCTGGAGCTCACCTCCCGCAACCTCTCCCTCTGCTTCGGCCTCCCGCTCGTCGTCGAGCAGGTCGGCGACCGCTGGACCGCGCAGGGCCTCCCGCTGTCCTGACCCCGCCCCGGCCCGGCGCCGAACCCGCCGGACCGAACCGCGAAACCCCCGAACACCCCACCCCGCAGCCGCCCTTCGCCGCGAGCCGCCCCCCGTGCGCCCTGTCCGTCGCAGGGCCCACGGCCCTACCATGACCATGTGAACGACATCGACGCATGGGTGTGGTGGCTCGTCGGCGCGGCCGCGCTCGGAATCCCGCTCGTCGTGACCGCGATGCCGGAGTTCGGCATGTTCGCCGTCGGCGCCGTGGCCGCCGCGGTCGTGGCCGGCTTCGGCTTCGGTGTCGTCGCCCAGGTGCTCGCCTTCGTCGTCGTCTCGGTCGCCCTCGTCGCCGTCGTCCGGCCCATCGCCTCCCGGCACAGCCGACAGCGCTCCCAACTGGCCACCGGCATCGACGCGTTGAAGGGGAAGCGGGCCGTCGTGGTGGAACGCGTCGACGGCTCCGGCGGCCGCATCAAGCTCGCCGGGGAGATCTGGTCCGCCCGCTCGCTCGACACCGGGGACGCCTACGACGTGGGCGCGGAGGTCGACGTCGTGGACATCGAGGGGGCGACCGCCATCGTCATGTGACTGGCCCGAACACCCCACACGGCACGTGAGGGTCTGTCAGACTCGACAGCAAGATCTTCAACGGCCGTCAGCCCATAAGATCTTCCGAAAGCGCCGAGGCGGAGAAGGGTACGGGAAACAACGATGGCACCGGTCATCATCGTCCTGATCGTTCTGGTGGTGTTGGTCTTCATCGCCCTGATCAAGACGATCCAAGTCATCCCGCAGGCCAGCGCTGCCATCGTGGAGCGATTCGGCCGCTACACGCGGACCCTGAACGCGGGCCTCAACATCGTCGTCCCGTTCATCGACACCATCCGCAACCGCATCGACCTGCGCGAACAGGTCGTGCCGTTCCCGCCGCAGCCGGTGATCACCCAGGACAACCTGGTCGTCAACATCGACACCGTCATCTACTACCAGGTGACCGACGCCCGGGCCGCGACCTACGAGGTCGCCAGCTACATCCAGGCCATCGAGCAGCTCACCGTCACCACCCTGCGCAACATCATCGGCGGCATGGACCTGGAGCGCACCCTCACCTCCCGCGAGGAGATCAACGCCGCTCTGCGCGGCGTCCTCGACGAGGCCACCGGCAAATGGGGCATCCGCGTCAACCGCGTCGAGCTGAAGGCGATCGAGCCGCCCACCTCCATCCAGGACTCGATGGAGAAGCAGATGCGCGCCGACCGTGACAAGCGCGCCGCGATCCTCCAGGCCGAAGGCGTCCGGCAGTCCGAGATCCTGCGCGCCGAGGGCGAGAAGCAGTCCCAGATCCTGCGCGCCGAGGGTGAGGCCAAGGCCGCCGCCCTGCGCGCGGAGGGCGAGGCCCAGGCGGTCCGTACGGTCTTCGAGGCCATCCACGCCGGCGACCCGGACCAGAAGCTGCTGTCCTACCAGTACCTCCAGATGCTCCCGAAGATCGCCGAGGGCGACGCCAACAAGCTCTGGATCGTCCCCAGCGAGATCGGCGACGCCCTCAAGGGCCTCTCCGGCGCGATGGGCAACTTCGGCCCCCTCGGCGGCAATTCCGGCGGCAACGGAGGCGGCGGCACCACGGTCCCGCCCCAGAACGACGGCCGCAACAACCCCGCGGAACGCCGCGAGAAGCCCCGCATCGACTGACGCCACCAACCGACATTCCCCGCACCCCACCCCCCGGGGCGCGGGGAACTGCGCGCCCAGCCACAACGACCTCGCACCCGACACGCGACCGAGGCACCCACCTCCCGGGACGCGGGGAACTCCGCGCCGAGCCACCCACCGGCCTGCACGCGACGAAGGAACAGACGCGCCCCGGCGCACCCCTACGCCGCGTCCCGCACCAACCACTCCGGCAGCGAAGCACGGTCGTCCGCCCCCAGGGCGAACAACATCGCATCCGCGGGAGTCGGCTCGAACGGCTCCCACAACAGCGGCATCCCCGCCTGCTCGGGAGTCCGGTCGGCCTTGCGGTGATTGTCGGCCGCACACGAGGCCACCGTGTTCAGCCAGGTGTCCTGCCCGCCCCGCGACCGCGGCACCACGTGGTCCACAGTCGTCGCCCGGCTCCCGCAGTACGCGCACCGGTGCCGGTCCCGCACCAGCACACCCCGCCTCGACCACGGCGCTTGTCTTCGGAACGGCACCCGTACGTACCGGCACAGCCGTATGACCCGGGGCGCCGGGATGTCCACCTCGGCCCCTCGCATCCGCAGTTCGGGGTGGGCCTGCTCCACGACGGCCTTGTCCTGGAGCACCAGCACGACGGCTCGGTTCAGCGTCACCGTCGACAGCGGCTCGAAGCTCGCGTTCAGCACCAGCGTGTCCCGCATCCGGCCCACCTCCCGTGTGCACCTGCCCACCCCCCGGCGGGCTCGGATCAACTCTGGACGGGCACGCCGAGATGGACAACGCAATAAAACTGCCCGCCCCCGATCACTTCCATGACCGGAGACGGGCAAACGTCCGGTGAACACCGAACCGGGAGAGAGAACGCGTCAGCCCTCGGCGGGCACCTCGTACTCACCGATCAGCTGAGCGCGTGCCAGCGTGTGGAACCGCAGGTTGAAGCCCACCACGGCCGGCGAGGCGTCCGAGTCCGGGCCGAGCTTCTCCTGATCGACGGCGTACACCGTGAACACGTACCGGTGCGGGCCGTCGCCCGGCGGCGGGGCGGCGCCGCCGAAGTCCTTCGTCCCGTAGTCGTTGCGCGCGTGCACCGCGCCCTCGGGCAGACCCTCGAACTTCCCGCCGCCCGCACCGGCCGGCAGCTCCGTCACCGAGGCCGGGATGTCGAACAGCACCCAGTGCCAGAACCCGCTGCCCGTCGGGGCGTCCGGGTCGTAGCAGGTGACGGCGAAGCTCTTCGTCCCGGACGGGAAACCCTCCCAGCGCAGCTGCGGCGAGGTGTTCCCCGCAGCCTGGACCTGAGCGTCCTTGAGCGTCGCCCCTTCCCGGACGTCGTCGCTCGTGACCGTGAAGGACGGCACGGGCGGATGGAAGTCGTGGGGGAGCGGTCGCCTGTTCAGCTCGGGCACCTCGGTACCTCCTGGATCGTCGCGTCGGGACCCCGCCTGCGGAATCCCCGCCCCGAGCCTAGAACCACTAGAACCAACTGCGCTTGCTGCCGACCTCGGAGATCCACTGGTGCAGGTACGCCGACCAGTCGGTCGCCTGGTAGTCGTGCAGGCCCACCTGGAAGGAGCGGTAGGTGTCGCTGCCCTCGCTGAACAGACCGGGCTTCTTGTCCATCTCCAGCACCACGTCCATCGCGTGCTCGTCGGCCACGAAGCTCAGTTCCACCTCGTTCAGCCCCCGGTACTCCGACGGCGGGTAGAACTCGATCTCCTGGTAGAACGGCAGCTGCTGCCGCGTCCCGCGGATGTGACCGCGCTCCAGGTCCGCGTGCTTGAAACGGAAGCCCAGCTGGATGAAAGCGTCCAGGATCGCCTTCTGCGCCGGCAGCGGGTGCACATTGACCGGGTCCAGGTCGCCGGAGTCCACGGCACGCGCGATCGCCAGCTCCGTGGTCACCCCGATGTTCATGCCGCGCAGCGCCTGGCCGTCGATCATCGTGATCGGCGTCTCCCAGGGGATCTCGAGCCCGAACGGCACCGCGTGCACCGCGCCCGCCTGCAGCTCGAAGGCGCCACCGAGCCGCACCTTGGTGAACTCGATGTTCTGCTTGTACTCCTCGTCGCCGCTCTCCACCTCGACCTTGGCCTGCAGGCCGACCGAGAGCCCCTCGATCTGCTGGCTCACGGACCCGCCCTGGATCCGCACCTCGCCCTGGACCACCCCGCCCGGCACGACGTTGACCTCGTGCAGCTCCGTCTCGACGGACGCCCCGCCGGCTCCGAGACTCGCAAGCAGCTTCTTGAACGCCATGACTCTCCCTCTACGAAGTGGGCTCCTGCCCTACCTACAAACGCGACCCGGCCGCGACCGGTTCCGCGCCACACCCTGGCAAGCCCGCGGATCTTTGACCAGTCCTTGAAACCCACCCGTCTGGACTACGCTCGGAAGCCATGATCGCGCCCTCGGACCGTACGCCCCTGCCCAGAGAGTTCTTCGACCGCCCCGTTCTGGAGGTCGCCCGCGACCTCCTCGGCCGCGTCCTGGTCCGTACGACCCCGGACGGCCCGATCGCCCTGCGCCTGACCGAGGTGGAGGCCTACGACGGCCCGAACGACCCCGGCTCCCACGCGTACCGCGGCCGCACCACCCGCAACGGCGTGATGTTCGGTCCCCCCGGCCACGTCTACGTCTACTTCACCTACGGCATGTGGCACTGCATGAACCTGGTCTGCGGACCGGAGGGGCAGGCGAGCGGAGTGCTGCTGCGCGCCGGCGAGATCGTCGAGGGCGCCGAGCTGGCCCGCCTGCGCCGGGCCTCCGCCCGCAACGACAAGGAACTGGCCAAGGGACCGGCCCGCCTCGCCACGGCCCTCGACGTGGACCGTGCCCTCGACGGCGCCGACGCCTGCGCCGCCGGCGACACCCCGATCCGGATCGTGCGCGGCACCCCGGTCCCCGCCGACCAGGTGCGCAACGGACCGCGCACCGGGGTCGCCGGCGAGGGCGGCGACGGCGACGCCCACCCGTGGCGTTACTGGGTCGCCGACGACCCGACGGTGAGCCCGTACCGCGCGCACGTGCCCCGGCGGCGCCGAAGTTGACTCCGCCCCAGAAGGTGCGTAATGTATCCCGAGCCGCTGAACCGGGTACGGCGATCGCCTGCAGCCGGAGCGGCCACTCCACTACCTACTGACAGCCCCTTCGCGGGGCCGATAGCGACGTGCCCGCACGTCCGAATTCGACCCCGCGGACACCGATTATGAATCGGAACGGGAATCGGCTAGCGTAGTGAATGTCGAAAGGCCGACAGGCGAAAGCCGAGAAGCCCAAGACGCCCCCGCCGACCGGGTATTGGAACTGAAAGGTTCTGATAGAGTCGGATCCGCCGGAAAGGGAAACGCGGAAGCGGGAACCTGGAAAGCACCGAGGAAATCGGATCGGAAAGATCTGATAGAGTCGGAAACGCAAGACCGAAGGGAAGCA
>NZ_JAIOAB010000120.1 GCF_019890635.1 Streptomyces sennicomposti
TGCGCGGTGCGCTGGTGGTGCGGTCTTGGTGCGCCGGTGGTGCTGCGGGGCGTGCTCGGGGAAGGTCCGGCGCGGGGCCGGTCCCGCGAGTCCGCGCGTCCCGCCGTCAGTATGACGGTGCCGGGCGGCACGAGTCAGGACCCGAGAGCGGCCGAATTCCGCACCCCGGGACGCGGCAGGACGGGGCGGGACGGGGCGGGCGAGGGGCGGGAGGGGCGGGCGTAGGGACCGGCCCGCCCCTCGCCCGCCCCCGGACCGCTGACCGATCCGCCCCGTACCGATTCCTCCGCCTCAGGCCGTGACGATCCGTCCCGTCACCTCTCCCAGCCCCACCCGCGTGCCGTCCGCGCCCGGCGCCCACGCCGACAGGGTGACCACGTCGCCGTCCTCCAGGAACGTCCGCTTGCCGTCCGGGAGTTCGAGGGGTTCCCGGCCGTTCCAGGTCAGCTCCAGCAGCGAGCCGCGCTGCCCCGGCTCCGGTCCGCTGACCGTGCCCGAGCCGTACAGGTCGCCGGTGCGCAGGGACGCGCCGTTGACCGTCATGTGGGCCAGTTGCTGGGCGGCCGTCCAGTACATGGTCGAGAACGGCGGCTCGGACACCACGTGGCCGTTGATCGCGACGGAGATCCGCAGGTCGTAGCCGCCGGGCTCGTCCGCGGAGTCGTCGAGGTAGGGCAGCAGCGGATGCGTGCGCTCCGGCGGCGCCACCCGCGCGTCCTCCAGCGCGTCCAGCGGAGTGATCCACGCCGACACCGACGTGGCGAACGACTTGCCGAGGAACGGGCCGAGCGGCACGTACTCCCAGGCCTGGATGTCGCGCGCCGACCAGTCGTTGAGCAGGCACAGCCCGAAGACGTGCTCGCGGAAGTTCTCCAGCGACACCGGCCGCCCCATCCGCGACGGCACGCCCACCACGAAGCCGACTTCGGCCTCGATGTCCAGCCGCACGGACGGGCCGAACACCGGTTCGGGGTCGGCGGGGCCCTTGCGCTGGCCGGCCGGGCGGGTGACGTCCGTGCCCGAGACCACCACCGTGCCGGAGCGGCCGTGGTAGCCGATCGGCAGATGCTTCCAGTTGGGGGTGAGGGAGTCGGCGGCGTCCGGGCGGAAGATCTGGCCGACGTTGCGGGCGTGGTTCTCGGAGGCGTAGAAGTCGACGTAGTCGGCGACCTCGAACGGCAGGTGCAGGGTGACCGAGGACAGCGGGTGCAGGAACGGGGCCACGGTCTCCTGGTGGGCGGGCACCGTCACCCACGCGGTCAGCGCGCGCCGCACGTCCGACCAGGCGGTGCGCCCGGCGGCCAGGAGCGGGTTCAGGGTCGGCCGGGCCAGGAGGGCGGCGTACGGCGAGCCGAGCGCCAGCGCCGCCGCGCCCGCGTCCAGGACGTGGTCGCCGAGCCGGACGCCGACGGATCTCTCCTGCGATCCGGCGCGGGAGAAGACACCGTAGGGAAGGTTGTGCGGGCCGAAGGGATCGCCCTCGGGGACCTCGAAGGGGGGCATCGGTACTGCCTCTCTTTCGTGTGCCGTGCGTGCCGTGCGGGGCGGGACCGCACGTGTGCGGTTCGGGCCACACGTTACGGGGGCGCCGGTGGTTTCCGGCAGTGCCTAAAGAGTTTGCAATGTCCCAATTGGCCTTGTGGGAGCGCCTAATTCCGGCTTAGCGTCCTTTGGGGCGCGGACGGGGTGGATCCGCCCCGCAAGGGGGACACGTGGGGGGACCCGTGGCCAGGAGAACCGTCGGCGTGCCGTTCGCGGCGGATCCGGACGTACCGGGTCTGATCGTCAAGTTCGGCGACTACCCGCTGCACCACGGCGGGGTGGGGGCGATCCGCAGCCTGGGCCGGGCCGGCGTCCCGATGTACGCCGTCACCGAGGACGCGTACACCCCGGCGGCCTCCTCCCGTTATCTCAGACGCGCGTTCGTCTGGCCGACCACCGGCACGGAGGACGCGGACCACCTGGTGGAGGGCCTGCTGCGGATCGCGCGCCGCATCGGCCGCCCGGCCGTCCTCGTGCCCACCGACGAGGAGGCCGCCGTCCTGATCGCCGAGCACCAGGACGCGCTCGGCGGCCACTTCCTCTTCCCGCGCGTCGAGCCCGGCCTGCCGCGCCTCCTGGCCAGCAAACAGGGGCTGCACGAACTGTGCGTGAAGCACGGTGTGCCGAGTCCGGCGGCCGTCTTCCCGCAGTCGTACGACGACATCGCGGCGTTCGCGCAGACGGCCCGCTTCCCGGTGGTGGTGAAGAACCGCGAGGCGTTCACGCGCCGCAGCCGGCCGGCCGTGAACGGCACCACCCGGGTCGCCACCCGCGCGGGACTGCTCTCGCTGGCCCGCGACTGGGGCGAGCGGCCGGGCGTGATCATCCAGGAGTACCTGCCGCGCGAGCAGGCCGAGGACTGGATCGTGCACGCCTACTTCGACCGCGACTCCCACCCGCTCGCCCTGTTCACCGGCGTCAAGGTGCGCTCCTGGCCGCCGCACGCGGGCATGACGGCGAGCGCGTACGTCGTGGACAACCCGGAACTCGCGGACCTCGCCGCGCGTTTCGTCAAGGAGATCGGCTTCACCGGGATCGTCGACCTCGACCTGCGCTTCGACCGGCGCGACGGGCAGTACAAGCTGCTGGACTTCAACCCGCGGATGGGCGCGCAGTTCCGGCTCTTCGAGAGCGGGTCGGGGGTGGACGTGGTGCGCGCCATGCACCTCGACCTGACCGGGCGGCCGGTCCCGGAGGGCGAGCAGCGGGCCGGCCACCGGTTCGTCGTGGAGAACATCGACCTGCCCGCCCTGCTCGCCTACCGCCGCAGCGGCTATACGACCCCGCACGCCCCGGCGCGGGCGAGCGGCACCGAGCTGGCCTGGCTCGCGGGCGACGACCCGATGCCGTTCCTCACGATGCTCGCCCGCTTCGTGCGGCCGGGAGCCCGGCACCTGTACCAACTGTGGCGCACCAGCCGCCGCGGCGGCACACCGGACAGACCCGCCTGAGGGGGACTTCGGCTGCCGGGCCGTGCCGTCCGGCGGGGACTTCGGCCGTCGGGTCGTGCCGTCCGGCAGGGAGCGGCCGGGTGCCCAGCGGGGAGAGCGGCCAGCGGGGGAGGGCGGCAGGGCACCCGGCGGGGAGCGGCCGGGTGCCGCACCGAGCCGTCCCGCTCACCTGCCGCGCGAGGAAAGGGAGTTGGGAGAGGAGGCCGGCGGTGGCCGGTTCCGTGCCCGCCCCCGCTTCCCCGTGGTCCCGGGCCCCCGGCGGGTCCGTATTCTCTGATCATGGCCGCACCCCCTCCCCCCGCGTACGCCCTCATCGCCACCGACCTGGACGGAACGCTGCTGCGCGGCGACGACACCGTGTCCGAGCGGACCCGCGCCGCGCTCCACCGGGCGGCGGCGGCCGGCGCCCGGCACCTGGTGGTGACCGGACGGCCCGCGCCGCGGGTACGGCCGCTGCTGGCGGCCCTCGGCGGCGGCGGGCTCGCCGTGTGCGGTCAGGGCGCCCAGCTCTACGACGCGGCGGCGGACCGGCTGCTGTGGTCGGTCACCCTGGACCGGGAGACGGCCGAGACCGCGCTCGGCAAGATCGAGGCCGAGGTGGGCGAGGTGTACGCGGCGGTCGACCAGGACGGCGTGGACGGGCTGACGCTCATCGAGCCGGGGTACCGCATGCCGCACCCGACCCTGCCCGCCGTGCGGGTCGAGCGGCGCGACGAGCTGTGGCGGGCGCCGATCAGCAAGGTGCTGCTGCGCCACCCGGGGCTGGGCGACGACGAGTTGGCGGCGGCGGCCCGGGGCGTGGTCGGCTCGCTGGCCACGGTCACCATGTCGGGGCCGGGGACCGTGGAGCTGCAGCCGTGCGGCATCACCAAGGCGACCGGGCTGGCGCTGGCCGCCGAGCACCTCGGGGTGCGCCGGGAGGACGCCCTCGCCTTCGGCGACATGCCGAACGACATCCCCATGTTCCGGTGGGCGGCCCGGGGCGTCGCCATGGCCAACGCCCACCCCGAACTGAAGGCGGTGGCCGACGAGGTCACCACATCGAACGAGGACGACGGCATCGCCGTCGTCCTCGAACGGGTATTCGCCTAGCCGGACCGACCGGACCGACCGGACCGACCGGACCGACCGGCCCGGCCGGACCGCCGGGCGGCTGTGGGCTGACCGGGCGGCGGGGCGACCCGGCGACCGGGTGCCGGGCTGACCGGGCGACCGGGATGCCGAACGGCCCGGCGGCCCGGCGGCCCGTCAGGTGGGCCACCGAGCCGCCGG
>NZ_JAIOAB010000121.1 GCF_019890635.1 Streptomyces sennicomposti
GGGGGGGGAGGCCCCGCCGCGGCCCGGACGCACGCCCGCGGGCGCGGAGCAGCCCCGCCGCTCCGGGCCGGTCGCGTGCGTGCGCCGGCGGCGGTCGGCCGCGCGCGGGCGCGACCGCGCCGTCACGACCGGTTCGCGGTCCCGTTGTCGTGCAGCTCGGCCGACGGCCACCGTCCCTCGTGCACCGCGGCGTTGATCTGCCGGGTCAGCTCCCTGGCCACGACCTCGACGGCGGGTGTGATGCGCCCCGCCCTCGGCGTGCCGAGCACGATCGAGCGCCACACCTCGGGTTCGCACAGCGGCGCGGCGCTCAGGGTGCCGTTCGCCACGTCCTCGGCGATGCCGACACCGGGCAGGATGGTCCAGCCGTGGCCGGCCAGCGCGAGCTGCTTCTGCACATGCATGGAGTTGGTCTGGACGACCAGGTTCATCTCCGCCTTCGCCTGCGCGGCGGCCGCGTCGATCACCTTGCGCAGCCCGTGCCCCGCCGCCGGCACCACCAGCGGATGCGACACCGCCTCCTCCAGCGGGACGGGGCGCTCGGCCCGCAACCCGGCGGACGGCGGCGCCACCGCCCACAGCTTCTCCCGCACCAGTGGCTCCGCGTTGAGCGAGGGGGTGCTGGAGAGGTTGTACAGCAGGGTCAGATCCAGGTCCCCGTCGTCGAGCCACTGCTGAAGGTGCCCGGAGTACGCGGTGAGCAGCCGCAGCTCGATGCCCGGGTGGTCGCGCAGGACGGCCGAGACGAGCGGCTCGGCCAGCAGGCTGCTGGCGCTGTCCAGCAGGCCGACGGTCACGATGCCGCTGACCACGCCCGGTGTCGGGCGGATCTCCGCACGGGCCCGCTCCAGTTCGTTCAGGGCCCGCCGGGCGCGCTCGACCATGGTCGTACCGGCGGCCGTGGGCTGCATGCCCTGCCGGGTCCGCTCGAACAGCGCGACCCCCAGCTCGTGCTCCAGGGTGCGGATCTGCCGGGTGACCGCCGGCTGGACGAGATGCAGAAGCTCCGCCGCCCGCGTCACGCTGCCCGCCTCGGCCACGGTCACGAGTGCCCTGAGTTGCTTGATGTCCACCGGTCCGGCCCTCCACTCGACGTCCATCTGTGCCCGGCATGAAGCCATCAGTATTCGGTATTTCACCTTCGGCCCCATGAGCATCCATGATGACACTGTTGCCGGACAGGACGGTCCGCCGAAGGCACTCCGTCGTCAGCCGGCCCGGCGGCACCCCATCGACCAGCATGTTTCCCGCACGGCCCGTGGAGGTCAGAGCATGACCGCACTCCCGCTCACCGGCGTCACGGTCGTGAGCGTCGAGCAGGCGGTGGCGGCGCCGTTCGCCACCCGCCAGCTCGCCGACCTCGGCGCACGTGTGATCAAGGTGGAGCGGCCTGGGGGCGGCGACTTCGCCCGCCGGTACGACACCACCGTGCACGGCCAGTCCAGCTACTTCGTCTGGCTCAACCGGTCCAAGGAATCCGTGACCCTGGACCTCAAGACGGAGCCCGGCCGGCAGGTGCTGGAGGAACTGCTGACGACAGCGGACGTGTTCGTGCAGAACCTGGCCCCGGGAGCCGCCGCCCGCCTCGGGCTGGACAACGCGTCCCTCACCGCGCGGCACCCCTCGCTCATCGCGTGCACCGTCTCCGGCTACGGCACGACCGGCCCGTGGGCCGACCGCAAGGCGTACGACCTGCTGGTGCAGTGCCAGACCGGACTGGTCTCCCTGACCGGCACCCCCGAGGAGAGCGCCCGGGTCGGGGTGTCGATCGCCGACATCGCGGCCGGCATGTACGCCTACTCCGGCATCCTCACCGCCCTCTACACCCGGGCGGTCACCGGGGTGGCGCGGGCCGTGGAGGTCTCGCTGTTCGAGGCACTGGCGGAGTGGATGAGCCAGCCCGCCTCCTACACCCGCCACGGTGGCACCCAGCCCCCGCGGATCGGCGCCCAGCACGCCACCATCGCCCCTTACGGCGCCTACCCGGCGGCCGACGGCAAGCAGGTCCTGTTCTCCGTGCAGAACGAGCGGGAGTGGACGGCGCTGTGCGAACGCTTCCTGGAGCGGCCGGAGTTGGCGCACGACCCCCGTTTCGCCACCGGCTCCGACCGGGTGGCCCACCGCGAGGAACTCAACGCCGTCATCCGGGAGCGGTTCGCGCGGACGAGCGGCGACGAGGCGATGAAGACACTGGACGAGGCCGGTATCGCCTGCGCCGGCGTCAACGACGTGCGCGAGTTCGTCGAACACCCGGTGCTCGCCGGGCGCGGCCGCTGGCAGGACGTGAGCATCCCCGGCGCCGTGGTCCCGGCCCTGCGGCCACCCGCGGACCTGGCCGGTGTCGAGCCGCGCATGGACCCCGTACCCGCCGCCGGCGAACACACCGAGCGGATCCTGACGGAACTCGGACTGTCCGCGGCCCGGATCGAAGAACTGCGGGCCGACGGCGTCGTCTGACAGCACGCCGCGGCACCGGACCACCCGAAAGACGACGAGGAGTACACCGTGAGCACCCTGGACGCCCTCTCCGACGACGAGCAGTTCGTCGTCAAGACCGTACGCGACTTCGTCGACAAGGAGGTGAAGCCCGTCGTCCAGGAACTCGAGCACTCCAACACCTACCCCGAGGCCCTGATCGAGCAGATGAAGAAGCTCGGCATCTACGGCCTCGCCATCCCCGAGGAGTACGGCGGCAACCCCGTCTCCATGCCGTGTTTCGTGCTGGTCACCGAGGAACTGTCGCGCGGCTGGATGAGCCTGGCCGGCGCCATGGGCAGCCACACCGTGGTCGCCAAGCTGCTGGTGCACTTCGGCACCGAGGAGCAGAAGCGCCGCTACCTGCCGCAGATGGCCACCGGCGCGATGCGCGCCACCATGGCGCTGACCGAACCCGGCGGCGGCTCCGACCTCCAGGCCATGCGCACCGTCGCCCGCAAGGACGGCGACGAGTACGTCGTCAACGGCTCCAAGACCTGGATCACCAACTCCCGGCGCGCCGGACTGATCGCGCTGATGTGCAAGACCGACCCGACGGCGAGCCCCGCGCACAAGGGCATCTCGATCCTCCTGGCCGAGCACGGCCCCGGCCTCACGGTCTCCCGCGACTTGCCCAAGCTGGGGTACAAGGGCGTCGAGAGCTGCGAGCTGGCCTTCGACGACTACCGCGTGCCGGCCGACGCCGTGCTCGGCGGGGTGGAGGGCAAGGGCTTCGGGCAGATGATGAAGGGCCTGGAGACCGGCCGGCTCCAGGTGGCCGCCCGCGCGCTCGGCGTCGGCCGCGCGGCGCTGGAGGACTCGCTGGCCTACGCCCAGGAGCGGGAGTCCTTCGGCAAGCCGATCTGGCAGCACCAGTCGATCGGCCACTACCTGGCCGACATGGCCACCTCGCTGACCGCCGCCCGCCAGCTCACCCTGTACGCGGCGCGTGAGGCCGAGGCGGGCCGCCGGGTGGACATGGAGGCCGGCATGGCCAAGCTGTTCGCCTCCGAGACCGGGATGCAGATCGCCCTCAACGCCGTCCGCATCCACGGCGGTTACGGCTACTCGACCGAGTTCGACGTCGAGCGCTACTTCCGGGACGCCCCGCTGATGATCGTGGGCGAGGGCACCAACGAGATCCAGAAGAACGTGATCGCGGCCCAGCTCGTCAAGCGCGGCGGACTCGACGCGTAGCGCACGACACGCGGTACCGAAGACAAGCAGGGCAGCCCGGACGGGGACTGCCGTGGGGAACCAGGAGACACCCTGAAGATGAAGATCATCGTGTGTGTGAAGTACGTGCCCGACGCGACCGGCGACCGGCATTTCGCCGATGACCTGACCGTGGACCGGGACGACGTGGACGGTCTGCTCTCCGAGCTGGACGAGTATGCCGTCGAGCAGGCGCTGCAGATCGCCGAGGACGCG
>NZ_JAIOAB010000122.1 GCF_019890635.1 Streptomyces sennicomposti
CACCCCGCCCCTCTCCCTCCCTGCCCCGCCCGGCCCGTTGCCGTCGGCCCCTCGGTACGGGCCGTCCCGCCGCCGGCGGACGGGGCCCGACCGCCGTTGACCCGAAGAACCGCGTGCACTGCGAGGGTGGCCCCATGGGAACGTTCAACCGGCTTCACCTGATCCGCCAGGTCGACCTGTTCACCCTGCGACTCTTCCTCTCCTCGATCGAGGAGCAGCAGATCGGCCGGGCCGCGATCCGGGAGAACATCGCCGCCTCGACGGCGACCAAACGCATCCAGGTCCTGGAGGACATCGCCGGCATCCAGCTCCTGGAACGCGGGCCGAAGGGGGTCGTCCCCAGCCCGGCCGGCGCGGTCCTGGCGCGCTACGTCCGCCAGATCTTCGACAGCCTCGAAGACATGCGCTCGGAGATCTCCTCCTTCACGCAGGGCGTGCGAGGAGAGCTGACCATCGCGTCGGCGCGCACCATCATCGTCCCGTTCCTCGCCCGCGAGATGGGTGACTACAGCCGTGAGTTCCCGCTCGTCGAGCTGGCGCTGCACGACGTGGAGAACGCGGACATCGTGCGGCAGGTCGCGCACGGCGAGGCGGACATGGGCGTGTTCGCTGCGGCGTACGGGCTGGACCTCGACGGGGTCGACGTCACGCCCTACCGGCGCGACCGCCTGGTCGTCGTCGTGCCCCGCGGCCATCTGCTCAGCGAGCGGCCCGGTGTGACGTTCCAGGAACTGCTGCCCGAGAAGCTGATCGCGGTCACCTCCATGCTCGGCGCCTTCCGCGTCGCCGCCCGCCGGCTGGAGCGGGAGTTCGAGCCCGGGTACCACGTCCGGAGCGCGAGCGTCGCGCTCAGCCTCGTCCAGGCCGGACTGGGGGTCACCGTGCAGCCCGAGTGCCTGCTCACCCGGGAGGACCTGGACGGTGTCGCCGTGCTGGAGCTCGCCGAGCCGTGGGCGGTACGGAAGATCCACATCGCCACCGCGCACGGCCGCACCCTGAGCCCGGCCGCCCGCGCGTTCCTCAACCAGTTGCTCGACCGCCCCGGCGACCACGGGGCGCACCGCCGCGACGCCTGACCGGCGAACGAGAATCCCGCGTTCCCGGACCGCCCGGGAACGCGGGGTTCTCGCTGCCCGCGGGCAGGATGCCGTGCCTACACCCGCTCGATCAGCGCGACCTTGACGTGGTCGGGACGCTTGAGCGTGCCGTCGGGAACGAGTTCGACGACCGTCTTGACGTTGAGCGCGGAGCGGATGCGCTGTTCGAGCGAGGTGCGCAGCTCGTCCTGCCGCTCCTTGCCCAGACCGGCCGCGTGCTCCACGACCAGGGGCAGCGGGCGCTGCGTGGAGTGGCCCTCGAAGTCGGCCCGGATGCGCATCTCCCCGGTGGTGAGCGGCGCCAGCTCCAGGACCAGCTGCTTGAGGGCCGAGGGGAAGACGTTGATCCCGCGGACGATGAGCATGTCGTCGGTGCGGCCGATGCACCGCACCTTGTATCCGGTCCGGCCGCAGGAGCAGTCGGTGCCGGTGACCACGACGTGGTCCCTGGTGCGGAAGCGCAGCAGGGGGGAGGCCTGGCGGCGCAGCGCCGTGTAGACCAGCTCGCCCTGCGCGCCCTCGACCGGGGCGACCTGCTCGCCGGTCTCCGGGTCGATCAGCTCGGCGATCATCAGGTCCGGCGACAGGAAGTGCATGCCCTCGCCGGCCTCGCACTCGCCCCAGTAGGTGCAGGCGATGTCGGTGCCGCCGAGCATCTCCCGGGCGGTCGCGCCCCACAGCGACTCGAGGTTCTCGCGGACCGAGGGCAGTCCGCCGCCGGGCTCGCCGCCGACGCTGATCGCGCGGACGCCCAGTTCCCGGGCGGCCCGGCCGACGATCTTCGGGGCCTGCTCGGCGAGGTGGGCGAGGAAGTACGGGGTGCCGATCAGCGCGTTGGGGCGCTGGTCCGCCTGGACGCGCAGCAGCCGCTCCGCGCCCGCCTCGGCGCCGATCGGGATGTCCACGATGCCCATGTACTGAAGGATCTGGACGACCGGCAGGCCGCCCACGAAGCCCTTGCTCATGCCGAAGGCGTGCAGCAGCCGGTCGCCGGGCCGGAAGCCGTTGGCGTACAGCGCCCGCGCGCCCAGTTCGCACCAGGTGGTGATGTCGCTCGCCGTCAGCGCCACGTACGACGGGCTTCCCGTCGTGCCGGACGACGCCTGGATCTGCACGATGTCGCGGTCGGGCACGGCGACATGGGCGCCGAGCGGCGGGAAATCGGCCAGACTGTCGCGCAGCTCCTGCTTCTCCGTGAACGGAAGGCCGGCCAGATCCTCGACCGTGCCGATCTTCGACGCGTCGATTTTGTGCGCGGAGAATTTCTCACGGTAAAAGGCGCTGTTCCCGGCCAGGTGAGCGATTTGTTCCCTCAGCCGTTCATTCTGGACCGCCCGCGCTTCCGCGGGGGAAATGGTCTCGATGGGGCTCCAGTACTTCTCTGAGAACGGAGCAACTGTCATGACGCCTCCTTCTCGCCCCGGCCCGTCGATGACCGACCGGTCGTCGGACGCATCGCGATCGCCTGCCGGGCGTCTAGGTATGGGCAGACCATATATCTTATTGACTATATTCATCCAGGGCAGGCCGCATGGCGGCCGCGATGCGGTGTGCGGGGAAGGCGGCGGTCGCGTCGGCGTCGCTCGGCCTGGTCTGCTCGGTCGGCCCTGGGGGGACTGTCCGCATGAACTGCATATCATATATGATCGCTGTCAGGGTCCGGGCGTGCCCGCACCCGGCGAACCCGAAAGGACGACCATGCCTCCCGAAGAAGTGCCCGCATCACGGCAGCCGCTGTCCGGCCTCAGGGTCGTCGAGATCTCCAGCTACGTGGCGACCCCGCTGTGCGGGCTGACGCTCGCGCAACTGGGCGCGGACGTCGTCCGGGTCGAACCCCTCGGCGGCGCGGCGGACCGCACCAGATGGCCGCTGGCCGACTCCGGGACCAGCCTGTACTGGTCGGGGCTGAACAAGGGCAAGCGCGCCGTCGCCGTCGACATGTCGTCCGAGGCGGAGCGCCGCCGCGTGGTGGACCTGATCGTGCGCGGCGACCCGTGCGTCGTGGTGAGCAACAGCGACCGGTACCCGGAGTTCGGCCACGAGGCGCTCAGCGCCCTGCGCCCCGACCTGATCCATGTGCTCCTCCAGGGGCGGGCCGACGGCGGCGCGGGCGTGGACTACACCGTCCAGGCGGCCACCGGCTTCCCCCTGATCACCGGGCCGTCGGGCGCCGAGGCGCCGGTGAACCACGTGCTGCCGGCCTGGGACATCGCGGCCGGCCTGTATCTGGCGGTCGGGCTGCTCGCCGCGGAGCGGGAACGGCTGCTCAGCGGCCGGGGCCGGAGCATACGGGTCGCGCTGGACGACGTGGCGCTGGCCACCGCGGGCAACCTGGGGTATCTCGCCGAGGCGCAGGTCACCCGGCACGAGCGCGTCAAGTCGGGCAACGACGTCTTCGGCACCTACGGCCGCGACTTCCTGACCTCGGACGGCGTACGGGTGATGGTCGTGATCCTGACGGAGCGGCACTGGAGCAAGCTGCTGGCCGCGACCGGTCTGACGGCCGCCTTCGCGGGGCTGGCCGACACGCTCGGCATCGACTTCTCCAGCGAGTCGCAGCGCTACGAACACCGCGAACTGATCTCGACCCTGCTGGCCCGGTGGTTCGGCGGCGTCCCGTTCGCCGAGGCGGCGGCGGTCCTCGACCGCCACCGGATCCTGTGGGAGCGCTACCGCAGCTTCGCGGAACTCGGGCGCGACGGCGGCGCCGAGCTGCGCAAGAGCGACCTCTTCGACGTGGTCGACCAGCCCGGCGTGGGCCCGCACCTGGCCCCGAAGTCCCCTG
>NZ_JAIOAB010000123.1 GCF_019890635.1 Streptomyces sennicomposti
GTCACTGGCTGTACCACCGGAGTCTCGTCGGTCGGAGGGTGTGGTGCGGGAACGCGGACGCCGTACGGCCCGGCGGGCGCCCCGCGTCAGAACGTGTCGTGCGGAACAGGGACGCCCCGGACGGCGGCGTCGTCGCGGTCCCGGCGGTCGGAGCCCCACCGTCGTGGACCGGCCGGAGGAGCAGGCCGGACTCGCCGTGCGCCACGGAATCCACCCGGACCTCCTCTGGTACTTGATCTCTGTAATACGGTACTCAGTACCGTTGGGTGGGGCAAGTGGTCACCAGGGGCCACGACGGGAGAGGATGAGCGGTCATGAGCAAGCCACCGGCGCGGATCCGACTCGCGGACGCCGCCTTCGCGCTGTTCGACGAGCGCGGATACGAGCAGACCACCGTCGACGACATCGCCGAACGGGCCGGAGTGGGACGCACCACGTTCTTCCGGCACTACCGGTCCAAGGAAGCGGTCATCTTCCCCGACCACGACCGGCTGCTCGAACTGATCCGTGACCGGCTGGCGACCTCCAGTCACCGCACCGCCCTCGTCGCGGTCTCGGACGCGGTCCGGCTGGTGCTGCTGCACTACATCGAGGAGGGCGACCTCGCCCGCCGGCGCTACGCCCTGACCAGCAAGGTGTCGGCCCTGCGCGACCGCGAGATCGCCAGCGTGGCCCGCTACCAGCGGCTGTTCCGCGAGTTCATCGCCGACTGGATGGGCGACCCGACGACGTCGGCGTCCCTGCGCGCCGAGCTGATGGCGGCCTCCGTCGTCGCCGCCCACAACCATGTGCTGCGCCGCTGGCTGCGCGGCGAGTCCGCCGATCCCGTGACCGAGCTGGACGAGGCGATGGGCGAGGTGCTCGCGCTGTTCCCGGCCCCGGGCGCCCGGCCGGACGGCACGGACGGCGGCACCACCGTCGTCGCCTTCCGCACCGGCCAGGACCTCGACGCGCTGCTGCCCTCGCTGCGGCGCCTGGTCGAGGGCGATCCGGGGCGTTGAGCGGGCCGACGCCGGACGCCGGGCGAAACAGCGCGCTCCGGGGCCGCGGCAGGCGTCCCCGGACCGACAGCTCGCGGGGGCCGACTCAGACGATCGCGCCCGCGGCGCGCAGTGCGGACAGCTCCTCGGCGGTGAAGCCCCAGTCTCCCAGGACCTCGTCGGTGTGCTGTCCCGGCTCGGCGGGCGGTCCCTGGATCGCTCCGGGAGTCCGGCTGAAGCGCGGCGCGGGCGCCGGCTGGATCACGCCCTCCACCTCGGTGAACGTACCCCGTTCACGCAGGTGCGGATGGCCGGGCGCCTCCGTCAGCGACAGGACCGGCGCGACGCACACCTCCTGGCCCTCGGCCAGCGCACACCACTCGTCCCGGGTGCGGGTGCGGAGCACCTCGGCGAGCGTGGTCCGCATCTCGGGCCACCTGGTCCGGTCGTGCTGGTCCGGCATGTCCTCCTCGCGCAGCCCGAGGAGCCGCAGGGTGTTGCGCCAGAACCGAGCCTCGTTGGAGCCGACGCTCAGCCAGCGGCCGTCCTTCGTCTCGTAGACGTCGTACCAGGGAGCGCCCGAGTCGAGGCGGTTGGTGCCGCGCTCGTCGTTCCAGTACCCGGCGGCGTGCAGCCCGTAGAAGAGGGTCATCAAGGACGCCGAACCGTCCACCATGGCCGCGTCGATCACCTGACCGCGCCCCGAAGTCCGGCTCTCCAGCAGCGCCGAGACCACGCCGAGGGCGAGGTAGAGGGAGCCGCCGCCGAAGTCGCCGGCGAGGTTGAGCGGGATCACCGGCGGTCCGCCCGCCCTGCCCACGGAGTGCAGCACACCGGTGAGCGACACGTAGTTCACGTCATGGCCGGGCGCCTGGGCCAGTGGCCCGTTCTGGCCCCACCCCGTCATCCGTCCGTACACCAGCCGCGGGTTGGCCGCCCGGCACTCGTCCGGGCCCAGGCCCAGCTTCTCCGCGACCCCCGGGCGGAAGCCCTCGATCACGGCGTCGGCGTCGCGCACCAGTCTGAGGACCGCCTCGACGGCCGCCCCGTTCTTCAGATCCAGTGCGGCACTGCGCCGTCCGCGGTTGAGCAGATTGAACCGCGGCTCGACCGGCGCGCCACCGTCATAGCCCGGCGGCCGGTCGATACGGACGATGTCCGCGCCGAGGTCGGAAAGGAGCATGCAGCAAAAGGGGGTCGGCCCCACGCCGCCCAGCTCCACGATCCTGACGCCCGCGAGCGGACCGCTCGGCTTTCCCGTCATCCCAGTCTCCCGTTCTGTCGCCGGGAAGGTATCCCGGGCCACGGGCCAGTTCAATTGCGAAATTCCGAACCGCGCTTTCGTGGAATGCGAACCGGTGCGTGTGCTCCGGCAGGAGGGCGCGCGCCGGTCGAGCAGGTTACGAACAGGTGAGGGCACGGCTCCGGGAGTCTCCTCGAAGACTTCCGGAGCCGTGCCCGGTCGGCTCGTCACCCGTGGATCAGAGGTTTTCCCCGAAGAAGGCGGTGAGCTTCTCCAGCGCCTGGTCGACGTACTTCGGCTGGTCGTAGAGGTCGTAGTGGCTCGCGCCCTGGACGACGAGGATGTCCTTCTTCTCCGAGCGGGCCCGGTTGAAGAGTTCCCAGCCGTCGCGGTAGGAGCCGAAGGCGCCCGGCACGTCGCCCACGACGACCTGCAAGGGCTGCGTGAGCAGCACCTCCGCCAGGTGGAACGCGTCGAAGCCCAGCGCCGCCTCCAGACCGGAGAAGCGCAGCTTGTTGGGCGAGTTCGGGCTCTGCGCCCGAGGCGTGCGGTAGTACTCGACGGCGTTGACGATGTCGACGTCGGTGACGCCGGCCTGCTCCCGCTCCTCGGGCGAGTCGGGGATATAGGTCGTGAGCAGGGCTTCCGCGCCCCGGGCCTCGGCCGTGCGCTGCCTGCCGAGCGCCTCCAGCGTCGCAAGGGCGCCGGACTCACGCATGATGCGGCCGTAGTTCGCGGCGACCACGGTGC
>NZ_JAIOAB010000124.1 GCF_019890635.1 Streptomyces sennicomposti
AGCCCGCAACCCCAGCGACAACTCCCCACCATCACCACCGACCACCACCGCACGCTCGGTGAACGCGGAGCGGGCGCGGGACAGGGTCTGTGCGACGGCCACGGGTTCGAGGCCGTCCGTCGCCGTGAGCAGCCTGCGGGCCTGGGCACGCAGGGCGGCCCCGGTCCGGGCGGAGACGCGCCACGGGATGGCGGGGAGCCTGGGGCCGGCCTCCGGTTCAGGCTGGTCGGGGGCTTGTTCGAGGATGACGTGGGCGTTGGTGCCGCTCACCCCGAACGACGACACCGCCGCCCGCCGCGGACGCTCCACCTGCGGCCACGCACGCGCCTGCGTGAGCAGCTCCACCGCACCGGATCCCCAGTCCACCTTCGTCGACGGCTGGTCCACATGCAGCGTCCTCGGCAGCACCCCGTGCCGCATCGCCTGCACCATCTTGATGATCCCGGCCACCCCCGCAGCCGACTGCGCATGACCGATGTTCGACTTCAACGAACCCAGCCACAAAGGCACTTCACGATCCCTGCCGTACGTCGCCAGCAACGCCTGCGCCTCGATCGGATCACCCAGCGTCGTACCCGTCCCATGCCCCTCCACCACATCCACACCATCAGCGGACACACCCGCGTTCGCCAGCGCCTGACGGATCACCCGCTGCTGCGCCGGACCACTCGGAGCCGTCAGACCGTTCGACGCACCGTCCTGATTGATCGCCGAACCACGCACCACCGCCAGCACCGGATGCCCCAACCGCCGCGCGTCCGACAGCCGTTCTACGAGGATGGTGGCGACGCCTTCCGCCCAGCCGGTGCCGTCGGCGGCCTCGGCGTACGCCTTGCAGCGGCCGTCCGGGGACAGGGCGCGCTGCCGGGAGAACTCCACGAACACCCCGGGGCTCGCCATGACGGCCGCGCCGCCGGTCAGCGCCATGTCGATCTCGCCGTCGCGCAGTGCCTGGATCGCCAGGTGCAGCGCGACCAGCGACGACGAGCAGGCCGTGTCGAGGGTCACGGCGGGCCCTTCCAGGCCCAGTGTGTAGGCGATGCGTCCGGAGGCGACGGCGCCCGCGGTACCGGTGCTGAGGTAGCCCTCGACCTCCGGCGGCGCGTTCTCCATGTCCGCGCCGTAGTCGTGGTACATGACGCCCGTGTAGACGCCGACGCGCCGGCCGCGCAGCTTCGTCGGGTCGATGCCGGCGCGTTCGAAGGTCTCCCAGCTGGTCTCCAGGAGCAGCCGCTGCTGCGGGTTCATCGACAGCGCCTCGCGCTGGTTGATGCCGAAGAACGCGGCGTCGAAGCGGTCGGCGTCGTGCAGGAACCCTCCTTCGCGGACGTAGGAGGTGCCGGGGCGCTCGGGGTCGGCGTCGAAGAGCCGTTCCAGGTCCCAGCCCCGGTTGTCGGGGAAGCCGGAGACGGCGTCACGGCCCTCGGCGACCAGTTCCCACAGCTCGTCCGGGGTGCTCACCCCGCCGGGCAGCCGGCACGCCATGCCGACGATCGCGATCGGCTCGCTGCGGGCGGCCTCGATGTCGTGCAGGCGCTTGTTGGCCTGCTGGAGGTCGACCAGGGCTCGCTTGAGGTAGTCCCGGAGTTTCTGCTCACCGGCGGCGCCGGGTGAACCGGGGGCGGCTGACTGTCGCGGGGAACCAGCTGTGGACGTGGGTTCGTTGGGCATGGCCCGGTCGGTCCCTTCGGGGCTCGTCAATGGGTGGGATGGCTGCGGTGACGGCATCAGGACAGACCCAGTTCGCCGTCCATGAGCTGGAAGATCTCGTTGTCGGTGGCCGTGTCGAGGTCGATGGACCGCCCGCTGCCGGCGTCGAAGGCCGCCGTGGTGAGCGGGACCGCGCCGAGCCGGGCCGCGAGGTCGAGCAGCCGTACGCCGATCCCCTCCCGGACGCTGTCGGCCAGGCCGGGCAGGGCGCCGAGCGCCTCCTCCAGGGAGTCGAGCCGGGCCGTCAGGGCGGCGTCGCCCGCCGGGTCGTCGATGAGGCCCAGGTCCTCCAGGAGGCGGCCCGCCAGCTCCACCGGCGTGGGGTGGTCGAAGATCAGCGTGGCGGGCAGCCGGACGCCGGTCGCGGTGGCGAGCCGGTTGCGCAGCTCGACGGAGGCGAGCGAGTCGAATCCGGCGTCCTTGAAGGCTGCGTCGGAGCCGATCGCGCGGCCGGTGGCGTGCCCGAGGACGGCGGCGGCCTGGGTGCGCACCAACTCCACGAGGGCGTCGAGGCGTTGCGCGGACGACAGGGCGGCCAGCCGTTCGGCGAGCGACTCCTCGGCGGCCGTGGCGGCGCGGGCGGCCTTGTGCGGGGCCCGGACCAGCGCCCGGAGCAGGACCGGGACGTCGTCGGCCGTGGCGGCCCGCCTGCGCACCGCGGCCAGGTCCAGCCGCGCCGTCACCAGGGCCGCCTCGGACGACCGGAGACCGGCGTCGAGCAGGGCGAGGGCCTGCTCGGTGGGCATCGCCGCGATACCGGTGCGCCGGCCGCGCTCGAGGTCGGTGGCGCCGAGAGCGCCGGTCATGCCGCTCGCCTCGGCCCACAGCCCCCAGGCCAGCGCCACCGCGGGGGTGCCCGCGGCCCGGAAGTCCCGTGCCAGCGCCTCCAGCGAGGTGTTCGCCGCGGCGTAGTTGGCCTGCCCGGGGTTGCCGAGGGTGCCGGCCGCGGAGGAGTACAGGACGAACGCGGCCAGGTCCTGGTCCTTCGTCAGCTCGTGCAGGTGGCGGGCCGCGTCCGTCTTCGGCGCGAACACCGCGTCCAGGTGGTCGGGGCTCTGGGCGGTGATGACGCCGTCCCGCAGTGCGCCGGCCGTGTGGATGACGGCGGTGAGCGGGTGCTCGGGGTCGACAGCCGCGAGGGCGGCGGCGAGTTGGTCGCGGTCGGCCGCGTCGGCGGCCACGACGGTGACGTGCGCGCCGAGTT
>NZ_JAIOAB010000125.1 GCF_019890635.1 Streptomyces sennicomposti
CTGGCGGAGGGTGTGCCGTCGCCGTTGGTGGTGACGGGGTCGGCGGATGTCGAGGGCGGGACGGTGTTCGTCTTTCCCGGCCAGGGGCATCAGTGGGCGGGCATGGGGGCCCGGTTGCTGGAGTCGGAGCCGGTGTTCGCCGGGGCTCTGGCGGAGTGTGCGCGGGCGTTGTCGGCGTACGTCGACTGGGATCTGCTGGAGGTTCTGCGGCAGGTGGAGGGTGCGCCGGGTTTCGACCGGGTGGATGTGGTGCAGCCGGCGTCGTTCGCGGTGATGGTGGCTCTGGCCCGGCTGTGGCAGCACTACGGGGTGCGGCCGGATGCGGTGGTGGGGCATTCGCAGGGTGAGATCGCGGCCGCACATGTTGCGGGGGCGTTGAGTCTGGAGGATGCCGTCCGGGTGGTGGCGTTGCGCAGTCAGGCCATCGGGGGGCGGCTGGCGGGGCGGGGCGGGATGATGTTCCTGCCCGTCTCCCGGGTGGAGGCCGAGGAGCGTATCGCCGCGTATGCGGGTCGTGTTGAGGTTGCGGCGGTCAATGGTCCGGCTTCGACGGTGGTGGCGGGTGACGCGGGTGCGTTGAAGGAGTTGTTCGAGGCGGCGACGGGGGCGGGGGTCCGTGCCCGGATGGTGCCGGTGGACTACGCCTCGCACACGGTTCATGTGGAGGCCATCGAGGGTGAACTGGCGGAGGTGTTGGCGGGGTTGGTTCCGCGGGCGCCGGAGATTCCGATGTACTCGACGTTCCGGGACGCGTGGCTTGATGGTTCGACGGTGCTGGATGCTTCGTACTGGTACGGGAATCTGCGTCATGAGGTGCGTTTCGCCTCGGCGGTCGAGGCTTTGGCGGGTGCGGGGTATCGGGCGTTCGTGGAGGTCAGTGCGCATCCGGTGCTGACGACGGCGGTGCAGGACCTGCTCGACGCCCACGCCGACAGCCCGGCCGTCACCACGGGCACGCTGCGCCGGGACGAGGACACTTCCGCCCGGTTCCACATGTCGCTGGCCACGCTCCACACCCGTGGGATCGCCACCGACCCGCTCCCGGACGTCACCGGCCACCATCACGTCGATCTTCCCACCTACCCCTTCCAACGTCGGCGTTACTGGCTGGAGGGACCCAGCGGCAGCACCGACGCGGGCGCGCTGGGACTCGCCGCCGACGCACACCCCCTCCTCGGCGCCGTCGCCGAACTCCCCGGCAGCGGCGGAGTCCTGGCCACCGGCCGCCTGTCCCGCTCCACGCACGGCTGGCTGCTCGGGGACGCGGACGGCGGACCGGCCGCCGTACCGGCTTCCGCACTGGTCGAGATGGCCGTGCACGCCGGGGACCAGGTGGCCGCCGGCGCCCTGGACGAACTCGTCGTCGAGACGCCGCTCGTCCTGCCCGCCACCGGAGCGGTGTCCGTGCGGGTGCAGGTCGGCGAACCGAGGACCGGCCCCTCCTCGCCCGGTGGCCGGCAGGTCAGCATCCACGCGTCCGCCGACGGCTCCGAGGAGTGGACCCGGCACGCCGTCGGCCACTTTTCGGCTCAGCCCCCGGCGTTCGTCGGTGACTTCACGGTGCGCCGCCCGCCCGAGGCCCGGTCCGTGGCCCCCGCGCTGCTCCCCGACGGGGTGCGGGAGGCATGGCGGCACGGCGAGGAGGTGTACGTCGATGCGGTGCTGCCGGAACAGGGCCCCGACGCGGCGGACTTCGCGCTGCACCCGCTGCTGCTCGACCTGGTGCTGCGGGCGACCGGGCTGCTCTCGCCGGACACGCCCCGGCCGGACGGCAAGGTGCTGGTCGCGCACACCTGGCGCCGGTTCTCCCTGTATGCGTCCGGCGCGCGCCGGCTCAAGGTGCGCATCACGCCGCGTGGCGAGAACACCGTGTCCGTCGCCGCGGCCGACCCCTCGGGGGCGCCCGTGCTGTGCGTACGCGAGCTGACGTTCCGGGCGGTGGACGCCGCCGGCCTCACCACGCAGGCCGACGAGGTGCGCAACGCGCTGTTCCGGGTGGACTGGCAGGAGATACCGGCGCCGCAGGAGACGGCCGGTGCGGACTGGCCGGTGCTGGACCTGACCGGCCGGTCGGGCGCGGACGAGCGGGAGTTGGCGGGGGAGGCACTGACCGCGGTCCAGGAGCACCTGGCCGGCGGAGACGACGCCCGGCTGGTGGTCCTGACCCGTGACGCCGTCGCCGATCCGGCGCAGGCCGCCGTATGGGGTCTGGTGCGCACGGCGCAGAACGAGCATCCGGACCGGGTCGTGCTGGTCGACACGGACGGGAGCGGCACGGGCCTGCTGCCGGCGGCGTTGGCGAGCGGTGAGCCGCAGCTCGCGCTGGCCGGGGGCGTGATCCGTGTTCCGCGTCTGGTGCGGGCGGAGGCGGCGGAGGCCA
>NZ_JAIOAB010000126.1 GCF_019890635.1 Streptomyces sennicomposti
CGCACGATTGAGGCTCCCTCCTTGAAACAAGCCGAGTTTAGGGACTGCCGACACGGCGCATCGACCCGTCCCCAATGGTGAGCTTGCCCACACGGAGCGTGATTCGAGGCTCGCTCGACCCGCGAAATCCCTTGTCGCGTCGCCGTACGCAGGACTCCTCCGAGAAACCCTAGCCCCCTGATGTGGTCAAGGTCTCTGTGAGAGCGTGCTGCGCCCCACTTCGTTTCTTTGTGGAGTCCCTACGAATGGCCCAATGATTCTTTGCCGTTCGCAGGACTCTTGTCCCCAGGTTTACCCGTTAGTAGCGTTCGCGATGGCTTCACGGTACTGGCGGTAACAGGGCTCCGGACGGAGCGGCGGGCGGGAAGTGGGTGGACCGGTGGTGCGCAGACCGGTGGCGTGGGTGGTGGCGGTCGTGCTCTTCGCCGAGGCGCTGGGCGTGGCGGCGCTGAACTGGATCCTCGGGGAGGTCGTCCACCGGCAGCGGATGTCCCTGGCCGGAACGGACCCGGACGTGGTCTCCACGTCGTCGAAGGTCGGCGCCGTGGTCTTCGGCCTCTACTTCGCCGTGTGCGGCCTGGTCGCCCTGCTGGTGGCGATACGCGGGCGCCGCCCGGCCGGCCTCGGGCGCGTCCTGCTGATCAGCGCGGCCGTGGTGCACGGCGTGCTGGCCGCCGTGTCGTGGGGGCTGGTGGGCTGGCAGGCGTTCGTGTTCCTGATCGTCGCCCTGGCGCTGATCGTGCTGCTGCTGATGACGTACGACGTGGTGGAGGGGCCGGCCGGCGCGATTCCCTCGGATGCCGGTCCCCAGGACGGCGGTCCGGGGACGGCTCCGGCGGACGGCGGCGGTCCGGGGACGGCCCCGGAGAGCGGCGGTCCGGGTGGGACCCCGACGGAGGGCGGCGGTCCGCAGGGCGGGGAGCCGCAGGGCGGGGAGCCGCGGGGCGGGAAGTCGTCCGACGTCGGTTCGCTCGGGCCGGTCGCCGGTTCCTCCTGAGTCCCGGCGCGGGCGGTGATCAGTCCCGGGCGGGCGCCCACAGGTCGGTGATGCTCACGCCGAGGTCGGCCAGGAGGCGGCGGACCAGCGGGAGGCTGATGCCGATGACGTTGCCGTGGTCGCCGTCGATGCCGTCGATGAACGGCGCGGAGCGGCCGTCCAGGGTGAAGGCGCCGGCGACGTGGAGGGGCTCGCCCGAGGCGACGTAGGCGGCGATCTCCTCGTCCGTGGGCTCGCCGAAGCGGACCACGGTGGAGGCGGTGGCCGAGGCGTGCCGGCCGCTCACCGTGTCCCAGACGCAGTGGCCGGTCTGCAGGGTGCCGGCCCGGCCGCGCATCGCCTTCCAGCGGGCGGTGGCCTCCTCGGCGTCGGCGGGCTTGCCGAGCGCCCGGCCGTCCAGGTCGAGCACCGAGTCGCAGCCGATCACCAGGGCGCCGTGGACCTCCGGGCGGGCCGCCACCACGGAGGCCTTCGCCTCGGCGAGCGCGAGCGCCAGTTCGGCGGGGGTGGGCGCGGTGACCGCGTCCTCGTCGACCCCGCTGACGATCACCTCGGGGTCCAGTCCGGCCTGCCGGAGCAGTCCGAGCCGGGCGGGGGACTGGGAGGCGAGCACGAGACGGCGGCGCTGCTGATCGGTCATGCGGTCAGCGTATCGGCGCGGGCCGCCACGGCTCACCTCGGCCGGACGGCGGACGACGCGGTCATGCGGCCCTCGGCGCGGGCCCCTTCACCCCGCGCGCTGCCGTTTCCGCCGGCCCCCTTCACGCGGCGCCCCCGTTCCCGGCCGGGCGACGGCGCCCCCGTTCCCCGGCCGCCGGGCGCGGTTCACCGCAGCCCGATGACGACCATCGTGAGGACCATGGCCAGCGCCATGAGAACGCCCAGCCGCCGGAGCATCGCCTGCATGTCGCGCAGTTCTTCCGGCGGCTCGTTCTCGGGGTCGGACCACAGCATCCCCCGATCGTGCGGCGCGCGGCGGCCCCGGCGCCTGAGTACGCGTACTCAAGTGGGCCGGGGCCGCCGCGGGCGGCTCGCTCAGGCGGGCCAGTAGGTGCGGGCCCACGCCGCAGGGCCCGGGCGGGGGACGCCCTGCGCGGCGATCCGGGACGGGTCGGCCCAGGAGTCGTGCGGTCCCGGCGCGCCGGACGGCAGGGCCGCAGCCGCCACGGCGCGCGCCCGGACCACCGCCAGGGCGGCGGCCAGC
>NZ_JAIOAB010000127.1 GCF_019890635.1 Streptomyces sennicomposti
CGCAGGAGAACCTGCGCCGGCGGCTCGGCGACCACCACCCCTGGGTGCTCGCGGCCGCCGCGTCGGTCGCGAACGCCCTGGTGGAACTGGACGAGCTGGACGAGGCGGTGCGGCTGGAGGAGTTCGCCCGGCTGGGCTACGACAGGACGGGCTTCGGACGGCACCCGGACCGGGCCCTGGTGGCGGACAATCTCGCCATGACCCGCGCCCGGCGCCTCGGCGCCCCGCCCACCGGCGAGGAGCCCCGGCGGCGCGCGGACATCGATCTCGAACTGCCCGATCTGTGAAGCGGGCCGCGGCACACCGGTGCGGCGCGGACCGGAAGGAGCGTGCAAGCCGATGAAGCGGGACGCCGACGGGGCGGTGAGCGATCCGAAGGCCCTGGTCGCCCCCCACGCCGAACGGGGCTACGACCATCTGATCGAGGCCTGCCGCAGCACGGCCGCGGCCTGCCCGGAGATCCGGTCGCTGACCCATCTCACCCTCAACACCGTCGACTTCTGCGTGCGCGCCGCCGCCGCGACGCCCTTCGAGGACGCGCTGCCCTGGGAGGACGACGTGGAGGTGGAGGGGCGGCCCGCGCGGCGGCTGGTGCGCTGGGTCAGCGAACTGGACGCCGCCATGCGGCCGTTGAACACCGGGGAGCTGATGCGGGTGCTGGCCGTCACCCGCTCCGCCGGGGCGCAGTGCTCGCGGCTGCGGGAGGGGCAGTACGTCGTCGGCGTCAGCGCGACCGGCGCCGGCGGCGACGCCGTGGACCGGGCCGTCAACGCGATGGTCACCGATCTGCGGACCCGCCACTACCAGCAGGGGGACGAGCTGCCGGGCGGCGAGCTGGGCCGGCCCAAGCGCGTCCTGGACGGCCAGGTCCCGCTGGTGATGCACGTCCTGACGCCCGACCAGGACGAGGAGAGCCGGCTGCGCGGCATATGGCAGCGCCATGTGAACCCCTACGACCTGCAGTACGCCGGCTACTACCGGCGCCGCTCCCCGGTCTGCGTCGGCGACGCCTTCGAGCACGGGGAACTGGTCGACACCTTCCTCGTCGTCCCCGTCCAGACCCGGCGCGCGCTCTACCGGGACCTCGTCTTCCGGCTCGGCTCGGCGCTGGTCGAACTCACGGACATCCTGCGGCCGTTGACCGGCGACCCGGTGGAGCGGCTGGTCCTCGACGTGCAGGAGGGCGCCGTGTACGTGCACTGGCTGGACGCGGCCGCGGGCGATTTCCTGGTGGGGGTCACGGTGCGGCAGCGGGAGGTGGCGGTGGCCGAGGAACGGCTCGCCGACCTCATCGCCGAGCTGCGTCCGGGTCCGCGCTGACCTCCTCGCGCAGCGCGCGCCATACGGTGTCGGCCAGGCCGGTGAGCACCTCCTCCACGCCGCCGGCCGGGGAGCCCGCGCCCGGGTCGCTCTCGCCGGCGTCCACCCGGGGCAGCACCTCCACCGAGATCTCGAAGCTGCGGCAGACGGTGAACAGGTCCTGCTCGCTGCGGGCGTCGGCGTCGCCGCTCTCCCACCAGTGGGTGACCGCCTCCCGGAACGCCTCCACCAGCCGGCGCGCGTACAGCAGGGCGCCCATGGCCTGGAGCGCCGTCTGCTCGGTGGTGGCCCGGCGCGGCAGCGCCGCGCGGGCGCCCTCGATGCCGGGGGCGGCCGGGCCGAGCCGGGGGCGGGGGCCGACGCCGTCCTCCAGCAGCCGGTCGAGGGCCGCCTGCGCCTGCCGGAAGGGTGCGCGGACGGGCGGCGGCACCCGCGGGTCGGCGGTGTCCGGTCCGGGCGGCGGGGCGGGCAGCCGGGGGTGGTTCACCGCGTGGTCCACGGCGTCGATGCGGTCCGCGAGCATGGCCTGCTGGGTGGTGATCGTCTCCAGCTGGTCGCGGACCTCACCGAGGACGGCGTTGCGGCCGTTGGCCCGCAGCCGTTCGATCAGGCTGCGCACCCCGTTGAGGAGCATGGACTCGAAGCGGGGGTCGTCGAACACCAGCGGCACGGTGCCGCAGTGCTCGGCGACGCGGTTGCGCATCTCCCGGCAGGCGTGGCCGTTGACGACGACCAGCACCTCCACGTTCTCCGGCGA
>NZ_JAIOAB010000128.1 GCF_019890635.1 Streptomyces sennicomposti
CAAGGTGCTCATCGCCAACCGTGGCGAAATCGCTGTCCGCGTGGCCCGGGCCTGTCGGGATGCCGGGATCGCGAGCGTGGCCGTCTACGCCGACCCGGACCGGGACGCTCTGCATGTCCGCGCAGCGGATGAGGCGTTCGCCCTGGGCGGTGACACCCCCGCCACCAGCTACCTGGACATCGACAAGGTCCTGAAGGCGGCCAAGGAATCCGGCGCGGACGCCGTCCACCCCGGCTACGGCTTCCTCTCGGAGAACGCCGACTTCGCCCAGGCCGTCCTGGACGCCGACCTCATCTGGATCGGCCCCCCGCCCCAGGCCATCCGCGACCTCGGCGACAAGGTCGCCGCCCGCCACATCGCCCAACGCGCCGGCGCCCCCCTCGTCGCCGGCACCCCCGACCCCGTCTCCGGGGCCGACGAAGTCGTCGCCTTCGCTAAGGAACACGGCCTGCCCATCGCGATCAAGGCCGCCTTCGGCGGCGGCGGCCGCGGCCTCAAAGTCGCCCGCACCCTCGACGAGGTCCCCGAGCTCTACGACTCCGCCGTCCGCGAAGCCGTCGCCGCCTTCGGCCGCGGCGAATGCTTCGTCGAGCGCTACCTCGACCGCCCCCGCCACGTCGAGACCCAGTGCCTGGCCGACAAACACGGCAACGTCGTCGTCGTCTCCACCCGCGACTGCTCCCTCCAGCGCCGCCACCAGAAACTCGTCGAAGAAGCCCCCGCCCCCTTCCTCACCGACGAACAGGTCGCCGAGCTCTACCGCGCCTCCAAGGCCATCCTCCGCGAAGCCCGCTACGAAGGCGCCGGCACCTGCGAATTCCTCGTCGGCCAGGACGGCACCATCTCCTTCCTCGAGGTCAACACCCGCCTCCAGGTCGAACACCCCGTCACCGAAGAAGTCGCCGGCATCGACCTCGTGCGCGAAATGTTCCGCATCGCCGACGGCGAGCCCCTCGGCTACGACGACCCTGCCCTGCGCGGCCACTCCTTCGAATTCCGCATCAACGGCGAAGACCCCGGCCGCGGCTTCCTCCCCGCCCCCGGCACCGTCACCCGCTTCGACGCCCCCACCGGCCCCGGCGTCCGCCTCGACGCCGGCGTCGAAGCCGGCAGCGTGATCGGCCCCGCCTGGGACTCCCTCCTCGCCAAACTCATCGTCACCGGCCGCACCCGCAAGGAAGCCCTCCAGCGCGCCGCCCGCGCCCTGGACGAATTCCACGTCGAAGGCATGGCCACCGCCATCCCCTTCCACCGCACCGTCGTCCGCGACCGGGCCTTCGCCCCCGAACTCGACGACTCCACCGACCCGTTCACGGTCCACACCCGCTGGATCGAGACCGAGTTCGTCAACGACATCAAACCCTTCACCACCCCCACCGACACCGAAACCGACGAAGAGAGCGGCCGGGAGACCGTCGTGGTCGAGGTCGGCGGCAAGCGCCTGGAAGTCTCCCTCCCCTCCTCACTCGGCATGTCCCTGGCCCGCACCGGCCTCGCCGCCGGCGCCAAGCCCAAACGCCGCGCCGCCAAGAAGTCCGGCCCCGTCGCCTCCGGCGACACCCTCGCCTCCCCCATGCAGGGCACCATCGTCAAGATCGCCGTCGAAGAGGGCCAGGAGGTCAAGGAAGGCGACCTCGTCGTCGTCCTCGAAGCCATGAAGATGGAACAACCCCTCAACGCCCACAAGAACGGCACCATCAAGGGCCTCACCGCCGACGTCGGCGCCTCCATCACCAGCGGCGCCCCCATCTGCGAAATCAAGGACTGACC
>NZ_JAIOAB010000129.1 GCF_019890635.1 Streptomyces sennicomposti
GGTGCGGAGAGCGCTGCGGTGGCGCGGGCGGCGGTGACGCTGATTTCGCTGGCGGGCCGTCAGCTGGGCCGGTCGGTCGCGCAGGCCGACGGCGCCTACACCATCGACGCGCCCGGCGCGGGCTCCTACGTGCTGATCGCGTCGGCGGACGGGTTCCAGCCGCAGGCCTCCACGGTCGTCGTCAACGACGAGCCGGTCGCCTTCGACATCCTCCTCAGCGGCACCAGCGGCCTGACCGGCATCGTCCGCTCGGCGCAGAGCGGTCTGCCGGTCAAGGACGCCATGGTCATCGTCACCGATGTGCGAGGCGATCTGCTGGCCACCGGCACCACCGGGGAGGGCGGCGAGTTCTCCTTCGCGGAGCTGGTGCCCGGCGCGGTGACCGTCGCGGTCAACGCCGCCGGCCACCGCCCCCGCGCTCTGCCCGTCGAGGTCGGCGGCACCGGCGTCACCCGCCTCGAGATCGACCTCGACGCCGGCGCCCGTCTCCAGGGCGTGGTCCGCGCCCCGCACGGCCCGCTGGCCGATGCCCGCGTGACCCTCGTGGACGCGGCCGGCAACGTGATCGGCACCGCCACCACCGGCAGCGACGGCGCGTACGCCTTCACCGACCTCGGCAGCGGCGAGTACACCGTCATCGCCACCGGCTACCCGCCGGTCGCCACCGCCCTGACCGTCACCGGCCACGGCGTGGACGGCCACGACCTCCACCTCGCCCACCCCGGCGAGTGACCCACCACCGGCCCGCGGCGGGCGCGCACCCGGCGAGGGCGCGCTCCCGCCCCGGGCCGGTCACATTTTTTGACTGATTTGTTCAGGTTTCTTACGCGTACGGACCCGAACGGACCCGACCGGTCCGGCCGGTCCGGCCGGGAACACGCAAGCGAAGGGGAAGAGAACGGGATGGGACTGACCGCGAGGATCCGCACCCGGGACGGATGGGCCGTGTCGCACGCGGTCGTCACGGTGACCGACATGACCGGCGCCCAGATCCTGCGCGCCGAGGCCGACCACGAAGGCGCCGTCCGCGACCACACCCCCCTGGCCCCCGGCGCCTACACCGTCATCGTCACCGCCGTCGGCTACCAGCCCACCGCCTCCAGCGCCCTCGTCACCGCCAGCGGCCGCGCCGAGATCGGCACCCTCACCCTGGCCCGCCAGGGCGGCAGCGAACTGCCCCCGCCCGGACCCTGGACCGTCGACCCCGCCCACTCCACCGTCGCCGCCACCGCCCAGCACCTCGGCATCTCCAGCGTCCACGGCCGCTTCACCGACTTCACCGCCACCCTCGACATCGCCCCCGACGACGTCACCAAATCCCGCGTCGAAGCCGTCATCCGCGCCGCCTCCATCGACACCGGCAACACCCTGCGCGACCAACACCTCACATCGGCCGACTTCCTCGACACCGAGCACTACCCGGAGATCACCTACCGCTCCACCCACCTCACCCCCGCCGGAACCGACCGCTGGACCCTCCACGGCGACCTCACCATGCACGGCGCCACCCGACCCGTCGACCTCGACCTCGCCTACCTCGGCACCGGCGCCGACCCCTGGGGCGGCACCCGCGCCGCCTTCCGCGCCACCACCGAACTCCGCCGCGACGACTTCGCCATGAACTACAACCAGATCCTCCAGGCCGGCATCGCCGCCATCGGCACCACCCTCAAAATCGAACTCGACATCCAAGCCGTCCAGGGCACCACCCTCCCCACCACCTGA
>NZ_JAIOAB010000013.1 GCF_019890635.1 Streptomyces sennicomposti
CCACCCACACCACACCGAGGCGCCCGGCCGGACCGCTCACGCGGACCGACCGGGCGCCTCACGCGTATGACGTATCGCGGATTCCGGCCACCGGCACACCTGTCCGCCGCCGCCGGCGGGTCCGTCACAGGGGACACGTGGCAGACCCGCCGGCACCGAGGGCGTGCGCGGTCGCCCTCAAGCCGCCCGATGCACCGCAGCGGAGTGGTGCACCTGGGAACCTCCCTCGTTCCGGCAGCACTTCATCATGGGCGGTCATACACGTGTCGGTGAAATACCTGTTCCTGATGGGGTCATACCCCGTGGCGATGAGAGCACGGACGGACTGTCATACGACCCGAACATGACGGCATCACGATTCTCTATTGTCGCCGCCCCCTCATCAGCGGACATGATGGTGCCCCGAGCCAGTCGCCACCAGCCGTCACCCGGAACCCGGCACCCCGCACCCGGCACCGCCGGCCGTCGCCCGGCACCCGGCCTCGCCAGTCGTTGAATCGTCGAGTCGTTGAGGAGAAGCCATGCACGTTGCCCGAAGCGGGCTCGGCCCCTATGTGGAGTCGTGGAGTCCCGGAGCGGTCAGCGAGGACGACGCCCTGCCCCCGGCCCCGGCCGCCGCGCTGTCGGCCCTGCTGGACGAGCCGGAGCCGGTCGCGGCGGCCGGCGATCCGCTGCCCCCGCTGTGGCACTGGCTGTACTTCCTGAACTGGCCCGCGCAGCACGAGCTGGGCGAGGACGGGCACCCCGAGCACGGCCACTTCCTGCCGCCCATCCCGCACCGGCAGCGGATGTTCGCCGGCGGGCGCTGCGAGATCACCCGGCCGCTGCGCGTGGGCGTGCCCGCCCGCCGGGTCAGCAGCCTGGGCACGGTGACGACGAAGCAGGGATCGAGCGGGGAGCTGCTGTTCGTCACCGTGCGCAGCGAGTACGCGCAGGAGGGCCGCACCTGCCTGGTCGAGGAGCAGGACATCGTCTACCGGTCCGGGCGCGGCGCGGCGCGGCATCCGGCGGAGCTGGACACGGTGAGCGCGCCGCAGTCGGAGGAGCCCTGGCAGTTGCCGCTGCGTACGGACCCGAGGCTGCTGTTCCGGTTCAGCGCGCTGACCGCGAACGCGCACCGCATCCATTACGACGCCCCGTACGCCCGGGGCGAGGAGGGCTACCCGGGCCTCGTCGTGCACGGCCCGCTGCTGGTGCTGACGCTGCTGGAGCTGGTGCGCCGCAACGCGGCCGACCGCCCGGTGCGCTCGGTGTCGTACCGGCTGCGCCGTCCGGCGTTCGCGGGCGAGCGGCTGCTGGCGTCCGGCGTGCCCACGGACCGCGACGCCGCACTGCGCATCGCCAGTCATCACGAGCAGCGCCACGCCACGGCGGAGGTGACGTTCGCGTGACGCTGACCAGGAGCGGGCTGGAGAGCGCCCGTAGCTTCCTCTTCGTCCCCGGGCACCGGCCGGACCGGTTCGACAAGGCGGTCGCGGCCGGGGCGGGCGCGGTCATCATCGACCTGGAGGACGCCGTCGCGGCCGAGGACAAGGAGCGTTCGCGGGAGAACGTGGCCGCCTGGCTCGGCGCGGGCAACAGCGCGGTGGTCCGGATCAATCCGCCGGGGACGCCGTGGAGCGACGCCGATCTCGAAGTGGCGTCCCGCTACGGCGCTCCCGTGATGGTGCCCAAGTCGGAGGACCCCGCCGTGCTGGCGGACCTGGCCTGCCGCATGGCCGGCGAGTGTCTGCTGCTGCCGCTGATCGAGACGGCCGCGGGCGTGGAGCGGGCCGGGGAGGTGTGCGCCACGGCAGGTACGGTGCGCGTCGCCTTCGGCAACGCCGATCTCGCCGCCCAGCTCGGCGTCGCGCACGACGACCACATGGCGCTGACGTACGCGCGGTCCCGGCTGGTGTCCGCGTCGGCCGCCGCGGGTCTGTGCCCGCCGGTCGACGGTGTCACCACCGATGTGAGGGACACGGACGTCCTGACCGCCGACGTGCTGCACGCCCGTCGCCTCGGGTTCACGGCGAAGCTGTGCATCCACCCCGGACAGATCGCCGCGGTGACGGCCCACTTCTCCCCCACCGAGAGCGAGCTGCGGTGGGCCCGCGGGGTGGTCGACGCCGGGGAGTCGGTCACCGTGATCGACGGACAGATGATCGACAGGCCGGTACTGGACCGCGCCCGACGCATCCTCGCCGCGGCGGGCGACATCGCGTAGGAGCACATAAGGAGCACACGGCAGGGCGCGGCGGAGGCCGGCGACGCAGTACGCGTCGCCGGCCTCCGCCGTGCTGTCCGCGTGTCGTCCGTCACTCGTGACGCGCCGCCCCCGAAGGATTTTGCTTCACAGTACACGTAGATGCATAATGGGGTTATGCATAAGCGGGTTATGGACTCTGCACCGACGACCGTGCCTTCCGAGGAGCTGATGCTCGCCGTGGAGCAACTGGTCCGGTACGTACGCCGCAGCGCCACCGCCGGAGGCCTGAGCACCGCGGCCTCGTCCGCGCTCGGCCGGCTCGGCAGCGAGGGGCCGCAGCGGCTCACCGAGCTGGCCCGCGCCGAGAACGTCTCCCAGCCGAACATGACCCAGCTCGTCACCCGCATGGAGCGGGACGGGCTGGTGCGGCGCACCGCCGACGCGACCGACGGCCGCGGTGTGGTGGTGGCGGTCACCGACACCGGTCTGGAGGTGTTCCGGCAGCGGCGGGCCGAGCGCGCCGACGCCCTGCGGCAGCTGGTCGAAGAGCTCTCGGAACCGGAGCAGGAGGCGGTGCGGATCGCGCTGCCGGCCCTGTCCCGCGCCATCCGCGACCGTGCCGTCCGGGAGCGCCCGGTGCGGTCCTGACCCCGGGGAACGCCCGCGTGGCACCGACCCCGTGACCGCCGGGCGCGACCCCGAGCCCCCCTCGATCCACCGTCCCCGTCACCACAATGACTGGAGAGAAGCGGCAATGAGTACACCGCATGGAGCGGCCGCCAGCCCCTTCAAGCAGCCGAAGGCCGTCTGGGCCGTGGCGTTCGCCTGCGTGATCTCGTTCATGGGCATCGGTCTGGTCGACCCGATCCTGCCCGCCCTGGCCGAGAGCCTGCACGCCACGCCGAGCCAGGTCTCCCTGCTGTTCAGCAGCTACCTGATCGTCACCGCCGTGGCGATGCTGTTCGTCGGCTGGTTCTCCAGCCGGTTCGGCGCCAAGCGCACCCTCGTCATAGGCCTGGCCGTCATCGTCGTCTTCGCCGCCCTGGCCGGCACCACCGACTCCATCAACGGCATCGTCGGCTTCCGGGCCGGCTGGGGCCTGGGCAACGCCCTGTTCATCGCGACCTCCCTGGCCGTGATCGTCGCCTCCGCCAGCGGCGGCTTCGCCGGTGCGATCATCCTGTACGAGACCGCGCTCGGCCTCGGTATCGCCGTCGGCCCGCTGCTCGGCGGCGAGCTGGGCGCGATCAGCTGGCGCGGCCCGTTCTTCGGCGTCGCCGTGCTCATGGCCCTCGCGCTGGTCGCCACCCTGGTCTTCGTGCCCTCGCTGCCCAAGCCGAAGCGCCCGACCTCGCCCATCGCCCCGCTCAAGGCGCTGCGCCACCGCGGCCTGCTGACCATGGGCATCATGGCCCTGCTGTACAACTGGGGCTTCTTCACGATGCTCGGCTACGCGCCGTACCCGATGAAGCTGAGCGCCCATCAGCTCGGTCTGGTCTTCACCGGCTGGGGTCTGCTGGTGGCCGCCTTCAGCGTCTTCTTCGCCCCGCGTCTGCAGGCCCGGTACGGCACCGCCCCGGTCCTGTACGCCAACCTGCTGGGTCTCGGCATCGTCATGGCGGTCATCGCCGCCGGTGTCGCCACGCCCACCACCGTCATCGTCGCGGTCATCGTCAGCGGCGCGTTCATCGGCATCAACAACACCCTGACCACGCAGGCCGTCATGCTCGTCTCCCCGGTCGAGCGCCCGGTGGCCTCCTCCGCGTACGGCTTCCTGCGCTTCATCGGCGGCGGCCTGGCCCCCTACGTCGCCGGCAAGCTCGCCGACGCCACCGATCTGAGCGTCCCCTTCTACGTCGGCGCCGCCACCTTCCTGCTCGCCATCCCCGTGCTGGCCAGCGGGCACCGGCTGCTGCGCCAGGCCGAGCAGCACTCGGGCGAGGCGGCCGAGACCGTGGAGCCGTCGCTCACCGCCGTCGGCGCCGCGGTGCCGACCGATGTGCCGCCGGTCATCGTCGCGGTCGGCGACCACGACCGCGCCGACGCCATCGTCGCCGCCGCCGCCCGGATCGCCCGCGACACCGGCAGCCCGCTGGAGGTCGTGCACGTCCAGCAGACCGCCGTCGTGGAGGAACAGGCCGTCGACGTCGAGTCCGCCGGCCAGGCCAAGGCCGCCGTCACCGCCCATCTCGACCGGCTCGCCGCCGAGGGGGTGGCCGCCACCGGCCAGATCCTGTCCAGTGTCGGCGACCACGCCGCCGCCGGCCGCGTCCTGGCCCGGCACGCCGCGGACGTCCACGCCCGCGCGGTCGCCGTGGGCCGCTCGCCGCGGGGACCGGTCGCCCAGTTCACCGACGGCAGCTTCACCACCGCCCTCACGCACACCGCCGAGTGCACCGTCGTCCTCGTCGACGCCGAGCACACGCCCCGGCGGCTGACCAAGGACAGCCTGGCGGAGCTGCGCGGCAGCGCGGTCTGATCCGCACCCCGTCCAAAAAGCCCGCGGGCCGCGGCGCACCTCGTGCGCCGCGGCCCGCGGGCTTTTCCATGCCCGTACGGCGGCACACGACCGGCCGGCCCGCCGTCCCGGGGCGTACGGAGGAACCTTCGCTGTCACGGAGGAACCTTCGCTGTCCAGGAACTTGGACATTCGGCCGGCCGGATCCTCGGCACAGTGGACGCGCCGGGGCCCGGCGGCACGGAGCCGGGACGTCGGCGCGAGGGCGCCGGTCCGTACGGCCCGCAGTCTGGAGGCTGACCGATGGCATGTCAGATGACCGCCGCCGTGCCGACCGTCGAGGACGGCCGCGCCGGCCCTTTCCGGCATGCCGCGGGCGGCGTGCGCGGTTCGCCGGCCTCCGCCGCGCACCGTGCCCCGACCCGGACGACCACGACCCGGACGGCCCCTACACGGGCGGCCCCTACACCGGTGTGCCGTGGCCGGGGGGTCACATGTGTCTCCCGCCCGAGCCCGGCGTACGTCCCACATGTGTCTCGCCGTGGACTCTTCACGCGCCGGCTCCTCCCGGCCCGTCCGCGCTGCCGCCCCGTTGAGCGGCACGGCGGCTCCAGGGCGCCACCCGCCTCCCCCTCCCCCACCACCCGGCACACCTGATGCTCATGAACCCGGCCACCCGTCCCCCGGAAGCGACCCGCCCGTCAGTCGGCCGGAGTCTCATCGCGGTCCCGCGCCCCGCGTCCCGCCCACTCGTCGGGACGTACGTCACGGGGCCGCGTCGTCGTGCGCTCGCGCAGTGCGTACAGCGTGACCAGGGCGCCGAGCAGGACACACCCGGCGGCCAGCCGGAGACCGAGGTGGTAACCGTCGAGGAAGGCCTCGTCAGGTGTGCGCCCGGCGCGCAGCGACGCCGTCTCCCGGCGGGACAGCACCGCGCCGACCAGCACCACGCCGAACACCCCGGAGATCTCGCGGGCCGCGCTGATCAGGCCGGACGCCATCCCGGTGCGGTGCTCGGGCACCCCGGCGACGGCGCACACCGTCAGGGGTGCGGTGAGCGCGGAGCCCACGCCGATCAGCAGCAGTCCCGGCTGGAGGTCCAGCGGGCCCGCTCCCGCGCCGGCTGCGGACACCCACCACAGGCCCGCAGCGACGAGCGCCAGACCGGCCGCGACGGAGCGGTGGACGCCCGCCAGGGCGGCGGCCCGGTCGGCGAAGGGGGTCACCGCGAGCAGGGCGAGGGCGAGCGGCAGGAAGGCGAGGCCCGCTTCGGTGGGCCGCAGACCGAGAAGTCGTTGCAGGTAGAGCGCGGTGAAGAAGAAGACGCCGTTGACGCCGATGCCCCACAGCACCTGGGCCAGCGCCCCGCCGCCGAGGGACCGGGTGCGCAGCAGGTCCGGTTCCACCAGCGGTTGCGCCGCGCGGCGTTCGACGCCGACGAGGGCGAGCACGCACAGGGCCGCGCCCGCCAGGCAGTACGGCACGGGCGCGGCGCGGAAGGAGTCGTCGCCGCCGCGCACCAGGCCGTAGGTGAGCAGCAGCGGGGCGAGGACCGACAGGGCGACGCCGGGCAGGTCGAGGCGGGCGAGGAGTCCGGCGGGCGGCCGTTCGCGCGCGGCGGGCACGGCGGCGGTCAGCGCGAGGGCGAATGCCCCGAAGGGCACGTTGAGCAGGAACACCCAGCTCCAGCCCCAGTGCTGGGTGATCAGGCCGCCGACGGCAGGGCCGGAGGCCAGTGCCACGGCGAGTGCGGCCGTCCACAGGCCGATGGCCGGTGCGCGGCGCCGTTCGGGCAGGTCGGCGGCGATCACGGCGAGGGTGGCCGGAATGACGAGGGCGGCGCCCGAGCCCTGCACGGCGCGGGCGGCGATGAGTGTGGCGCCGTCGTCGGCGAGGGCTGCGGCGGCGGAGGACGCGGTGAAGACGACGAGGCCGGCGGCGAGGACCCGGCGCCGGCCGAACAGGTCGCCGAGGCGTCCGCCGGGCAGCAGCAGGGCGCCGAAGACGAGGACGTAGCTGGTCGCCACCCACTCCAACCCGGTGACGGAGAGCCCCAGTTCGCGCTGGACCGTGGGCAGGGCGACGTTGACGACGGTGTTGTCGAGTGTGGTGATGAACCCGGTCAGCGCGACCAGGACGAGCAGGATCGCAAGGCGTGTACGGCTCAACGCCGGCCTCCTCGGGGGCGGGGACCGTGGGCCCGGGGACACATGTCCCGGGGCCGGGGACCACGGTCGTCGGTCCGTGGACTCCCGGTCGGGTGCGGCGGGCCGATCACCACGGCTGCCGGTGCGGATGGGTGTGAGCTGCGGGAATCGCGCCCCGCGGGCGCCGGTGCCGGGTGTGCCGGCCGCGGGCGAGTGCCCCCGGAGCGGACGTGTTCCAGTCTTTTTTTCGAACAAGTTCGACCGAACCTGGCCCTACAACGGCCACCATATATTATGTTTCACTCGCTTGGAGAGCGCCGATCCCCCAGACATCACTGGGCAGTTGCCCTCCCCCCACTTCTTCTCCTCGGAACTCCCCCGTGCGCCTTACACATTGGAGCCGTCGCATGTCCGAAGAAAAACCCCCCACAGGCACCCTCCTCACCGACCACCTCGCCCACTGGGCGGCCCTCACCCCGCACACCCGCGCGTTCACCTTCGTCGACTTCCCCGAGGCCGACTCCCTGGGCCGCCACCGGTCCCTGACCTGGCGCGCCCTCGATCTCAGGGTCCGGGCGGTCGCCGAGGCGCTGGCCCGGACCGTGCCGCCGGGCGAACGCGCCGCCCTGGTGCTGCCCCAGGGGCTGGACTACGTGGCCGCCTTCCTCGGCTGCCTGTACGCGGGTGTGACCGCGGTGCCGCTGTTCACCCCGGACCTGCCGGGCCACGAGGGCCGTCTCGCGGCCGTGCTCGCGGACTGCGAGCCGGCCTGCCTGCTCACCGACACGGCCACCGCTGACCGCGTCCTCGCCTTCACCGCCGAACACGCCCTGCCCGAGACGGCGTTGCTCACGGTCGACGGGCTGACCGCCCCGGCCCTCGCCGAGGTCGAGCCGCCCCGGCGCCCCGCCCCCGACGACATCGCCTACCTCCAGTACACCTCGGGCTCGACCCGCACCCCGGCCGGCGTCATGATCACCCACGCCAACGTGGTCGCCAACGCCCGCCAGGGCATGGCGGGCCTGGAGGCCGAGGACCCCACCACGACGGCGGTGGGCTGGCTGCCGCTCTTCCACGACATGGGCCTGGTCCTCAGCGTGGCCGCCCCCGTGGTCGGCGGGCTCGGCTCGGTGCTGATGGACCCGGTCAACTTCCTCCTCGCGCCGGAGCGTTGGCTGCGGCTGCTCGGCTCGGCGCCGCGGGTCGTCACGGCGGCGCCCAACTTCGCGTACGACTACTGCGTCGCGCGGATCGACGCCGACACCGTCGAGGAACTGGACCTCAGCGGCGTGTCCGTGATGCTCAACGGCAGCGAACCGGTGCGGCCGGCCACCCTCGACCGCTTCCGCGACCACTTCGCCCCCGCCGGACTCGCTCCCGAGGCGCTGTGCCCCGGCTACGGTCTCGCCGAGGCCACCGTGTTCGTCGCCGCGGACCCGCCCTCCGCCCTCGCCACCGGCGTGGACTGCGACCCCGACGCGCTCACCGAGGGGCGTGTCGTCCCGGCCGCCGACCCGGCCCGGGCCACCCGGCTGATGCTGTGCGGCGCGCCCTCCGGACAGCGCGTCCGCATCGTCGCCCCGGACAGCGGCGTGGTGCTCGGCGAGGACGCCGTCGGCGAGATCCAGGTGTGCGGCCCCAACGTGGGCGCCGGTTACTGGAAGAAGGCCGCGCTGAGCGCCGAGGTGTTCGGGACACGTGCCCCCGGCGAGGCCGACGACGGACCGGGCTGGCTGCGCACCGGCGACCTCGGCGCCCTGCACGGCGGAGCGCTGCTGGTCACCGGCCGGCTCAAGGACCTGATCATCGTGGACGGGCGCAACCACTACCCGCAGGACATCGAGGAGACGGTGCAGCAGGCCGTCGAGGCGATCCGCCCCGACCGGCTCGCCGCGGTCGCGCTGCCCGGCCCCGACGGCGCCGCCGACCGGCTCGTGGTGATCGCCGAGCACCGCCGCCGGCAGACGGCCGACGCCGAGGAGGCGCTCACCGCCGCCCGCGCCGCCGTCGCCCGCCGGCACGGCCTCAGGCTGGACGGACTGCGGCTCGTCGCACCCGGTTCGGTGCCGCGCACCTCCAGCGGCAAGATATCCCGGGCCGCCACCCGAAGCCGCCTGCTCAGCGGCGGTTTCGACGCGGTGGGGAGCGCGCGGTGACGCGCCCGGACCGGGCCGCGCTGCGCGCGGCGCTCGCCGAGGAACTGCACCGCCGCCACGGCATCCGCCCCGGCGAACTCGCCGACGACCGCCCGCTGGCCGAACTCGGCGTGACCTCGCGCGACGCCGTGGCGCTGGCCGCCCGGCTCGGCGAGCTGTCGGGCGCCGCGCTCCCCGCCACCCTGCTCTGGGAGACGCCCACCGTAGGCGCCCTGCTGACCCGGCTCACGGACGGCGAGCCGCGACACGCGCCGGTCAAGACGCCTGCCGTTGAAGCGAGTTCGGCGGTCCCGGCCGGGGAGGCGGCGGTCGCCGTGATCGGCGTCGGCTGCCGGCTGCCCGGCGGGGTCCGCTCGACCGCGGACTTCTGGCGGCTGCTGTGCGAGGGCCGCGACGCGGTGGGACAGGTCCCCGACGGTCGCTGGACGGACTTCCTGCCGCCGGGCGGCGAACCGCCCGCCGACATCGCCCGGCACGGCGCCTACCTGGGACCCGTGGGCGGCCCGGACGGGATCGCCGGCTTCGACGCGGAGTTCTTCGGCGTCTCCGCGCCCGAGGCCCAGTCCATGGACCCGCAGCAGCGCATCCTGCTCGAAGTCGTCCGCGAGGCCCTGGACCACGCCGCAGTGCCCGCCGACTCGCTGGCCGGCACCCGCACCGGCGTCTTCGTCGGCGTCGGCGGCAACGAGTACGCGCATCTGACCGCCGCCGAACTCGACGCGGTGGGCGGCTGGACCGCGACCGGCGTCTCGCCGAGTGTGACCGCGGGCCGCGTGTCCTATCTGCTGGATCTGCGCGGGCCGAGCGTCGCCGTGGACACCGCCTGCTCGTCGTCGCTGGTGGCCGTGCAGCAGGCGGTGCGCTCGCTGGCCGCCGGGGACAGCGACACGGCGCTCGCCGCGGGCGTCAACCTGCTGCTGTCCCCCGCCGCCACGCTCAGTCTGCAACGCGCGGGCGCGCTGTCCGCCGAGGGCCGCTGCAAGGCGTTCGACGCGGCGGCGGACGGCATCTCGCGGGGCGAGGGCTGCGGGGTCGTGGTGCTCAAACGGCTCGCCGACGCCGAACGCGACGGCGACCGCGTCCTCGCCGTCATCGAGCACGCGGTGGTCAACCAGGACGGCCGCAGCAACGGGCTCACCGCCCCGAGCGCGGGCGCCCAGCGCGCCCTGCTCGAAGCCGCCCACCGGGCGCCGGCCGACGTCGACTACGTGGAGGCGCACGGCACCGGCACCCCGCTCGGCGACCCCATCGAGGCCGGAGCGCTCGGCGCCGTGCTCGGCGCCGGACGGTCCCCGGACCGGCCGCTGCTGATCGGCTCGGTGAAGACCAACCTCGGGCATCTGGAAGCCGCCGCCGGGATCACCGGCCTGATCAAGACGGTGCTCTCGCTGCACCACGGCCGCATCCCGCCGCACCTGCACTACACCACGCCCAACCCGCACATCGACCCCGAGCGCCTCGGGCTGCGGGTGGTCACCGCCACCGAGCCGTGGCCGCGCTACTCGGGCACCGCCCGGGCCGGGGTCTCCGCGTTCGGCTTCAGCGGGACCAACGCCCATGTCGCACTGCGCGAACACCGGCCCGCCACCCGGCCGAAGCCGCCGCGGCCCGCCGACCGGCCCGCGGTGCTGCTCCTGGACGCGCCCACCGAGGACCGGCTGCGCGACCAGGCCCGCGAACTCGCCGACTGGCTGGCCGGCCCGGCCGCCCGCGCCGTCCGCCCCGCCGACCTCGGCCGCACCCTCGCCGGCCGCACCGGCCGGGGCCGCCGCAGGCTGGCGGTGGTGGCCCGCGAACGCGCCGAGATCACCCGCGCGTTGCGGCGGTTCGCGGCCGGTGAGGCCGACGAGCACCTGGTCACCGGCTCCGGCGCGGTGTCCGGACCCGGAGCCGTGTGGGTGTTCTCGGGGTACGGCTCGCAATGGCCCCGGATGGCCCGCGGGCTGCTGACGGCCGAGCCCGCGTTCGCCGCCGAGGTGGACGCGCTCGACGGGCTGCTCCAGGCGGCGGCCGGTGTCTCGCTGCGCGACGCGCTGCTGGCGGACACCCTGCCGGACACCACGGACGTGGTCATGCCGGTCCTGTTCGGGGTGCAGGTGGCGCTGGCCCGGCTGTGGTCCTCCTACGGGCTGCGGCCGGCCGCGGTGATCGGGCACTCGCTCGGCGAGATCGCCGCCGCGGTGGTGGCCGGCGCCCTCGACGTCGAGACGGGAGCCCGGGTGGTGGCCGCCCGCTCCCGGCTGATGGCCACGGTCGACGGCGGGGCCATGGCCGTACTCGACCGCTCCGAGTCCGAACTCGGCGAGCTGACCCGGGAGTTCCCGAGCGTGCAGTTGGCCGTGCACTCCTCGCCCCGGCACTCGGTGGTGGCCGGGGACGCGGACGAGGTGGCGGCGCTGGTCGCCCGGATCACCGAGGCGGGCGGCTTCGCCCGGCCGCTGCCGGTCAGCATCGCCGGACACACCCGCGACGTGGACCCGCTGCTCGGCCCGCTCGCCCGGGAGCTGGGGCCGGTGCGGGCGACCGTGCCGCACACCCGCCGCTACACCAGCGTCCTGGACGACCCGCGCTCCGAGGCCCTGTGCGACACGGACTACTGGCTGGCCAACCTGCGCCGCCCGGTCCGCTTCACCCAGGCCGTGCGCGCCGCGGCCGAGGACGGCCACCGCGTCTTCGTCGAGGTCGCCCCGCATCCCACCCAATTGCACCCGCTGACCGAGACGCTGCGGGCCGCCGGGGCCGAGGACGCGCTGGTGACCGGGACCCTCAGGCGCGGCACCGACGACGCGCTGTCCTTCCGCACCGCACTGGCCGGCCTGCTGGTCGGCGGGCTGCCGCTGCCGGGCGCCCGGGAGAGCCTGCACCCGCACGGCAGGATCACCGACCTGCCCTCGCCGCGCTGGCGCCACCGCACCTTCTGGCCCGGCCGCACCCCCGAACCCGATGCCACGGCGCCCGTCCTGGAACCCGGAACACACGACCCGCTCTCCCGGCTGCGCGCCTGCGTCGCCGAGGTGACGGGCCACAGCACCGCACGGCTCGACCCGGACCTGCCGCTGACCGAACTCGGCCTCGACTCCCTGATGGCCCAGCGCATCCGGACCGCCGTGCAACGCGAGTTCGCGGTCACCGTGGAGCCCGCCGTACTGCTCAACCGGGCCACGCTCAGGACGGTCGCCGCCCTCCTGCCCCAGGACGACGACGGGCGGGACACCGCGAGCACGGCCACGAGGTCCCCGCGCACCGGGGGCGGCGCGCCCCGGCTGCTGGGCGACGGCGGCCCCGGCGTACGGTCCCGGTCGGTGCCCGGACGGCTGCGCACCTTCGCCGGCGACGGCCCCGGCGCCCCGCTGTTTCTCGCCCACGCGGCGGGCGGGCTGAGCGACGTGTACGAGCCGCTGGCGCTGCGCCTCGACGGCGTACGGCCCGTGCTCGGCTTCGACCGCACAGACGACGAGGACGAAGTCACCGCGCGGGCCGCCGAGTTCGCCCGCCGCATCCGCGAGGCCCGGCCGGAGGGCGGCTGGCTGCTGGGGGGCTGGTCCTACGGCGGTCTCGTCGCCCAGGAGGCCGCGCGGCTGCTCGCCGCCGAGGGCGAGGTCACCGCGCTGGTCCTGTTCGACTCCGTACTCCCGCTGCCCGCGCCGCGGTTGACGGCCGACGAGCAGGCGCACCGCAGGTTCGCCGGGTTCGCCGCCTATGTGCGGCAGGTCTACGGTGCCGAACTGCGTCTGCCATATGGGGAGTTGGCGGGGATGTCCGACGCGGACCAGATCGGGCACGTGCTCAAGCTCCTGGAACAGGCCGTCGAGCTGCCGCCGGCGGTGCTGGAGCACCAGCGCACCTCGTATCTGGACCTGCGCGGCGCCGAGCGCCACACCCCCGGCCCCTATGCCGGGCGGACCCTGCTGTACCGGGCGAGCGAACCCGCCCCGCACACGGTGCGCGACGAGCGCTACGAACGCACCGACGAGTCGCTGGGGTGGGACGCGTACTGCGCCGACCTCACCGTCTCCCCGCTGCCCGGCCACCATCTCGCGCTGCTCGACCCGCCCGTGGTCGACACCCTGGCCGAGCTGCTGCGCCGCGATCTGCCCCCGGCCTCCCCCGGGTTCTCCCCACTCCCCCCGCACCATGGAGCCGCATCATGAGTCCAAGACCCGCCCGGCACCGCGCGCCCGCCGCCGCATCCCGCAACCGCCTGGCCTCGCTCGGCGCGGCGGCCACGCTGGTGACCGTGACCGCGCTGGGCACGGTGATCGCCCCGGCCGCCCTGGGCGCGGCGCCCGCCGCGGCCGCCGGGCAGCAGACGGCCACCGACGGCGCCCGGATCGTCGCCACCCAGCGGCTGGACGACCGCACCCTCGATCTGACCGTCGACTCCCCGGCGGTGGGCAAGCAGGTCAAGGCACGGGTCATCCTGCCGGCGAACTGGTCGGCCGACGCCACCCGCACCTGGCCGGTGCTCTACCTGCTGCACGGCGGGCACGACGACTACACCTCCTGGACCCGGGAGACCGATGTCGAGCAGTTCCTCGCCGACAAGGACGTGCTCACCGTGATGCCCGACGCCGGCCCGACCGGGCTGCCCACCAAATGGTGGAACTTCGGTCAGCCGGGCGACGACTACGAGACGTTCCAGAGCGTGGAGCTGATGCAACTGCTCCAGAACGACTACCGGGCCGGCAGCGCCCGCGCGATCGCCGGGGTCTCCACCGGCGGCTACGGCGCGATGGCCATGGCGGCCCGCTATCCCGGCACGTTCGGCGCGGCGGCCTCCTACAGCGGCGTGCTCAACACCACGGACCTCGGCACCGCGCGGCTGCTCGGCACGATCCTGGCGCGGGAGGGGATCTACCCGGACATGCTCTGGGGGAACCTGCTGTTCAACCTGGCCAACTGGATCTCCCGCAACCCCACCGACCAGGCGAGCCGGCTGCGCGGGACCCAACTGTACGTCTCCCAGGGCAAGGGCGGCGGAATCTTCTCCCAGGACCCGGAGGGCGGCATCCTGGAAAGCTCCCTGTGGGACCAGGCGCACACCTTCACCAGCAAGCTCAGCAGCCTCGGCATCCCGGCGACCGTGCACTACTACGACGGCGGGGTGCACAACTGGCCCAACTGGACGCAGGAGTTCAAGGCCTCCTGGCCGGTCCTGGCCAAGGGGCTCGGGCTGACGACCGGCTGAGCACCGGACGGCCGGTGACCGGCCGCGACGGCGAGGCACCGGCCCGCGCCGTCCGGACCGGTCACCGGCCCCTCGCCGCCCGCGGCGCGCCGCCGCCGGGCGGCACCCCCTTGCCCTCCCCCTGCCTCACACATGTTGGGACGCCCCATGCAGCAACGGACCCTGGACACCACCGTCGCCCAGGACGCCCTCGACGAGGAACTCATGCGCAGCGTCGAGCAGCTGGTCCGCTACGTGCTGCACACCGCCACGGCCGGCGGGCTGAGCACCGCGGCCTCCTCCGCGCTCGCCCGGCTGGGGCGCGAGGGGCCGCAGCGGATGACCGAGCTGGCCCGCGCCGAGCACGCCTCGCAGCCGAACATGACCCAGCTCGTCACCCGTATGGAACGGGCCGGGCTGGTGCGGCGCACCGCCGACGCGACCGACGGCCGGGGCGTGCTGGTGGAGATCACCGGCACCGGCGTGGAAGTGTTCCGTCGACGGCGGGCCGAGCGCGCGCAGGCCCTGCGGCGGCTGGTCGAGGAGGTGTCGGAGCCCGAGCGGGACGCGGTGCGCACCGCCCTCCCGGCCCTGGCCCACGCCCTGCGCACCCATCGGCCACGCCCCTGAACCCGACCACACCCCTCGGTCACACCCTGCCCGGCCACACCCTCCGACCACCTCCTTGAGCCCGGCCCGCGCACACGTGCGTACGCCCTCCGGCGAGTGTCCAAATCATTGGACATGCGCATTCCGCCGCCGCTTCTACTGTGGAGGCACGGCAGCGACGGAGGGACGTTCCGTTGCTGCCGGCTCGGCGCCCGCACCAGCGGGTCGACTCCACCCCCACCCCGGTGCGGAGCGGCCGCACGGCGCCGACCCGGCTTCCGTGAGGCACCGGCCTCCCCGCCCGCCCCACGGTCGCCGGACCGAAACACCTCCGCGCCCCACCGCCCGCACCCCATGTGCGACGGCCCACGTCCGCGCGTCCACCACCCCCCACACCTCTGGAGAGACGACATGGCCACCAGCACCGCGCCGCACTCCGTCGACGGCGGTTCACAGGACCCGGCGTCCATCCCCCACACCGCCTCGGCCGCCCCCTCCCCCCACTCCGCGGCGCGGCGCCAGGGCGCACAGCACGGGGCGCGCATGGCGGGCGCCGCCCTCGGCGCCCTGCTGCTCTCCGCCCTCGGCCTGTCGGCCACCCCGCCCGCCTTCGGGGCCGAGCGCACGCAGTCCGCCGCGGCGGCATCCCAGGTGAGCCACCTCTAACGGGCGGACCGCTGTCCGACGGCATCGCCGGTGTCGACGTCTCCCCGGACGCCCCGCCCCGCTAGATCCCGGGCGGCGACTCGCTCACGGCGAAGCCGCACACGTTCCAGGTCGGCGGGGACAGCCAACTCACCGAGACCGGCCGACCGTTCGACACGGGTGTCACGGCCGCCGACGACCCGTCCTCCGTCCTGGTGCCGGCGCAGGCGCAGGCGCAGGCGCAGGCGCAGGCGGGATGAGGCTCCTGGTGCCCGTGCGGGCGCGGTGACGCGGTGAGGTGAGCGCGCCCGGCTGCGACCGGAAGCCGGGCGCGGTCCTCCGCCCGCCGGGGCGCGTCTGCCCGAGGCGCGGCCGGCCTCCCGTACGGGGTGGGCCGCCGCGGCGGGGTTCGTCACCGCTCGGCGCCCGTGATGAGGTCGGCCGCCTTCTCCGCGGCCATGACGGCGATGTCCAGCGCGATGGGGATGCCGGCGACGATGCACTCCCTGTCCTCGGGTGCCGTCAGGTAGTTGTGCGTGATGCGGGGTGCGGCGTCCGGGCGCGGGGAGCGCAGGGTGACCGCGCCCCGGCTGACGGGGGCCGGCACGCAGGGGCCGAAGGCGAAGCCGTGCTCGGTGACCGGGCCGAGGCCCTCTTGGTGGAAGAGGACCGGCTCGGCGTGGAACTGCACGTCCGAGGCGTCCAGTTCGTCGCGGCTGCGGAAGAAGCCGCCGGCCTCGCCGATGTTCGAGGTGAGCGGGCCGCGGCCCTCGCTCCGGAGCGGCGCGGCGTTCTCCGGCGTGGCCGCGCCGAAGAGCGATGCGGCCTCGGTGCGGAAGTTCGGCAGGGTCATGTAGTGGTCCTGGAGGCCCTGGCCGACCGGCAGATCGCGGACGACGCCGATGCCGAGGGCGGCCAGGACGGCGGCGGGCCCGATCCCGGACAGCATCAGGAGCTTGGGGGACTCGTAAGAGATCGGAACAGTCGCCCGGCTCGCACCGCACTGTGCCCTGCGCGGGCGCGCCCGGCTTGAGGGGGCGCGCCCGGCCTGAGTGGTCCGGTCCGGACGAGCGCGCCGGTCCGGACGAGCGCGCCGGTATCCGGATCGAGCGACCGCGTGTGGTCAGTCCTGGCCGGGCCCGCCCGTCTTCGGGCCGTCGGCCGCCGTGTCCGGCAGGTAGCTCGCCAGGCCGCGCAGGATGATCTCCAGGCCGATGTCGAACCTCTCGTCGGCGGAGTCGGTCACCATCAGGCCGGCCAGGGCGCGCAGATGGGGGAAGTCGTCGGCGGGCAGGGACGCGAAGTAGTCCTGCATCTCGGCGGTGATCCCGTTCCAGTCGGGGCGGGCCGGGCCGGGGCTCTCGGCGTCCTCGCCGTCCGGGCGGGCGGCCCGTTCCCGCCACATGCCCTCCCCCAGGACGAAGCCGTCGATGTAGGTGGAGATGAGGTCGCCGGCCTCCGCCGCGATGCGGTCCGGCAGCCCGGCGGTCCGCAGCAGCCCGAGGAACGCCTCGACGTGCGGCAGGAGTTCGGCCGTGAAGGGGGCGTAGCCCATGGAGATCCTGGCCATGTCCCGGTGGGACAGCAGGCGCTTGCGCCCGGCGCGGGCGTAGTCCCGCAGTTGTTCCCGCCACCGCTCGGGATCGGGTTCGGGGATGGCGGCGCCCTCGTACAGCCGGGCGTACATCAACTCCAGCAGGTCGTCCTTGGACCGCACATGGGCGTAGAGGGCGGAGACCGTGACGCCCAGTTCGGCCGCCACCTGCCGCATCGACAGCTTGTCCAGCCCCTGCCGGTCCAGCACGGTGAACGCCGCCTCCACGACGCGCTCGCGGGACAGCGGAGTGCGGGCGGGCGTGAGACGGGCGCGGGCGGGGCGCCGACGGTCCCAGGGGGACGGCGGTGGGGTTGCGGGGGTGCCGGGGGCCGCGTCGCTCATGGGGATCAGTCTAGGCGTTCGGAGAACAGTGTTCTCTTCGGGTGAGCGGCCGCGGGCACGGCCCTCAGGGACGGGCGGGGATTCACGACAGAGTGAACGGCACGCGATATATCTTGTTACCGTCACAGCCTTGCGCTATATCTTGATAAACACCGTTCTTCTTCTGAGCGATGTTCTGTTACGGTGAACAGCGTTCACCAGCTTCCCCGTCTGTCCGTCCACACCGTGTCCGTGACGTCGTCACCGCGGCACGGCCCGTTTCGCGAGGAGTCCTACCGATGTCCACCACCGGCGTCGCGTCCGCAGAGACGCCCACCGACTCACCAGCGCCCTATCGGTGGCGCTGGGCCGCGCTCTTCGTGATCCTGGCGGCCGAGGTGATGGATCTCCTCGACGCCGTCGTCACGAACATCGCCGGCCCCTCCATGCGGGCCGACCTCGGCGGCGGCGCCTCCACGCTGCAGTGGCTCGCCGCCGCCTACACCCTCTCGATGGCCGTCGGGCTCGTCACCGGCGGACGGCTCGGCGACATCCACGGACGCCGCCGGATGTTCCTGGTCGGGGCCGCCGGCTTCACCGTGGGCTCACTGCTGTGCGCGATAGCCGTCTCGCCCGAGATACTGATCGGCGCGCGCGTCGTGCAGGGGCTGTTCGGCGCCGTGATGCTGCCGCAGGGCCTCGGCATGATCAAGGAGATGTTCCCGCCGAAGGAGTCCCAGAAGGCCTTCGGCATGTTCGGCCCGGTCATGGGTCTGTCCGCGGTGTGCGGGCCGATCCTTGCGGGCTGGCTGGTGGACGCCGACTACTTCGGCACCGGCTGGCGGATGATCTTCCTGATCAACCTGCCGCTCGGCGCCGCCGCCATCCTCGGCGCCCTGCGCTACCTGCCGAAGGGCCGCTCCGGCGACAAGCCCCGGCTGGACATCCCCGGCATGGTCCTCATCTCGCTGGCCGCGCTGCTCATCATCTTCCCGCTGGTCCAGGGCCGCGAGTACGACTGGCCCGTGTGGACGTTCGTGATGATGGCCGCCTCGGTGGTCGTCTTCGTCGCCTTCGCCAAATACGAGGCGCGGCGCAGCAAGGCGGGCCAGGACCCGCTGGTGATCCCCAGCCTCTTCCGCAAGCGCGGCTTCAGCGGCGGCATGACCCTCGGGCTGGTCTTCTTCTCGACCATGCAGGGCTTCATGCTGGTCTTCAACCTCTACACCCAGATCGGCCTCGGTTACTCGCCCCTCAAGGCGGGTCTGGTGATGGTGCCGTGGTCCGGCGGCATGATCGTCGGCTTCGGGATCGCCCAGGGCGTCGCCCGGTTCGGCCGGGCCGTGCTCCAGGCGGGCACGCTGGTCATGGCGCTCGGCGTGTTCGGCGTGTGGCTGACCCTCGACCAGGTGGGCAGCGACGTCGGCCCCTGGCAGCTCCTGCCGGCGCTGCTCGTCACCGGTATCGGCATGGGCCTGCTGATGGCGCCGTTCTTCGACATCGTGCTCGCCAGTGTGGAACAGCACGAGACAGGTTCGGCGTCCGGCACCATGACCGCGATCCAGCAGCTCGGCGGGGCGTTCGGCGTGGCGCTCCTCGGCACCGTGTTCTTCGGCCTGCTGGGCGGCGGTATGGCCACCGCCGTCGACCATCACTCCGACGGGCTGCGGGGGCAGTTGACCGCCGCGCACGTCGCGCCCGCCGTCGGCGACCGTATCGTGGCCGACCTGCGCACCTGCGCCTCGGACCGTGCCGTGGCCAAGGACCCGGAGGCGACCCCGGCCTCCTGCGCCCGTCTGGAGAAGGACGCCCGGTCGGCCGTGACCTCGCCCGAGGCCGCCGCCCGCATACCGGCCGCGCTGGAGGCCACGGCGTCGTCGGCCTTCCGGAGCGGTTTCGGCTCGGTGATGCAGACGGTGCTGTGGATAGTCGACGGCCTGCTCGCCGTGACCTTCCTGCTCGCCTTCCTCCTCCCGCGCCACGCCCGCCCCGAGGGCTCGGCAGGGCACTGAGCCCCGTCAGCCGTGGGCGCACGGGACGACGGCCGGGCAACCGCAGGGGGGTTGCCCGGCCGTCGGGGCGGCGGACTCCCGGAGCCCGCAGGACGGGCACGTGGCCGCTCAGGTCGTGGCCAGCACGAAGTCCTCCCCGGTGGAGGGGCGCAGGCCGTCCGTGCGGTCGGCGAAGTAGCGTGCGGCGAGCGAGGCTCCCGGCACGTGCCGGACCTCCCGAAAGCCGGCTTCGCGGGCCAGGGCCAGCATCTCCTCCGGGGTGTAGAGGCTGACGAACGGCGTGCCCGAAGCCCGCGCGCCCTCCTCGCCGGCACGCAGGCCCGGGCGGTCGGGCCGCGCGACCCGGTCGGCCGGAAGCAGGAAAGTCATGGCGAAGGTCGAACCCGGGGCGAGCGCGGCGGCCCGGCGCAAGGTGGCCGCGGTGGCGTCCCGGGTGAGGTACATGCTGACGCCGGTGGAGACGACGACCGCGGGCCGACCGGGATCGAACCCGGCGGCGGCCAGGCGGTCCGGCCAGGACTCGCCCGCCTCGAAGTCGACCGAGACCAGGTGGAGTCCGTCGGGGACGCCGTAGCCGAGTTCGGCCAGGCGGCGGCGCTTCCAGCCCTGGGTGCCGGGCCGGTCGATCTCGAAGACGCGCAGCCGGGCGGCGATCTCCGGTCTGCGCTGGACGAAGGTGTCCAGACCGGCGCCGAGGACGACGTACTGGGTGACGCCGCGACCGGCCTGCTCCTCGACCAGGTCCTCGACGAAGCGCGCGCGGGCGACGACGGACGCCCGGAATCCGCCGGTGGCGCGCGGGTCCATGTCCGGCCGGTCGCGCCAGCCGACGTCGGGGTCCGCCAGGCGCAGGCCGATCTCGTCCTCGAACACATGCGGCGGCGGATCGGCCAGCACGTGCAGCGCCCGCCACAGCGCGGTCCGCACCGCGGTACTGTCCGGCGCCCCGGCGCGCGGACCGTCCGTCGTCCCGTCGGTCATCCGGTCTCCCTCTCGCAGCGTCCCGCAGGCACACGCGCCGGACGGCGGGACCGCCACCCGCGCCCGGCCCCCTTCATTACCGGCCGGAGCCTGGCCGGAGTCCGGAGCCCGGTGGCCGGCAGTCACGTGCCGCGCACCGTCCGGCGAACCGCCGCCCAGATGCCGCGCACCGTCCGGCGAACCGCCGCCCAGCCTGCCACACGGACGGCACGACGCCCCATCACACGCCACGCCCGCGACGCGTACGCACCCCGCACCCCGCACCCCGCACCCCGCCGGGGGCTACCCGCGGCCGAGGGTGCTCTCGCGTTCGACCAGGGAGTAGCCGGCGTGGATGCGGCGGGCCTGGTGGCGGGGGGCGCCGTTCAGCTGGGACAGCACCGACTCGACGGCCATCCTGGCGATGGACGCCTTGTCGGGTGAGACGGAGGTGAGGGTGACGGCGCCGAACCGGCCTTCCACCACGTCGTCGAAGCCGACCACGGCGACGTCCTCGGGAATCCGCAGGCCCCGTTCGGACAGGACGCGCATCGCGCCGATGGCGATGAGGTCGTTGTAGGCGAACACCGCGTCCGGGCGGTGTCCGGCGTCCAGCAGCCGGGCCATGGCCGCCGCCCCGTCGGCGTGGCCCCAGCCGTCGGTGGCCGCCACCAGCCGGTGGTCGGCGACCAGCCCGGCGGCGTCCAGCGCCTCCCGCCAGCCGCGCAGCCGCAGATGCGCCGGCTGGCTGCGCCCCCGGCGCGCCCCCAGGAAGGCGATGTCCCGCCGCCCCAGGGAGATCAGATGGCGCACCGCCTCGCGGGCGGCGGCGACGTTGTCGATGGAGATGTGGTCATAGGGCAGGTCGTACTCGCGTTCGCCCAGCAGGACGAGCGGGACCGGTTCGGCGCGCTGGCGCAGGTCCTCCGCCTCCAGCTCGATGGGGCTGAGGATCAGCCCGTCGATCACCCGGGCCCGGAAGCCCTGGCTGACCAGGGTCTCCTGGTCGCGCCGGCCGCCGGTGTGGTCGAGCAGGACGGTGTAGTCGTGCTCGGCCGCCGCGTCCACGACCTCGGCGGCCAGTTCGGCGAAGTAGGGGTTGCCCAGTTCGGGCAGGGCCAGGGCCACGATCCCGGTGCGGCCCTTGCGCAGATGCCGGGCGGTGAGGTTGGGGCGGTAGCCCAGCTCGTCGATGGACTTCTGCACCCGCGCCCGCATGGTGGGGGTGACATGGGGCTGGTCGTTGACCACGTTGGAGACGGTCTTGATGGAGACGCCCGCGTGCAACGCGACGTCCTTGAGGCTGACCCGCACGATGTTCCTCCCCTTTCCAACGTTATACGGGGCATACCTCCGCCCTGGCAAGCCTTCGCCGCACGCGGCACGACCGTCTTGACGCCCTGTCAACACGACCCTACGGTGGCGCACCGTCAGCATTACAACGATGCAAAGCGATGTCCCGGCGCGCCCGCGCCGGGCCTGTCCCCCCACCTCTGTGCGAAAGCGCTCCCCAGAAGGAGTCCCTCATGCGCACGCAATCCCGCACCGTTCCCCCTCGGTCGCGTCCGCCCCGGTCGCGTCCACGGCGCCTGCTCGGCGCGCTGGTCGCGCTCGGGCTGGTCCTCGTCGCGCTGAGCGCCGTACGGCCCGCCCCCGCCACGGCGGCCCAGGCCGCGCGGCCGGCCGCCCAGGCCGCCGCCGCCCGACAGGCCGCGGCCACCGGCACGTTCCGCAACCCGCTCAACACCGGCCCCGACCCGTTCATGACGTACTGGAACGGGAACTACTACCTCACCACCACCCAGGGCGGCAGCATCCGCATGTGGCGCTCGCCGTCGCTGAGCACCCTGCTGACCGCCGACCCCATCACGGTGTGGACCGACACCGACGCCTCCCGCAACCGGGACGTGTGGGCGCCGGAGTTCTACCGGTTCGGCAACCGCTGGTACCTGTACTACACCGCCGACGACGGCACCGACGACCACCACCGGATCTACGTCGCCGAGTCCGACCGCGACGACCCGGCCGGGCCGTACCACTTCAAGGCGAAGCTGGCGCCGCCCAACCACGCCGCCGACTTCGCCATCGACCCGGGCATCCTCCAGCACAACGGCCGTCTCTACCTGGCCTACAGCGGCATCAACCCCTACCAGCACAACGGTCTCAACATCGCGCCGCTGTCGAACCCGTACACCGTCTCGGGCGACGCCGTCGCGATCAACGCGGCCGGCGGCTGCCCCGAGGTGCGGGAGGGGCCGGAGTTCCTGTACCGCAACGGCCGTACCTGGATGACGTATTCGACCTGCGACACCGGCAAGCCGGACTACCAGGTGTGGATGATGTCGCTGCCGTCGAACGCCGACCCGCTGGTGCCCGGCAACTGGACGCAGCACCAGGGGGCGGTCTTCTCCCGCGCCGACGACCACGGCGTCTTCGGGCCCGGCCACCACGCCTTCTTCACGTCGCCCGACGGCACCCAGGACTGGATCGTCTACCACGCCAAGACCACCTCGGCCTACACCTACAGCGACCGCACCACCCGTGCGCAGCGCATCGGCTGGAACGCCGACGGCAGCCCGAACCTGGGCTTCCCGCTGGCGACGGGCGCCACCCAGGACCTGCCGTCCGGCGACCCGGGGCCGGGCGGCTACTGGATCAACGACGACGGCCGTTCCAACGGCCCCGGCAGCCTCTCCTACACCGGCGCCTGGAACTCGGGCACCGGCTGCGGTGTGCAGTGCTTCTGGGGCGACGACCACTGGAGCGACGGGGCCGGGAACACCGCCACGTTCACCTTCACCGGCACCCGGATCGCCCTGCTGTCCGTCCGCGACACCGGCAACGGCTACGCGGCGCTCAGCATCGACGGCGGCGCCGAGCAACGCCTCGACTACTACGGCGCGATCCGCACCGGCGAGACGCTCCAGTTCCTCAGCCCGCGCCTGCCCTACGGGCAGCACACGCTGCGGGTCCGGGTGACGGGCGAGCACGACGCGCAGTCGGGGGCGTCGTTCGTCAGCGTCGACCGCGCGGAGGTGTACGTCAACTGAGCCTGGAGCAAGGGGGGTACGGGGCCGGAGACCGGTCCCGTACCCCCCTTCTACGGTCCTGACGTTACGTCAGCTCAGCGTGAACCTCTGTGCCGCCGAGCCGTTGCAGTCCCAGATGCGCAGCCGCGTGCCGTTGGCGGTGGCCCCGTCGGGCGAGTCCAGGCAGCGGCCCGACTGCGGGTTGAACAGGGAACCGTCCGTGCGCTGCTGCCAGTTCTGGCCGCCGGCGCCGTTGCAGTCCCACAGCTCGACCTGCGTGCCGTTCGCGGTGCCGTTGCCGTTGATGTCCAGGCAGCGGCCGAGCGAGCGCAGCGAACCGTCGGCGTTGTGGTACCAGTGCTGGTCCACGGCGTAGGACTGGCAGTCCCACAGCTGTACGGCACTGCCGTTGCCGCCGCTGTCGTCGGCGGCCACGTCGAGGCACCTGCCGCCGGGGGCCGCGACCGGGGCGCCGCCGTTGACGGAGAACTTCTGCGCCGCCGAGCCGTTGCAGTCCCAGATCTGCAGCCGGGTGCCGTTGGCGGTGGCGCCGCTCGGCGAGTCGAGGCAGCGGCCCGACTGCGGGTTGCGCAGCGAGCCGTCGGCCTGCTGCACCCACTTCTGGCCGCCGACCCCGTTGCAGTCCCACAGTTCGACCTTGGCGCCGTTCGCGGTGCCGTTGCCCTCGATGTCCAGGCAGCGGCCGATGGTGCTCAGGGAGCCGTCGGCGTTGTGCTGCCAGTGCTGGTCCTCGGCCCAGGTCTGGCAGTCCCACAGCTGTACGGCGGCGCCGTTGACGCCGGTGTCGTCGGCGGCCACGTCCACGCACTTGCCGCCCGGACCGGTCACGGTGCCCTGCGGACCGTTGGGTACGTCGGTCCGGCCCGCGTAGCCGACGGAGACGATATTGGCCTGGACGGCGTTCTCGGCGGCGTCGCTCGGGTAGCCGGCGACCATGACGCCCTCGAAGAAGGTGCCCCGGTTCCAGTTGCTGTTGTCGCCGCCGGTGCCCAGGATGATGCCGCCCTCCTGGTGCATGGGCTTGTAGCCGCCACGGGTGGGCAGCCCGCCGTCCCACCAGGTGGTCAGGGCGCCGGTCTGGGAGTTGCCGCCCTTGAGGGCGTACTTGGTCTGGCCGTCGTTCTTCAGCACGGCGGTGACGAAGGGGCTGTTGTTGCCGCGGTTGGCGGTGTTGGAGCCGTTGTCGCCCTGGAACATGCCGTTCTCCAGGTCGGCCTCGACCCACGGTCCGGAGCCGGTGCACGGGGCGAAGTAGCAGGTGGTGGCGATGGAGACGGCGTCCATGTGGCCGTTGCCGGTGTCGGCGGGGGTGCTCTCGGCGTTGCCGTAGTCGAAGCAGCAGTCGGAGCCGACGTGGGTGCCGGAGGCCACCATGTAGGCGCCCTCGGGCTGGCCGTTGACGGCGACGCCGGAGGCCACGCCGGTGTAGCGGTAGCCGACGCCGGGCGAGATCCAGATGCCGTAGACCTTGTGGCCGCCGGCGGTCACCGCGATCTCACCGGCGTCGGCGCCCCGGTCGGCGCCCATGCCCGCGGTGCCGGCCGGGCCGGGGGTGAGGTCGTTGTGCCGGGAGGTCTGGTCGTAGACCTTGGTGATGCGGCACGTGGTGTTCTGGCAGAACACGTCCTGCTGGGCGGCGTTTGCGTAGCCGCCGGGGGCCAGCGGTCCGATGTCGGCGCGGGCCCCGTCGGAGGCACGTGTGACCTGGTAGAGGGGGCCGTTGTAGGAGGACAGCAGGGCGCGCGTGGTGCTGTGCGCGGCGACGCAGGGGGTGCCGGCCGAGCCGTAGATGTCGCACGGCAGCGAGCCGGCCGCCTGCGAGACGGCGGGGAAGGCGATCAGGGCGCCGAGGACGAGACCGAGGGCGGCCACGGCGGACAGGATGTGCCGGAGGGGGCGGAGGACCGCTGATCGCGCGGCGGGGCGCGGGACTCTTCGCGCGGCGGTGGATGGTGCTCTGCGCATGGTGTGCTCCCGTGACTGTGGGGAAGGGGAATGGAGCTCAACCTGCCGATGCGGCGGCAGAGTTCACGCCGCCCGGCACCTTCGCCGGGAAGTTACGCGCGCCGGTCCACCGCGTCAATATTTGTTGCTTCACTCTCCTTGGCCGTCGACAACACGTCCGGATCTGTTGTCTTCTGTTGGTCCATGGCTCGCTTCGGCCACTCGGCGGGGAGGTGGTCCGGACCGTTGCCGGGCAGCCCGCAGCCCTCCAGGGGCCGGTGCCCACCGGCCCCTGGAGGGTGTCAGTCGCTCTCTGCCGAGCGGGGCGTCCGCCGTCAGTGCGCGGTGGCGCCCGCCGCCGCACCGGCCGCGATGAGCTTGCGGTTGATGTCCCTGACCTGGTCCGGGTAGACCTTCAGGACCGCCCGGTCGTAGGTGATCAGGCCGTTGAGTTCGCCCTCCACATCGCTGATCTGGGTGTAGACCGAGCCGGAGAGTCCGGCGGCGGCGTTAGGGATGAGCTGGCTGGTGTTCTCCACGTAGGTCTTGGTCATCTCGGCGATGTCGGCGGGGCCGTCACCGTAGTCCTGGCCGCCCGCGACACCCGCGATGTGACCGGGGATCGTGAGCGAGTAGCCGCCGTGCTCGCCGTCCACGGCGGCCCGGGTGGCGTCCGGCGCGGGGTTGGCCGGGCCGTGGTAGAGGTGGTAGTCGATGACGTCGCCGCGGCCGGAATCGCCCTTGGAGGCGCAGCAGTTGACTCCGGAGTGGGCGTCGACCAGGCGGGAGGGGTCCTGCTGCTTGACGGCGTCGGCGAGTTCACCGGTGGACTGCTTGCTCTGCTCGCCCCAGCCCTCGTTCATCATGGTCCACATGACGACGGAGGGGCTGCTGATGTGCTGGTCCACGATCTCGTGGACCTCCTTGGTGAACTCCTCGTTGCTCGCGGCGCTCGCGTGGTCGGTGTTGCGGCTCGGCATGTCCTGCCAGACCATCAGGCCGAGCTTGTCGGCCCAGTAGTACCAGCGGGCGGGCTCCACCTTGATGTGCTTGCGCACGGCGTTGAACCCGAGCTGCTTGTGCAGCTGGAGGTCGGACTTGAGGGCGGCGTCGGTCGGCGCGGTGTAGACGCCGTCGGGCCAGAAGCCCTGGTCGAGGGTGGACAGCAGGAAGGTGGGCTTGCCGTTCAGCTCGATCTTGTTGACGCCGCCGACCTTGGCCACGGAGACCGACCGCATGCCGAAGTAGGAGCCGACGCTGTCGTGCGAGCGGCCGTCGTCGAGGGTGACCTTCAGGTCGTAGAGGAAGGGGTGGTCCGGGCTCCACAGCTTCGGGTTGCCGATGTGCAGCCGCAGGGCGGTTCCGGCGGCGCCGGAGACCGAGCCGACGCGCTTGTGGCCGTCGTACGCGGTGGCGGTCACCCGGGCGGTGCGCTTGGCGCCGGCGCTCGGGCGGACCGTGACGGACAGGGTGTCGTCCTTCAGGTTCGGGGTGAGCACGAGCGAGTCGATGCTCTCCTCGGGGACCGGTTCCAGCCACACGGTCTGCCAGATGCCGGAGGTGGGCGTGTACCAGATGCCGCTCGGGTCGGTGGACTGCTTGCCGGTGGCCTGGTCGGAGGCGTCGGTGGTGTCCCTGATCTTCAGCAGCACCGTCTGGTCGCCGTGCCGGGTGACGGCGTCGGTGATGTCCGCGGTGAACGCCTCGTAGCCGCCGAGGTGATGGGCGACCTGCTTGCCGTTGACGTAGACCCAGGCCTCGTAGTCGACCGCGCCGAAGTTCAGGTGCAGCCGGTTGCCCGAGCCGACCCGCCAGCCGGCCGGGACCTTGAAGGTGCGCTGGTACAGCGACCAGTCGTGGTGCTCGGCGACGCCGGACAGCGGCGCCTCCATCGGGTAGGGCACCAGGATCTTCCCGCTCAGCTTGCCCTTGGGCAGCGCGGCGTCCTGCGTGGTGCCCTGGAACTGCCAGGTGCCGTTGAGGTTGGCCCACTGCTTGCGGGTCTGCTGCGGGCGCGGGTACTCGGGCAGGGCGTTGGAGGGGGAGACGTCCTTGGCCCACTTGGTGGCGAAGTACCAGGTGGAGTTGTTCTGCGCCACGCTGGAGAACACGCCGAGCGGACCGGCGGCGGTGGTCAGCCCGCCCTGGCCGTCGTAGCTGATGCGGACCTCGGACTTCAGGGCCGCCGGGGTGTCGCTCTCGGCGGCGGTGAGGACCAGCTTGGAGCGGTCGGCGGGGTCGGTCGTCACGGTCGGCGACCAGCGCTGCCCGCCCGCGATCACCGACAGGTGCTTGGTCAGGTCCGCGGGCAACGCGGCGACCCTGTCCGGGAGTTGCACGACGGCCTTGCGGCCCGAGGTGTCGACCGTGCTGTGCAGGTCGAGGGGCGCGTAGTCGTCCGGCAGGTGCAGGGCGGAGTCGGGGACGGGCTGGCGGTCGATGCCGGGGCCGGACCACTCGGTCTGGATGTAGGCGCCGCCGTTGCCCTGGTTGTAGTCGAAGGACAGCTGGTGCTCACCGGCGGTCAGCGTGACGGGCTGGGACTGGGTCTGCACGTCCCAGTCGGTCGTCCAGTGGTCGATGACGCTGGCGCCGTCCAGCGACATGCGGAAGCCGTTGTCGCCCTTGATGTAGAAGGTGTACGACCCACCCGTCGGTATGTCCAGCTTGCCGGTCCAGTGCACGGCGACGTTCAGGGTGGAGCCGGCGCAGCTGCGCAGGGTCGGGAGGAGGTCCTTGACGTTGAGGGACGGCTGGACTCCGCTGCTGGTGTAGGTGGCGAAGTCCAGTGAGGTGCTGTCGGAGCTGAGGTAGCAGTCGCTGCGCAGCCCCTGCGCGGTGGTGCCCGCGGCGGCCTCGGCGGCCGGGGCCGCCTGCGCGAGGGTGGCCGGGGTGAGGAGCGCCGCGCCGAGCAGCAGCGGGGCGAGGGCGGCCAGTCCGCGGGTCAGCGGGGTGCGGTTTCTTCCGGGACTCAACGGGGGTTCACCTTTCGTTCGGAGCGGTGACAGGGGCTGCCGGGCGGTGCTGTCGGGGATCGGTGGCAGACCCTCGGGGTTTCTCCGGGGCGCTCGGGCGCGCCGGGCCGTGCGGCCCGTGCACCGGCCGTGGCGGCGGGCGCGTGGGCCGACGACTGCGTGCGCGCCGGGCGGCCTGGCCGGGCGCGCGGGCCGTCACGGTCCGGTGCGCCAGGCCAGCAGGCCGCCGGAGAACCCGGTCTTCAGCTGCGCGGTGATGCGCAGGGCGGTGGTGGTCACGGCGGGGAAGGAGAGTTCGTTGAAGCGGTCGATAGCGGTGCCGTGGTCGGCGTCCGCGCCGGCCGGCTGCCAACTGCCGTCCGTCGCGCGGTACTCCAGCCGCCAGGCGGCGGGGACGCGGCAGGCGCCGTGACCGGTGTCGTCGTACCAGTACACCGACACCGCGCCGACGCGGACGGGTTCGGCGTAGGCGTACTGGACCCATTCCTCGGCGCCGGTGCGGTCCCACCAGGTGAAGCGCGGCACCGACTGGTCGTAGGAGCCGGACGGTTCGACGGCGGCGTTCATGAGCAGCGCCTGCGGACTGTCGACGCCGCTGAACGAGGCAGTGACGGCCGCCCATTCACGCGCCGTGGCCGAAGTGCCGGCGGTCGGGAAGGAGGTGATGCGCAGCCGTGCGGCGGCGGCCGGGATCAGGGTGAGCTGTTCGACCGGCTGCGTGGTGCGCGCGGGGCTGTGCTGGAGCGGGGCGAGGACGTTCTGGTCGTCGGTGGTCCAGCCGGGCAGCCGCCGGCCCCGGGCCCGGATGCGGACCGGAGTGCCGTCCTGGGTGTAGGGGTTGGCGGCGCGGGCGCGGGTGCGTTCCACGACGAGGGACCGGGCGGGGTCGCGTGGGTCCAGGTCCAGGGCGTGGTTCCAGGGCGAGCCGGGGCGCACCTCGTACTCCGGCCAGGCGTCGGTGCCGCCGGAGCGCTGCCACTGCTCCTCGATGCGCAGGGAGTAGGTCAGGGGGCCGTGGTGGACGGAGACGGAGTCCTCGTCGGCGCCCCAGGTGCGGACCGTCGTCCTCATCGGCAGGTGCAGCACGATCTGGTCGCCGTCGTGCCAGCGCCGGTCGAGGACGAGGTGGCCGCCGCTGCGCCGCGCGTCCGCCGGCCGGCCGCCGAGCCGTACCGCGGGCCGCTCGCACCAGCCGGGGACGCGCAGATAGAGCGGGAAGGAGACGGGACGCGGTGTGGACACCTGGAACGTCACGGTGTCGCCGAAGGGGTACTCGGTGCGCTCGGCGACGGTGACGGCGGTGCCGTCGCCGACCTTGGCGCGGACGACGGACTCGCCGTACAGCGAGGCGCACAGGCCGCCGTCGGCGCTCGCGAGCCACATCTCCTCGGCGTAGTAGGGCCAGCCCATGCCGTAGTTGTGGGGGCAGCAGCGGTACTGGTGGATGCCCGGCATGTACGCCTGCATGGCGAAGGAGTTGTTGAACTGGCCGTGCGTCTTGGCAACGTTGTCCAGCTGGACGCCGTTGGCGGCCGTGACGTAGTGGGTGCCCTTCTGGAGCGGGTCGAAGGCGGCGGGCAGCGTGTTGAGGGCGAGATCCTCGCAGCGGTCGGCCCACACCGTGTCCCCGGTCAGCCGGGCGAGCAGCTGGTGGCTGTGCATGAACTCGACGATGCCGCACGTCTCGAAGCCCTGGCGCGGGTCGTGGTAGCCGGGGCGGGCGTTCTCGTCCGCGGCGAAACCGCCGCCGGGGAACTGGCCGTAGGTCCGCATGACGGTGTCGTAGACGCGCCGGGTGGCGGCGAGGAAGGAGTCGTCGCCGGCGAGGACGCCGTACTGGGCGGGTTCGCGGAAGCCCTGGGCGAGGTTGACGTTGTGCCAGGTCGGGATGGAGTGCGTGTAGTCGGCGCTGTGGGCGTGCAGGGTGCGGACCAGGTCGAGCAGCCAGTCCTCGCCGGTGCGGTTGTACACCCAGTACGCGGTGTCGATGGTGTCGCCGACGCGGGCCGCGCCCCAGCCCTGCCCGAAGAGCGTGCCGGGCTGGGTGTGCAGGTACTTCAGCCAGCCGGTCAGGGTGGGGAGGACCCGGTCGTCGCCGCTGTACTCGTGCCAGGTGCGCAGCGCGTCCAGGACGGGCATGTACGGCCAGAAGTCGGGGCCGCCGTTGAGCGCGGTGCGCAGCCGGGCGGGGCCGAAGAAGCCGTCGGACTGCCGGGTGGCGAGGATGCGGTCGATCCAGTCGCGGGTCAGCTCCAGCACGCGGGCGTCCTGGGTGACGTAACCGAGGTCGCCGAACCCGCGCAGCCAGTACGGCAGTTCCTCCCAGCCGTCGTTGGCCGGGACGGACCAGCCGCTGGTCTTCGGGTCGAGGTAGTCGGACACCTCGGGCATGCGCCCGTTCAAGCCGTCCAGTTGCAGGTCCAGTTGGGTGCGCAGCCAGCCCTTGGGGGTGACGCTGCCGGGCGGCAGCCGCAGGAAGGGCTCCTGCCGCAGCGGGGCCCGGTTGGCGGTGTAGTGGGGACGGCGGCCGGCGGCCGGGACGACGGGGCCGGGCGGTGTGGCGGCGTGCGCGGGCGTGGCGGCGCCGGCCAGGGCGGCGGCGCCGGCGACCGACATGGAGCCGGTCAGGAACGTACGGCGTTCCATGAACTGCCCTTCCTGTGGGAGGACCGTGTCCAGCGGGTGCGGGGCTTGCGGGTCCAGCGGCGGTGCGGCGGTGCTGCGGTGCTGCTAGGCGTCCGGTCGGGGCGCGGGATGCGGAGTGCGGGGTACGGGGCGCGGGGTGCGGGGTTTGGGGCGCGGGTTTGTGGGGGGCTTCGCACGGAGCGCACGAGGTGGCGGGGCGCGCGGACAGGGCGTGCCGGGACCCGGCCCTGACGGATCATCAGGTACGGGTACGGCTGTGCCGGAGCGGTCCCGGCAGGCGGCCGGCACGGGGTGCGGACGGCTCGGTCCGTCCGCGCCGCGACCCTCGGCGGTGACGGACACCTAACAACGTTGTAAACGAAAGCAGCCACATGACAGCACAGCCCCGATCGGGGTGTCCACCCCTCTGCACGATTCTTCTCGCGCCCCGCGCCCGGACCTCGGAAATCGTGGAAATACCGCTGTTCAGAGGGGATTTGACGACCGGAGCGGTACCCGGCGAGCCCGCCGCCGCCCTCATGGCGCCCGGTGTGCGGTCACCGCCCGGACCCGGGAAAACCGGCGTCGGAAAGGTTGCGTACCGCGGGTTGACATCCGGTTTGACGTTCCCTCAATGTCTACAACGTTGAAAAGCCCGCCTGTCGGCACCGCACCCTTCGATCGAGGGTCCAGGTGGTCCCCCGCCTTTTCCGCCCCGCCCCTTCGTCCACCCCGTTGAGGATGTGATCGGCGCGTGAACGTCCAGTCCAAGACCTTCTCTGCCGCAGTGCTGGCCGCCGGGCTGTGCCTGGCCGTCACCGGATGCACCAAGTCGGACTCGTCCGACTCCGGCGGCGACTCCAAGTCCTCGGCCGCCGCGAACGACAACGCGGCCGCCTCGCAGCAGGTCGCCTCGCCCTCCGCGGCGGGACCCGGCTGCACCTACAAGACGTACGGCGGCGGTGTCCCCAAGCTGGACATCACCGACGGCAAGACGGTCGTCGGCTTCTCGCAGTCGGAGTCGACCAGCAACCCGTTCCGGGCCACCGAGACCAAGAGCATCGAGCAGCAGGCGAAGAAGCTGGGCGTCAAGCTCATCCAGCGCAACGCCAACGCCGATGTCAACGCGCAGAACTCGCAGATCGAGGACATGATCGCGCAGGGCGCCAAGGTCCTCATCGTGGCGCCGGAGAACTCCGACGGCCTCGGCCCGGCGCTCGCCAAGGCCAAGTCCGCCAAGGTCCCGGTGCTCACCATCGACCGCACGGTCGGCGGCAGCGCCTGCACGGACTTCATGGCCTTCATCGGCTCCGACTTCTACCACCAGGCGCAGATCGCGGCCGACGACCTGGCCGGCGCCACCGGCGGCGAGGCCCATGTCGCCATCCTGACCGGCACCCCGGGCAACAACGTCACCACCGACCGGACCAAGGGCTTCCAGGACCAGGCCAAGGCCAAGTACCCGAAGATGAAGATCGTGGCCTCGCAGACGGGCAACTTCGCCCAGACCGACGGCCAGAAGGTGATGGAGCAGCTGCTCCAGTCGCACTCCGACATCAACGCGGTCTACGCGGAGAACGACGAGATGGCGCTCGGCGCGATCCAGGCCATCCGGTCGGCCGGCAAGACGCCCGGCAAGGACGTCAAGGTGGTCTCCATCGACGGCATCGAGCAGGCCGTGAAGAACGTCGCCGCCGGCCAGATGGTCTCCGACATCGAGACCAACCCGCGCTTCGGCCCGCTGGCCTTCCAGGCGCTGCAGGACTTCTACGGCGACACCGGCGTCCAGCCCAAGGTGATCATCAAGGACGGTCACTTCACCGCCGACAACGCCCAGCAGGCCCTCGACCAGGGTCTCGTGTACTGAGGCCGCACCGCACCGGGCGTGCCGGGGCCGGGCCGCGTCGCCGTGGCCCCGGCCGGTCCGGCCGACCGGCGGCTGCCTCGGGCAGCCCGCATGAGGAGGAAGACGTTGGTCCAGCAGGACCCGGCACCTCGCAGCGACTGGATCGTGGAAGTCGCCGGGGTGGACAAGAGCTTCGCGGGCGTCCACGCCCTGCGCGGGGTGGACTTCCGTCTGCGCCCCGGTGAGGTGCACGCCCTCATCGGCGAGAACGGCGCCGGGAAGTCGACGCTGATCAAGGTGATGACGGGCGTGTACCGGCCCGACGCGGGCCGGATCCGGTTCGCGGGCGAGGACCGCGCCTTCCGCAATCCGCTGGAGGCGCAGGCGGCCGGCATCTCGACCATCTACCAGGAGGTCAACCTCGTCCCGCTGATGTCGGTGGCCCGCAACCTGTGTCTGGGGCGCGAGCCGCGCCGCTTCGGCCTGGTCGACGTACGGGCGATGAACCGCCTGGCCGCCGAGGCGCTGAAGCGCTACGGCGTGGACGTGGACGTGACCCGTCCGCTCGGTTCGCTCGGGCTCGGCGCCCAGCAGATGGTGGCCCTGGCACGCGCCGTGCAGATCGACGCCCGTGTGGTGGTGATGGACGAGCCGACCTCGTCGCTCGAACCGCGCGAGGTGGAGACCCTGTTCTCGGTGATCCGCGATCTGAAACGGCAGGGCATCGCCGTCGTCTACGTCAGCCACCGACTGGACGAGCTGTACGCGATCTGCGACCGGGTCACGGTGATGCGGGACGGCGCGGTCGTGCACACCGGCGAGATGGCCGGGCTGGAACGGCTCAGGCTGATCTCGCTGATGCTCGGCCGCGAGATGTCCACCGTCCGGGCCAAGGGCGCCACCGCGTTCGGCGGCGAGCACGAGCGGCGCGAGGGCGTGCCGGCGCTGCGCGCCACCGGGCTGACCGTGCGGCACCGGGTGCACGGCGTGGACGTCGACATCCACCGCGGGGAGGTCGTGGGGCTCGGCGGGCTGCTCGGGGCCGGGCGCAGCGAGACCGCCAAGGCGATCACCGGGGCGCTGGCCACGGACGGCGGCGCCGTCGAGGTGGAGGGGACCGAGCTGGCCCGGCGCAGCCCGGCCGCCGCCATCAAGGCCGGGGTGGTGATGCTCGCCGAGGACCGCAAGACGGAGGGCATCCTGCCCAATCTGTCCGTGCGGGAGAACATCTCGCTCGCCCTGTTGCCCCGGCTGGCCCGCGCGGGCGTGGTCTCGCAGGCCAAGCAGGACGAGGTGGTGCGCTTCTTCATGGAGCGGCTGCGCATCAAGGCGTCCGGTCCCGACCAGAAGGTCAGCGATCTGTCCGGCGGCAACCAGCAGAAGGTGCTGCTGGCCCGCTGGCTGTGCCTGGACCCGAAGGTGCTGCTGCTGGACGAGCCCACCCGCGGTATCGACGTGGGCGCCAAGGCGGAGGTGCAGGCGCTCATCGACGAACTCGCCGAGCAGGGGCTCGGGGTGCTGCTGATCTCCTCGGACCTGGAGGAGCTGATCGAGGGCTCCGACCGGATCGTCGTCCTCAAGGACGGCCGGGCCGTCGGCCATCTCGAGGGCGACGACGTGAGCGAACAGGCGGTCCTCGACACCCTCGCCACCGCCGACCCGGCGGACGGTGCGGAGCCGACGGGGGATGACGCGCAGGCGTCGGAGGACGCCGGAAGCGCCGTGCGCGCCGAGGCCGCCGTGCCCACCGAGGCCACCGAGGCCACCGAGCCCACCGAGCCCACCGAGGCCGTCGGCGACGAACACCCGCAGGACCGGAGCCGGTCGGCCGGCCACGCCGTGACGAAGGAGGAGCCCCGATGACGCCCACCACCTGGGCCGGGCCGGACCTGCTGGACCGCGCCCGGCTGACCCGGCTGCTGCAGGCGTACGGCGTCTACGCGGCGCTGGTCGTCCTGTTCGTGGTGGCCGCCGTCCTGGACAGCTCGTTCCTGTCCGCGGGCAACGTGCGCATCCAGCTGTTCCAGGTCGCGCCGACGTTGATGGTCGCACTCGGCATGGCCCTGGTCATCGGCACCGAGGGCGTCGATCTGTCGGTCGGCGCGATGATCGCGCTCGCCGCCTCGGTCGTCCCGCTCTACGTCGGCTACGGCGCGCCGCTCGCGGTGCTCGTCGCCCTGGTGTTCGGCGCGGTGTCGGGGGCGGTGGGCGGCACGATGGTGGCCTTCGCCCGTATCCAGCCGATCGTCGCCACCCTCTCCCTGATGATCGGGCTGCGCGGTGTCGCCGAGCTGATCAACGGCAACTCAGCCAAGCCGGTCATGAACTCCGGTCTGCTGAGCCTTGGTTCGGACGGTTTCGCCGGGGTGCCGCTGATGGCGTGGATCGCCGGGGTGTGCGCCGTGCTGACCGCGCTGCTGGTGCGCCGCACCACGTTCGGGCGGCAGTTGGTCGCCATCGGCGACAACCGGCAGGCGAGCAAGCTGGCCGGGCTGCCGGTGCGGCGCGTCCTCGTCACCGTGTACGTCCTCTCGGGCGTCCTCGCCGCCTTCGCGGGCGCGATGATCGTGGGGCACGGCGCGGAGGCGGATCCCGCCCACCAGGGCCTCAACATGGAGCTGAACGCCATCACCGCGGTCGTGGTCGGCGGCACCCCGCTGACCGGCGGCCGGGTGCGGGTGCTCGGCACGGTGGCGGGCGCGCTGTTCATGCAGCTGATCACCGCCGTCCTCACCCAGCACAACGTGCACACGTCCTACACCCAACTCGTGGAGGCCGCCATCATCTGCTTCGCGGTCTACGCCTCACAGGAGCGTGGTACCCGATGAGCCCGTCCGCCCTGCGGCCCGCCCCGCTGCCGGCGGGTCCCGCGCCCGACGCGGCGCAGCCGGCCGCGCTGCGCGCACGCCTGGCCTCCCACATCCAGCGCCGGGGCGCCCTGGCCGTGCTGGTGCTGATGGTCGCCATCGCCTCGGCGACCTCCGACACCTTCCCGACCTGGTCCAACATCTCCAGCATCCTCGGCAACAACGCGTTCGTGTGGCTGCTGGCCCTCGGGATGACCTTCGTCATCCTCACCGGCGGCATCGACCTGTCGGTGGGCTCCCTGTACGCGCTCGGCGGCGTCCTCGGGGCGTACGGCGCGCACACCGGCGGCACCTGGCTGGCGATCGTGCTGCCGCTGGCGGTCGGCGCGGTGTGGGGGTCGGTGCAGGGGCTGCTGGTCTCCCGGGCCGGGATGGCGCCGTTCATCGTGACGCTCGCCGGACTGCTGGGCGCGCGGGGGCTGTTGCAGGCCCTGACCGACGAGGGCGCGACCACGTATCTCGTACCGCCCGGCTCCGCCTTCCGGCACTTGGGCGCGGGCACCTGGACGCCGGTGCTGATCGTGGTCGCGCTGTTCGCGCTGGGCGCCCTGCTGCTCACCCGCACCCGGTTCGGCGCGACGGTCACCGCGCTCGGCGGCAACGAGAACGCGGCCACGCTGATGGGCCTGCCCGTCGCCCGCACCAAGGTCCTCGTCTACGTCCTGTCGGCCACCCTCGCCGCGACGGCCGGCGCGCTCGGCAGCGCCCGGCTGGGCTCCGGCGTCACCACGATCGGCGTCGGCTACGAGCTGACCGCGATCGCCTCCGTGGTGATCGGCGGCACGCTGCTGACCGGCGGCAGCGGCTCGATCGGCGGCACGGCCAGCGGGGTGCTGGTGCTCGCCGTCATCCACAACCTCATCGACCACTACTTCTCCCAGTACGGCTCCGCCTTCACCGACACGGTCAACGGCGCGTTCCTGGCCGTGGTGGTCCTGGCGCAGACCCTGCTCAGCCGCACGCGGCAGACGGACTGACCGCCTCACCGCCTGACCCCTGACCGCCTGAAGCGGGACGCCGTCCCGTGGCCCGGCCGACCGCTCGGCGCGCCCGGGCCACGGGGCCGCTCACCGCGATCCGCGCCGGCCCGGGGACGCCGCCGCCCGACCGAAGGAGTTCAGTGGGCGTCAGCCTGAAGGACGTCGCACAGCGCGCCGGGGTCTCCGTCAAGACTGTGTCGAACGTCGTCAACAACTATGTCCATGTCTCCCCCCGGACCCGGGCGCGGGTGCAGCGGGCCATCGACGAACTCGGCTACCGGCCCAACCTCGTCGCCCGCCATCTGCGCAACGGCCGCACCGGCATCATCGCCCTGGCCGTCCCCGAACTGGGCAACCCGTACTTCTCGGAGGTGGCCGGCGCCGTCATCGACGCGGCCGCGCGGCACGACTACACCGTGCTGCTGGACCACACGGCGGGGCTGCGCGAGAAGGAGGTCCTGGTCTGCCAGGGCTTCCGCGCGCAGATCATCGACGGGCTCATCCTCAGCCCGATCCGGATGGAGACCGAGGACCTGCTCTCGCGCACGGACACCTCGCCGCTGGTGCTGCTCGGGGAGCGCGAGTACGAGGCCCCCTTCGACCACATCGCCATCGACAACGTGGCGGCGGCGCGCGCCGCGGTGCAGCATCTGCTGGACACCGGGCGCCGCCGCATCGCCTTCCTCGGCGCCCGCCGGGAGAGCGCGCGCACTCCGGCACACCTGCGGCTGCGCGGGTGGCGGGAGGCGCACACCTCGGCCGGGCTGAAGCCGCCGGAGCCGCTGATCGTCGCCACCGACGGTTTCGACCGCCAGGACGGCGCGGCGGGCATGGCCGCGCTGCTGGACCGGGGGGAGCGGCCGGACGCCGTGTTCGCCTTCAACGACATGGTCGCCCTGGGCGCGATGCGGGTGCTCGCCGAGCGCGGGCTGCGGGTGCCGCAGGACATCGCGGTGGCCGGGTTCGACGACATCGAGGAGGCCCGGTACGCGGCGGTGGCGCTGACCACGATCGCCCCCGACAAGCAGGCCATCGCGCAGATCGCCGTGGACTGCGTCGTGGAACGCATCGCCGCCCGCACCCCGCCGGTGCCGCGCCGCATCCTGCCCGGCTTCGAGCTGGTGGTCCGGGAGTCCACGGTCGAGCGGAGACGGTGAGGGCGGCCGCGCTCCGGGACCGTCAGGCGTCCGGGGGTACGTCGCCGCGGGCCGCGAGATCGCGCAGGTGCGGGAAGGCGAACTCGGTACGGCTGCGCAGGGGTTGGCCGGGCCGCACCTCGGTGCTGGGGTACTCCGGACGGTTGGGCGAGTCGGGAAAGTGCTGCGTCTCCAGGCACACCCCGGCGTACGCGGCCAGCGGCCGTCCCTCGAAGTCCTCGACCGTGCCGTCCAGTTGCTGCCCGGTGTAGACCTGGACCCCGGGCTCGGTGGTGCGGACCTCCATGATCCGCCCGCTGACCGGCTCTTCGAGCCGCGCGGCCCGATACGCCACGGCGCCCCCGTCCGCCACGCCCTCGCCCTGAGAACCGGCCGTCCGCTCACGGCTCCCCGCATACCCGCGCAGCACCCAGCAGTGGTCGTATCCGCCGCCCGCAGTGGCGAGTTGCGGGTCCGGCGCGCCGATGCCCGCGCCGAGCCGGCGGGGCCGGGTGAAGTCGAAGGGCGTGCCCCGCACCGGCCGGGGTGCGCCGGGCAGCGGGAGGGAGGTGGCGTCGATCGGCAGATAGGCGTCGGCGTCGACGGTCAGCACATGGTCGAGGACGCCGAGTTCGGGGCGGCCGGCGAGGTTGAAGTAGGCGTGGTGGGTGAGGTTGACGACGGTGGGGCGGTCGGTGCGGGCCGTGCTGTCCAGGACGAGGGTCCCGTCCGGCCGCAGCACGTACTCGACGGAGACGGCCAGCGCCCCCGGGAAGCCCTGATCCCCGTCCGGGCTGTCGAGGCTCAGCCGCACCCCCGCGGACCCGTCGCCGTACGCCACCGGCCGCGCCCGCCACATCCGCCGGTCGAACCCGTCGGTCCCGCCGTGCAGGGCGTTGCCCCGGTCGTTCACGGGCACCTGGTGCACGGCGCCGTCGAGGCGGAACCGTCCGCCGGCGATCCGGTTGGCGTACCGTCCGACGACGGCCCCGAGATAGGCGCCGCTGCCGGCGTACTCACGCGGCCCGGGCAGCCGCAGCACCACGTCGTCCACGGCGGCCCCGGCGGCGTCGGGCACCCGCAGGGACTCCAGCACGCCACCGAGGGTGAGGACCGAGGCCCGGACGCCGCCGGGCGAGCGCAACGTCCAGCGCTCGACCGGCTCTTCGTAGGCGTCGGCGGGCAGGTCCTCACGCGTAGCCGTGCACACAGCCATGGTTCTCCTCACCGAAGACGGAAGAGCGAAAGCGAAAGCCCCGACCACACCGGCCGTCCCCGGCCACCCCACGGACGACCTGGGCAGGGACGAACACGTCCGCACTTTACAACGTTGAAAGGAGGCGGGAGAAGAGATCCGTTCCGGACACGTGCCGCCTGCGCCGCCCGCCATCGCCGCCGTCTTCAGCCGGAGGCCGAGGCAGGCGCGCACCCGCCCGCCACGACTGCGGTCCGACGGTGGCCGATCCGGGTGCGCGCGGAGGGCTCGGGACGACGCCCGCTCCTCCTTGCCCCGCTGAACCAATGGTGTCACCATTGGTTCACAATGCGAGGGCGACTGAGAGGGCGTTGCGGTGTTCGAGGCGCGAGGACTGACAGGGACGGCACTCGCCGGGGCGGCGCTGGCGGGCGCGGCGTGGTTGTGGCGCAACCAGGGCGCGGTGGCGTCGGCCCGGCCCGTCAACGAGTGGACGTTCACTCACATGTCGGCGCTGATGCCCACCGCGGCCGTGCCGAGGTCCGCGCGGCCCGAGCCGTTCCCACGGCGGTCCCGTCCACTGGAGTGCACGTACGAGTACGCCGGGCGGACCCGCACCCTGGCCGAGTTCCACCGGCGGGCGTACACGACGGGTTTCGCCGTCGTGCACCGCGGTGTCCTGGTGCACGAGAGCTACCCCGGGCGCTTCGCCTCACCGCGCTCGCGGTTCCAGCTGTTCTCGCTGACGAAGTCGGTGACGTCGATACTGGTCGGCATCGCCCTGGCGGAAGGGGCGCTGTCCTCGCTGGAGCGGACCGCGGTCTCCTACCGGCCCGAACTCGCGGGCTCGGCCTACGACGGCCCCACGGTGGGACACCTGCTGCACATGTGCAGCGGCGTCGGCGGCGTCGAGGACTACACCGATCCGAAGGCGCCGATCAGCAGGTTCGAACGGGCGGTGACCGGTGGCGGTTCGGTCCTCGACGTCATCCGCTCGCTGCCGCGCGCCGCCGCCCCGGGCACCGTGTTCAACTACTCCACGCTCGACACCCAGGTGCTGGGCTGGGTGCTGGAGGCGGCGACGGGCATGCCGCTGGCCCGGTACGCGGCGCAGAGGCTGTGGGGCCCGACGGGCGCGGAGCACGACGCCTACTACTTCCTGACCCGGGGCCACCCGCGCACAGCGCTCGGCGGGGGATCGCTCAACGCGTCGGTGCGTGACCTGGCACGGCTCGGAGTGCTGATGGCCCACGGCGGCGCCTGGCGCGGGCGGCAGATCGTGCCGGCCGCCTGGACCGAGCGCAGCCGCGGGGCGGGCGTGGCGCACCTGGAGGCCGGAGCGCTGGGCGCCGGGCTCCCCGCCCACTACGGATACGCGAACCAGTGGTGGACGCTGGGCGGCGAGCACAGGGCCTTCACGGGTCTGGGCATCCACGGCCAGTACCTGTGGGTGGACCCGGTCGCCGACGTGGTGGTCGTGAAGACCAGCGCGTGGCCCACGGCGGACGACGTCGAGCGGGACCGGGAAACGGTCGCCGCGCTGAGTTCGCTCGTCTCCTGGCTCGGCGCGGACGGCTGACCAGGGCGGCCGGGGCCGCAGCGGCGGCGGCCGATAGGATGAGGGGCATGACGGAATCCGGGACGTCGGCCGAGCCGAAGGCGAGAGGCCGACGCGGGCGTCCGCCGTCGACGTCGCTGAACCAGAAGCTGATCCTGGACACCGCGCTCACCCTGGTGGAGCGCGAGGGGCCGGACGCGCTGACGCTGCGCCGGCTCGGAGCCGATCTCGGGGCGAACCACACGGCGGTCCTGCGGCACTTCCACAGCAAGGACGAGATCCTGCTGGGGCTGGCCGAGCGGCTGCTCGAGGAGGCCTTGGACGGCTTCGCACCGGCGGACTCCTGGCGGGAGACGCTCGAGTCGCTGGCGCGCCGGGTGCGCACGGCGTGCCTGGCGCACCCCAGGATCGCGCTGCTCGTCGCATCCCGGGTCGCCCGGCGTTCCGCGGAGTTCCGCGGCGCGGACGCGGTCATCGCAGCGCTGCGCCAGGCGGGCTTCGGCGACCGGGACGCGGCGCGCTACTACCGCTCACTCGTGGAGACGGCGCTGGCCGTCTCCGCCCACGAAGCGGCTTTCGCCGCGCTGGACATCGGGTCCCAGGAGGGCGACCGGATGGCATGGCGGCGCGAGTACCTCGCCGTGTCCCCGACGCTCTACCCTCATCTGGCGGCGGCTGCCCCGTACTTGGCCGAGGCCGACGAGGACGACCAGTTCGAGACGACGCTGGGTCTGATCCTGGACGCCGTAGAGGCCCGGGCCCGCGCGGCGCGCTGAGTCGGCCCGATCACGCCGACCGCGGGTACGCTTCCGCGTCGGCCGAGGGCTCTCCCAGGGCTTCCCCGCCCGTCACGCATCCGTCGAGTCCGCCGGCAGGGCGAGACCCCGCACCGTCCTCAGCAACGGCGCCGCCGCCACCACCGTGACGGCGGCCAGCGTCCCGCCCAGCACGGGCGCCCCGGCAGTGTCCAGGAGCCACCCGGTCATGGCAGGTCCCAGACCGGTGCCGACCGCCAGCGCCCCGCCGGCCGCCGCCGCCCACCGGCCGCTCCGGTCGACGGCGGCCACCACCCCCAGCATCTGCGCCAGCAGGGCCAGGTAGCAGATCTGCCAGACCACCGTCGCCGCCGCGTAGAGCGGATCGAAGCCACTGGCCGCGGCCAGCAGTTTGGCCACCGCGTCGGCGGCGATGACGAGCACCAGCGTGGGAACGCGGCCGAGACGGCGGGCGACGGCCGCGCTGACAGGCACCCCGACCAGCGCGGCGGCGCCGGCGACCGCCAGGATCACCGAGACCGCGCCCGCCGACAGTCCCGCATGCCGCTCGCCCAGCACGCCCGCGTAGGACCAGGCGCCCTGGTCCGTGGCGGCCAGTACGGCGACCGACGCGATGAACCACCAGGGCGGCGCCTGGCCACCGGCGGACGGGTGAGGTCCGGGATGCGGGCGCTGCCCGTCGGGCAGGTATCGCATCAGCCACCATGCAGCCGCGCAGCAGCCGGCGAGGACGGCGAATCCTGCCGCCGCGCCCCCTCGGTGATCGGCCTGAGGCACTCCGGCCAGCAGCAGCGCGAGGACGACGGTACTGCCGAAGACCGTCGTCGCCGCCGCGCGTTCGCTGTCGCGCAGCGCCGCCAGCCCGGCCGCCGACGCCGCGAACGCCGCCCCCAGCCCCGCACCCGCGACCGCGTTCGCGGCGAGCAGCACGGCCACATCGTGCGCCTGCCCGGCGCCGCAGAAACCCGCGGCGGCCACCGCCAGACCCCACCGGGCCAGGGCCACCCGGCCCGGCCGCGTCGCCCGCCGGGACAGGAGCAGCGCCACCAGCGCGGTGGAGAGGAGCTGGGCCGCCGCGACGACGCCGGCGGCCGTGTCCGACAGATGGAACCGGCGCCCGTACCCGTCGAGCAGCACCGGCATGAGGGTGCCTCCGAGGTTCCCCATCGCGGTGCCGGCGACGAGGGCCGCGCCCGTGGCAGCCGTCAGAGCGACTGCGCCACGCCTCGTCCCGGCGCCCTCCCCTTCGAGTCCGACGGGCAGCGGCCGGTCGGACAACTCCTGCCGCTCCACAGGCCCTCCGCACAGGTCAAGCAACGAGTGTTGATTTTAGACCATAGCTGTCACCACTGGTTCTGAATAGATGTCCGGGTGACTCGCACACCTCCACGGCAAATCTCTGACCGGACGCGTCGACGGGTCCTTGTGGCGTGAGTCACAGATTAAAGCCCCCTTAAGGAACAAGATCACCATGTGTCCGTTTCATTACCCATCGCGGCAGTTGACGCTCGGTTTGAGCGTCGGTCAAACTCCACCCGTCTTGAGCCCCCCTTTTCACCGTCCGGGGCCTGCTCTCTCATCTGGATCACCTGGCGCGTAAAACGGCTGCCGCGATGTCAGAAAACGTCGGCGGCACCGCGGTACAGCCTTGCTTGAGGAGTTCGATATCAGGTGGAATCCCAGCCTTGCAGAAATTGTGGATTCACGCATGAAGCGTTGCCGGGGCACGCACCCGCTTGCTCTCCGAGCCTGCCCGGGAACGGCGTGTTCGGAAGGGTGGAGGCCACCTCGACCGGTTGGCGGGGGCCACGGGAACAGGACCTCGAACTCTTCGACGCCACCGTTCCGCTGCCCAGAATTCCCGCCCCCGCTTCACCCTCCGTCCCGCCCTCCGGCCGACGCGGCAGACATTCCTCGCCATGGCCCCAAGGGATCGCGTCGAGACTCTTTCCGGGACCTGAGAGCGGCTCCCGCGACCTACCGCTCGCCCTCACGCTCGTGGTCGGCCTCAGCGCGGCGCTGACCCTCTGCCTGGTCGGCGGCAGCTTCAGGGAGCCGAGCGCCGGCCCGGCGGTCGCCCCGCCGGTCCTCCCGACGGGCGGACCGCCGCCGGCCGCGCCCGCCAGCCCGTACCCGACCGGCTCCCCCGGCCCCTCGGCGCCGGAGAAGACGGCTTCGACCAGCCCGAACCCCAAGAGGACACCGGCGGCAACCCCGCCCCCCACGCCGTCGCCGACCGCGACCAGGCACGTGCTCCCGAGTCCCCCCGCGTCGCCGTCGCCGTCACAGAAGCACCGGGCCGAGCCGCCTTCCCCCGGCCGCCCGGCCGAGCCTGGCCCACCGGTCTCGTCGTACACGCTCACGGTCGGCAGCCGGGGGCCGGATGTCGTCGACCTCCAGCAGCGGCTTCAGGGAATCGGCCTCTACACGGGAGCCGCGGACGGCTATTTCGACGTATCTCTCCAAACAGCCCTGCGGCGCTATCAGACAGCACGGAACATTCCGCAGGAGGACGGCGCGTATGGACCACTGACGCGCGTCGTTCTGACGGCCGAGACAGGCTGAGTCCGGATGCACCAAAACCAATCGAAGACGCCCGAGAATATGCACAAGCAAGGAAAGAACCGATGAAGAAGACTGCACGGCACAGTGCTCGGATGACCGGTGCCATGACCCTCGGCCTGGTGCTCGGCATATGCGGATCCGGCCTCTCGCACGCGGTGCCTGCCGACGGTGTGCCCACCGCCTGCCCGGAGTCCGGAAAGGCCCCTGGAATCGGCCACGATCCCCTGTTCACCGACACCAATGTCGCCCTCTTCGCCGGAGGGGATTACGCCGTCGACGGCGCCTCGGCGGAGGCGGAGGGCCTGCTGGTGGTGAAGGGGAACGCGACCTTCGCCAAGAGCGGCGGGGGCGTCTTCAACGTGGGCCGGGTGGGAGCAGGCTCCGGCATCCTGCCCCCCTCAGGATCAGTGATGCTCGCCGTCGGCGGCGACCTGGCCATCTCGCAGGGCACCACCGTCGACGTCGGCCACGGCCTCGCCCAGGGGCCCGGTTACGGGGGCGCCGTCCGGGTGGGCGGAAAGATCGACGAGAAGGGGGAGCTGCGCACGAACGGGGGGAGCCGCTCCTCGGGAACGGGCGCCGAGGACGCGCTGAGCCCGTACGACACGTTCGGCACGACCATCGCGGACGCGTCCGCGTCCCTCGGCGGACTGAAGGCCACCGGGACAGCGGTGCGCGCCGGGAACACGGTGACGTTCAGGAGTACGAGCACGGCCGGCGACGGTTCCCCGCAGGTGTTCGACATCGACGCCGAGCGACTGGACGGCGCCTCCTCCTTCGTCTTCCAGTCGGTCCCCGACAAGTCGTCGGTCGTCGTCAATGTGTCGGGCGGTCACACCGTGTCCATATCCCCGACGAGCGTCGCCTTCAACGGCGAACGCGCCGACACGTACGGCTCGCCGGGCTTCGGTGAGGCCGCGTCACGGATTCTGTACAACTTCGAAGAGACGACCGCCGTTGCGCTCGGTGGCGGCGGCAACTTCATGGGGTCGCTGCTCGCCCCCCGCGCCTCGGCCGATCTCACGGCGAGCACCAACGGCCGGGTGTACTTCGGCGGCGACATCCGGACCCACGGCACCGGCAACGAGAGCCACAACTACCCGTGGACCGGGTCGACGGTGTTCGACTGCAAGCCCGCGCCCGCCCAGCCGGACCGGCCAGGAACCACTCCCCCACAGCCCGGCACACCGCAGCCGACCCCGTCGGCATCCCGGCCCGGCGCCCCGAGCGGCAGCCCTTCCGTGCCGGCTCGGCCCGGTAGCCCCGCGCCGTCCGAGTCCGGATCCACGCCGCCGGCGCCCGCTCCGTCCGACACCGCGCCCGCCCCTGGCGGTGGCGGACACCTTGCGCACACCGGCGCGCAGGTCACCCTGTACGTGCTGGGAGCGGCGGTCCTCGGTGCCGCGGGCGCGGTGCTGCTCGCCCTCACGCGCCGGCGCCGCCGCGGCGTCTGACCGACCGCTCCGGGCCGGGTCGCCCCGCGCGCCCGGCCCGGAGCGGGACCCGCCGGGCCGGGCGGCCGCGCCACCGGCCCTGCTCAGCCGGCGGGGCCCATGCTTCACCTCGCCGTCACCGGCTCGGTCACACCTGGTCGGCGGGCTGGACGGTCAGGTGTTCCCGGAAGAACGGGGCGGCCACGGCGATGGCCCGGTCCACGTACTTCGGGACGTCGTAGAAGTCCATGTGCGTACCGCCCTCGACGATCTGGAGCTGCTTGGGGCTGCGGGCGCGGCCGTGGAGTTCGGTGGACATCCACAGGGATCCGGCTTCGCTGCCGGCCACGACGAGGAGGGGCTGGGTGAGCAGGTCCTCGACCATGTGGAAGGCGTCGAAGGTGAAGATCCGCGACACGCTCTTGGTGAAGAGGAACTTGTTCTTGGCGTTGGGGTGCTGGGCGCGCGGGGTGAGGTAGTAGTCGTTCGCCTCGACCAGGTCGCGCGGGGTGTTCTCGTCCGGCTCGGCCGGGACGTAGGGGAGGTACGTCGGCTCGGCGCCCTGCGCGGCCTCGGCGGTCCGCTGCTGGGCGAGCGCCTGAAGCGTGGGGACGGCGGCGGCGTCGGAGTCGGTGCCGTACCAGCCGCGGCGGAAGGAGGTGCCGATGTTGACGGCGCTGACGGTGGTGACGGCCTTGATCCGGTAGTCGGTCATCGCGGCGTTGACGGTGTAGCCGCCGCCGGCGCAGATGCCGAGGGCGCCGATGCGCTCGGCGTCGACGTAGCCGAGGGACTGGAGGTGGTCGACGGCCGCGCGGACGTCCTCGACGCGGGCGTAGGGGTCCTCCAGGTGGTGCGGCTCACCGCCGCTGTCGCCCTGGAAGGAGGCGTCGAACGCGAGGGCCACGAAGCCCTGTTCGGCGAGCTTGCCCGCGTACAGGCCGGCGGCCTGCTCCTTCACGCCGCCGCCGGGGTGGACGACCACGATCGCCGGGTGGGCGGTCGTCGCGTCGAAGCCCTCGGGCAGGTAGAGGTTGCCCGCCATGGTGACCGGGCCGTTGGGGAAGGTGATGGGTTCCACGGTGCTGCTCCTGGAGCTCTGCGTGTTCTGTGAGTTCTGTGAGTTCTGCATGTTTCGCATGTTCTGGGCGTTTTGCATGTTCTGGTGTTCGGGGTGCTGTGCGGGTGTGCGTGGGGCGCCAGGTGGGTGTGCCGGCCGAGGCGGCGCGCGACGGTCTACGCCACGAGGTGTTCGGCGAAGAACTCGCCGAGCCGGGTGACGGCCGGGGTGACGTACCGGTCCCGGTCGTACAGGTCCATGTGGGTGGCGCCGTCGATCCACAGCAGTTCCTTGGGCTCTGCGGCCCTCTCGATCGCCTCGCCGCTGAAGCGGGCGGTGTCGGCCGCGGTGCCGGCGATCATCAGCAGGGGGCGCGGCGAGATCATCCGGATCATCGCGTACGAGTCGTACTGCGCCAGCAGATCCAGGCTGCGGGTGACGAACAGGTTGGTCGAGCGGGGGTGCCGGCCGCGCTCGGTGCGGTAGTAGTCGTAGCCCTCCTGCATGAGATACGGGTAGCCGCCCGACCGAGCGTCCTCCAGGCGCTCGGCGTAGACGCTCGCGGTCTGTTCCTTCACCCCGGTGAAGGGGTGCGAGACCACGACCGCCGGCAGCCGCTCACCGGTGTGCCCGTCGGGTGTGAACAGGATTCCGGCGAGCCGCAGACCGCTGCTCGGGAAATGGACGGAAGTCTTCATGGTGAACACTCGATCACGTGGGACGGTGAGAATGCGTGGCCCCCAGAACGCGGAGGAGACATACCGGCCGGCCGCTGTGCCCGCCGACGCGCTTCCGCACTGGCCACACGAAAACACTCGCACGCGGCGGAGCCGCCCACCAGGGGAGGGTTTCCTCCCCGGGAGCGGCCCGTCCAGGGAGGAAACCCTCCCTGCCTGGACGGCCGCGGCCCGGTGACACTGAGGCCATGAGCAGTGACGCGCGCCCCGACGAGCTGGGGGCCTTCCTCCGGGCCCGCCGAGCCGAACTGGACCCCGACGCCGTCGGGCTGCCCGGGACCGGCGGCCGCCGCCGGGTCAGCGGACTCCGGCGCGAGGAGGTCGCCAAACTCGCGCTGATCAGCACCGACTACTACGCCCGGCTCGAACAGGGCCGCATCCGGGCGTCCGCTCCGGTGCTGCACAGTCTCGCGCGCGTCCTGCGCCTCGACGGCGACCAGCGCTCCTATCTGTTCGAACTGGCCGGACGGCTCCCGGAGCGGCCGGCGCGGCGCGCACCGCAGCGGGCGCAGCCCCGGCTGCGCCGACTGCTGGACGATCTGGGCACGACACCGGGAATCGTCCTCGGCCGCCGTATGGACATTCTCGCGTGGAATCCGCTCGCGGCGGCCCTCGTCACCGATTTCTCGGCCGTTCCGGAAAAACACCGGAACTACATCCGCCTGATATTCACCGAGCCCGCGCTGCGCGACCTGTACGCCGACTGGCGCGACGTCGCCCACACGTGTGTGGCCCAATTGCGCATGGAGGCCGCGCGCGATCCGGGCTGTGCGCGCCTCGCCGCGCTGGTCGGCGAGCTGTCGGTCCAGGACGCCGACTTCCGCCGCTGGTGGGCCGCCCATCATGTGGCGGTGCGGGGCGTGGGCACCAAGACGCTGAGACATCCGGTGGTCGGCGAGCTGACCCTGGACTGGGACACCCTCGCCGCCACCGCCGACGCGGACCAGCAGCTGGTGGTGTGGTCCGCCGAACCGGGCTCGCCGTCGCACGACGCGCTGCGGTTCCTCGCGTCCTGGAGCGGGTCCGGGCGGCCGGGAACGGCACCGCCCCCTGCCACACTGGAATCATGAGCAGCCACGGCCGGCACCCCAAGGAGCTGGGCACCTTCCTCATGGCCCGTCGGGCGGAACTGGAGCCCGGACAGGTGGGCCTGCCCGACACCGGCGCCCAGCGCAGGGTGCCGGGCCTGCGCCGCGAGGAGGTCGCGGAGCTGGCCGCCATCAGCACCGACTACTACACGCGCGTGGAGCAGGGCCGGATGCGGGCGTCCGGTCCCGTGCTGGAGGCCATCGCGCGGGCCCTGCGCCTCACCGGCGACCAGCGCGCCTACCTCTACAGCCTCGCCGACCGGGCGCCGGCCGGACCGCCCGCCCCGCCGGAGCGGACCGTCCCCGCGCACACCCGTCGGCTCCTGGACCAGCTCACCGCCTCCCCCGCGCTCGTCCTGTCCGACACGATGGACGTCCTGGCCTGGAACGGGCTCGCCGCGGCCCTCCTCACCGACTTCGGGCAGGTCCCCGAGGCGGACCGCAATTATGTGTGGCTGCTGTTCAACGACCCCGTGCTGCGCGCCCGTTACGGCGACTGGGAGGCCGGCGCCCATGCCTGCGTGGCGTATCTGCGCATGCACACCGCGCGCCGCCCGGACGATCCCCGGCTCGACGCCCTGCTGGCGAGGATGGCCCCGCACGCCGACTTCCAGCGCTGGTGGCAGGCGCGCGAGGTCGCCGTCCAGGGCACCGGGCACAAGGTGTTCCACCATCCCGTCGCCGGGACCCTCACCCTGGACTGGGACACGCTGACCAGCGCCACCGTCCCCGATCAGCACATCGTCGTCTGGACGGCGCACCCCGGCAACCCCTCCGAACACGGCCTCCACCGCCTGGCCGCAGCCACTGAACGCCCGGAGCACCAGGAGCCGTCTCCTAGCGCCTCAAGTTCCGTATGAACGCCGCCCGTTGAGGTAACCGATCCCGGGCGGCGCCCGGCGAGCGGCTTCCTCAGCGGCCGTACGCACCGGGCCAGAGCCCCGGGACCGCGCCGCGGCCCCAGGCCCGACAAGGCGCACAGGACGCACAGGACGCACAGGCGAGGGTCAGCCGACCGTGCCGATCTCCCATTGGCGACCGCGGTATTCGCGGGGGCTGAAGAGGTGGCGGCTGATCCGCAGCAGTTGGGCCGCCTCGGGGTGGCCGCGGGGCAGGTCGGCGGAGGGACGCCAGTGCCGTATCGACTGTTCGGCACGGAACCGCAGTCGCGGGTCGGGGTCCTCCAGCAGGGCCACCGCCGCGCGCAGGCGTTCGAGACCGCCGTAGGCGTCGAGGAGGCGGAACGCGGCGGCCCGGATGTGCCGCGGCCGGTCGGGGGCCAGCCGGGCGGCGAGCCGACCGGGGTCCAGGGAGCGTGCCGAGGGCAGCAGGAGCATGGTCGTCTCGCGGACGACGCCGGGCGCGGTGTCCTCCAGCAGCGGCAGCAGTCGCGGTGTGTCGGTCACGTCGAGGGTGCGCAGTCCGGCCACCGCCCGTGCCCGTACCCCGGGGACGGGATGGGCGAGCAGCGGCCACAGCAGGGCGGCATCGGCACGCTCACCGCACTCCGCAAGGCCGATCGCGGCGCCCGGCGGCAGCGCGGGGTCGCCCGGCTCGCCGCAGCGGCGCCGGTACCAGGGCAGCGGATCGACGCCGTGCTGCCGTACGACGTACCGTGCGCAGGCCCGGACCAGGGCCGAGCGGTCGGCCAGGAAGGGCGTGGCGCGCTCCGGCCGGCCCGCCCTGCGCAGTGCCGTGACGCCGATCGCGCGCACCCGCGGCGAGCGGGCCCCGAGCAGGGCGGCGAGTACCTCGTCGCCGAGTGCGCCGGCCCCCGGGTCGTCCAGTGCGGCGACGGCGGCCTCGCCGCACAGGGTCTGCACGACGGCGTCCTCGTCACGCGCGGCCGAGCGTGCCAACTCATCAGCGGGCAGCAGGTGTTGTTCGGTCGCCAGCCGGTAGGCGAACCGCCTCGTGGCGCGGTCGGCGTGGACGAGAAGCGGGCCCAGACGTTCACGGGTCGCCCCGTGCAGCAGTTCGCCGAGCAATCCCACCGCGGCGTCACCGCGTGCACGACGGCCGACGAGCAGGATCAGGGGCGTGAGCGCCACGGCGGTGTCCACGTCGAGGAGTCGGCGCAGGAGCGCCCGTGCCCGCTCCCGGACCGGTTGTGCCCAGTCGGCCGCGCGGATCACGAGCAACGGCAGCACCCCGGGGTGTTCCGCCGCCCGGCGCACCGCCCGCTCCCGGACCCGGCCGTCGTGATGGCACAGCGCCAGGGCGAGTCGTGACTCGTCGAGCGGTTCCGAACCGGCGGGCAACGAAGTGGTGGTCGTCCGCTCGGGCAAGCGGCTCGTGCGGCGCCGGCCGGTCAGGCGCGCTCCGGTGTCCAACGCCAGCCAGGCGTGGGGATCGGCGACGTCGAGGGCGGCCGTCAGCGGCACACCCGCTGCCAGCAGGGCCGCCGACGCCTCTCCGTCCTCGCAGTCCCCGCAGTCCCCGCACATGTTCCGTCCCGCCCTCTCGTGCCCCCGCCAGGGCGCCGCCGTGTGCCGGAATCGTAGTTCGGGTACGGGTCTTCGGTCGCGCGGGTTTCCGGGGCGCCGTCGCTCACCTCACCGCCGTCGCTCACCTTCACCGCCGTCACCCAGTTCGCCTACGTCGTCGCGCCGCCCGCGTCGGCGGCGGTACTCGCGCGGGGTCGGCCGGTGCGCGGTCGGCCTGCGGGCGGGCGCACGCGGCGGGCCAGGTCAGGGGGCCGCGCGGTGGCGCAGGTGGGCGATGCCCTGGTCCAGGGCCGCTTCCAGGTGGGCCAGACTGCCGGTGGAGAGGTGGATCAGCACGCCGCCCTGGACACCGGCCAGGAGGGCCGCCGCCTCCCGGTCGGCGTCCAGATCGGCGGGCGTCTCCCCGAGGGACTGCATATGGCGGATGCCCGCGGCCAGTTCGCCCTGCCAGCGCCGGATCAGCTCGCCGGCCACGGCCCGTACCGCGTCCGTGGCCGAGGCCAGCTGGGACATCGCCACGTGCAGGGGGCAGTCGAGGCCCTGCTCGCGGTAGCGGCGGACGACCTTGTCGCGCCACTCGCGCCAGGCCTCCCAGGAGGTGAGCGCGCCCAGTTCCGGCTGCTGGTCCTCGATCACCCGCGCCGCCTCGTAGCGGGCCACGGCCAGCATCAGCTCGTCCTTGCCGCCGGGGAAGTAGTGGAACAGCTGGCTCTTGCTGGTCGCCGTGCGGTCCATGACGTCCTCCAGCCGGACCGAGAAGACGCCCTGCTCCCGGATCTGCCCGGCGGCGCCCTCGATGATGCGCTGCCGGGTGGCGGCGCCCTTGCGGGTCAGCGGCATGGCCCCTCCTCGTGCCTCAGGGGCGTCCGCGCTCCGGGCGGAGCGTCGGGCCCCCGACGAGCGTGTCACACCCCGGAGGGTCGGCGAGCCGCGCCACCATACGTCTCGGCGAGGGCCGCGACGGCGCTCGCCGGCAGGGCCCGCGCTTCCGTGGGCGCCGGCGCCCCGGCCTCCGCGCCCAGCCCCGGCGCCTCGGCCTCCGCGCCCAGCCCCACCAGCAGAGCGGCGGCGTGCTCGACGAACTCGATCGGGAGGACGGCCTCGACCCGCCCGTCGGGGCCGGGCGCACCGGCGGTGTCGCGGGCGGCGCGGGCGACCGCCGGTTCCACCAGGTCCGGCAGCCGTTCGACGCTTCCGGGACGAAGCCGTCATCCGGCCGTCGCCAAGGCTGCCGGACGTCCGCCGTTCGGCGCGGACTCCCCGCCCGTGATCGACGGGTCGGCTCACTGCCCCATGACGTAGCGGACGGTCGGGCCGGTGGTCCAGCCGCCGTCCACGGCGAGTTCCGCGCCGGTGACGTACGAGGCCGCGTCGGAGAGCAGGTACACGACCGCGCTCGCGATCTCGTGCGGTTCGCCGACGCGGCCCATGGGGGTGTTGGGGTAGTTGCCCTCGCCCCGCTCGATGCCGGCGGACGCGGTCATCGGGGTGTACGTCATGCCCGGGTGGACCGAGTTGACCCGGATGCGGTCCGTGCCCAGCTCCACCGCGCCGATCTTGGTCAGGCCGCGTACGCCCCACTTCGAGGCGCCGTAGCCGGCCGTCAGCGCGAGGCCCATCAGGCCCGCGGCGGAGGAGACGTTGACGATCGAGCCCCCGCCGTTGGCGCGCAGGGCGGGGATCACGGTCTTCATGCCGATGAAGACGCCGGTGAGGTTGATGTCGAGCACCTTGCGGAAGTACGCGACGGACTCGGTCTCCAGCAACTGGCCCGTGGCGACACCGGCGTTGTTGACCAGGCCGTGTACGCCGCCGAACTCGGCGAGCGTGGTGTCTGCGACCTGTCGCCAGTCCTCCTCGGAGGTCACGTCGTGGCGCAGGAACCGGGCGCGCGCGCCGAGACGGGCCGCGGTGGCCTCGCCGTCGTCCGCGAGGACATCGGTGATCATCACGTTGGCTCCGGCCTCGACGGCCTGGCGGGCGGTCTCGGCGCCGAGGCCGCGGGCGCCGCCGGTGACGATGACGGTCTTGCCGGTGAGGTCGTTCATGGTTCTTCGCTCCTTGGGTGTCGGGTCGGCGCGGCGGCCGGCACGGAGGACGGCGCGGGCCGCGGCGGAGGGGCCAGGGCCGTACCGCCGGGGACGCCGCCCGGGGGGTCAGAAGTGGGTGCCGCCGTCGACGCGGATCTCGGTGCCCGTGATGAACCGGCCGTCCGCGCTGCCGAGCATCGCGACCACGGACGCCACCGTCTCGGGGCCCGCGAACCCCTGCCCGAGCGCCGGGGAGAGCTTGGCGAACAGGCTCATGTCCGCGTCTCCGGGCAGCCCCGGACCCGCGCTCCGGCCGCTCGCGCCGCTGCCGTCGGTCATACCCGAGGAGATGGACCCGGGCTGCACGGCGGTGAACCGTATGCCCCGCTTCGCGTACTCGGCGGCGAGCGCGTGCGTCATGGACTGGACGCCGCCCTTGCTCGCCGCGTACGCCGCCATGTACGGGTGCGCGAACGCCGCCGAGGTGGAGCTGAAGTTGACGACCGCCGCGTCGCGCCCCGCCAGCAGCGCGGGGACGGCCTCGCGGATCACCAGGAAGGTGCCGACCAGGTTGACCTGGAGGATCCGGGTGAAGGCGTCGAGGCTCGTCTCGCGGGTGTGCGAGGAGCGCAGGATGCCGGCGGCGTTGACCAGCACGTCCAGTCCGCCGAGGGCGGCGACCGCGGCGGCGACCCCGTCGCGCACCGAGGTCTCGTCGGCGACGTCGACGACGACCGTGGTGAGCCGGCCGGCATGGGCGCCGGCCTTCTCGACGGTGTCCCGCAGTCCCCGCTCGCTGATGTCGGCGGCCACGACGGCGCCGCCCTCGGCGAGGACGCGCAGCACGGTGGCCTGGCCGATGCCCGAGCCGCCGCCGGTGATCAGCGCGCGGCGGCCTTCATAGCGGTTCATGCGTACTCCCAACCGGGCCGTGCCGTCTTGCCCGCGGCACGGCCGTACGGCGTCGGCTCTCTGGTCCGCCGACGCTCTCGACGGCCGTCACGGTACGCCTTGGTGGCACATTTTGCCACTACGTCATTCCATGCCACCTCGACATGCGGGGCGTACGCTTCTGCGGGTGAGCACGGATGCGTCCCCCTCCCTGACCGAGCGCCGCAAGGCCGCCACTCAGCTCGACATCGCCCTGGCGGCGGCGGAGTTGTTCGCCGCCCGCGGCCCGGACGACACGACGGCCGAGGAGATCGCGGGGCGGGCGGGGGTCGCGCTGCGGACCTTCTACCGCTACTTCAGGTCCAAGCAGGACGCGGTGAGCCCGCTGCTGGCCCACGGGGCCGACCGCTGGCGGGCGCTGCTGGCGGAGACGGAACCGGGCACGGCGCTGCCGCGGGCCCTTGCGACCGCAGTCGAACGGGCACTGGCCGCACCGGACGAGGAGGGCGTCCAGGGGCTGCTGCGCATCCGCGGACTGCTGCGGGCGGCGGCGGACGACCCGGCGCTGCGGGCGGTCTGGTACCGGGTGAACCAGGAGTCGGAGGAACGCCTCGTCCCGGTGATCGCCCGGCTCGCGGGCGACGGCGGCATGGACCCGCTGGAGGTACGGCTCGTCGCGGCCGCCGCCACCGACGCGATACGGATCGCGCTGGAGACCTGGGCGGCCACCGAGGCGGCGGCCGAGGGCCCGGACTCCCCCGCCGACCTGGCGGTGCGCTGCCTGCGCCGGCTCGTCGGCGCCATGCGGCCGTAGCCGCGGCCGGCTGCGCGCGAGCGTCCGCCGGAGCGCTCGCTCCCGCCCCGAACGCGAGAGGACCCCGGCCGGGCGCCGGGGTCCTCTCGCGTTCGCTCGCCGTCTCAGCGGCTGCCGGCGAGTTCGCCGGTGAGGCGGCCGTGCAGGCGGGCGCTGTGCCCGTCGAGGCCGGTGATCTCGACGCTCTTGCCGCGCTGGGCGTACTTGGCCTCGACGGTGTCGAGGACGGCGACGGACGAGGCGTCCCAGACCCGGGCCGCGGACAGGTCGATGACGACCCTGCCGGGGTCGCCCGCGTAGTCGAAGCGGCCCACGAGGCCGTTGGCGGAGGCGAAGAACAGCTCTCCGGTGACGGCGTAGACGACCTGGCCGCCGTCCGGGTCGGTGACGGCGGTGACCTGCGCGACGCGGGCGACGCGCCGGGCGAAGACGACCATGGCGACGACCGAGCCGGCCACGACGCCGACGGCGAGGTTGGAGGTCGCGACGACCAGCACGACGGTGACCGCCATGACGAGCGTCTCGCCGAACGGCATCCGCCGGAGGGTGGCCGGCTTGACCGAATGCCAGTCGAAGGTGCCGACGGCGACCAGGACCATCACGGCGACCAGCGCCGCCATGGGGATCCGGGAGACGACGGGCCCCAGGACGATGCAGAGGATCAGCAGGAAGAAGCCGGCCAGGAAGGTGGAGAGCCGGGTACGGGCCCCGTTCTTCACGTTGATCATCGTCTGGCCGATCATCGCGCAGCCGCCCATGCCGCCGAAGAGGGCCGCGGTGATGTTGGCGACCCCCTGTCCGACGCACTCACGGGTCTTGTCGGAACGCGTGTCGGTGAGGTCGTCCACGAGCTGGGCGGTCATCAGCGACTCCATCAGCCCCACCAGCGCCATCGCCAGGGCGTACGGCGCGATGACGGCGAGGGTGTGCGCGGTGAACGGCACGTCCGGCAGGCCGGGCACGGGCAGGGCGGACGGCAGCCTGCCCTTGTCGCCGACGGTGGGCACGGCGATGCCCGCGGCGACCGTGACGACGGTGAGGACGACGATGGCCACCAGCGGCGCGGGCACCGCCTTGGTGATCCTCGGGAAGAACACCATGAGCACCAGCCCGGCGACCACCAACGGGTAGACGGGCCAGGGGACATGGCGCAGGTTGGGGAGCTGCGCGGTGAACAGCAGGATGCCCAGGGCGTTGACGAAGCCGACCATCACGGGACGCGGCACGAACCGCATGAGCCGGGCCACGCCGAGCAGACCGAGGACGATCTGGAAGACGCCGGCCAGGACGACGGTGGCGAGCAGGTGTCCCAGGCCGTGCTGGCGGACGAGCGGGGCGACCACGAGGGCGACGGCGCCGGTGGAGGCGGAGATCATCGCCGGGCGGCCGCCGACGAAGGCGATCACCATGGCCATCACGCACGCGGCGTACAGACCCACCGCGGGATCGACGCCGGCGATCACGGAGAACGAGATCGCCTCGGGGATCAGGGCCAGGCCCACCACCAGGCCGGCCAGCACCTCGGTGCGCCACACCCTCGGGTCGTTCAGCCAGTCCGGGCGCAGCGCGCGCAGCCGGGCGGCGGGGGTCGTCGCGGAGGAGGACGAAGACAACGGAGCAGACACCTGTCGGACTCGGGCACGCCCCGCTCACGCCGCTCACGGCGGCCGGGGCGTACGGAAGGAAGCACGGGAGCCGGGCCGGCGTCCCGCGAACGGCCCGCGGGGGCCGGAAGTCGCCGGAAGTCGAAGGTCGGAGGGCGATCGATCGGAACGTGATCGATCGGGGGGCGGCCGATCGCGGCGTGGCCGGCCGGCTCACGTCCCGCGGCGGTGCACGGGAGGACGGCGGCTCACATCCGGCGGCGACGCGCGGTCACGGCGGACAGCAGGCGACGGCGATCGGCGTCATGACCTCACGCACGCGCTCTCTCCCGCTCGCTCGGATCTGTTCCGGGGACATCGTCGGACCCGGTTCGGCGAATGCCGGGCGGCACCGGCACGGCCCCCGACCCCGGGAACTCTACCCGTCCGGCGTACGACGCCGGTACGGGCGCGGGGGCCGATGCGGGGGCGGGAGCCGGTACGGGCGTTGGAGTCGGCGCCGCGGCTCAGGGGACGCGGCTCAGGGGACGCGCAGGGCCAGGACGGCCACGTCGTCGTGCTGGTCGTCGATCAGCCGGGTGAGGAGTTCGTCGCGGAAGACGCCCAGCGGTTCGCGGGCGAGCGCCGCCGCATGCTGGCGCAGCCGGGTCAGACCGCGGCCGATGTCCTCGCCGGGGCGCTCGATCAGACCGTCGGTGTACAGGAGCAGCGTGGAGCCCGGCGGCAGCTCGGCGGTCGCGGTGTCGCGGGCGAGGTGGGGGTCGATCCCCAGCACGGGGGCGTGCCCCTCCTCCAGCAGCCGGGTACGGCCGTCGGGCTGGGCCAGCAGGGGCGGGGGGTGGCCGGCGTTGGTCCAGTCGATCCGCCACGGGCCGCGGGCGGGCGTCGTCAGGCGGACGATGACGGCGGTCACGAGTTCGACGCCGGTCAGGCCCTGCATGACGTTGTCCAGACGGCACATGATGCCCGCCGGGTCGTCGCCGCTGTCGTAGGCGAGGGCGCGCAGCATGTTGCGCAGCTGGCCCATCCGGACGGCGGCGGCCAGGTCGTGGCCGACGACGTCGCCGATGGCGAGGATCACCGAGCCGTCCGGGAGGCGGAAGGCGTCGTACCAGTCGCCGCCCACCTCGGCCCGTTCACGGGCGGCCACATAGCGGGCGGCGAGCTGGAGGTCGGCGAGGCCGGTGAGGTCGGGCAGCAGGGAGAGCTGCAACTGCTCGGCGGTGTACTGCTGGAGGGCGTACAGGCGGGCGTTGTCGAGGGCGAGGCCCGCCCGGTGGCCGAGGTCGGCGGCGAGCGCCTGCTCCTGCTCGTCGAAGGGGGCGGCCGGGGCGCGGCGTACGAAGGTGAGCGCGCCCAGGGCCTGCCGCCGTACCCGCATGGGCACGATCAGGGCGGTCTCGGCGCCCAGCGTGCGGTACAGCGCCCACTGCGCACAGCGCAGGGGGTCGTCCGGGTCGGGGGCGTCGACGCCGTTCACCACCATGGGGCCGGCGCCGCGCAGCACCTTGGCCAGGGCGGCGGCCGAGTCGTCGGGGCCGGGGAGGAGCCCGGTCGGCAACATGCGCAGGGCCCGCTCCGGGTCCCGGTCGGTGACGGTGAGCCGGCGTACCCCGTCGCCCTCGACCACGTCCACGACGCAGGCGTCGGCCAGTTGGGACACCACGAGCCGGGCCAGTCGGCGCAGGGACTCCTCCGCGTCCAGGCCCGAGGCCAGCGCCCTGCTGGCCTCGGCGAGCAGCCGCAGGCGCGCGGCGGCGGCCTCGGGCGGCAGCTCCGCGGTGGCCGCCTCCGGCGGTGGGGGTTCCCGCTTCATCACCCCCCATTGTTGCCGCGGCGGCCGCCCGTGCAATCCGCCGTACGGACGTACGGAGGGGGAGACGGGCAGGGAGGCGCCGCGGTGCGCGGGAACCGGTCCGGCCCGCCCCAGATCACAGGCCCCGTCCGGCGCACGCTACCCTGGAAGAGTTGCCGCGAGAGCGGCCGCACGGCGGTGGGGCTCGCCGTACCCAACCGCGGCGACGGCGCCGCCAACAGTCCCTGCTTGCGATGGAGTGTGTCCCGGTGCGGCCGGGGCGACGTGCGAGTAGGAGACCCACGTGGGAGAGGTCCGATCCCCGGTGCACAGCGAACCCACCGATCCCGACGTCGATCTGCGGGTGCCCGCGCAACGGCGTGAGCTGGGGCGCGGGCAGTGGCCGGTCATCGCGGCGGTGGCCGTCGGCGGCGCCGCCGGGGCGTGCGCCCGCTACGGAGCCGCCCTGCTGTGGCCGACCGCCACGGGCGCCTTCCCGTGGAGCACCTTCTGGGTGAACGTGATCGGCTGCGGCGTCATCGGCGTGTTCATGGTGATCATCACGGATGTGTGGGCGGCGCACCGCCTGGTCAGGCCGTTCTTCGGCACCGGGGTGCTCGGTGGGTTCACCACGTTCTCCACGTACGCCGTGGACATCCAGCGCCTGGTCGACGGCGGGCACGCCAGGACCGGTCTGCTCTACCTCGCCGCCACCATGCTCGCCGCGCTCACGGCGGTGTGGGCGACGGCGAACCTCACCCGGCGGGTCATCGAGTGGAGGCAGTCATGACGAGACTGACCGGCACCGCGCTACGGCTGACGATCTTCATCGGCGAGAACGACACCTGGCACCACAAACCCCTCTACTCGGAGATCGTGCACCGGGCGCACCGGGCGGGGCTGGCCGGCGCCAGCGTGTTCCGCGGCATCGAGGGTTTCGGGGCGTCCTCGCTGATCCACACCAGCCGGCTGCTGTCGCTGAGCGAGGACCTGCCGGTGGCGATCGTGATCGTGGACACCGAGGACCGGGTGCGCGCGTTCCTGCCCGAGCTGAACGAACTGATCGGCCAGGGGCTGGTGATCCTCGACGACTGCGAGGTCATCCGCTACATCGGCCGCGACAAGAGCCGGGACGAGGGCGGGGACCGCGACCGCGGCAGGAAGCGCGGCAGGGGCGAGAAGGAGGACGTGTGAACTGGCTGCTGGTCATCGCCGGCGCGGCCGTGGGGGCCCCGCTGCGCTATCTGACCGACCGTACGGTGCAGTCCAGGCACGACACGGTCTTCCCCTGGGGCACCTTCACCGTCAACGTCGCCGGCAGTCTCGTCCTCGGCCTGGTCACGGGAGCGGTAGCGGCCGGCGGGGTCTCCTCCGACGTCCAGCTCCTGGTGGGCACCGGCCTGTGCGGGGCCCTGACGACGTACTCCACCTTCTCCTACGAGACGCTGCGGCTGGCGGAGGACGGGGCCCGCTTCTTCGCGGCGGCCAACACGATGGGCAGCCTGGTCGCCGCCCTGGGCTCCGCCTTCACCGGGGCGGCCCTGGCGCAGGCCTTCTGGGTCTGACGGCACCCGACGGGACGCACCCGCTGCCCCCACGCCGCGCACCGTGCCGGGTGAGGGCAGTGGACTACTCGGGCCGGACGGCGGGCTATTCGGGCCGGACGCGGACGGCGGGCTACTCGGGCCGGGCGTCGTCCAGGGCCGGGCGGTCGACGAACTCGCCCACCAGCGCGTTGATCTCGGCCGCCGCCCGGTGTGGCAGACCGTGGTGTCCGACGCCGGGCAGGACGTCGATCTCGGCGTGCGGCAGCAACGCCGCGGCGGCCTTCGCCGTCCGTCCCGCGTCGTGCGCCCGGCCGCCGCCCGCGAACAGGATCCGGACAGGTGTGTCCAGGGCGCGCAGCGCCGCGGCCGACGGGCGCGGCCCGGTCACCGGCCGTACGGTCTCGAAACCGGCCGAGGCCTCCTGGAGCCGCAGCCATCCCGGGTCCAGCGGTGCGCCCCGGCTCTCCCACCGCAGGAACGAGCGCACCCGCGCCGGGCTCGGCGCGAGCAGCATCGGCAGGGCCCGCAGCAGATAGCCCGGCCGGTACCCGGCGAAGCAGCCGGTGGGGTCGAGCAGGACCAGGCGGTTCGTCCGGGACGGCGAGAGCAGGGCGTAGTGGAGGGCGATCCAGCCTCCGTAGGAGTGGCCGGCGAGGGCGGTCCGCTCGACGCCGAGGCCGTCCAGCAGGGCGTCGAGCCACCGGCCGAGGTCGGCGACGGAGCGGATCTCGTGTCCGGGGGCCGGCACGCTGCGCCCCGTGTCGCCGATGAGGTCGGCGGCCAGCACGCGGTGGGTGCGGGCCCACCGCGCGGCGTTGGCGAACCAGGTGGCCGAGCTTTCCCGGCCGCCGGGCAGGAGGAGCAGCGGCGGCGCTTCCTTCGCGCCGAGGCAGTTGACGCGGGTGGCGCCGTACGGCGTGGGGATGTCGAGGTGTTCGGCATCGGGCCCCCACCGGGCGCACAACTGGTCGTACGCCGCGAAGAATTCCTCAGACATGACAGACCCCCCACTCGACACGCTTCCCTCGCCCCACGATAATCTCGCTGAGCGACAATCTCGTTGAGCGAGATATTAGGGGAAAGGACGGCGATGGGCGAGAGTGACTCCGGACTGGGGATCGTCCACCTGCTGCGCGAGGTCACGGTCGAACTCGCGCTGCTGCAGAGCGAGTTCGCGCGCGCCAACGGCATGCACGCCACGGATGTGCGGGCGTTGATCTGTGTGCTCGACGCCGAGCGCGCGGGCGACCTGCTCACGCCGGGCCGGCTGGGCGCCCAACTGGGCCTCAACTCGGCCGGCACGACCTCCGTGATCGACCGCCTGGAGCGCGCCGGTCACCTCCGGCGGCTGCACGACCCCGACGACCGCCGCCGGGTGCGCCTGCGCACCACCGAGCAGGCGGTCACCCTGGGGCAGGGGCACTTCGGTCCCTTGATCGCGCACGTCCTGGACCTGCTCGGCACCTTCGACGAGGCCGAGGTCGCGGCGGTGCGACGGTTCCTGACCAGCGTGCGCGACACGGCCAGGGACCGGGGCGCCTGCTGAACTCCCGTGCGGGCAACGTCCGTTACGCCTCCCTGGGCCCCCTTGTCCCACCCCCGGCCTCGTCCCTCCCGCGCGCGGCCGTCAGTAGCGCTGCGCCTTGGCGAGTCGCGGCGTCAGCTTCGCCTCCGCGGGCTGCCGGCTGAAGGCGATGGGCTGTTCCTGCTTGCCCGGGGCGAGGTTCTCCGCGCCGACGAACCGGGTCTCCACCACCTTCCCGGAGGCGTCCTCGAAGTCGACCTGCACGGCGTAGGAGGCCTTCTTGTCGGTCTTGTTGGTGATGGTGACCAAGGCGGCGAGCAGGCCGCCGGTCTGCGCCCGCGGCAGGCCCGTCATCCCCACCTCGTTCAGCGCGTTGCCGCGCCCCTGCACGTTCTTCAGCTCCTTCTCGGCGGCGGCCCCCGCCCGTGCGGCCTGGGCCTCCACGGAGGCCTCGAACTGGGAGGCGCGCGCGGACGCGGAGGAGGCCGCCGCCGAGGCGGAGGCACGGGCCGACCCGATCGCGGAGGCGGCCGCCGAGGCCAGCGCGGACGGCGGCATCCCGGAGAAGGAGTTCGTGGCGGGGGTCTGCGGCGTGGCCGGGGCGGAGGTGGCGCCACCGCCCTGATCGTCGCCGGAACCGCATCCGGTCAGGGCGCCGGCGCCGAGCAGGCAGCCGACTGCGCCGGCCAGCACGGCGCGGAGGCGGGGCGGCACGGGACCGCGGTGGGGTCGGGGCATCCTGTCGTCCTTCGCAGCGCACGGAAACGATCGCCCTCATCGTCCGCGAGCCGACCGCGCCCCGCGACTCGGCCGTACTCCATCCGCACTCCGTCCGGACACTCCATCCGCATCCCGTCCGCACCCCGTCCGGACGCCGTCCGCCCCGGCCGCCCGACCGCCGCGCACCCGCGGCACACGTGTGAGCGGGCGGACCCCGCTGCGCCGAACGGGCGGCCCACCACGCGGACCTGCGGGGACGCCGTTACCGTGGCGGTGCGGCGGTGCGCCACGGCCCGGTCGCCCTGGGGCGCGGGCGGGCGTCCGGCCGGAACGAAGGGGTTCTCCCGTGTCCGATACGGCTCCCAAGACCACATCCGACCTGATCGTCGAGCGGCTCCTGGCCTGGGGCGTGGACACCTGCTTCGGCATCTGCGGCGACCAGGTGAACGGCTTCTTCGAGTCCCTGCGCCGCCATCCGGAGATGCGGCTGGTGCATGTGCGGCACGAGGAGAACGCGGCCCTGGCGTGCGTGGGCTACGCCAAGTTCACCGGGCGGCCCGCCGCGTGCGTGGCCACCGCGGGCCCCGGCGCGATCCACCTGCTCAACGGCCTGTACGACGCGCGGATCGACGGTGCGCCGGTGATCGCGATCACGGGGTTGTCGTACCACGACACGGTGGGCGCGCACTTCCTCCAGGACATCCCCTCCGACCGGCTCTTCGAGCACGCGTGCATGTTCTCCGAGCGGGTGATGGGCCCGGCCCACGCGGTCACGGCGACCGACCTCGCGGTGCGCAGCGCGCTGATGAACCGCACCCCCTCGCATCTGGCGATCCCGATCGACGTGCAGTCGTGGACGACGGACCAGGACACCCCCTCCGACAAGAACGTGCCCGGACACACCTCCCTGGCCGTCCAGCCGTTCGAGGTGATGCCGCCGGCCGCGCAGCTGGACGCGGCGGCCGACCTGCTCAACTCCTGTACGCGGGTGGCGATCTGCGCGGGCGCCGGGGCTCGCGGCGCCGGCGCCGCGCTGGAGCGGGTGGCCGACGTGCTGGGCGCGCCGATCGCCAAGGCCGCCCTCGGCAAGGACTGCGTGCCGGACGACAGCCCGTACACCACGGGCGGAATGGGACTGATCGGCACCCGGGCCTCGCACCAGGCGTTCGAGGAGTGCGACGGCTTCCTCGTCGTCGGGTCCTCGACCCCGTACTACGACTTCTGGCCCGCCCCGGGGCAGGCGCGCGCCGTGCAGATCGACCTCAACGCCGACCGCATCGGGATGCGTTACCCCGTCGAGGTCGGCCTGGTCGGCCACGCCGAGGCCGTGCTGGACGCGCTGCTGCCCCGGCTGGAGCGCAAGCGCGACCGGTCGTTCCTGGAGCGGGCCCGGGACACGTACCGCAGGTGGTGGGAGCTGATCGGGGAGCAGGCCGCGTCCTCCGGCACGCCGATGCGTCCGCAGGTGGTGACCTGGGAGTTGTCCAAGGTCCTGCCCGAGCGGGCGATCGTCGCCGGCGACGCCGGGACCGTGACCGCGTGGGGCGGGCGGCTGATGCTGCGCGCCGGCATGCACTACTCCTTCTCGGGCACGCTGTGCACCATGGGCGCCGCCCTGCCCTACGCCATCGGCGCCCAACTCGCCCACCCGGACCGGCCGGTGATCGCCTTCACCGGCGACGGCTCCCTGTCGATGGGCATGGGCGAACTCGCCACGCTCGCCCAGTACGGGCTGCCCGTCAAGGTCGTGGTGCTGCGCAACGACTCCCTGGCCCTGGAGGTGTGGGAGCAGACGGCCCTGCTCGGCAACCCCCAGTACGGGTGTGAACTGCACCCCGTCGACTTCAAGGCCGTCGCCGAGGCGTGCGGGATCAGGGCCTACCGGATCGAGGACCCCGCCGACGCGGCGGGCGTCCTCCGGGAGGCGATGGCCCATGACGGCCCGTGCCTGGTCGAAGCGGTCACGGACCCCTACGAGGCGCCGTTCGGCGAGAGCCTGAAGCCGGTGCACGCCGAGCACATCGCCCAGGCGTTCGAGAAGGGTGAGAAGGCCGCGGGCCCGATGGCCCGCAACCTCCTCCAGAGCGACCGTGTCGCCCTGTCCCCCGCCCTGCGGGAGCACCATGCGGCGCTGGCCCGCTACCGCTGACCGGGCCGGTCGCGACGGCTGCCTGACCGGCCCGGGGCGGGGCGGGGCGGGGCGGGGTTCAGCAGCCGGAGTCGGCGATGACGAAGTACGCCGGGGAGGTCTCCTTCAGGGTGTGGGTGATGGCCACGTTGTACAGGCCCATGTTCTGGTTGGAGCCGTTGGCGTAGGTGTAGCCGCCGCTCTGGTGGGCGCGGCCCGCCTTGACCTGGTTGTAGTTGTTGTCGGTGTAGCACTTGGGCGCCGGGCTCGCGCCGGTGGTCGTCGCGGTGACCGGGGCGGAGGCGGCGCCGGCGGCGCCCGTGCCGTCCACGGCGGCGACGGTGTAGGTGTACGTCGTCCCGGCGGACAGGCCGGTGTCGGTGTAAGTGGTTCCGGCCGGGGCGCCCACCTTGGCGCCGTCGCGGTACACGGCGTACGAGGCCGCGCCGTCGACGGCGTTCCAGGCGAGGGCCGCGGTGGTGGCGGTGGTGGCGGTGACCGTCACCGCGGACGGCGCGGGCAGGGTGCCGCTGCCGCCGCCGTCCGACCGGTCCAGGCCCCAGAACTTCGCGGTGTGGTAGCTGGAGCAGATGGTGTCGAGGTAGTAGGCGCCGGTGGTGCCGCACTGGTCGGCGCCCGAGCCGGGGTCCACGGCGAGGCCGTGGGCCATGCCGGAGACGGAGAACAGGGCGACGGCGGCCGTACCGGACGATCCGTTGTAGGTGGTCTCGGTGGTGTTGCCGGTCAGCGTCCGGGTGGCCGACGGCGTCTGGCCGATGCCCCACACGTCGGTCCACTGGTCGCGCAGCTCGGTGCCGTTGACGGGGGCGACGGTGGTGTCGGAGGAGCCCTGCCAGATGGCGACGCGCGGCCACGGTCCGGTGTAGCCCGGGTAGGAGGCGCGGACCTTGTCGCCCCACTGCTTCGGGGTGAGGTTCTGGCCGCTGTACTGACAGCCGGAGGCGGCGGCCTGGGTGGTGGCGCACTGGGCCGGGAGCCCGGAGTCGACGGCGCCGCCGGCGAACACGTCCGGGTAGTCGGCGAGGAGATCGGCGGTCATGCCGCCGCCCGCGGACAGGCCGGTGACGAAGACGCGGCTCCGGTCGGAGCCGTACTGCGCCACGGCGTGGTCCACCATCTGCACGACGGAGGCCGCCTCGCCCTTGCCGCGGGTGTCCTTGGTCGCGTCGAACCAACTGAAGCAGGACAGGCTGTTGTTGGCGGCGCCGGTCTGCGGGTAGACCACGGCGAAGCCCCACTGGTCGGCGAACTTCTGCCAGCCGGAGTGGCTGTGGTAGTCGCTCGCCGACTGGGTGCAGCCGTGCAGGGCCACGACCAGGGGCGCGTTCGCGGGCAGATTCGCCGGAGCGTACTCGTACATCGCCAGGTTGCCCGGGTTGGAGCCGAAGTTCGTGACCTGCTGGAGCGTGCCGGCGGCCTCGGCCTGGGCGGCGGGGGCGAGCGTGACCAGGCCGGCGGCCAGGGCGCCCAGCGCCGCGGCCCGGGCGGCGCGCCTGCCGAACTCGCGCAGTGTGTGCCATCGCATGGCGGAACTCCCGTGGGGTGGTGGGGTTTTCGGGGAGGGGAGGGAACTGCGGCGGACCGTACGGCCGGCCCGGCGAGCGATGACAGGTGAGGGGCCGCCAGGAGCGCGGGAGGCGGCATGGCGGGCACACCCATGGCGTCGGCGGGGCGGCTGTGGCATGGCGGGGCACGGCGGGGCGGCCCATGGTGGCCGCGACCATGCCCCGGCGGGAAAATGTGTCACCGGCCCACGTGTCTCACCTCCGCCGGGCTTCCTACCGTGGCCGCCATGGAGAGCACCGAGAACCCCGCCGAGGGCCCGTCCGCGCACGCCGGGCCGCGCCCCACCACCGCGCCCGCCCTGGTCGGCGCCCGGTTCACGACCGGGCGGAAGGCCCTGGTCACCGGGGCGGCCAGCGGGATCGGCCGGGCCTGCGCCGAGGCCTTCGCTGCCGCGGGCGCCGATGTCTACGTGGTGGACCGGGCGGAGCGCGCCGCCAAGGAGGTCGCGGCGGCGATCGGCGGCACCGCGCTCGTGGTCGACCTCTCCGATCCCGGGGCCGTGGACACCCTGCCGGACGACGCCGACATCGTCGTGAACAACGCCGGCCTCCAGCACGTGGCCCCCGTGCACGAGTTCCCGCCGGAGCGGTTCGCGCTGATACAGCGGGTGATGGTGGAGGCCCCGTTCCGTATCCTGCGCCGCACCCTGCCGCACATGTACGCGCAGGGGTGGGGCCGGGTGGTCAACATCTCCTCGGTGCACGGCCTGCGGGCCAGCGCCTACAAATCGGCGTACGTCGCGGCGAAGCACGCCCTGGAGGGGCTGAGCAAGGTGGTCGCCCTGGAGGGCGCCGCGCACGGCGTGACCAGCAACTGCATCAACCCCGGCTATGTCCGCACCCCGCTGGTGGAGGACCAGATCGCGGGGCAGGCGCGCGCCCACGGCATCCCGTCGGCGGACGTGGTGGACCAGGTGTTCCTGGAGCACACCGCGATCAAGCGCCTGATCGAGCCGGCCGAGGTCGCCGCGGCGGCCCTGTGGCTGTGCACCGAGCACACCGGCTACGTCACGGGCGCCTCCCTCCCCCTGGACGGCGGCTGGACGGCCCACTGACCACCGGCCCCCGCCCCCCACCCGGCCCGCCCCGGCTCCGCATTCCGGTGTGCGCGGGCCGGGTATCGGCGTTCCGTCCCGCCGTCCGCAACCGTGGCGGCCGTCCGCCGCCGTCCTGTGCCGGATCTCTGTACGCATCCTCGTACGCCGTGTACGGTCTCGGCCCGACAGAGTTTTGGGAGCGCTCCCATTTTCGTTTCCCTTCGCACGAAAGGAACGCAGTGAGACGTTTCATGGCATTACTCGCGGCCTGCGCCACGATGCTCGGACTCATGGCCCTGGTCGGCCCCGCGGCGAACGCCGCCACGGGCTGCCGGGTCGACTACACGGTCACCAACCAGTGGCAGGGCGGGTTCCAGGCCGGGGTCAAGATCACCAACCTGGGCGACACCGTCCGCGGCTGGACGCTGAAGTTCACCCTGCCGGACACGGGACAGAAGGTCGTCCAGGGCTGGAGCGCCGCCTGGTCGCAGTCCGGGTCCACGGTCACCGTCGCCGGCGCGGACTGGAACGGCACGCTGGCCACCGGCGCGAGCGCCGACACCGGTTTCGTGGGCTCCTTCACGGGCGCCAACCCGAAGCCCACGGCGTTCACTCTCAACGGCGTCGCCTGCACCGGCTCGGTCGACGACGGGGGCTCCACTCCGCCCCCCTCGGACGGCGGCGGCACCCCCACCGGCACCCCGGTCGGCGTCAACGGGCAACTCCACGTGTGCGGCGTGCACCTGTGCAACCAGTACAACCACCCCATCCAGCTGCGCGGCATGAGCACGCACGGCATCCAGTGGTTCAGCCAGTGCTACAACGCCGCGTCGCTGGACGCGCTGGCGACGGACTGGAAGGCGGACCTGCTGCGCATCGCCATGTACGTGCAGGAGGACGGCTACGAGACCGACCCGGCGGGCTTCACCAGCCGGGTGAACGGCCTGGTCGACATGGCCGAGGCGCGGGGAATGTACGCGCTGATCGACTTCCACACCCTGACGCCGGGCGACCCCAACTACAACCTCGACCGCGCGAAGACGTTCTTCGCCTCCGTCGCGGCCCGCAACGCGGCCAAGAAGAACGTGATCTACGAGATCGCCAACGAGCCCAACGGCGTGAGCTGGGCAGCCATCAAGAACTACGCCGAGCAGGTCATCCCGGTGATCCGAGCGGCCGACCCGGACGCCGTCGTCATCGTCGGCACCCGCGGCTGGTCCTCCCTCGGCGTCTCGGACGGCTCCAACGAGAGCGAGATCGTCAACAACCCGGTGAACGCGGCCAACATCATGTACACCTTCCACTTCTACGCGGCCAGCCACAAGGACAACTACCGCGCCACGGTGAGCCGCGCGGCCTCGCAACTGCCGCTGTTCGTCACCGAGTTCGGCACGGTGAGCGCCACCGGCGGCGGAGCCGTGGACCAGGCGAGCAGCACGGCCTGGCTGGACCTGCTCGACCAGTTGAAGATCAGCTACGCCAACTGGACCTACTCCGACGCCCCCGAGGGCAGCGCGGCGCTCAAGCCCGGCACCTGCGGCGGGAGCGACTACGGCGGCAGCGCCGTGCTGACCGAGTCGGGGGCGCTGGTCAAGAGCCGGATCAGCACCCCGGACGACTTCCCCACCGGCTGACCGCACCCGCGCCCGACGGGACTCCGGCGGCCCCGGAGAGTCCCGTCCCCCTCCCGAGGCGGGGGAACAGCCCGCCCCAGGCCGTCCGCGGTCCCGGCACCCGCGCGGTCAGCGCCATCCCGATGAGGGCCGGACACCCGGCCGCCGCATCGGTGGTGTCGAGGGCGGCCGGCGCGGCGAAGGCACGCCCCGGGCGGCGCACCGTCACCGGGGCGCGTCGGCCTGAACCGGATAGGGGACGAAGGTGCTGCTGTTCTGGTCGATCAGGAGCGGGCGGCCGAGCGGGGGCGCGGCCCGCTGGGAGCAGCCCAGCCGTTCGCACACCCGGCAGCCCATGCCGATGGGGGTGGCGGCGGAGGCGTTGTCGAGGTCGAGGCCGTCGGAGTACACCAGCCGGTGCGCGTGGCGGATCTCGCAGCCCAGGCCGATGGCGTAGCTGCGGCCGGGTTCGCCCCAGCGGCCGCGGTGCCGGGTGACCGCGCGGGCGGTCCACAAGTAGCGCTGCCCGTCGGGCATTTCGGCGATCTGCACATGGATGCGGCCGGGCCCGGCGAACGCCTCGTAGACGTTCCACAGCGGGCAGGTGCCGCCGGCCCGGGAGAAGTGGAAGCCGGTGGCCGACTGGCGCTTGGACATGTTGCCGGCGCGGTCGACGCGCACGAAGGAGAAGGGCACGCCGCGCAGCCGGGGCCGCTGGAGGGTGCTCAGGCGGTGGCACACCGTCTCGTAGCCGACGCCGTAGTGGTCGGTGAGGCGTTCGATGTCGTAGCGCGCCTCCTCGGCCGCCGCGTGGAAGGCGGTGTACGGCAGGATGAGCGCGGCGGCGAAGTAGTGGGCGATGCCGATGCGGGTGAGCGCGTGGCTGGGCGAGCCGGGCGGGAAGTCCTCGGCGGCCAGCCGGTCCAGTGCGTCGCCGTGTTCCAGCAGGGCCAGTCGGGTCGCCATGCGGAAGGCGCGGCGGCCGGGGCGCAGCCGGGTGGACAGGTGGAGGGTGCGGGTCGTCTCGTCGTAGTGGTGGTGCAGCCGTTCGTCGGTGGCGGCGGCGAGGCGGACGCCGTGCGCGGTCACGAGCCGGGCGGTGAGGGCGCCGATCACCTCGCCCGGCCGGACGCCGATCTCGCCGGCCAGGCGCTCGGCGGCGAGGTCGGTGTCGTGGAGGTAGTTCTGCCGCCGGTAGAAGAAGTCCCGGACCTCCTCGTGCGGCGAGGACGCGCTGCTCCGTGCGCCGTCGCGGCCGTCGGTGGCTCCGACCAGGCGCTCGGACAGTTCCTGGTTGCGGCGGCCCAGGTCCAGCAGCACACCGGCCACCGTGGGCAGCCGCGAGGCCAGTTCGGTCAGGTCGGCCGCGGAGACCCTGCCGTCGGCGATCTCGGCGGCCAGGGCCTCGCGGAGGTCGGCCACCAGCCGGGTCGTGTCGCGTTCGGAGAAGAAACCCGGGTCGACGCCGAACGCCTCGGTCAGCCGCAGCAGCACGGGGACGGTGAGCGGCCGTGAGTCGTGCTCCATCTGGTTCAGGTAGCTCGGCGAGATGCCGAGCACCCGGGCGAGTTCGGCCTGGCTCATCCGGCGGTCCTCGCGCAGCCGCCGCAGCCGCGCCCCCGCAAACGTCTTGCCCACCGGCCGACTCCTCCGCTCCGGACGCCCCGATGGCGCCAGCGTACGGGACGCGGCGCCTCCAAACCTCTTCGCAGAGTTGGCAGATCGCGGCGGGAACCTTCGCAGATCTTCACAGGCACCCACGTCAATGGCGTGCCGGGGCACCGGAGGGGAGAGGGCGAGCGGGGACCGGGGGTTGGCACACGCCACACACCCGGGTGTTCCGGATCGCGCCCGGGCGGGGCGCGGAAGGCGGTTCAGACAGGGCGCGGGAGGGGATCGCAGGGGGGCGCGGATGCTACGTTCGCAGCCGCCGCCCGCACACCACGACCTCACCGCAGGAGCCGTCACGTGACCAGCCGCGTCACCCTCGTCTCGCCCGCCATGAGCCCGTCGCTGCGGCAGGCCCGCTTCTACGACGGCGACCCGATCGACGGCACCGGCGCGGCCCACGCCCGTTCGGCGGCCGGGTCCCTGCCCCCGGCCGCCCGTACGGTCCTCTCCCCGAGCGCACGGTGCGCGCAGACGGCGGCGGCCCTCGGTCTCGACGGTGTGGTGGGGCCGGAGTTGGCCGGTCTCGACGTGGGCCGCTGGCGGGGCCGCACCCTGGACGAGGTGGGCGCCGCCGAGCCCGAGGCCGTGACCCGGTGGCTCACCGATCCCGACTGGGCGGGGCACGGCGGCGAGTCGGTCCAGCAGGTGTGCGAGCGGATCGGACGGTGGCTGGACGCCATGAGCGACACGGACGGCCGCACCCTCGCCGTGGTCGAGCCCGAGGCCGTACGGGCCGCCGTCGTCCACGCCCTGGCCCTGCCCGTCACCGCCTTCTGGCGGCTCGACGTGGCTCCGCTGACCGCCACGGAACTCAGCGGCCGCTCCCGCCGCTGGAACCTGCGCATCGGCCGGCCGCTGACCGCACCGGCCACCCCGGCGGCGGACTGAACGGCCCGTGAGACCCATGGGGTCGGATGTGCCATCGGGAAGCTGAACGGCGTTACAGGACAACGCCGTTCAGCCCAGCAAGGCGTCGGCCGGGTCAGTTCCCTCCGGTGCGCTCCAGCGGGATCTTCTGGCCCGCCTCGATCGCGACGGGCAGCCGGTTCTCGGCCGGCGGGAGCGGGCAGGTCGCCAGGTCGGTGTAGGCGCACGGCAGGTTCCCGGCGCGGTTGAAGTCGACGGTCACCCGGCCGTCGACGTCCGGCGCGGCGATCTGCACGGAGCGGTTCGCCGCGTACGTCGTCACCCCCGAGGTCCGGTCGGTGAACAGCACCAGCAGGCTGCCGGGCGTCTTGCCGTTGAACGCGGTCAACCGGTGCACCGCGCCCTCTAGTTCGAACTCGACCCGCCCGGGCGAGTCGTAGACGTGTTCCAGGCCCTCCACCGAGGCGCCGACCGTCACCGGGCGCGGCTCCTCGAACGGCAGGAAACGTCCCTCGACGACCCAGCGCGGGTCCGGCGTGTAGGCGGGGGTGTGGATGAACGAGGTGCGCAGGGCGTTCCCGGGGTGGCGGGGCCGCACGATGTCGTGGCCGCCGCGCTTGGCGACCTCGATCACCGCGTCACCGGCGGCGGGGAAGAGGCTGGTCCGTTCGCCGAGCACCCCGAAGTCGTGGCGTCCGCGCAGCACTTGGCCGTCGAGGACCAGCTCCTCGCCCTCGGCCAGTTCGACCACCACGCCCTCGGGGGTGCTCGACCACGCCCCGGGGGCGTCCTCGAAGCGGGTCGGCTCCGCGTTCAGCCAGTGCAGACTGGTGATGGCGAGGAACCCGTGCGGTCCGGCGAGGTCCTCCTCCTTCTGCCGGTGCCACTGCTCCCACTCCGCCGCGAAGCTCTGCCGGTCGATGTCCTGGACGGTCATGCGTACTCCTTGCGACGTGGGTGGTCCGGGGATGCCTGGCCGCGGCCCGGGCCGGGCGCGTCGGGCCGGACGCGTCGGCGGGCCGGGCGCGTGCGGGCCGTCGTCCCGGCGTGGTCGGACCAGGGTGACCGGGTGGCGTACGACGGCGTGACGGTGACCGGCCGGCGTACACGGCGTGGCAGGGGCCCGCAACCGCCTCTGGGACGTGCGGGCGGGAAGAGGGCCGGAGTGTGCCGGTCAGCGGGCGTGGCGACACAGCGCGGCGGCGACGCGGACGAGGTCCACGGCGCGGCGGCGGGTCAGCGGCTCCAGCGGGAACATGCCGGGATGCAAGCACGCGGTGGATGAACGTGTCAACGTCGCCTCGCAGTCCGGACGTTGCGGACAGCGGGTCCGCGACGGCGCCCTTGTGGTCCACCGCGTTCCCGGAGCGCCCCCAGCGCAGGCGGACGGCGCCCGCCCCCGCGCCCCGCGCGCCGCAGTGCGCCCCGCAGCGGGTGAAACGACCGCGATGCGCTGGTGCGTCGCGGCTTCCATGTGGTTATCTGGCCCCATGACCGTGCTCGTGACCCGCCGCCACGTCGACTACGTGCGTGTCACCACCACGGGTTGTCCCGCCGCAGGCTGACCCCGCGCACTCCGGCCCTCCGGGCCGTCTCCTTCCCCCCTCGCAGAGCACCGCACCAGACTGTCAACACGCCTCCCTCCGGACCGTGTCGGCGGTGTGCGGTCCCTGCGCGCATCCCCGGACCCGCAGCCGTACCACCACCACGGACGTACCCGCACCTCGGGGTGCGCCCCCGTACCCGGGACATACCCGCGTCGCGCGCCCCGTCCTCCGCACCGAGGAGCCTCACATGAGCCAGCCCATCGACTCCGTCACCGCCGGTCACACCCCCGAGGAGGAGCCGCCCGGCCCCGACACCTCCGCCTGGTCGTTCGAGACCAAGCAGATCCACGCGGGCGCCGCGCCCGACCCGACGACCGGCGCCCGGGTGACGCCGATCTACCAGACGACGTCGTTCGTGTTCCGCGACACCCAGCACGCCGCCGACCTGTTCTCGCTGGCCGAGCCCGGCAACATCTACACCCGGATCCACAACCCCACCCAGGACGTCTTCGAGCAGCGCGTCGCCGCCCTGGAGGGCGGGGTCGCGGCCGTCGCGCTGTCCTCCGGGCAGGCCGCGGAGACCCTGGCGATCCTGACGGCGGCGAGCGCCGGCGACCACATCGTCTCCAGCACCTCGCTCTACGGCGGCACCTACAATCTGTTCCGGCACACGCTGCCGAAGCTCGGCGTCGAGGTGTCGTTCGTGGACGACCCGGGCGACACCGAGGCCTGGCGGGCGGCGATCCGGCCGAACACCAAGGCGCTGTTCGCCGAGACGCTGGGCAACCCGCGCGGCGACGTGCTCGACGTACGGGCGGTCGCGGACGTGGCGCACGCGGCCGGGCTGCCGCTGATCGTGGACAACACCCTGCCGACCCCGTACCTGCTGCGCCCCATCGAGCACGGCGCGGACGTGGTCGTGCACTCGGCGACCAAGTTCCTGGGCGGGCACGGCACGGCGATCGCGGGCGTGGTCGTGGACGGCGGGACCTTCGACTTCGGGGCGCACGCCGAGCGGTTCCCGGACTTCAACGAGCCCGACCCGAGCTACCACGGGCTGCGGTACTGGCCGGCGCTCGGCCCGGGGGCCTTCGCCGTGAAGCTGCGGGTGCAGTTGCTGCGCGACCTCGGTCCGGCTCTCTCCCCGCACTCGGCCTTCCTGCTGCTGCAGGGTGTGGAGACGCTGAGCCTGCGCATCGAGCGGCACTCGGCGAACGCGCTGGCGCTGGCCGAGTGGCTGGAGCAGCGCGACGAGGTGGCGGCCGTGCACTACCCGGGGCTGCCGTCCAGCAAGTGGTACGAGGCGGGTCGGAAATATCTGCCCCGGGGTGCGGGCGCGCTGGTCTCCTTCGAGCTGCGCGACGGCGTGGAGGCGGGCAAGCGGTTCGTGGACGCGGTCGAGCTGTTCAGCCACCTCGCCAACATCGGCGACGTACGCAGCCTGATCATCCACCCGGCGTCCACCACGCACAGCCAGCTCGACGAGGAGCAGCTGGCGGCCACCGGCGCCTCGCCGGGTCTGGTGCGGCTCTCGGTCGGGCTGGAGAACCTGGCCGATCTGAAGGCCGATCTGGAGGCGGGGTTCCGCGCGGCGAAGGGCGCGTCCTGAACACCGTGCTGACGCCGTCCGCGGTCCCCCTCCCGCCGGCCTCCGGGGCCTGGCGGGAGGGGGACCCGCCCGGGCGCCGCCAGTGGTACGAGCGCGCCGCGCCGCTGCCGCTGGAGGCGGGCGGCGAACTCCCGGGCGTACGGCTGGCGTTCGAGACCTGGGGGCGGCTCGCGCCGGACCGGTCCAACGCGGTGCTGGTGCTGCACGCGCTGACCGGTGACAGCCATGTGGCGGGCGCGGCCGGGCCCGGTCATCCCAGCCCCGGCTGGTGGGACGGGCTGGTCGGCGCGGGGCGGGCGCTCGACACGGACCGCTGGTTCGTCGTCGCCCCGAACGTCCTCGGCGGCTGCCAGGGCAGCACCGGACCGTCCTCCCCCGCGCCCGGGGGACGCCCCTGGGGCAGCCGCTTCCCGTTCCTGACACAGCGTGACCAAGTGTCGGTGGAGGCGGACTTGGCCGACGCGCTCGGCGTCGACCGGTGGGCGCTGGTCGTCGGCGGGTCGATGGGCGGGATGCGGGCGCTGGAGTGGGCCGTGTCGTATCCGGAGCGGACGGGGGCGCTGCTGCTGCTCGCCACGACGGCGGCGGCGAGCGCGGAGCAGATCGCCTGGGCGACCGTACAACTGCACGCCGTGCGCGGCGATCCGCACTGGCGCGGCGGCGACTACCACGACGCGGGCCCCGGACGCGGCCCGCACGCCGGGCTCGGCCTGGCCCGGCGTCTCGCCCACGTCACCTATCGCAGCGAACCGGAGCTGCAGAGCCGTTTCGGCCGGGCGCCGCAGGGTGCGGAGGACCCCTGGCAGGGCGGCCGCTACCAGGTCGAGTCGTATCTCGACCACCATGCCGCCAAGCTCGTCCGCCGTTTCGACGCGGGCAGTTACGTCACCCTCACCGAGGCCATGAACAGCCACGACATCGGCCGGGGGCGCGGCGGTGTGCGGGCCGCCCTGAGCCGGGTGACCGCTCCGGCGCTCGTCGCCGGTGTGGACTCGGACCGCCTCTATCCGCCGTACCAGCAGGCCGAGTTGGCGGCCGGCATCCCCACCGCGGACCGTCTGCGGGTGATCGAGTCCCCGTACGGCCACGACGGTTTCCTCATCGAGGCGGAGCAGGTCGCCTCGCTCGTCTCCGAACTCCTCGGCCGGACCGACGCCTGACGGAACCCTCCGGGGCGGCTTCGGTGGCGCGGGCCGGGCGACGCGGCCTTTCCAGCGTGACTCATGGGGCGCGGCTCGCGCGGCGTGGCTCGCGCGGCGCGGCTCGCGAGGCGACACCTTCGCGGCGCGGCCTTCGCAACCTTGGCGAAGTGGGCCGCGAAGATTCGCAGAACTTGGCAGTCGTCCACAGTTGATGGCACCCAGTGCCAGTGTCAGAGTCGTACTGCGGCCCGCCGGAACCGGCCGGGCGCCACCTGGGTCCGGGGCTCGATTCGCCAGCCCTGACGTCGGAGATCCCGGCAGTGGTGGTGTTCGGTACCGGCAGCATTGCTCACTCGCGTCCGATCCGGACCACGGCGGGCCGCAGCCCCAAAAGACACGCAGTGCCACCCCGAGCCGTCGCGGTTCGCGGCCGGCGCACGCGACAGACCGAGGAGACGGTGACAGTCATGGCTGAGTCGAGGAAGCAGGCGGCCGAGGAGCTGGCACGGCGCTGGGCCACCGACCCGCGCTGGCAGGGCATCGAGCGCACCTACAGCGCCGAGGACGTCGTGCGGCTGTCCGGCAGCGTCCGCGAGGAGCACACCCTGGCCCGGCGCGGCGCCGAGCGGCTGTGGCGGCAGCTGCACGAACTCGACTACGTCCACGCCCTCGGCGCGCTCACCGGCGGCCAGGCCGTGCAGCAGGTCAAGGCGGGGCTCCAGGCCGTCTACCTGTCCGGCTGGCAGGTCGCCGCCGACGCCAACCAGGCCGGTCACACCTACCCGGACCAGAGCCTGTACCCGGCCAACTCCGTTCCGCAGGTGGTCCGTCGGATCAACAACGCGCTGCTGCGCGCCGACCAGATCGCCACCGCCGAGGACGCGGGCGACACGACGGACTGGCTCGCGCCGATCGTCGCCGACGCGGAGGCCGGTTTCGGCGGCCCGCTGAACGCCTTCGAGCTGACCAAGGCGATGATCGCGGCCGGTGCGGCCGGCATCCACTACGAGGACCAGCTCGCCTCCGAGAAGAAGTGCGGCCACCTCGGCGGCAAGGTGCTCGTGCCCACCTCCCAGCACATCCGCACCCTGAACGCGGCCCGTCTGGCCGCCGACATCGCCGACGTGCCCACCGTCGTCATCGCCCGCACGGACGCGCTGGCCGCCAACCTGCTGACCAGCGACGTGGACGAGCGGGACGCCGAGTTCGTCACCGGCGAGCGCACCGCGGAGGGCTTCTACCGGGTGCAGAACGGGATGGCGCCGGTGATCGCGCGCGGTCTCGCCTACGCCCCGTACGCCGATCTCATCTGGGTGGAAACGGGCACGCCGGACCTGGCGCAGGCCCGCGAGTTCGCCGAGGCGATCCACGCGCGGCACCCGGACCAGATGCTGGCGTACAACTGCTCGCCGTCCTTCAACTGGAAGGCGGCGCTGGACGACGACCAGATCGCCAAGTTCCAGCGGGAGCTGGGGGCGATGGGCTACCGGTTCCAGTTCATCACGCTGGCCGGCTTCCACTCCCTCAACCACGGCATGTTCGACCTGGCCCGCGGCTACGCCGAGCACGGCATGACCGCGTACGTCGACCTCCAGGAGAAGGAGTTCGCCGCGCAGGCGCAGGGATTCACCGCGGTCAAGCACCAACGCGAGGTCGGCACCGGCTACTTCGACCTGGTGTCCACCGCCGTCAACCCGGCTTCCTCCACCACCGCTCTGGCCGGCTCCACGGAGGAGGAGCAGTTCCACTAGGCCGCCCGGCCGGGCGCCCTCTTCCGGACCCGGCCCGTCCTCGGCAGGGGCGGAGGGCGGCGACCGTCTCCGCCGTCCTCTGCTCCACCCATCAGGAGAACCGATGACCACCCTCGCACCGCCGCACCAGATCCGTGTCCTCGCCGCCCCGGGACACCGGCACGACGAGATCCTCACCCCCGCCGCCCTGGACTTCGTCGGCCGCCTGACCGCCGAGTTCGGACAACGTCGGCAGGATCTCCTCAAGGAGCGCCGCCGGCAGGCCCTGCGGCTGGCGTCGGGATCGCCGCTCGACTTCCCGATGGTCACCTCCGGCGTGCGCGCCGACCGGAGCTGGCGCGTCGCCCCGCCCGCGCCCGGACTGACCGACCGCCGCGTGGAGATCACCGGCCCGCCCGACCGGCGGACGACCGTCGACGCGCTCAACTCCGGTGCCCGCGTGTGGATGGCGGACTTCGAGGACGCCACCGCCCCGCTGTGGGACAACGTCGTGGGCGGCCAGCTCAACCTGCTCGACGCGATCGAGCGCCGGATCGACTTCACCACCCCCGAGGGCGGGGATTACCGGCTCGGCGAGCGGCTCGCGACCGTCATGGTCCGCCCGCGCGGCTGGCACCTGGACGAGGAGCACCTGGAGTACGACGGCCGCCCGGTGCCGGCCGCGCTCGTCGACTTCGGCCTCTACTTCTTCCACTGCGCGCAGCGCCGGATCGACGCCGGCCAGGGACCGTACTTCTACCTGCCCAAGCTGGAGAACCGCTACGAGGCACGGCTGTGGAACGACGTGTTCCTGTACGCGCAGGAGCAGTTGGGCATCCCCAGGGGCACGGTCCGCGCGACCGTCCTGATCGAGACGATCACCGCCGCCTTCGAGATGGAGGAGATCCTCTACGAACTGCGCGAGCACAGCGCGGGGTTGAACGCGGGCCGCTGGGACTATCTGTTCAGCCTGATCAAGACCTTCGGTCACCGCACCGACTTCCTCCTCCCGGACCGCGCGAAGGTCACGACGACCGCGCCGTTCCTGCGGGCGTACACCGAACTCCTCGTGCGCACCTGCCACCGGCGCGGGGCGCACGCCATCGGCGGCACGGCCGCGCAGGTGCCGGGCGGGGACCCGGCCGCACGCGAGGCCGCGCTCGCCACGGTGCGGCTGGACAAGGAACGGGAGGCCGAGGACGGGTTCGACGGCTCCCGGGTGGCCCGTCCGGAGCTGGTCCCGGTGTGCCGCGAGGTGTTCGACGGCGTCCTCGGCGACCGCCCGCACCAGCTCGACCGTTCCCGTGACGACGTGGAGGTGACCGCCGCCGACCTGCTGTCGGTGCGCCGGATCAGCGGCCCGCCGACACCGGAGGGCGTGCGCACCAACGTCTCCGTCGCGCTGCGCTACTACGCCGCCTGGCTGCGCGGGCAGGGCGCGGTCGCCGTCGACGGTCTGATGGAGGACGCGGCCACCGCCGAGATCGCCCGGGTGCAGATCTGGCAGTGGCTGCGGCACCGGGTGATCGAACGGGAGACGGTGCTGCGGCTGCTGGACGACGAGATCGCCGCGCTGGGCGCCGCGTACCCGTGGGCGCCGGTCGAGGACATCCGCGGCCTCTTCGAACGGACCGCGATGACCGGTGAGTTGCCGCTCTTCTTCACCCCGGACGCCTACACCCGCCACCTGGTGCGCCGGACGGAGGACGAGGCATGAGCGCGAACGGTACGACGAGCGTCGCCGGCGGGAGCCTGCGCGCGGACGGCACGGCGAACCCCGGCGGGAGCGTGCGCGCGGCCGGCACGCCGGACGGAGGCCAGGGCATACGCACGGACGCCGCGCCCGACGGAGGCCAGGGCATACGCACGGACGCCGCGCCGGACGGAGGCCGGAACGTGCGCGCGGCTGCCGCGCCGGCCGGCGGCCGGGCCCCGGCGGCTGGCATCCGCCGTGTCGGTGTCGTCGGCGGCGGGCAGATGGGCGCCGGGATCGCCGAGGTGTGCGCGCGGGCCGGGCTGGACACGGTGGTGTGCGAGGTGGACGCGGTGGCGGCCCGCGCCGCCCGGGAGCGGGTGGCCGCCTCCCTGGACCGTGCCGTGCGGCGCGGCAGGCTGGCGCCGGACGCCGCCGCGGACGCGCTGGCCCGCTTGGTCTTCACCGGCCGCCTCGACGACCTCGCCGACCGGCAGCTCGTCGTGGAGGCCGTGGTGGAGAACCCGGCCGCCAAGACGGACGTGTTCGCCGCCCTGGACAAGATCGTCGAGGACCCGGACGCGGTACTGGCCACCAACACCTCCTCGCTGCCCGTCATGCGGCTGGGGATGGCGACCGGCCGGGCGGACCGGGTGGTGGGCCTGCACTTCTTCAACCCCGTGCCGGTGCTGCCGCTCGTGGAGGTGGTGACCTCCCTGCACACCTCCGCCGCGACGACCGCCGCCGTCGAGGAGTTCGCGACCCGCACCCTGGGCAAGACCGTGATCCGCTCCCAGGACCGGGCCGGCTTCGTCGTCAACGCCCTGCTCGTCCCGTATCTGCTGGCCGCCGTCCGGATGGCGGAGTCCGGCTTCGCCACGGCGGCGGACATCGACACCGGCATGGAGCTGGGCTGCGCCCACCCCATGGGGCCGCTCAGGCTCGCCGACCTGATCGGCCTGGACACGGTCGCCTCGATCGCGGAGTCGCTGTACGACGAGTTCCGCGAGGCGCTGTACGCGCCGCCGCCCCTGCTGCTGCGGATGGTGGAGGCGGGACTCCTCGGCCGGAAGACGGGCCGGGGGTTCCACACCTACGACCAGGCGTGAGGGCCTGGTACGGGGCGGGCTGAGGGGCCCGCCGCGCCGCCGGGGTGAGGGTCCCGGCGGCACCTGAGGGGACGGGCGGGAAGCGCGTGTGCGGCGCTTCCCGCCCACCTCGTTCCCGGGGCCCCACTCGCCCCCCGGTCCCTCGAAAGTGACCTGGGTCACCATCCGGATGACGGACACGTGCGCCTGTTCCGGTGCGACTGGTCGTAGGCTGCCGGTAGCAGCTGGTTCGCCCCGTCCGCCAGGCGGGATGCGTCGCAAGAGGGAACCCGGTGGGAATCCGGGACTGCCCCGCAGCGGTGAGCGGGAACGACCGCCGTCATACGCACTGGGTCCGACGTACCGGACCTGGGAAGCGACGGCCAGTAGGTGTCTCGTCCGACGAGACGCGCCCGCGAGTCCGAAGACCTGCCAACTGCCCGCGTGCGGACCGTTCCGTGCGCGGACATCCCGGTGACCTCGAGGGCGGGTCGGCGTACACACCAGACGGAACGACCGTGCCTGTGCCGCGCGGGGTCGTGACCGTCCGGTTCGTCACCCCTTCGCGCTCTCGTCCCGTCCCCGGGATCTCAGGGATTCATCTCGCGAAGGAGATCTCCGTGACAGCGAAGTCCGCAGCCGCGGCAGCACGGGCCACCGTGTACGGCTACCCCCGCCAGGGCGCGAACCGGGAACTGAAGAAGGCCGTCGAGGGCTACTGGAAGGGCCGCGTCACCGCCGACGCCCTGCGCACCACCGCCGCCGACCTGCGCCGGACGAACTGGCGGCAGCTCGCCGAGGCCGGCGTCCACGAAGTGCCCACCGGCGACTTCTCGAACTACGACCACGTCCTCGACACCACCGTGATGGTCGGCGCGATCCCCGCCCGGCACCGGGCCGCCGTCGAAGCGGACGCCCTGGACGGCTACTTCGCCATGGCCCGCGGCACGCAGGACGTGGCGCCGCTGGAGATGACCAAGTGGTTCGACACCAACTACCACTACCTGGTCCCGGAGTTGGGTCCGGACACCGTCTTCACGGCCGACTCCGCCCAGCAGGTCGCCGAGTTGAAGGAGGCCCTGGCGCTCGGCCTGACCGCCCGCCCGGTCCTGGTCGGCCCCGTCACGTACCTCCTGCTCGCCAAGCCGGCCCCCGGCGTCGCCGCCGGCTTCGACCCGCTCACCCTGCTGGACCGGCTGCTGCCCGTCTACGCCGAAATCCTCGCCGATCTGCGCGCGGCCGGCGCCGAGTGGGTGCAGCTGGACGAGCCCGCCCTGGTGCAGGACCGTACCCCGGCCGAGCTGAACGCCGCCGAGCGCGCCTACCGCGACCTCGGCGCCCTCGCCGACCGGCCGAAACTCCTGGTGGCCTCCTACTTCGACCGCCTCGGCGACGCCCTGCCCGTCCTGGCCAAGGCGCCCGTCGACGGTCTCGCCCTGGACTTCACCGGGGCCGCCGCCGCCCACCTCGACGCGCTGGCCGCGGTCGGCGGGCTGCCCGGCAAGCGCCTGGTGGCCGGTGTCGTCGACGGCCGCAACATCTGGGTCAACGACCTCGCCAAGTCCCTGTCCACGCTGGGGACGCTGCTGGGGCTGGCCGACCGGGTGGACGTCGCCGCCTCCTGCTCGCTGCTGCACGTGCCGCTGGACACCGCGCCGGAGCGGGACATCGAGCCGCAGATCCTGCGCTGGCTCGCCTTCGCACGGCAGAAGACACGGGAGATCGTCACCCTCGCCAAGGGCCTCGCCCAGGGCACCGACTCGATCGCCGGGGAGCTGTCGGCGAACCGGGCCGACCTCGCCTCCCGCGAGACCTCCCCCATCACCCATGACCCGGCCGTCCGCGCCCGCGCCGCCGCGGTCACCGAGTCCGACGCCCGCCGCTCCCAGCCGTACGCCGAGCGGACCGCCGCGCAGCGCGCGCACTTGCGGCTGCCGCTGCTGCCGACCACCACCATCGGGTCGTTCCCGCAGACCGGCGAGCTGCGCACCGCGCGGGCCGATCTGCGGGCGGGCCGGATCGACACGGCCGGGTACGAGGAACGCATCAGGGCGGAGATCCAGGAGGTGATCTCCTTCCAGGAGAAGACCGGTCTGGACGTCCTCGTGCACGGCGAGCCCGAACGCAACGACATGGTGCAGTACTTCGCCGAGCAGCTCACCGGCTATCTCGCCACCCAGCACGGCTGGGTGCAGTCGTACGGCACCCGCTACGTCCGGCCGCCGATCCTGGCCGGGGACATCTCGCGGCCCGAGCCGATGACGGTGCGCTGGACGAGGTACGCCCAGTCGCTGACCGAGCGTCCGGTCAAGGGCATGCTCACCGGGCCGGTCACCATGCTCGCCTGGTCCTTCGTCCGCGACGACCAGCCCCTCGGCGACACCGCCCGGCAGGTCGCCCTCGCCCTGCGCGACGAGGTGAACGACCTGGAGGCGGCGGGGACTTCGGTCATCCAGGTGGACGAGCCGGCGCTGCGCGAGACGCTGCCGCTGCGCGCCGCCGACCGTCCGGCCTATCTGGCGTGGGCGACGGAGGCGTTCCGGCTCACCACGGCCGGGGTCCGTCCGGACACCCAGATCCACACGCACATGTGCTACGCGGAGTTCGGCGACATCGTGCGGGCCATCGACGACCTCGACGCGGACGTGATCAGCCTGGAGGCCGCCCGCTCCCATATGCAGGTGGCCCGCGAGCTGGCCGCGCACGGCTATCCGCGCGAGGCCGGGCCGGGTGTCTACGACATCCACTCGCCGCGCGTGCCCAGCGCCGAGGAGGCGGCGGACCTGCTGCGCACCGGGCTGAGGGCGATCCCCGCCGAGCGGCTGTGGGTCAACCCGGACTGCGGCCTGAAGACCCGCGCCTGGCCGGAGACCCGGGCCTCCCTGGAGAACCTGGTCGCCGCGGCGCGCACGGTGCGCGACGAGCTGCCGGAGTCCGGGACGGTCTGACCGGTTGACCGGCCCGGACCCCGGCAGGGGTGCGGGGGCCGGGCGCCTGCGGGTGTTCCGGCCCCCCGCCCCTCACGGACTTAGGTATACCTAACTTTTCCATACGGCACAACATCTGGTGCGGGTGGGAGCACGCCCGAACCAGATGTAGTGGTGCTCGTGCTGGTGGTTCGCCGGGCGCCTTGGCGTCCGGTGTCGCAAGAGGGAACCCGGTGCGGCGACAGCCTGGGGCAGGTGGCCAGTCAGACGCCGGCTGACCTGGTCGCGGTGGACGAGGCGGCGGCGCTGCCGGTGCTGCGCCCGCGGATCGGCCGGGAGAAACAGGCGACCGAAGAGGCGCCGGCCGCCGGGGGCGGCTGCCCGGCGCCCGTGTGACCGCGGCTACGCGGCGCCCGGCACCGCCCGCTGGCCCGGCCCGTCGTAGGAGGCCAGGGGGCGGATCAGGGCGTTGTGGGCGAGCTGTTCGGTGATGTGGGCCGTCCAGCCGGTGATGCGGCTCATCACGAAGATCGGCGTGAACACCGGGATGTCGAAGCCCATCAGGTGGTAGGCGAGGCCGGCCGGGTAGTCCAGGTTCGGGTGGATGCCCTTGCGGCCGACCATGGCGTGCCGCAGGGCCGCGTGCAGGGTGGCCAGCCGGGTCGCCTCGGGGTCGGCGGCGCGGGCGACCAGCCGGTCCAGGGCGCCCTGCATGATCGGGACGCGGGAGTCGCCGTGCTTGTAGACGCGGTGGCCGAAGCCCATGATCTTGCGCTTGGAGGCCAGTGACTCGTCCAGCCACGCCTCGGCGCGCCGCGGGTCGCCGATCTCCAGCAGCATGCGCATCACGGCTTCGTTGGCGCCGCCGTGCAGCGGTCCCTTGAGGGCGCCGATCGCGGCGGTGACCGCGCTGTAGAGGTCGGACAGGGTGGAGGTGACCACCCGAGCGGTGAACGTCGAGGCGTTGAAGCTGTGTTCGGCGTACAGCACGAGGGAGATCTCGAAGCAGCGGACCACGTCCGGGTCGGGGACGCTGCCGAAGCACATGTGGAAGAAGTTCTCCGCGTACCCGAGCGTCGGATCCGGGGGGATCGGTTCGAGGCCCCGGCGGCGGCGCTGGTCGGTGGCGACCACGGTGGGCAGCTTGGCCAGCAGGGTGAGGGACTTGGCCCGGTTGGCGGCGGGCGAGCCGTCGTCCTCGGCCGGGTCCTCGGCGCCGAAGAAGCTGACGGCCGTGCGCAGCACGTCCATCGGGTGGCAGGTCTCGGGGAGCCGGGCGAGCAGTTCGGCGGTGGTGCGGTCCAGCGGGCGCAGGGCGCGCTCCTGGGCCCGGAACGCGCGCAGTTGGGCCGGGTCGGGGAGTTCGCCGTGCCACAGGAGGTACGCGACCTCCTCGAAGGAGCGGCGGGCGGCCAGGTCCTGGACCGGATAGCCGCGGTAGGTGAGGGAGTTGGTCTCCTGGATGACGGTGGAGATCTCGGTGGTGTCGACGACGACACCGGCGAGTCCGCGGTGGATCCCGGACGCGGTGGTGGTCATGGGGTGCCTGCCTTCGTGGGTCAGGTGTCCGGTCAGTTCCCGGGCGGGAGGGTGAAGTCGAAGACGGCCGAGTCGAAGGCCGAGTAGTCCTGGTAGCCGAGGAGTTCGTAGAGGCGGGAGCGGGTCTGCATGCGCGGCAGCAGGGACTCCTGGGTGCCCTCGGCGGCGAGGGTGCGCAGGCCGTCCTCGACGGCGCCCATGGCCAGGCGCAGCAGGGTCACCGGGTAGAGGGCGATGTCGTAGCCGAGGTTCTGGAGCGTGCGGGCGTCCAGCAGGCGACTCTTGCCGAACTCGGTCATGTTGGCGAGCAGGGGCACGTCGACGGCCTTGCGGAACGCCTCGAACTCGGCCTCGTCGGCGAGGGCTTCGGGGAAGATCGCGTCGGCGCCGGCGTCCACGTACGCCTTGGCCCGTTCGATCGCCGCCGGCAGCCCCTCCACCGAGCGGGCGTCGGTGCGGGCCATGAGCAGGAAGTCCGGGTCGCGGCGGGCGTCCACGGCGGCCCGCAGACGGCGGACCATCTCCTCGGCCGGCACCACGGACTTGCCGTCGAGGTGGCCGCAGCGCTTGGGGTTGACCTGGTCCTCCAGATGGAGCCCGGCCAGGCCGGCGTCCTCCATCAGCTGCACGGTGCGGGCGGCGTTCATCGGCTCGCCGAAGCCGGTGTCGGCGTCGACGAGGACGGGCAGGTCCGTCGCCCGGGTCGTCTGCTGGGCGCGGGCGGCGATCTCCGTGGCCGTGGTGAGGCCGATGTCGGGCAGGCCGAGGTCGGCGGCGAGGACGGCCCCGGACAGGTAGGCGGCCTCGAAGCCGGTGTCCTGGATGAGCCGGGCGGACAGCGGGTTGAGGGCGCCCGGCATCGGCAGCAGCCGGTCCTCGGCGAGCCGTTCCCTGAGGGCGCGGCGGCGCTGTGCGGGGGTGGTGCGGGTGTGCAGCATCAGAACAGGCCCTTCGGGAGCCGTGCGTCGCGGGCGGCGACGGCGTCCGTGTCGACCTCCGGGAACAGGCCGTCCAGGTCGGGGGCGGTCAGGTGGGGCAGGTGTTCGGCGGCGGCGAGGAAGCGGTCCTGGGCCTGCGGGGTGACGGCGCCCTCGGTCAGGGTGCGGAACTTGCCGGCGTAGGCCGGGCGGTCGAAGGGACGGGCGCCGGCCGGGTGGGCGTCGGCGACGGCGAGTTCGTCCTCGATCACCGAGCCGTCCGCCAGGGTGATCACCGCGCGGCCGCCGAAGGCGCGGTGGTCCGGGTCGGGGTCGTGGTAGCGGCGGGTCCACTCCGGGTCCTCGACCGTGGTGATCTTCCGCCACAGCTTGACGGTGTCCGGGCGCTGGGCGCGCTCGGGGGCGTAGGAGCGCTCGTGGTGCCACGTGCCGTCCTGCAGGGCGACGGCGAAGATGTACGGCACCGAGTGGTCCAGGGTCTCCCTGCCGGCCTTCGGGTCGTACTTCTGCGGATCGTTCGCACCGGAGCCGATCACGTGGTGGGTGTGGTGGCTGGTGTGCAGGACGATGGAGCGCACCTTGTCCAGTGGGCCGGCCTTCTCCCGCAGCCGCCGCGCCAGGTCGATGATCGCCTGCGCCTGGTACTCGGCGGAGTGCTCCTTGGTGTAGGTGTCGAGGATGGCGCGGCGTGCTTCGCCTGCCTCCGGGAGCACGACCGTGTAGTCGGACTCCGGGCCGTTCAGCAGCCAGGCGAGGAAGCCGTCCTCGCCCTCGTAGATCGGGGACGGGGAGGTCTCGCCGCGCATCGCCCGGTCGACGGCCTCGATGGCGGCCTTCCCGGCGAAGGCGGGCGCGTACGCCTTCCAGCTGGAGATCTCGCCCTTGCGGGACTGCCGGGTGGCGGTGGTGGTGTGCACGGCCTGCTGGATGGCCTGGTACACCGTCGCGGTCGGCAGCCGCAGCAGGGCGCCGAGGCCGCAGGCGGTGGCCGCGCCGAGGTGGGCGACGTGGTCGATGCGGTGCTCGTGCAGGCAGATGCCCTTGACCAGCGCGACGTGGACCTCGTAGGCGGCGATGATCCCGCGCAGCAGGTCGGCGCCGGTGCGGCCGGTGTGCTGGGCGACGGCGAGCAGCGGCGGGATGTTGTCGCCGGGGTGGGAGTAGTCGGCGGCGAGATACGTGTCGTGGAAGTCCAGCTCGCGCACGGCGGTGCCGTTCGCCCACGCGGCCCACTCGGGGGCGACCCGGGCGGTGGCGCCGAAGACGGAGGCGCCGGGGGTGGCGCCGCGGTGGGCGACGGCCTGGGCACGGGCGACGGCGACCGGGCGGCGCAGCAGGGAGGCGACGGCCACGGAGGCGTTGTCGATGACCCGGTTGACGGCCATGGTGACGCTGTCGGGGTCCAGGTTCCCGGTGTCCGTGGCGACCGCCGCGAGTTTCCAGGCGAGCTGGTCCTCGCGCGGCAGCCGGTCGGCGCTCGGGTGGACACGGACGTGGTGCTCGATCACGGGACTCCTCGGATGCGGTCAGGTGGTGGTCCTGGCGGGTGCTGACGTGTCGAGCCTGCCCGGTGGAGGGCGGGGCCACCACGGCTCCACGCTGCGAAATCCGTACAGCGCGGGCCTGCGAATCTGCGAAGTCTGCGAAAGGTGCGGATGCTATCTTCGCAACCACGGGCCGCCGTCCTCGCAGGTAGGCGGCCCGTGGTTGCGACGAGGAGGTGCGCCATGGCCCGGGGAGCGGCCCACCGCAAGGTCTACGCCCACGCCAAGCTGCGACGGCTGCGCCGCGAGCACGGGATGAACCAGGTCGAGATGGCCCGCGCGCTCGGCATCTCCACCAGTTACGCCAACCAGATCGAGCAGAGCCGGCGGCCGCTGACGGCGACGGTGCTGCTGCGGATCGCGGAGGTGTTCGGCGTCGATCCGGAGTTCTTCTCGGAGGCGGACCAGGACCGGCTGGCCGCCGAACTGCGCACCGCGCTCGCCGACGAGGCGTGCGGGGCGCCGTCCCCGGACCCGCGGGAGCTCGCCGAGGCGGTCCGGGACCATCCCGAGCTGGCCCGCGCCCTGGTCGCGCTGCACCGTCGCTACCGCGACACCGCCGAGCAGGCCGCCGCCCTCGCCTCACCGGGCGGGGGCGGGGCTCCCGCGCTGCTGCCGCCCGGTGAACCGCACGACGAGGTACGGGACTTCTTCTACACCCACCACAACCACTTCGAGCCGCTGGACGGCGCGGCCGAGCGCGGTGCCGAGGAGATGGCCCTGCGCCCCGGCCGTATCCCCGACCCGCTGGCCGCCCGGCTCGCCGAGCGGCACGGGGTGCGGGTGATACAGGCGGCCCCGGGCCGCTCCGCCGACGCCCGCCGCTTCGATCCGGCGACCGGGCTGCTGTTCCTGTCGCCGTGGCTCAGCGACGGCCAGCGCGCCTTCCAGCTCGCCACCCAGCTGGCCCTGCTGGAGCACACCGCGCTGCTCAACCGGCTCGCGCGCAGCGCCACGGAACTCACCTCGCCGGAGTCGGCGGCGCTGGCGCGGATCGGCCTGGCGAACTACTTCGCGGGCGCCCTGCTGATGCCGTACACCGCCTTCCACACCGCCGCGGAGGAGGTGCGCTACGACATCGAGCTGCTGTCGGCGCGCTTCGGCGTGGGCTTCGAGACGGTCTGCCACCGGCTGAGCACGCTCCAGCGCACCGGACGGCGGGGTGTGCCGTTCTCGTTCCTGCGGGTGGACCGGGCCGGGAACATCTCCAAACGGCAGTCCGCGACCGACTTCCACTTCTCCCGGCTGGGCGGCACCTGCCCGCTGTGGACGGTGTACGAGGCGTTCTCCGCGCCCGGGCGGATACTCACCCAGGTCGCCGAGATGCCGGACGGCAAACGGTACTTCTGGATCGCGCGGACCATCACCCGCGGCGGTTTCGGCCACCACGCCCCGCGCGCGGAGTTCGCCGTCGCCCTCGGCTGCGAACTGCGCCACGTGCACCGGCTCGTCTACGCGGAGGGCGTCGCCCTGGACGATCCGCGCGCCGCGACGCCGATCGGTCTGGGCTGCCGGATCTGCGAGCGCCGCGACTGCGCGCAGCGGGCCCGGCCCCCGGCCGGCGGGCGCCTGGCCATCGATCCCGACCGGCGGACGTATGTGCCGTATCCGGTCCAGACGCGGGCGGGGGACACCGTCCTCGCGCAGGGGCGGGCCTAAAGGACGCTCAGGTGTGAGCCTTAGGGGCCGGCCGGGTCAGGACGACGCCGGGGCGCGGTGGCGGCGGACCAGTGCGGCAACCTCGCAGCGCAGGCAGGTGGTGTCCGGTTCGTGGGGGCCGTGGTCGGTCGGGCCGATCAGGGACTCCAGGTCGTGCAGGAGCTGTTCGGTGCGCTTGGCCTCGTGGGCGAGCACCCGCACCCGGGCGCTCTGACCGCCGATCTGCCGTCGGCTGGCGATCAGTTGCTCGTACTCCTCCACGGTGAGGGCGACCGCCTCGCGGCCGCCGAGGGTGATGCGGCGCGGCTGGGGATGTCTCGCCACGGGGTCCTCCGTTCTCGCCCGGGTGGTTGTCTCGGAGAACGCGAGAGGGCCCTCGGACGGTTCCGACGGGCCCTCTTGTGTCCGGAAGCACTCAGTGCGCGGCCGGAACCGCCCGGCCTGAGGCCGCCCCGGCGGGCTTGGGGTTGAGCTGCCGCTCGGCCAACTCGCCGAAGAGCAGGCCGAATCCGCCCCACAGCACGGCCTGGATGGCCAGCGCGGAGAGCCGGAACCGCCACAGCAGGGTGGCCGGGAAGTGCTCCGGCACCTCGTTGACGACGGGCAGGAACGCGTAGGCCAGCCCGATCACGACGGCGAACGCGGCCACCGCGACGACCGTCGCCCACCAGGTCCCGAGGCCGGGCGCCAGGCGCTTGCCGAGGAGGGTGGCGGCGATCGCGAGGAGCACGCTGAGCACCATCATCAGGAAGTACAGGGTGGTCCGCTTGCCGATGGTGTCAGGGTCGCCGACCGACGGCGGGTTGGCCGGGTATTTCAGGAACGGCACGACATACACGGCGAGCAGCGCGCAGCCGGACAGCAGCAGCGCGGTCGCCCGCGGCGAGAAGCGGCCGACGCGGCCGAGCGCGAAACAGTAGGCGAGCGCGGCGATGCCGCCGAAGGCGACGCCGTAGACCAGGACGCCGGTGGCGAGACCGGCGGTGGACTGCAGGGAGCGCGAGACGACTTCCATCTCGTGCTCGTGGGAGTGGGACTCCTCGAAGCCGATCGCCTTGTCGACGTTCGGCTCACCGAGGAGATAGGCGACGACCAGGGCGAGCACACCGGCCGCGAGGCCGGCGAGCATGCCGCGGACGAGCAGGTTTCTTACCGTTGCGGAGTTCATGGGCGTGCGGCGTCCCTCGCGTCAGTGGCAGGGGAAGCCGAGCAGGTGGCGGGCGTCGTGCACCCACTCGTGGACGTCCGTGCCGCTGAACACGGAGGTGGCGCCCTGCTCGGCGCCGACGAAGTAGAGAAGGATCAGCATCAGGATGCCGAAGAAGACCGCCCAGGGAGCTATCGCCTTCAGCGGCAGCTTGGCGGGAACGACGGGGGTGGTGGCGGTCGGCTGAGCGACATGCTGCGCCATGGCAGGGCCTCCTCTGGGAGTTCGCGTCCCATCTCGGTGGTGCACAGGACGAGGACTACGGGTCTGACTCACGCACGCCTGGGGCGTCCGTTCACAGTGGCGCGACCGTGCCGGACTCTCACCGGCTTCCGTCTCGCCCTCGTCGATATCGCATCGACGGTACCGCGCGCGACGGGCGGGGCCAAGACCGCGGCCACCCGGCGTGATCTTCCTCTCGCACCGGGTGGCCGGACGGCGGGGGCGGCGCGGATCAGCGGTGGCGGAAGTCCGGAGCGCGCTTGTCGACGAAGGCGCCCATCCCCTCCTTCTGGTCGGCGGTGGCGAACACCGCGTGGAACAGGCGGCGTTCGAAGCGGACGCCCTCGGCGAGCGTGGTCTCGAAGGCGCGGGCGACGGCCTCCTTGGCCATCATCGCCACCGGCAGCGACATCCCCGCGACGGTGTCCGCGACCGCCAGCGCCCCGCCGATCAGCTCGTCGGCGGGCACCACCCGCGAGACGAGGCCCGCGCGTTCGGCCTCGGCGGCGTCCATGGTGCGCCCGGTGAGGACCATCTCCATGGCCTTGGCCTTGCCGACGGCGCGGGTCAGCCGCTGGGAGCCGCCGATGCCGGGGATCACGCCGAGTTTGATCTCGGGCTGGCCGAAGACGGCGGTGTCGGCGGCGAGCAGGATGTCGCAGAGCATGGCGAGTTCGCAGCCGCCGCCGAGGGCGTACCCGGCGACGGCGGCCACGGTCGGCGTGCGCAGTCGCCCGAGCCGGTCCCAGGCGGCGAACCAGTCGGCGAGGTACATGTCCAGGTAGTCGTGCGGGCGCATCTCCTTGATGTCGGCGCCGGCCGCGAACGCCCTGGCGGAGCCGGTGATCACGACGCAGCCGCACTCCGGGTCGCGGTCGAGGGCCTCGGTGGCGGCCACGACCTCGTGCATCACCTGGAGGTTGAGCGCGTTGAGGGCCTGGGGGCGGTCGAGGGTGAGCAGGGCGGTGCGGCCCTCGCGTTCGACGCGGATCGTCTCGTAGTCGGTATCCGGTCCGGTGGTCGTCATGCCCGCTGTCCGCTCCTGTCCCCGTCGGTCTTCTCCCTGTCGGTCTTCTCCCTGATGGTCTTCTCCCTGATGGTCTTCACGATGCCGGAGAAGTCCTCCGCGTCGCCGACGCGTTCGGCGTAGGCGGCGTACAACTCGGCCGCGCGCAGTCCGAGTTCCGCGTGCACGCCGCCCTCGCGGGCGGCGTCGGCGGCCAGGCCCAGGTCCTTGGCCATCAGCGCGGCGGCGAAGCCGGGCCGGTAGTCGCGGTTGGCGGGGCTGGCCGGAACGGGGCCGGGGACGGGGCAGTTGACTCTCAGCGCCCAGCACTGCCCGGAGGCCGTGGCGGCCACGTCGTACAGGGCCTGGTGGGTGAGGCCGAGGCTCTCGCCGAGGACGAACGCCTCGCTGACGGCGATCATCGAGACGCCGAGGATCATGTTGTTGCAGATCTTGGCGGCCTGTCCGGCGCCCGGGCCGCCGCAGTGCACGGCCTTCTCGCCCATGGCCGCCAGCAGCGGCCGGGCCTCGGCGAACTCCGCCTCGCCGCCGCCGGCCATGAAGGTGAGCGTGCCGGCCTCCGCGCCGACGACCCCTCCGGACACGGGCGCGTCCAGGGAGCGCATGCCCGCTGCGGCGGCCCGTTCGTGGGCGGTGCGGGCGTCGGCGACGTCGATGGTGGAGCAGTCCACGAAGAGGGCGCCGGGGCGGGCGGCGGACAGGAGGTCGTCGTAGAGGCCCAGGACGTGCCGGCCGGCGGGGAGCATGGTGAGGACCACGTCCGCCTCGGCGACCGCCCCGGCCGCCGTGGCCGCGGGCTCCACCCCGTGGGCCGCGGCGGCCTCCCGCGCGGCGGGTACGAGGTCGTGCCCGAGCACCCGGTGTCCGGCCCCGGCGAGGTGGGCGGCCATGGGGGCGCCCATGTGCCCGAGTCCGACGAACGCGACGGTGAGGGTCACCAGGCCACCTCCGCATCGCTGCCGGCCCCGTCGGCGAGCCCGAGTTCCCGGTCGCCGAGGGGCGCGAAGAACGCCTCGACGTCGGCGTCCGAGACCTCGGCGAGGGTCCGCGGCGACCAGCGCGGGTCGCGGTCCTTGTCGATGACCTGGGCGCGGATGCCCTCCACCAGGTCGGGGCTGCGCAGACAGGCGCAGGAGACGCGGTACTCCTGGTCGAGGACCCGCTCCAGCGGACCGAGCCGGCGGGCCCGGCGCAGCGCGGCCAGGGTCACCTTCAGCGAGGTGGGCGACTTGGTCAGCAGGGTCTCGGCGGCCTCCTTGGCGGCCGGGTCGCCGTGGCCGAGCAGCCGCCGCACGATCTCCTCAACAGTGCCGGCCGCGTAACAGGCGTCGATCCACTCCCGCCGCGCGGCCAACTCGCCCTGCGGCGGCGGCTGTACGTGCCGTTCGAGGGCGTCGTGCACGGGCAGGTCGGCGAGGTCGGCGACGAGGCCGGGGAGGGCGGCGGAGGGGACGTAGTGGTCGGCGAGTCCGCACAGCAGGGCGTCGCCGGCGCCGATCTGCGCGCCGGTCAGGGCGAGATGGGTGCCGAGTTCGCCGGGGGCGAGACCGAGGAGATAGGTGCCGCCGACGTCGGGGACGAAGCCGATGCCGGTCTCGGGCATGGCGACCCGGGACCGCTCGGTGACGATACGGACGCTGCCGTGCGCGGAGACGCCGACGCCGCCGCCCATCACGATGCCGTCCATCAGCGCGACGTACGGCTTGGGATAGCGGGCGATCCGGGCGTTGAGGCGGTACTCGTCGCGCCAGAACGCCGCCGCTGCCGAGCCGTCGCCGTCGCGGGCGTCGTCGTGCACGGCGCGGATGTCGCCGCCCGCGCACAGTCCGCGCTCTCCGGCGCCGCTGACGACGACGGTCTCCACGGCCGGGTCGTGTTCCCACGCGGTGAGCGCGGCGTCGATGCGGCGCACCATCTCGTGGTCGAGGGCGTTGATGGCCCGGGGGCGGTTGAGGGTGATGTGGGCGGCCCGTCCGGCGGTGCCGAACAGGACGGGGGCCTCGGCGGCGGTCATCCGAACGCCTCCGTCAGGCCGCGGGCCACGATGACGCGCATGATCTCGTTGGTTCCTTCCAGGATCTGGTGCACCCGCAGGTCGCGGACGATCTTCTCGATGCCGTACTCGCTGAGGTAGCCGTAGCCGCCGTGCAGCTGGAGCGCGCGGTCGGCGACCGAGTACCCGGTGTCGGTGGCGAACCGCTTGGCCATCGCGCACAGATACCGAGCCTGCGGGTCCCCGGCGTCCAGCGCGCGGGCGGCCTGCTGGACCAGGGCGCGTGCGGCGGCCAGCTCGGTGGCCATGTCGGCGAGGCGGAAGCGCAGCGCCTGCGCGTCCAGCAGCCGTCGGCCGAAGGCCTCGCGGTCGGCGAGGTGGGCGAGGCTGCGGTCCAGGGCGCTGCGGGCGCCGCCGAGCGAGCAGGCGGCGATGCCGAGCCGGCCGCCGTTCAGGCCGCTCATGGCGATCCGGAAGCCCTGGCCCTCGCGGCCGAGGAGCCGGTCGGCGGGTACGCGCACATGGTCCAGGATCACCTGGCGGGTGGGCTGCGCGTTCCAGCCCATCTTGCGTTCGTTCGGCCCGAAGGAGAGGCCGGGGTCGTCCTTGTCCACGACGAACGCGGACACCCCGCCGGGGCCCTCGCCGCCGGTGCGGGCCATCACCACGTACAGCTGGGAGGCGCCCGCGCCGGAGATGAACTGCTTGACGCCGGTGAGCACGTATGCGTCGCCGTCGCGGACGGCGCGGGTGGTCAGGGCGGCCGCGTCCGAGCCGGCGCCGGGCTCGGTCAGGCAGTAGCTGGCGAGGTCGTCCATGGCGCACAGGCGCGGCAGCCGGCGCTCGCGCTGGGCGGCGTCGCCGTAGTGGTCGATCATCCAGGCGACCATGTTGTGGATGGAGAGATAGCCGGCGACGGCCGGGCAGCCGGTGGCCAGGGTCTCGAAGACGAGGACGCCGTCGGCGCGGGCGAGCCCGGAGCCGCCGGACTCCTCGCGGACGTAGACGCCGCCGAGCCCGAGCCCGGCCGCCTTGCGCAGCACGTCCACCGGGAAGTGCTTGTCGCGGTCCCAGTCCAGGGCGTGCGGGGCGAGGTGGTCCTGGGCGAAGTCGAGCGTGGTCTCGACGAGGGCCTGCTGGTCCTCGGTGAGCGAGGTGGTGGTCATACGGCGCTCATCCCATCGTCGGGATCGTGAAGCTGGCGCCCTCGCGCCGGCCGGCCGGCCAGCGGGAGGTCACGGTCTTCGTCCGGGTGCAGAAGCGGATCGCGTCCGGGCCGTGCTGGTTCAGGTCGCCGAAGCCGGACCGCTTCCAGCCGCCGAAGGTGTGGTAGGCGACGGGCACCGGGATGGGCACGTTGACGCCGATCATGCCGGTGTTCACCCGCCGGGTGAAGTCGCGGGCGGTGTCGCCGTCGCGGGTGAAGATCGCCACGCCGTTGCCGTACGGGTGCTCGCTGTGCAGGCGCAGGGCCTCCTCGTAGTCGGCGGCGCGGACGACTGAGAGGACGGGCCCGAAGATCTCCTCCTGGTAGATGCGCATCGCCGGGGTGACCCGGTCGAAGAGTGAGGCCCCGGCGAAGAAGCCGTTCTCGTGCCCGGGCAGCGTGAAGTCCCTTCCGTCCACGACGAGTTCGGCGCCCTCCTCGACCCCCAGGTCGACGTAGGAGCGGACCCGGTCGAGGGCGTCGCGGCTCACCAGGGGTCCGAAGTCGGCCTCGGGGTCGTCGCCGCGGCCGATGCGCAGCGCGCCGACGCGTTCCTTGAGCCGGGCGACCAGGCGGTCGGCGGTGGCCTCGCCGACCGGTACGGCGACCGAGATCGCCATGCAGCGCTCGCCGGCCGACCCGTATCCGGCGCCGATCAGGGCGTCCACCGCCTGGTCGAGGTCGGCGTCCGGCATCACGATCATGTGGTTCTTGGCGCCGCCGAAGCACTGGGCGCGCTTGCCGTGGGCGGCGGCGGTGGCGTAGACGTGCGCGGCGATCGGGGTGGAGCCGACGAAGCCGAGGGCGGCCACGCGCGGGTCCGCCAGCAGGGTGTCGACCGCTTCCCGGCCGCCGTGCACGACGTTGAGGACGCCGGGCGGCAGACCGGCCTCCAGGAAGAGTTCGGCGAGCCGCAGCGGGACGGACGGGACGCGCTCGCCGGGTTTGAGGACGAAGGCGTTTCCGCAGGCCAGCGCGGGGGCGGCTTGCCACAGGGGGATCATCGCGGGGAAGTTGAACGGCGTGATGCCGGCGATGACGCCGAGGGGCGCGCGCAGGGAGTGCACGTCGATGCCGGTGCCGGCGTTGTCGGTGAACTCGCCCTTGAGCAGATGCGGGATTCCGGCCGCGAACTCGACGACCTCCAGGCCGCGTTGGAGGTCGCCGTGCGCGTCCGCGATCGTCTTGCCGTGCTCGGCGGACAGCAGCCGGGCCAGGGTGTCCTTGTCCCGCTCGGCCAGGGCGAGGAAGCGCAGCAGGACACGGGCGCGGCGCTGCGGGTTCCACTCGGCCCACTCGGGCTGCGCCAGGGCCGCGTCGGCGATCGCCGCCTCGGTCTCGGCGCGGCTCGCCAGGGGCACGCGGGCCTGGACCTCGCCGGCGTTCGGGTCGTACACGTCGCCGTACGCACCGGAGGCGCCGGGGGTGTGCTTGCCGCCGATGAAGTGGGTCAGTTCGCGGACGGGGGCACGATCGGGGATGTCGGTGGTGTCGGTGGTGCGGACCATGGGTGCCTGCTCTCGTCAGGTGGGGTCCGAGGACGGCGCGCTGCCCCGGGGCACGCGGCACACGGCACGCCGGGGGCGTACGCGGGCGCGGGGAGCGGGGCCGCGCGAGAGCGCGGACGGCGCGGGAACGGACCGTCAGGCCAGGGCGGTCCGAGGCCGGGCGGGGCCTGGATCGGCCGCGGTTCCCGGGTGGGGTACGGACCGCCGGGCGGGTCGGCCGGGGTCGTGGACGCACACCGGTGCCATGCGTGTCAGCTCCATCCTCGTGGACCACACGGAACATCCCGCGGCCGGTATCCTGACTCCCGGATCAGCGCGCGCCGTCCGCCTTCCCGACATCCTGCTCGTCAGTGGCGTACCGCTCGACGGCGCACTCCCCGGTCACAGTGGCGGGACCGTGCCGGAATCACACCGGCTTCCCTGCACCGCGGGCCTTGGTCGCGACTATATAGTTGGACGTCCAAGTAAATCCAGCCCCCGTCGCCGGCCCGACCCGTACGGCGGCCCGGCCGGCGGGGTGTTCCGGCCTCAGGGCTCCGTGCGGCGGCGCGGCGGGGTGAAGGCGTACAGGTCGAGGATGTCCGGCCGGGGAGCGACGCCGGGGCCGCCGGCCCGCACCCAGGCGACGATGTCCTCGGTCGCGTCCGCGTCGTTGACGAGCCCCAGCCACACCGGCCGGGCACCGGCGGCCCGGCCCGCGGCGGACGGCTGTACGACGACCACGTTGGCCTGGTCGCACACGTCCAGGCAGTCGGAGATCCGCACCGGCGCCGCCGCCCGCAGGCGCGCGGTCCGCGCCGCGTGGTCGCCGGCCACCTTGGAGGTGCCGCAACAGCAGTCCCGGCAGACGACGACCCGGCACGGCACCGGCCCGCCGCCCGCCGCGCCCCCGTCATCCGCCGCCGCGTTCCCCGCCCCTCCGGTCACACCCCACCGCTTCCCGGACCGCCGTCACTCTTGCCGGCGATCATCATCGCACCGGCGGCGCGGGCCCCGGCCGTCCGGGTCACTCCGGTTCCGCCGACGCCGCCGCGCGGGCCATGCCCGCCTCCCACTTCTCCTCGATCCGGCCGACCTTCCACACCACGAGGGCGACGGCCCAGGTGGCGAAGAACAGGCCGACGACGACGTAGCCGACGATGTTCAGGTCGAGTCCGGCGATCCAGTCCCAGAACGCGCCGTGCAGATCCGCCTGGTCGGCGACCAGGCCGAGCAGTTCGACGGTGCCGATGACGAGCGCGACGGCGACGGACAGTCCGGTCATCGTGAGGTTGTAGTAGACCTTGCGGACCGGCTTGGAGAACGCCCAGCCGTAGGCGAAGTTCATGAACGAGCCGTCGATCGTGTCCAGCAGCGACATGCCCGCGGCGAACAGGACGGGCAGGCACAGGATGGCGTACCAGGGCAGTCCGGAGGCCGCGCCCGATCCGGCCAGGACGAGCAGGGCGATCTCGGTCGCTGTGTCGAAGCCGAGGCCGAAGAGCAGACCGAGCGGATACATCTGCCACGGCTTGGTGATCGCCTTCGTCAGCCGGCCCAGCAGGCGGTTCATGAAGCCGCGGTTGTCGAGCTGCTGCTCCAGCGCGGCTTCGTCGAAGTGCCCGGCGCGCATCTGCCGGAACACCTTCCAGATGCCCGCCATGATCAGCAGGTTGATGACCGCGATGACGTAGAGGAAGGTCCCGGAGACGGTCGTGCCGATCCAGCCGGTGACGCTGTGCAGCTCGGAGTCGTCGTTCTCGACGGGTCCGGCCAGGGCCTTCACGCCCAGCGAGAGCAGGAAGGCGAGGAGGAAGACGATCGTGGAGTGGCCGAGGGAGAACCAGAAGCCGACCGACAGGGGCCGTCTGCCCTCGTTCATCAGCTTGCGGGTGGTGTTGTCGATCGCGGCGATGTGGTCGGCGTCGAACGCGTGCCGCATGCCGAGGGTGTAGGCGGTGACGCCGATGCCCACGCCGAAGGTCTTGGCGCCCAGGCTGTAGTGCTCCGGGGCGACGATGCCGACCAGGGTGACCCATCCGATGACGTGCAGGGCGAGGACGAACCCCGCCATGCCGCCGACGCCGGCCCACTCCTTGCGGGTCATGGACGCGCGGACGCGGCGCCACGACAGGCGGGGCCCGCCGTCCGGGGCGGCCGGGCGCGCGGGGGCGGAATCGGGGGCGGTGGTCATGGAACTGGCCTCACTGATGTCACTGGTGCCACTGGTGTCGGTCCCGCTGGTCTGCGAGCGGCTGATCACAGCGACGGCGAGCGGCTGATCTCGGCCGCACATGTCGTCGCGTACCCCACGCTTCTGCACATGACTCGCAACTACAACGAAGGGGTGGCAAAGACCGGGTCAAGGGAGATCCACTCCGCCGCGGGTCGGCGCCGCCCGGGTTGTGGCTGGTCGGGTCGGCGCCGCCCGGGTCGTGGCTGGTCGGGTCGGCACCGCCCGGGTCGTGGCTGGTCAGGTGGCCGGCCAAGCGGCCGACCAAGCGGCTGGTCAGGCCGCTCGGTCCGCCGGGCGGGACAGTGCGGCGCGCGCCTGGCGCTCGGCCTCGGCGAGGCCCAGGGACGTACCGCTTGCGAACGCCTCATCGAAGGCGGGCCCGCCCAGCACGGCACGCGCCGCCGCGGTGACGCGGTCCACGTCGCCGCGTTCGGCCGACGGCAGCGGCGCGCCCACGCCACGGCGCGCGGCGTGGGCGGCCCCGAGGAGCCGGGCCGCGCGGGCGGCGCCGGCACGGTCCCCGGCCAGGGCGGCCACGCCCGCCAGCCCCTCCAGGCAGAGGGCGAGGGCACGCGGCTCGTCCAGGGTGCGGGCGATCGCCAGGCCGCGCAGATGGTGGGCGGCCGCCTGCTCGGCGTCGCCGCGGAGTTCGGCGAGGAATCCCAGCTCGGCGTGGAGCAGGTGGTCGCCGGCCGGGGAGGACACCTCGGCGTGCCGGTCGCGGATGCGCAGCAGGAACGCCTCGGCCGCGTCGAGGTCGCCGCAGCGCCGCGCACCGAGGGCCAGCCCCATGTCGGCGTGGATCTCCCCGTACCGGTAGCCCTGCTCGACGGCGATACGCCGGGCCCGCTGGTGCAGGTCGCGCGCCCGCTCGAAGTCGCGGGCGAGCAGTGCGAGGCGGCCGAGTCCGGAGAGCCGGGCCGAGACCTCGGCGCGCAGTCCCAGCTCCCGGGCCATCTCCAGGCCCTCGCGCTGACAGCGCTCCGCCTGCGCGTACTCGCCCTTGATCTCGGCGAGCGCGGCGAGCGGGGACACGGTCTGCACCTCGCCCCAGCGGTCGCCGAGGGCGCGGAAGAGGGTCCGGCTGCGTTCCCCGTCGCGGGCCAGGGCGCGCAGGTCGCCGCGGACCAGGGCGAGCGCCGCGCGCAGGCCGAGCGCCGCCGCGACGCCCCACCGCTCGTCGGCGGCCTCGAAACGGGCGAGGGCGCGGGTGTTCAGCGCGTCGGCGGCGTCGAGGTCGCCGACGCTGAACATTCCGTAGGCGGTCAGCCACAGGGCGCGGGTGTGGGCGCGGGTGTGGGGGCCGGGGGCTGCGGCGTCGGGTGTGTCGGTGGGTGTGAGGTCTGTGCGCGCCTCGGAGGACGGGGGTGGTGTGCGGTCGCCGGTCAGGAGGGCGAACGCGTGGTGCAGCAGGAGGAGTTCGGGGGCGGGGTCGCGGGTGGTGTCGTCCATGGTGGCTGTGGGGGCCGTGGTGGCCGTAGCCGCCTCGGTCGCCGTGGTCGCCGTGGTCGCCGTGGTCGCCGTGAGGACGGTGGTCAGGTTGCGGTGGGCCTCGGTGAGACGGCCGCGCAGCAGCCACCACCAGGACAGTGCGGTGACGAGCCGTACGGCTTCCTCGCTCCGCCCGGCGGCGGCCCGCCGTACCGCCTCGTCCAGCGCGGTGCGCAGGTTGCCCGCCTCGGTGTCGAGCCGGGCGAGCCACTCCCGCTGCCGCGCGCCGCGCAGGTGTGGCTCGGCGTCTTCGGCGAGGGCGAGGTAGTGACGCAGATGGCGCTCGCGTACGGCCGTCTCGTCGCCCGTCTCGCGCAGCCGCTCGGCGCAGTACGCGGCGACCGACTCCAGGAGCCGGTAGCGCGGGCCGGCGGGTCCGTCCGTGACGACGACGAGGGACTTCTCGACCAGCCGGGTGACCAGGTCGAGCACGTCGGCGCCGGGTACGCCGTCGCCCGCGCACACCGCCTCCGCCGCGTCGAGGCCGCAGCCGTCGCTGTGCACGGCGAGGCGGCCGAGGACGACGCGTTCGGGCTCGCTGAGGAGTTCCCAGCTCCAGTCGATCATCGCGCGCAGGGTGCGTTGACGGGCGGGCGCGGTGCGCTGCCCGGCGGTGAGCACGCCGAAGCGGTCGCCGAGGCGGGCGGCCAACTCCCGTACGCCGAGGGCGCGTACGCGGGTGGCGGCCAGCTCCAGGGCGAGGGGGATGCCGTCCAGGCGGCGGCAGATCTCGGCGACGGCGGCGTAGTCGGAGGCGGGGTGGAAGCCGGGGGCGCGGGCGGCGGCGCGCTCGGTGAACAGCCGTACGGCGTCGTCCGGCCGGAGCGGTTCGACCAGGAACACGGTCTCGCCGACCAGGGCGAGGGGTTCCTGGCCGGTGGTGAGGATGCGTAGATGGGGGGAGCTGTGCAGGAGGGATACGACCAGTTCGGCGGCGGCCGCGACGACGTGTTCGCAGTTGTCGAGGACGAGGAGGGCGCGGCGATCGCGCAGGGCGGCGGCCAGGCGTCGTACGGGTGTGAGGGGTGCGGTGCCGGTGGGCGAGGGGGCGGCGGGAGCGTCGTCCCGGATGCCGAGGCTCGCGGCGACGACGTCCGCGAGGTCGTCGGGGGTGGCGGTACGGAGCCCCGCGAACTCCACGAACCACACTCCGTCGGGCAGTCCGGCGACGTCCCCGCCGGAGGCGGCGTCCCGCGCGGCGGCCACCGCCAGGCGGGTCTTGCCGACGCCGCCGGGACCGGTGAGGGTGACCAGCCGCTCCCGGCGGAGGAGCCGAGCGAGACGACCGAGGGCCTGTTCGCGACCGATGAGAGCGGTCAGCGGCACCGGGAGGTGGACGGGAACGGCGGGGGCCGTGGGACCGACGGGGGCCGTGGGACCGACGGCCCCGCCGAGCCCGGCGCCCCCGCCGGACCCGGTGAGCCCGGCGGACCCCGTGGCCCCGCCTGAAGCAGCAGACCCAGCGGGGCCTGGGGACGCGGCAGACCCGCCGAGCCCCGATGAGGCGGTGGCCCTTGCGAAGCCGGCGGCTTCGGTGGACGCCGTGACGGCTTCCGGTCCCGCGGGCGGGAGGGCCTCGCTCACCGGCACACCGAGGTCACCCACCGCAGCCGCCGCCGGGGCGGGTGCCGGGCCTGAGCCCAGGAGCGCATCCGAGACCGGGGCAGGCGCGGGGACCGAAGCCGAGACCGGGACCGATCCCGAGCCCGAGGCCGGGAGCGAGCCCGAGCCCGGGGCCGAAGCCGAGGGCGCAACCGCGACCGGGGCCGAGCCCGAGGCCGAAGCCGAGGACGCGACAGCGACCGGCGCAGAGCCCGAGGCCGAAGCCGACGACGCGCCCGCGACCGCGACCGCGACCGCGACCGGGGCCGAAGCCGCGACCGGGGCGTCGAGTTCCGGGGCCTGTCGTAGCATCGCCCCGTGCAGTGCGCTCAGTGCGGGGCCGGGACACGCGCCCAGTTCCCCGGCGAGCCGAAGCCGCAGCTCCTCGTACGAGGCGAGTGCCCGGCTCTGGTGGCCCGCCCGGTACAGCGCCAGCATCTGCGCGGCGCGCAGCCGCTCCCGTAGCGGGTGTTCGGCCACGAGGGCGGTCAGTTCGCCGGCGAGGAGCAGATGGTCTCCCGCCGCCAGCCGGGCCTCGGCCCGTTCCTCCACCACGGCCAGCCGCTGTTCCGCCAGGCACTGGCGCGCCGCCCGGACGAACTCCTCGTCGGCGAAGTCCGCGTACGCCGGCCCCCGCCACAGCCCCAGGGCCTCGGTGAGCAGCGCCGACCGCACCCGCGGGTCCGTGACGGAGCGGGCGCGGGCGACGAGACCGCCGAACCGCTCCACGTCCACCTCGTCGGCCGCGTCGAGCCGCAGCCGATAGCCCGGCGGCTGCCGGACCAGCCGCTCCCGGCCGAGCACCCGGCGCAGTTGGGAGACCTTGGCCTGCAGCGCGCCCGAGGGACGGGCAGGCGGGTCGTCGCCCCAGAGGTCGTGGACGAGGCGGTCGGCGGAGACGGGACCGCCGTCGTGCGCGAGCAGATCGGCCAGCAGCGCCCGCACCTTGGTCTCGGGCACCCGGACCGGCTCCCCCTCGTCGTCCCACACCGCGAGTGGTCCGAGCACGCCAAACCGCATGGCCGCAACGGTACCCGCGCGCCGGGGAGTTCGCCCGTGCTCCGCCCGCCCCGAAGCGTTCCGGAAGCGTTCCCGAAGGAAATCCGAAGCATTCCCGAAGTGCTCGCCCGCACAGTCGTCCCGACCACCCCCCGAACCACGGACTGGGAGCACACGTCCATGAGCACGTCACCCGACACAAGCAGCGGCGCAAGCGGCGGCCCGAGCAGCGGCACAGGCAGCGACACAAGCGGCGGCACGGGCGGCGGCCCCAGCGGCACAACCGCCACGGCCGGCCCGCGCCGCCTCGACCACCCCCGCCAGAAGCTCCCCCTCCCCGCCCTCCTCGCCCTGGCCACCGCCGTCTTCGTCACCAGCCTCACCGAGACCCTCCCCGCGGGCCTGCTCACCGCGATGAGCCGCGATCTGGAGGTGAGCGAGTCGGCGACCGGGCAGACGGTCACCGTCTACGCGATCGGCACCGCGCTCACCGCGATCCCGCTGACGGCGGCCACCGCGACCTGGCGGCGTAAGCGGCTGCTGCTGACCGCCGTTGCGGGCTTCGCCGCGGCCAACACGGTGACGGCGCTGTCCTCCGTCTACGGGCTGACGATGGCGGCCCGCTTCGTAGCCGGTGTCGCCGCCGGCCTGGCGTGGGCGCTGCTCGCCGGCTACGCGCGGCGGCTCGCGCCGGTCCCGTTGCAGGGCCGGGCCATCGCCGTCGCCATGGCGGGCATCCCGGTGGCGCTCTCCCTCGGCGTGCCGGCCGGCACCTTCCTCGGTCATGCCCTCGGCTGGCGGGTGGCGTTCCTAGCGATGTCGGCGCTGACGGTGGCGCTGCTGGCGTGGATCACCGCCGCCGTGCCCGACCACCCGGGGGCGCGAAGCGGTCGACGTCCGCGCATGCGGGACGCGTTGAGGGTGCCGGGCGTGCGCCCGGTGCTGTTCGTGACGCTCGTCTTCGTCCTGGCCCATACGGTGCTGTACGCCTACATCGCCGCGTTCCTGGACGGGCTCGGGATGGAGGACCGTACCGATCTGGTCCTGCTCGTCTTCGGCGCCGCCTCGCTGGTGAGCATCTGGGTCGTCGGCGCCCGCATCCAGCGGCGGCTGCGGGCGCTGACCGTCGCCGGGACCGTGCTGGTGGCGGCCGCCGCCGCGCTGCTCGCCCTGCTGAGCGAGGGCGGCGCGCCGGTCTACGCGGCGGCGGCGCTGTGGGGGCTGGGCTGGGGCGGGGTGCCGACCCTGTTGCAGACCGCGGTCGGCGACGCGGGCGGCGAACACGCCGACGCGGCGCAGGCGATGCTGGTGACGCTGTGGAACGTGGCGATGGCCGCCGGCGGTGTGCTGGGCGGCGTCCTGCTCGACGCGCGCGGCAGCGGTTCCTTCCCGCCGACCGTGCTGCTGCTCCTGCTGCCGGTGCTCGTCGTCGTGGTCGCGGCCCGCGATCACGGCTTCCCGGCGCGCCGCCGGCCCGGCGCGCACAGCGGAACGGAGGTGTGAGGAACGTATGTCGCCCACAGAACGCAACCCCCGGCAGATCCATCTCGCCGCGCGACTGCCGGGCGTCCACAACGTCACCGTCTGATCGGACCCGCGCTCCACGAGCCAGATCTCCGTCGACAGCTTCGCGCGTCTGGCGCGGACGGCGGAGCGCGGCCGGTTCGACTTCCTCTTCCTCGCCGAGGGCCTGCGGCTAACGCGAACACAAGGGCGTCATCTACGAGTTGGACGTGGCGGGCCGTCCGGACAACCTGACGATGCCAGCCGCGGCGGTCGCCGCCCGGTCCTTGCGGAGCACGCCCCCGGCGCCCTTCGCGACCGCCTGGGCCTGCCGCGCCCGCGCAACAGGTACGCGCCGGCGGACTGAGCGGGGTCAGAAGTGGTCCGGGTCCATGTCAAGGGTCGTGCGGTCCAGGCTCTCCAGCAGGTCGAACTGTGCTGTGGTCCGCGGGAGTTCGTAGCGGAAGAAGTAGCGTGCCGCCTGGCGCTTGCCCGCGTAGAAGTCGCCGTCGCGTCCGTCGGCCGCGAGCAGTTGCTCCAGCCAGATCCAGGCGAGGACGGTGTGTCCGACGGCCTCCAGGTAGACGGAGGCGTTGGCGAGGGCCGTCTGCGGGTCGCCGTCGGCCCACAGCCGTCCGGTCACGGTGACGATCCGGGCGAGCGCGGCGTCCAGTCTCCGGCCCAGCTCGGCGAGTTCGCCCTGTGCGGCGGCGGCCCGGGCGGTCGTGGCGGAGATCGTCTCCGCGAGCAGCCCGAGGCCCGCGCCGCCGTCCGCGACGACCTTGCGGCCGAGCAGGTCGAGGCCGTGGATGCCGTGGGTGCCCTCGTGGATGGGGTTGAGGCGGTTGTCGCGGTAGAACTGCTCGACGTCGTACTCACGGGTGTAGCCGTAGCCCCCGTGCACCTGGATGGCCAGGTTGTTGGCCTCCAGGCACCACTGGGAGGGCCAGCTCTTGGCGATCGGGGTGAGGACGTCCAGCAGGAGCCGGGCCCGGTCGCGCTCCTGCTCCGTCGCCGCCGTGCGCTGCTCGTCCAGCAGCCGGCCGCAGTAGAGGATGAGGGCCAACGCGCCCTCCACGTAGGACTTCTGGGCCAGCAGCATCCGTCGTACGTCGGCGTGCTCGATGATCGGCACCTGGGGCGCGGCGGCGTCCTTCGCGGTGACCGGGCGGCCCTGGGGGCGGGTGCGGGCGTAGTCCAGGGCGTGCAGGTAGCCGGTGTAACCGAGGGCGGTGGCGCCGAGGCCTACGCCGATCCGGGCCTCGTTCATCATGTGGAACATGTACGCCAGCCCGCGGTGCGGTTCGCCGACCAGGTGGCCGACGGCTCCGGGCGCGCCGCCCGGACGGAAGCCGCCCTCGCCGAAGTTGAGCAGGGTGTTGGTCGTGCCGCGGTAGCCCATCTTGTGGTTGAGGCCGGCCAGGACGACGTCGTTGCGCTCGCCGGGCGTGCCGTCGGGCCCGACCAGGTACTTGGGGACGATGAACAGCGACAGGCCCTTCACCCCGGGCGGCCCGCCGGGGATGCGGGCCAGGACCAGGTGGACGATGTTCTCGGTCAGTTCGTGGTCGCCGCCCGAGATCCACATCTTGTTGCCGAACAGCCGGTAGGCGCCGTCGCCGGCCGGTTCGGCGCGGGTGCGCACATCGGCCAGCGAGGACCCGGCCTGCGGCTCGGACAGGCACATGGTGCCGGTGAAGCGGCCCTCGACCATGGGGCGCACATACGTGTCGATCTGCTCCGAACTGCCGTGGGCCAGCAGCAGGTTGGCGTTGCCGATGGTGAGGAAGGGGTACGCGGCGGTCCCCACGTTGGCGGCCTGGAACCAGGCGAAGCACGCGTCGGCCACCACGCCGGGCAGCTGCATGCCGCCCACCTCGGCGTCCATGGCGCCGCCGATCAGCCCGGCGTCGGCGAAGACCCGCAGGGCCTTTCCGACCTCCGGGATGATGTGCACCCGGGTGCCGTCGAAGCGCGGCTCCTCGGCGTCGTTCTTCTTGTTGTGCGGGGCGAAGTGCCGGGTGGCGATCGTCTCGCTGAGGTCCAGCGCCGCGTCGAAGGTCTCCCGCGAGTGGTCGGCGAAGCGCGGGCGCGCGGTGAGGGACTCCACGTCGAGCCACTCGTACAGCAGGAAGTCGAGATCACGACGGGACAGCAGCAGGGAGGCCATGGTTCTCTTCTCGGCTTCTCGGTGAGGGGCGGGCGGTACCTGTATGAGATACTAAGCGGTTGCTTACGTCAGGTCCACACTTACCGGTTCCGCCCAGATGTCGGGCGGGACCACGCCCACGGACCGGCCGTACGGATCGAGCAGGCGGCCGAGCAGTTTGTCGTGGCGCAGGGTGACCGTCCGGTCGGCGATGCCGAGGCCGGGATGGGCGGCCGCCAGCCGCGCCTCCAGACGCGGCACGTCCGCCACGGAGTGCAGGCTGGCCTGGAGGAGCAGGTTGTACGGCCCGGTGACCGCGGCGCAGTTGCGGATCTCGGGCCGCCGGACCAGGGCGTGACCGATCTCGGGGAGTTCGGCGGGTGGCGCCGTGGCCCGGAAGGTGACGGCCACCGGCCACCCGCCGAGCGGCCGGGCGAAGTCGCAGCGGAAGCGCAGCAGGTCCAGACGGACGAGCTGGTCCAGCCGGCGCCGTGCGCTGGACAGGCTGACGCCGAGCGCGGTGGCCAGGCTCTGGTAGGAAGCGCGGCCGTCGTGGGCCAGACGGACCAGCAGCGCCCGGTCGAAGCCGGTGATCTCGCGGTGGCCGGCGCGGGGCGGCCGGGTGTCGGGCACCGTGGTCAGGCGGGTGCGCTGGTCCGGGTCGAGGGCGGCGATGCGCCACCGGCCGCCCTCGGCGAACATGTGGGTGACGATCCGGGCCCGGACCGCCGTGACGCCCTCGACGCGCGGGAGCAGGTCGAGGGTGTAGCGGGAGAGCGCGGTGAGGTCGGCGGCGGCGACGGTGGCGAGGATGTCGTGACCCGCCGCGCACCGTTCGAGGGTGAGCAGGTGCGGGTGCGTCCCGAGGACGGCGGCGGTCCGGGCGGCGGCCCCGGGGGCGCAGTCGATCTCTACGAAGGCGGCGCAGATCTGCTCGAACAGCCGCGGGCCGGGCGACAGTCCGACCCAGGCGGCGCCCTGGCGGGTCAGCCGGGCGAAGCGCCGGGCGACGGTCACCGGATCGACGCCGAGGGCGCGGCCGAGGTCGGTCCAGGAGGCCCGGGGGCGCAGTTGGAGGGCGTGGATCAGCGCCAGGTCGTCCTCGCCGAGCGGCTGCGCCGCTGTGCCGAGGGACGTCGCCGCTGTGCCGGACAGTTTCGCCGCGCCGCCGGGTGCGCTCGCCGCATCGCCGGGCGATTCCGCCGCGCCGCCGGGCGCGCTCGCCGCATCGCGGGCCGGTTTCGCCACGCCGCCAGGCACGCTCGCCGCATCGCGGGCCGGTTTCGCCACGCCGCCGAGCGCGCTCGCCGCATCGCGGGGCGATTTCGCCGCACCGCCGGGCACGCTCGCCGATTCGCGGGCCGGTTTCGCCACGCCGCTGAGCGCACTCGCCGATTCGCCGGGCGATTTCGCCGCGTCGCCGGGCGCGCTCGCCGCATCGCCGGGCGATTTCACCGCGCCGCCGGGCGGTCTGGGTGCTTCGCTGGGCGGTTTCGGCGTTTCCTGCATCCGGGGCCTCTCCGGGGCGAGAATCCTGCGTCTGGGGGGGCGGACGAGGGATCGTCTTCCACACTCTAGGGCTCAGGGTCCGCGCCGGGCGGGCCGGGACCGAAGCGACGCCGGGAGGCCGGGGCATGGCTTTCGCCGACTACCAGAACGAGATCTACCTCGACGGGCTGCGCGGTGTGGTGCCGGGCCTGCCGATGACGTACCGCGACCTGGAACCGGTGGCGCAGGCGGCGATGACGCCCTCCATCCGCTCCTATGTGGCGGGCGGCGCCGGCGACGAGCACACCCAGCGGGCCAATGTCACCGCGTTCGAGCGGTGGGGGCTGGTGCCGCGCATGATGGTCAGCCCCACCGAACGCGACCTGGGCGTGGACCTGTTCGGGATGCGGCTGGCCACGCCGCTGTTCCTGGCGCCGGTCGGGGTGATCGGGCTGTGCGCGCCCGACGGGCACGGCGATCTGGCCACGGCCCGCGCCGCCGCCCGCACCGGGGTGCCGATGGTCGCCTCCACCCTCACCGTCGATCCGATGGAGGAAGTGGCGGCCGAGTTCGGCGAGACGCCCGGCTTCTTCCAGCTCTACACCCCCACCGACCGGGAGGTGGCGGAGAGCCTGGTGCACCGGGCGGAGGCCGCCGGGTTCAAGGGCATCGTGGTCACCCTGGACACCTGGATCACCGGCTGGCGGCCGCGCGACCTGACGACCAGCAACTTCCCCCAGCTGCGCGGCCACTGCCTGGCCAACTACTTCTCCGACCCGGTCTTCCGCTCCCGTCTGGCCAAGGCTCCCGAGGACGATCCGGGGGCCGCCGTACTGCACTGGGCGATGACCTTCGGCAACCCGCTCACCTGGGACGACCTGGCCTGGCTGCGGTCGCTCACCGAGCTGCCGCTGATCCTGAAGGGCATCTGCCACCCCGACGACGTGCGCCGCGCCCGGGACGGCGGCGTGGACGGCGTGTACTGCTCCAACCACGGCGGCCGGCAGGCCAACGGCGGCCTGCCGGCGCTGGACGCCCTGCCCGGTGTGGTGGAGGCGGCCGACGGGCTGCCCGTGCTGTTCGACTCCGGTGTGCGCACCGGCGCCGATGTCGTCAAGGCCCTCGCGCTGGGCGCCACCGCCGTGGGCGTCGGCCGCCCCTACGCCTACGGGGCGGCGCTGGCCGGCGCCGACGGCATCGTGCACGTGCTGCGGTCGCTGCTCGCGGAGGCGGATCTCCTGATGGCCGTGGACGGCTATCCGACGCTCGCCGACCTCACCCCGGACACGCTCCGGCGCGTCGGCTGAGTCACGGGGCCGCCGCCGGGCACGGGACCGCCGGGCGCCGGTCCGCCGGGCGCCGGTCCAACCGGCACCGGCCCACCAGGCACCGGTCCGCCCGGCGCCGGTCCACCAGGCACCGGTCCGCCTGGTGCCCGTCCGCCCGGCCCGCCCTCAGCTCTTCGCCGCCAAGTCCTTCAGCGCGACGTTGAGTTCGAGGACGTTCACCCGCGGCTCGCCCAGGAAGCCGAGGGTGCGGCCGGTGGTGTGGTCCCGGACCAGTTGCTCCACCCGGGCGAGCGGCAGATGGTTCCTCGCGGCGACCCGGGGGGCCTGGAGGGCGGCGTAGGCCGGGGAGATGTCGGGGTCGAGGCCGGAGCCGGAGGAGGTCACCGCGTCGGCGGGGACCTCGGACGGCTCGACGGTGTGGCCGGGCACCGAGTTGTCCCGGACGACCGCCGCCTTGGCGTCCTCGACCTGCCGGAGCAGCACCTTGCTGTCCGCGGCCAGGTTGGTCGCGCCGGACAGGATCAGGTGGTACTGCGTGTTGACGGTGTTGGTCCCGAGGCCGTTCGCGGGACGGCCCTGGAACCACCTCAGATCCGGCTCCGGGGTCTGCTGCCCCTTCTTCAGCGGCAGATCGTACGGCTGCCCGATCAGGGACGAGCCGACGACCTTCCCGTCCGCCCTGATCTCGGAGCCGTTCGCCCGGCCGGGGAAGAGGGCCTGCGCGATGCCGGTGACGACCAGCGGATAGACGACGCCGGTCACCAGGGTCAGGACGAGCAGGGCCCGCAGGCCCGCGCCGAGCAGCCGGGCGGTGTTCGTGACGGAAGCGTTCATGGCGATCAGCCGATTCCGGGGATGAGGGAGACGAGGAGGTCGATGATCTTGATGCCGACGAAGGGGGCGATCAGCCCGCCGACGCCGTAGACCGCGAGGTTGCGGCGCAGCATCCGGTCCGCGCTCATCGGCCGGTAGCGCACGCCCTTCAGGGAGAGCGGCACCAGGGCGACGATGATCAGCGCGTTGAAGACGACGGCGGACAGGATCGCCGAGGCGGGCGAGGCCAGGTGCATGATGTTCAGCCGGTCCAGGCCCGGATAGACGGCCGCGAACAGCGCCGGGATGATCGCGAAGTACTTCGCCACGTCGTTGGCGATGGAGAAGGTGGTCAGCGCCCCGCGGGTGATGAGGAGTTGCTTCCCGATCTCCACGATCTCGATGAGCTTGGTGGGGTCGGAGTCGAGGTCCACCATGTTGCCGGCCTCCTTGGCGGCCGACGTGCCCGTGTTCATCGCCACGCCCACGTCCGCCTGGGCCAGCGCGGGGGCGTCGTTGGTGCCGTCGCCGGTCATCGCGACCAGTTTGCCGCCGGCCTGCTCGCGCTGGATGAGGGCCATCTTGTCCTCGGGGGTGGCCTCGGCGAGGAAGTCGTCGACGCCCGCCTCCTTTGCGATGGCCTTCGCGGTCAGCGGATTGTCACCCGTGATCATGACCGTCTTGATGCCCATGCGGCGCAGTTCCTCGAACCGCTCCCGCATGCCCTCCTTGACGACGTCCTTGAGGTGGATCACGCCGAGGACGCGGGCGCCGCGCTCGTCGTGGACGGCGACCAGCAGCGGGGTGCCGCCCGCCGCGGAGATCCGGCCGGCGACGGCTTCCGCGTCCTCGGCGACCGTGCCGCCCCGCTCCCGTACCCAGTCGAGGACCGAGGCGGTGGCGCCCTTGCGGATCTCGCGGCCGTCGACGTCCACGCCGGACATCCGGGTCTGCGCGGTGAAGGCGATCCACCGCGCCCCGGCCAGCTCGCCCTCGTGCCGCTCGCGCAGCCCGTAGCGTTCCTTGGCCAGGACGACGACGGACCGTCCCTCGGGGGTCTCGTCCGCGAGCGACGACAGCTGGGCGGCGTCGGCGACCTCGGCCTCGGTGGCGCCGCGCACCGGCAGGAACTCGGCCGCCCGGCGGTTGCCGAGGGTGATGGTGCCGGTCTTGTCCAGCAGCAGCGTGGACACGTCGCCGGCGGCCTCGACCGCGCGGCCGGACATGGCCAGGACGTTGCGCTGCACCAGCCGGTCCATGCCGGCGATGCCGATCGCGGAGAGCAGCGCGCCGATGGTGGTGGGGATCAGGCAGACCAGCAGGGCCACCAGGACGACCATCGTCAGGTGGGTGCCCGCGTAGTCGGCGAACGGCGGCAGGGTGGCGCAGGCCAGCAGGAAGACGATGGTCAGCGAGGCCAGCAGGATGTTCAGCGCGATCTCGTTGGGCGTCTTCTGCCGGGCCGCGCCCTCGACCAGGCTGATCATCCGGTCGATGAAGGTCTCGCCGGGCCTGGTGGTGATCTTGACGACGATCCGGTCGGAGAGGACCTTGGTGCCGCCGGTGACGGCGCTGCGGTCGCCGCCGGACTCGCGGATGACGGGGGCGGACTCGCCGGTGATGGCCGACTCGTCCACCGAGGCGACGCCCTCGACGACATCGCCGTCGCCGGGTATGACGTCGCCCGCCTCGCACACCACCAGGTCGCCGATCGCGAGGCCGGTGCCGGGCACCCGCTCCTCGCGGCCGTCCGTCAGCCGCCGGGCGACCGTGTCGGTCTTGGCCTTGCGCAGGGTGTCGGCCTGCGCCTTGCCGCGGCCCTCGGCGACGGCCTCGGCGAGGTTGGCGAAGAGGACGGTGAGCCACAGCCAGGCGCTGATCGTCCAGCCGAACCAGTCGCCCGGGTCGGTGCAGGAGAAGACGGTGGTGAGCACGGAGCCGACCCATACGACGAACATCACGGGCGACTTGACCATGACCCGGGGATCGAGCTTGCGGACCGCCTCCGGCAGCGATCTGACCAGCTGGCCGGGGTCGAACAGACCGGCGCCGACGCGGCCTTCGGCGGGCCTGCGCCCGGTGGGGAGGTCGCCGTGCGGCGCCCGGGCGGGGGTGGCTGTGGACATGGAGTCCTCTGGGTTCTGAGTACGGTTCGTCGACACGTTCTGGGTACGGGGCTCGGACGCGCTCTCCGTGCGGGGCTCGGGCGCGTATGCGGTACGCGGCTCGGGCGCGTGTCCGGTGCCGGACTTCGCCGTGTGTCCGGTACGGGTCTTCATCACGCCAGCCCTTCGGCGAGCGGTCCCAGTGCGAGCGCCGGGAAGTAGGTGAGACCGGTGATGATCAGGATCGCGCCCACCAGCAGGCCGGCGAACAGCGGCTTCTCGGTGCGCAGGGTGCCTGCGGTGACCGGTACGGGCTGCTGGTGGGCCAGGGAGCCGGCCAGCGCCAGCACGAACACCATCGGCAGGAACCGGCCGAGCAGCATGGCCAGCCCCGTCATGGTGTTGAACCAGTCGGTGTTCGCGTTCAGCCCGGCGAAGGCCGAACCGTTGTTGTTGGCCGCGGAGGTGAAGGCGTACAGGACCTCGGAGAAGCCGTGCGCACCGGAGTTGAGCATGGAGTGCGGCGGGGTCGGCAGGGCGAGGGAGGCGGCCGTGCACACCAGGACCAGCGCCGGGGTGACGAGGAGGTAGCAGGCGGCGAGCTTCATCTCCCGGCCGCCGATCTTCTTGCCCAGGTACTCGGGCGTGCGGCCCACCATCAGACCGGCGATGAACACCGCGATGACCGCCATGATCAGGATGCCGTAGAGGCCGGAGCCGGTGCCGCCGGGCGCGATCTCGCCGAGCATCATCCCGAGCAGGGCGATACCGCCGCCGAGGCCGGTGAAGGAGGAGTGGAAGGAGTCCACCGCGCCCGTCGAGGTCAGCGTCGTGGACACCGCGAAGAGGGAGGAGCCGCCGACGCCGAACCGGACCTCCTTGCCCTCCATCGCCGCGCCCGCGGCCTGGAGCGCCGGGCCGTGGTGGCCGAACTCCGTCCACATCATCAGGGCGACGAAGCCGACCCAGATGGTGACCATGGTGGCGAGGATCGCGTAGCCCTGCCGCGTGCTGCCGACCATCAGGCCGAAGGTGCGGGTCAGCGAGAACGGGATCACCAGGATGAGGAAGATCTCCAGCAGGTTGCTGACCGGGGTCGGGTTCTCGAAGGGGTGGGCGCTGTTGGCGTTGAAGTAGCCGCCGCCGTTGGTGCCCAGCTCCTTGATGGCCTCCTGGGACGCCACCGCGCCGCCGTTCCACTGCTGGGAGCCGCCCATGAACTGGCCGACCTCGTGGATGCCGGAGAAGTTCTGGATCGCCCCGCAGGCGACCAGGGCGACCGCGGCGAGCGCGGCGATCGGCACCAGGACGCGCAGCGTGCCGCGTACCAGGTCGGTCCAGAAGTTGCCGAGTTCGCCGGTGCGGGAGCGGGCGAAGCCGCGCACCAGCGCGACCGCGACGGCCATGCCGACGGCCGCGGAGACGAAGTTCTGCACGGCCAGACCGGCGGTCTGCACGACGTGTCCCATGGTCTGTTCGCCGTAGTACGACTGCCAGTTGGTGTTCGTCACGAACGACACGGCCGTGTTGAATGACTGCGCCGGGTTCACCGACGAGAAGCCGAGCGAGCCGGGCAGCACGCCCTGGAGCCGCTGGAGCAGATACAGGAAGAGGACGCCCACGGCCGAGAACGCGAGGACGCCGCGCAGATACGCGGGCCAGGTCATCTCGGCGTCGGGGTCGGCGCCGATGCCGCGGTAGATCCACCTCTCCACCCGCAGATGCCGGGAGGAGGAGTAGACCCGGGCCATGTAGGCGCCGACGGGTTTGTGGACGAGCGCGAGTGCGCCGATGAGGGCGAGCAACTGGAGCACGCCTGCGGTGACGGGACCCATGCCGGCTCTCAGAACCTCTCCGGGAAGATCAGGGCGAGGACGAGATAGCCCAGGAGGGCGACGGCCGCGATCAGGCCGACGGTGTTCTCGGCGGTCACAGCTTCGTCACCCCCTTGGCGACGAGGGCCACCAGCGCGAAGACCGCGAGCACGGTGACGACGAAGGCCAGATCGGCCATCGTGGACTCCTGGTAGGTGCGAGGGAAAAACGGGGACGTTTGAAGGAAACCCCCGCACCACCCGGTCCGGACCACCCGTTGACGGCCCTCTTACGTCCCAGGTCACGGCTTTGACGGCTCTCTTACGACGCCTGCCGGGAGGAGGCCGCCGGGCGTCCGGTCGCGCACATCCACGTCGACGCCCCGGCCGGGGGCCGGGGGCCGGGGGCCGTAGGGCCTCGTCCGGCTCCCGTACCCGCCGACCGGACTGTGCCTGGTGGAGACGCCTGACCACCCCCGACCGGGCTGGGCCCCTGGTGGACCACTGACCGACCACTGACCGGGCCGAGCCTGGGGTGGAGCCGGGTGGACGCCGCCGGGCCGCCCGGCTGCCCCGGGCTGCCCCAGGCGGCCCCGGGCGGCCCCGGGGGTCAGTCGGTGGCCGGGGCGGCGGCGTACTCCTCGTCGGTGACCGGGGTCAGCCAGTGGACGACGTCGTGCTCCGCGTCGCCCTCGTTGATGGCCAGGTGGACCATCAGCCGGTTCGGCGCGGCGCCGTGCCAGTGCTCCTCGTCGGCCTCGAACAGGACGCGGTCGCCGGGGCGGATGACCTCGACGGGTCCGCCGCGGCGCTGGCACAGGCCGATGCCCTCGGTGACGAACACGGTCTGGCTCAGCGGGTGCCGGTGCCAGTGGGTGCGGGCGCCGGGCATGAAGTGGACCAGGTTGGCGCTGACCCGGGAGGGGGCGGGCGCGGCGGCGACGGCGTCGATGTAGACGTCGCCGGTGAACCAGTCCGCGGGTCCCTTGACGGTGTTGATCGAGCTGCGGGTGATCTGCACAGGGGTTCCTTGTCTGCTCGCGTGAGTGAGTCAGGTCGCTTGACTGAGTCAGGGCTCGAGGTGAGTCAGACCTTGAGGTGAATCAGGGCTCGAGGTGAGTCGTGCGTCAGGGCCGGAGGAGGGCCTTGACTGCGCGGCGTTCGTCCATGGCCTTGTAGCCCTCGGCGACCTGGTCGAGGGGCAGGGTGAGGTCGAAGACCTTGCCCGGGTCGATGCGGCCGGTCAGGACGCGTTCGATGAGGTCGGGCAGATAGCGGCGCACCGGGGCGGGGCCGCCGCGCAGGCCGACGTGGGAGAAGAACAGCTCCTGGCCGTCGATGGCCACCTCGTGGGGCATACCGACGAAACCGACGTTGCCGCCGGGCCGGGCCGAGTGCAGCGCCTGGCTCATGGCCTGGGCGGTGCCGACGCACTCCAGCACGGAGTCGGCGCCGATGCCGTCGGTCATCTCCTTGATCCGGGCCACGCCCTCGTCGCCGCGCTCGGTGACGATGTCGGTGGCGCCGAATTCGCGGGCGAGCTTCTGCCGGCTGTCGTGCCGGGACATGGCGATGATCCGCTCCGCGCCCATCTCCTTGGCGGCGATCACCGCGCACAGCCCGACCGCGCCGTCGCCGACGACCACGGCGGTGGAGCCGGGCCGCACCTCGGCGGCGTCGGCGGCGTACCAGCCGGTGCCCATCACGTCGGAGACGGCCAGCAGGCCCGGCCAGAACTCCTCGCCGGGCGCCTCGTCGGTGGCGACCAGGGTGCCCTGGGCGTTGGGGATGCGCACGTACTCGGCCTGGCAGGTGCTCATGAACTCGCGGTTCAGGCAGTTGGACTGGAAGCCGTTGCGGCAGTTCGGGCAGGTGTTGTCCGAGGTCGCGAAGGAGCCGACGACGAACTGGCCGGGCCGCACCGCGGTGACCTCGGAGCCGGCCTCCTCCACGAAGCCGACGTACTCGTGCCCCATGGGGTGGGCCTCGTCGGTGGCGTCGAGGCCGCGCCAGGGCCACAGGTCGGAGCCGCACACGCAGGTGACGGCCGTGCGGATGATCGCATCCGTCGGCTCCAGGATCTTCGGGTCGGGAAGTGTCTCGAAACGTACGTCGCCGGGGGCGTGGATCACTGCTCCGCGCATGAGAGATGTCCTTGTCTGGGGGGAGGGGGGTGTCGGGCGTGGGCGGATCTCGCACCGCCCGGGCGGGACGGCCCGCGGTCCGCCTCCGTCACCCTGTCCGTATCCGTATCCGTGTCCGTGTCCGTGTCCGTGTCCGTGTCCGTGGCCGTGTCCGTGGCCGTGTCCGTGGCCGTGGCCGTGGCCGTAGGGCCACCTACCAGGTAACCCCGCACGGCGACGCCGAACGAGTCACCGCTGAGAGGTGTACTGCCGGTACATCCCTCCCGCGCCGCGCACGTCGTACGGTCGGGGCATGGACAACCGTGAGGAGGTCCGCGAGTTCCTGACCTCGCGGCGCGCGAAGATCACCCCGGAGCGGGCCGGGCTGCCCGCAGGCCCCCGGAGGCGGGTGCCGGGGCTGCGCAGGAGCGAGGTCGCCGCGCTGGCCGACATGAGCGTGGAGTACTACGCGAAACTGGAGCGCGGCAGCCTCGCCGGCGCCTCCCCGGCCGTTCTGGAGGCGGTCGCCCGCGCGCTGCAGCTGGACGACGCCGAACGCGCCCACCTCCTGCACCTGGCGCGGGCCGCCGACGGCTCCGACGCCCTCACCCGCCCCCGCCGCCGGCCCACCGCCCGGCAGTGGACGCCGCACCGCAGCCTGCAGTGGACCCTGGACGCGATCACGGCGGGACCCGCGGTGGTGTCCAACGGCCGGATGGACGTCGTGGCCGTCAACCCGCTCGCCCGCGCCTTCTACGCCGACCTCTTCGCCGACGCCGACAACCAGCGCAACCTCGCCCGCTTCAACTTCCTCGACCCGGCCGCCCGCCGCTTCTACCCCGACTGGGAGCTGTTCGCGGACACGGCGGTGGCGATCCTGCGCCGCGAGGCGGGCCGCGACCCGCACGACAAGGACCTGCACGATCTCATCGGGGAGCTGTCCACCCGCAGCGAGGAGTTCCGCACCCGCTGGGGCGCGCACGACGTCCGCCGCCACGGGACGGGCACCAAGCGGTTCCGCCACCCCGCGGTCGGCGACCTCACCCTGGCCTACGAGGCCCTGGACCTGGCCGCCGAACCCGGCCTCGGCATGACCGTCTACACCGCCGAGCCCGGCTCCCCCTCGGAGCAGGCCCTACGCCTCCTCGCCTCCCTCGCCGCCACCGAGGCCGCCGCCCCGACGGCACACCACGGCGAAGCGAGCTGAGCCGTACGCCCCCGCAGCCCGGCACTCCACCGCCGCCGGGAAAATCGCGTGCCGTCCCGTCCCCCGCGCCGCTACGCTCCTCCCCATGATCACGCTTTCGCGCCGGCACCGGATGACGCCCCGTCCACGGGGCTGCTGAGCACGAACGCGTACCGAAGCCGAGGCCCCGGGTACGGGGCCTCGGTCATATCCGCGATCAAGGCCCCGCCGCCCGGCGGGAGGACCAGATGACCGCGCGCCACTTCATCACCACGACCATTCCGTACGTCAACGCCCGCCCGCACCTGGGCTTCGCCCTGGAGCTGGTCCAGGCGGACGCGCTGGCCCGGCACCACCGTCAGCGCGGTGACCGGGTGCGACTGCTCAGCGGGACCGACGACAACTCCCTCAAGAACGTCCTGGCCGCCGAGGCCGCCGGCGTCGACGTCCGGACGTTCGTCGACCGGAACGCCGACGCCTTCGCCGCGTTGCGCACACCGCTGGCGCTCTCCCTGGACGACTTCATCCGCACCAGCAGCGACCCGCGCCACCGCGTCGGGGTCGAACGGCTGTGGCGCCGGTGCGCCGCCGCGGGCGACCTCTACCGGAAGGCGTACGAGGGCCTGTACTGCGTGGGCTGCGAGCAGTTCTACACCCCGGACGAACTGGTCGGCGGCCGGTGCGCCGAGCACGGCGCCGAACTGCGTCTTGTCGCGGAGGAGAACTGGTTCTTCCGGCTGTCCCGCCATGCCGACCGCCTCCACCGCCTGATCACGAGCGGCGCCCTGCGCATCGAGCCCGCCGCCCGCCGCAACGAGGTCCTCGCCCTCATCGAGGGCGGGCTGCACGACTTCTCCGTCTCCCGCTCCCACACCCGCGCCCGCGGTTGGGGCATCCCCGTGCCCGACGACCCGGGCCAGGTCGTCTACGTGTGGTGGGACGCCCTCGCCAACTACGTCACCAGCCTCGGCTACGGCACCGGCGGCACCGCCTACGACGAGTGGTGGGAGGGCGACGGACGCCGGGTCCACCTGGCCGGCAAGGGAGTGGTGCGCTTCCACGCCGTGTACTGGCCGGCCCTCCTGCTGTCGGCCGGGCTGCCGCTGCCCACCGACCTCTTCGTCCACGACTACCTGACCGTCGGCGGCCGCAAGATCAGCAAGTCCGCCGGGAACACCGTCGATCCGGCGGCGCTGGCCGCGGCGTACGGCACGGACGCGGTGCGCTGGTGGCTCCTGCGCGAGGTACCGCGGACCGGGGACGCCGACTTCACCGCCGAGCGGCTGATCGGCCGTGCGGACGCGGACTTCGCCGGGGGACTCGGGAATCTCGTCCACCGCGTCGTGACCGCGGTGCACCGCTTCCGGGGCGGAGCGCTACCCGTCGTCGAGCCGTCCGGTGGGCTGCCCCTGACGGAGGTGTGTGCGAAGGTGCCCGGGCGCGTCGACGCCGCTCTGGCCGACTTCGACTTCCGGCGGGCCACCCGCGCCGTCTGGACCGTCGTGGAGGAGGCGAACCGGTGCATCGACGCCACCCGGCCCTGGGAGCTGGCCCGGCGGGAGCGCGAGGGCGACCCGGCGGCGGGCGCGCGGCTCGACGCCGTCCTGGTGGCGCTGGTCGCCGCGTGCCGTGTGCTGGCCGATGAGCTGCGTCCGTTCGTTCCCGGCGCCGCCGCCCGGATCGCCGAGCGGCTGACACCGGCCGACGGACGCCTGCCGACGCCTCGCCCCCTCTTCCCCCGCCTCCGGGAGGACACTCGGCCGGTGTGAGGCGCCGGGGCGGGGCGTGCGGAGGCCGGGGGCGCGGGGGCGCGGGGCTGCCGAGGAGTGCGGTGCGGGCGCGCTTCCGGGGGCGCGGGGCCCTTCCGGGGGGCGCGGTCGGGGCCGCGTCGGGCAGGCGTGCGGGGGCCCGACCGTCAGGGCTCGGTCAGCGGTTCCGGGAGGACACCTCCCGGAGGGCTTCGCGGACCCGGTGGGCCGCGTCCTCCGGGGTCGGCACGACGGGTACGCCCTGCGGCGCCGGGGGTCTGCGGACCACGACGACGGGCAGTCCCGCCTCGCGGGCGGCGGTCAGTTTCGGGGCGGTGGCCGCGCCGCCGCTGTCCTTCGTGACGACGACGTCGACGCGGTGGCGGCGCAGCAGTTCGCGTTCCCCGTCGAGGGTGAAGGGCCCGCGGTCGAGCAGGATCTCCATGCGGGACGGGTGCGGCGGCTGCGGCGCGTCCACGGACCGTACGAGGAACCACAGGTCGTCCAGGTCCGCGAAGGCGGCCAGCCCCAGGCGCCCGGTGGTGAGGAACACGCGCCGGCCGAGTGCGGGCAGCGCCCGGGCCGCCTCCGCCAGTGATCCGACCCCGTGCCAGCGGTCGCCCGCCTCCGGGACCCAGCCGGGCCGGCGCAGGGCGAGCAGGGGCACCCGGGCGGTGGCGGCGGCCCGTGCCGCGTGGTGGCTGATCGTATCCGCGAAGGGGTGCGTGGCGTCGACGACCACGTCCACCCCGTGCTCGCGCAGCCATGCCGTCAGCCCCTCCGCCCCGCCGAAGCCGCCGATGCGCGTGTCGCCCGGCAGCGGCCGGGGTCCGGCGACGCGCCCGGCGAGCGAGCTGGTCAGCTCCAGGCCGGGGACGCCGTGCAGCAGCTCGGCGAGGCGGCGGGCCTCCGCGGTGCCGCCGAGGATCAGTACGTGCATGCGCGGGACCTCGGGGTTCGGGGGCGGGAGCGCACTTCGGGAGCGCACTTGCGGGTGCGCACTCTACTGCGCGGCGCGCCGCCCGCCCCGCCCCGGGTTCACATCGGCAGCGGCCTTATTGCACACTATGTGCAAGAGCATATGAGGTTCAGGAAGGGGTGGGCGTGGGCTCTCCGATCGTGCTGGGCATCGAGTCGTCGTGCGACGAGACCGGCGCGGGGCTGGTCCGGGACGGTGTGCTGCTCGGCCACGCGGTGGCGTCGAGCATGGCCGAGCACGCCCGCTACGGCGGTGTCGTCCCGGAGATCGCCTCCCGCGCCCATCTGCACGCGCTGCGGCCGGTGGTCCGGCAGGCGCTGGAGGAGGCGGGGCTGCGGCTCGCCGACATCGGGGCCGTCGCCGTCACCACCGGGCCCGGTCTGTCCGGGGCGCTCCAGGTCGGTCTGGCCGGGGCGAAGGGGATCGCGTACGCGCTCGGCGTGCCGCTGTACGGGGTGCACCATCTCGCCGGGCACGTCGCCGCGGACACCCTGGAGCACGGTCCGCTGCCCGCCCCCTGCATGGTGCTGATCGTCTCCGGCGGCCACACCTCCCTGCTCCTCGTCCGCGATCTGGCCCGCGATCCGATCGCCCACCTCGGCGACACCCTGGACGACGCGGCCGGCGAGTGCTTCGACAAGGTCGCGCGGGTCTTTGGACTGCCGTATCCGGGCGGTCCGGCCATCGACCGGGCAGCGCGCGCGGGGGATCCGCGCGCTGCCCCCTTCCCGCGCCCCCTGCCGGGGTCGTACGACTTCTCCTTCTCGGGGCTGAAGACGGCCGCCGCCCGCTGGGCCGAGGGCCACGCCGGGCGGGAGCTGCCGGTGGCCGACGGGGCCGCCTCGCTCCAGGAGGCGATCGCCGACGTGCTGACCCGCAAGGCGGTGGCGGCCTGCCGGGAGCACGGCGTCGGCACGCTCGTCGTGGTCGGCGGGGTGGCCGCGAACTCCCGGGTGCGGTCGCTGGCCGAGGAGCGCTGCCGGGCCGCCGGCATCGCGCTGCGGGTGCCGCCGCTCAGGCTGTGCACGGACAACGGCGCGATGATCGCCGCCGTCGGCGACCTCCTCGTGCGCGCCGGGGCCGAACCGGCGCCGCTGGACGTGTCGATCGACCCCTCGGCCCCGCTGGAGTACGCGGCCCTGCACCCGGGGGCGACGGCCCGGACGGTGGCGGCCCGGACGGTGGCGGCCCGGACGGTGGCGGCCCGGACGGCGTGAGGATCCTGGCCGCCGTCGTACGGGACCTGCTTCCGGCCGAGCCGCCCGGTGTGGTGGTGATCGGCGAGCGGAGTCCGGCGGCGGCACGGCCCTCGTCGCCGCCGTCCATCCGAGGGCGCGGGAGGCGGGGCCGGCCGCCCCGGTGCTGATCCAGGGGCTTCTGGACGGCAGGGGCGGCGGTCCGCCCGAGCCGGTGCAGGGCGGCGGCCCGCCCTCCGACCGGCTGACCTCGCCTAGACGGCGGCCGTCCCGGCGGCCGTCCCGGGTGGTGCACGCGCACGGGCCCGCCTCCGTTCGGGCGAAAGCGGCACCGTACGCGACAACCTCCGGCCGGTAAGGGGAGACATGAGTCCATGACTGTTACCGTTCAGGTCGACACCACGCGCCCCGTGGCGACCCTCATCAACGTCTTCACCGTCTCCCCCGACCGCCAGGACGAACTCGTCGCCCTGCTCGCCCGCGCCACCGAGGAGACGATGAAACACCAACCCGGCTTCCTGCACGCCAACTTCCACGTCTCCCTCGACGGCGAGCGCGTGATCAACTACGCCCAGTGGGAGACCGAGGAGCACTACCGGGCGATGCTCGCCAACCCCGAGGCCCGTTTCCACATGGACCAGGCGGCCAAGATCGCGACGGATGTGCAGCCGCGCCTCTTCCAAGTCCGCTCCGCGCACACACGCCCCTGAGAACCGCCACCGGCGCGCACGCCGATCTCCGCGGGCCGGGTCCGGGGATAGGATCCGGCTGGCCAGGGCAGGAGGGCGCGCATGACCGGACCGGAGATCGACTACCAGGCGCTGTTCGCCGTGACGCCCAGCCCCTATCTGGTCCTGGACCCCGCGCTGGTGGTCGCCGACGTCAACGAAGCGTATCTGCGGGTCACGGGCCGGACGCGGGAGGAACTGCTCGGCCGGCGCCTCTTCGAGGTCCATCCGGACAACCCGGCGGACCCGGACGCCGACGGGGTGCGCAATCTCAACGCCTCCCTCCAGCGGGTGCTGCGCTCGAAGGAACCGGACACCATGGCCGTGCAGAAGTACGACATCCCGGTGTCCGGCCGCCCGGAGGTGTTCCGGGCGAAATGGTGGTCGCCGATCAACACCCCCGTCCTCGGGCCGGACGGCGAGGTCGCCTGGATCATCCACCGGGTGGAGGACATGACGGACTTCGTGCTGACCCGCCCGCCCGCCGCGCTGCCCGGCGCCCCGGGCGGGAAGCGGGATGCGATGGAGGCGGAACTCTACGCGCGGGCGCAGGAGTTGCAGCATCTGAACGAGGAGCTGCGCGAGGCCCACGCCCGGGAGCGCGAGACGGCCCTCACCCTGCAGCAGGCGATGCTGCACTCCCCCGACCTGAGGGGACACCGCGACATCGCCGTGCGCTACATGCCCGCCGTCCGGTCGCTCAACGTCTGCGGCGACTGGTACGACGTGGTGGATCTGTCCGAGGACAGCTTCACCGTCGCGGTGGGCGACGTGGTCGGCCACGGTCTGGAGGCCGCCGCCGTGATGGGCATGCTCAGAAGCGCTCTGTCGGCCGCGGTCCGCGCCATCCACACGCCGGGCACGGCGATGGACGTCCTGAGCGGCTATGCCCGTACCTTCGAGGGCGCCCTGGCCACCACCGCGGTCAAGGCGGTGGTCGACACCCGCCATCGGCGGATCACCTACACCAGCGCCGGCCATCCGCCGCCCGCCCTGGCCCGCCGCGACGGCGCCGTCGTCCTCCTCGACGAGGCCACCGGCCCGCCGTTGGGCGTCCCCGTCCACGACGACCCGCGTCCGCAGGCCACCGTCCCGTACACCCCTGGCGACAGCCTCGTGCTGTACACCGACGGGCTGATCGAACGCCGCGGCGAGGACATCGACGCCGGTCTGCGCCGCCTCACCGACACCCTCGCGCGCCACGCCCACCTCGGCCCCGACGCCCTGGCCGACACCCTGCTCGCCCACCTCGGCGTCGCCGACGGCGGCCGCGACGACATCGCGCTGGTCATCGTCCGCTTGTAGGGCCTCTCGTTTCGTGGTGGTCACTGCCGTTCGGAGCGGGAGCGCACGTTCGGGCCGGGCCTCCCGGTGTGGGGGGACGACTCCGATGCCCTCACCGCGTACGGCAGTCGGTGCGGGACGTGGGCTGCGAGCCGGTGTCCGCCGGGGGCCTGGACCGCGCGGGGCTCCTGGAGGCGTCCGCCGCGCTGTTCATCGCTCTCCGGGTCGGAGAGGGCGCGGACGCTGGTCTTCCGGCAGGGGCCGCCACAGCAGGTGGTGGGACAGGCCGAGGAGACCGGCCCGTGCGGCGTCGGGCAGGGCGGGGTTGCGTACCAGCCCGTGCGCCCACAGGTCGCGCAGCCGTTCCGCGGGTGCCGGTCCCTGGAGCAACTCCGCCCAGGCGGCGGCGCGTTCCTCGGCGCTCTCCCGGGCCGCCGCCCGCGCCATCGTCTCCTGGTGTTCCTGGAGGCGGTCCAGTGCGACGAGCCGGACCTCGTCCGCCTCGGTGGTCGCTGCCACCAGGGCGCTCCCGTCGGTGGAGAGCGTGACGAACTCCGGCTGTCCGGGGCGCCTTTCGAGGACTCCGGCCAGGTCCCATCGCTCGGTGAGCCGCACTCGCGTCCAGCGCCGGGGCGCGTGGCCCGTCCAGTCACCGGCGACGTCGACGAGGAACACGCCGTCCGCGCCGAGGACGCCGGTGTCCTGCGCAAGTCGGTGCCACTTCTCGTTCAACTCGGCTGCTGAAAGAGGAAGTTGCCCGCGTACCACCACGGTCGGCTCCGCCTCGCGCGAGATCACCGGACGCCACGCCGCCCGGGGCGGCGGCACGCCCTCGTTCCGCCCGTCCCCCACGATGTCCAGCCCCGCCCGCCGCAGCAGCTCGGCGAGACCGTCTCCCCCACCCGTCATGGGAGCCATCCTGCCCGACGGGACGGCCTGGGCGACCGGGACGGCCTGGACGGCCCGGGCGGCCGGTTCAGGCGTCGGTACCGCGCCCGTTGCGCAGGATGCCTTCGACGCCGTTCAGGAACGTCTCGCAGATCGGCGCCGGGTCGGAGAGGCAGCCGGCCGCCATGGCGCCGTCCCGGAGCATGACGAGGTGCCGGCCCGCCGCGTCGGCGGGAGCGCAGCCGGCGTCCGCCAGAAGCTGCGTGGCGGTCTCCAGGAACCATTGGCGATGGGCCAACACCGCCTGATGGACGGGGTGTTCCGGGTCGGGGTACTCGGCCGCAGCGTTCAGGAAGGCGCATCCGCGGAACCCGGGTGAGCCGATGCCCTCGGCGATGGAACGGCTCACGGCCCGGACCGTGTCCGCCGCCGCCAGCCCCTGGGCACGGATGCCGGCCACCTGTCCCCGGATGCCCTGATCGGCCTGCTGGAGGTAGGAGAGGATCAGCTCTTCCTTCCCCTTGAAATGCCGGTAGAGGGTGGCGCGCGTGACCCGGGCCTCCGCGATGATCCGGTCCACGCCGACGGAGTGGATGCCCTCGCTGTAGAAGATCCGGGTCGCCGTGCCGAGCAGCCGCGCCCGGGCCTCGGACATGCTCCCGCCCTGTGTGCCCGTACTCATGCCCCTCACTGTATCAGCGCATGAGGGAGAACGTTCGGTCTTGACATGGGGGCGCAGGGCGCTTTGGATGACATGGGAGACCGAACGTTCTCCCTCACTCACTCATCCCGCCGACCCCGGATTCCCCGAGTCCCCCCGTCCCTTCCTCTCCCCCTCTCTCCCTCTCCGCCTTCGCGAAAGGACCCCTCATGGACTCCGTCCTCACCGCCCCGGCCCCCGCCGCGAGCGACACCGCGGCGCTGCGCCGTCTGTACTTCGTGCGCTGCGCGTTCGCCGCGATCTGGGCCGCGCTGCTGTTCGCCTCCGCTCACACCCTGAGCCCCCTCAGCGCGACGTTGCTGGTGATCTACCCCTTGTTCGACGTGGGGTGCGCGGTCGTCGACCTCAGGTCCACCCGGGCGAACCGCGGTCCGGTGCGCGGCCTCTACGCGAACGTCGCGCTCAGCGCCCTCACCGCCGCGGGCCTGGTCGCCGCCGCCACCTCGGGCATTCCGGCGGTCCTGTGGGTCTGGGGCGCCTGGGCCATCACGGCGGGACTCGTTCAGCTGATCGTCGGCGCCCTCCGGCGCGGCATGGCGGGACAGTGGCCGATGATCGCCAGCGGCGGCATCTCCACGCTCGCCGGAGCCTCGTTCATCGTCCAGGCCGGCAAGGACGACCCCTCCTTGAGCGCCCTGGCCGGCTACGCCTTCCTCGGCGGGGTCTTCTTCCTGGTCTCCGCGCTCCGTCTGCGGCGAGCCGAAAAGCAGGGGTGAGCGGCCGGGCCCTCTTGGTAGGGTGCGCCGATGCCGTCGATCAAGCAGGTCCAGGTCACCTTCGACTGCGCGGAACCCGAGCGGCTGGCCCGCTTCTGGTGCGAGGTGCTGGGATACGTCGTACCTCCACCCCCGGAGGGGTTCGCCACCTGGGACGCATACACGCAGTCACTGCCGTCCGAGCAGCGGGACGCGTGGTTCGCGTGCGTCGATCCCTCGGGTGTGGGCCCGCGGCTGTACTTCCAGCGCGTTCCCGAAGGGAAGGCCGTCAAGAACCGGGTGCATCTCGACGTACGGGTCGCCACCGGGCTCACCGGCGAAGCGCGTCTCGCCGCGCTCGAGGCGGAGTGCGCGCGCCTGATCCCGCTCGGCGCGGTGCACGTGCGCACGCTGTACGACGGCAACGACGCGTGCATCCCGATGCTGGACATCGAGGGCAACGAGTTCTGTCTGGACTGACCTTGAGCGTCGTCTTCGCGGGCCGCGCCCGGCCGGGCGGGCGCACGGGGGCTCAAGTCCCGGCGCGCGGCGCGGTGCTGGCGCGTACCACGAGCCGGGGTTCCACCGACTCGGGGGCGATCGCGCCGGCCGGGTCGGCGATGTGCCGCAGCAGGTGGGCGACGGCGAGTTCACCGGTCCGGGCGAACGGCTGGGCGACGGTGGTCAGCGGCGGGGTGCAGTAGGCGGCCAGCTCGATGTCGTCGACGCTGACCAGGGAGACGTCCTCGGGTACGCGCCGGCCGAGTTCGGTCAGCGCCCTGATGACGCCGAAGGCCATCTCGTCGCTGGCGACGAAGACCGCGCTCGCCTCCGGGACACGGCCGAGGAGCAGTCCGTTGCGGTAGCCGGAGGCCGGTGACCAGTCGCCCTCCAGCGGCGGCGGCACCGGCCGGCCCGCCTCTTCGAGGGTGGCCCGCCATCCGTCGCGCCGGCTGGCGGCCTCCAGCCAGTGCTCGGGCCCGGCGATGTGCCAGACGGTCTCGTGTCCGAGGTTCAGCAGGTGTTCGGTCGCCTTGCGGGCCGCGAGCGCCTGGTCGACCGCCACGACCTCGGTGGTGTCGGTGCGCGGCCCGTCCACCGAGATGGTGGGCGTGGACCGGGTGAACTGCTCGATGCGCGCGCTGGTGTGGATCAGCGGCACGGCGAGGACGACGCCCTCGACGTCCTGATCGGCCAGCCGGGACAGCGCGGCCTCGATGGCGGCGGTGTCCAGGGAGGTGGTGGTCGCCGTGCTGACCGTGTACCCGGCGGCCTGCGCGGCGTTCTCGATGCCGGAGGTGAGGGCCGCCCGCGAGTAGAAGGTGGTCCGCAGGGTGACCACGCCGATGGTGCGGCTGCGTCCCGAGGACAGCATGCGGGCCGCGTTGTTGCGCCGGTAGCCGAGCTGTTCGACCGCCGCGAGCACCTTCTCCCGCGTGCGGGCCTGCACGTTGGGGTGCCCGGAGAGCACCCGTGAGACCGTCTGCGCGGACACCCCGGCGACCCGGGCCACGTCCACCATGCCCGGCGGTCGATCACCGCTCTTCACCTGCTGCTTCGCCATGAGCGCCTTCCCTCGCCGGCCCCGACCCGGCCATGATATCGCCTCGCATGGCAGCCGCCCCGTCGCGTCAACTCGTCAGGAAATCTCGGTTCAGTGACTGTTGGCATCGATAACATTCTCTGCCATAGTTCCGGCCATCGAGGCGTTCCCGCCCGTCACGGGCCGGGCACGCTCCACTGTCGCGCGGCCTCTTCGGAACAGCTCTCCTCCGGTCCGCCGCAGCACCGTGGAGGACGGATGAGGAGATCGCACGGGTATGACCGACGGAGCCGTCAAGTGACCATGCAGACCACAGCGGACGCCGCCCGCGACCGGCGCCCCGCCGCCACGCTCACCCACGCGGGCGGGACGCTGCTGCGCGCCGGCCGGCCGCACCGCATCCTGTCCGGCTCGCTGCACTACTTCCGCGTCCACCCCGGCCAGTGGGCCGACCGGCTGGCCCGGCTGGCCGCCCTCGGCCTGAACACCGTCGACACGTATGTGCCGTGGAACTTCCACGAACGCACGCCGGGCGACGTCCGTTTCGACGGCTGGCGGGACCTGGACCGGTTCGTCCGGCTGGCCCAGGAGACGGGACTCGACGTCATCGTGCGCCCGGGGCCGTACATCTGCGCCGAGTGGGACAACGGCGGGCTGCCCGCCTGGCTGACCGGCACACCCGGCATGCGGCCGCGCACCTCGCACCCGCCCTTCCTGGCGGCCGTGGCACGCTGGTTCGACCAGCTGATCCCCCGGATCGCCGCCCTCCAGGCCGGCCGGGGCGGCCCCGTGGTCGCCGTGCAGATCGAGAACGAGTACGGCTCCTACGGCGACGACGGCGACTACGTCCGCTGGGTCCGTGACGCGCTGACCGCGCGGGGCGTCACCGAGCTGCTGTACACGGCCGACGGCCCCACCGAGCTGATGCTCGACGCCGGTGCCGTCGAGGGCGAACTGGCCGCGGCGACCTTCGGCTCCCGCCCCGAACAGGCGGCCCGGCTGCTGCGCTCGCGCCGGCCGGAAGAACCCTTCTTCTGCGCCGAGTTCTGGAACGGCTGGTTCGACCACTGGGGCGAGCAGCACCACGTCCGCCCGGCCCGCAGCGCCGCCGACGACGTGGGCCGCATCCTCGGCGCGGGCGGCTCGCTGAGCCTCTACATGGCCCACGGGGGAACCAACTTCGGGCTGTGGGCGGGCGCCAACCACGACGGCGACCGGCTCCAGCCCACCGTCACCAGCTACGACTCCGACGCCCCCGTCGCCGAACACGGCGCTCTCACCGAGAAGTTCTTCGCGCTGCGCGAGGAACTGACGGCCGCCGGACAGCCGGTGCCGGACGGCCCGGTGCCCGCCGACCCGCCTCTGCTGCCGCCCGCCGAGCTGCCCGTGACCCCCGGGGCGGCCCTGCTGGACGCGCTGCGCACGGTCGCCGAACCGGTGCGGGCACCCGCGCCGTTGAGCTTCGAGGAGCTGGGGCAGGCCTCCGGCCTCGTCCTGTACGCGGCGGAACCGCTGCTGCCCGACGAGGAGTTCGAGGTGACTGTCACCGGACTGCACGATCGCGCCCAGGTGTTCGTGGACGGCGTCCCCGTGGCGGTGCTGGACCGCGAGACCGCCTCCTGCCGCGTGCGCGGCACCGGCAGGCGCGTCCGGCTGGAGCTGCTGGTGGAGAACCAGGGCCGTATCAACTACGGGCCGCTGCTCGGCCAGGGCAAGGGCATCCTCGGCGGCGTCCGGGTGGACCGGCGGATGGTGCACGGCTGGCGCATGCACCGCCTGCCGCTGGACGAGTGGAGCCCCGACGAACTGGCCCGTGCCGTCTCCCTCGCCCCGGCCGACGGACGGGCCGGGTTCGCCACCGCCCGGCTCACCGTCACCGAGCCCGCCGACACGTTCGTCGCGCTGCCCGGCTTCGGCAAGGGCTTCTGCTGGGTCAACGGCCACCTGCTCGGCCGCTACTGGCACATCGGACCGCAGACCACGCTCTATCTGCCCGCCCCCTTCCTGCACCCCGGCGACAACACCCTCACCGTGCTGGAGCTGGAACGCCTCGGCGACCACATCGCGCTGCGCGACCGGCCCGGACTCGGCGAACCGCAGGAGTACATCGAGACCTTCGACTGACCCGACCCGCAGAGCACCACGATCCCCACGCAACCGGCACACCCGACAGCAAGGAGAAACCGTGTCCGCCTCTCGCAGGAGTCCAAGAAGCAGTCTCAGCGGTTCCGGGAGCAGTATCGGGAGCCCCCGAAGCACCGCGCGCCGCGCCAGAGTCGTCGGCGCGCTCGCCGCTGCGGCCATCGCCCTGACCGGCGGCGCGCTGACCGCCCCGCCCGCCGCCGCGGCCCCGGCCGCCCCGGCCGCGTCCGCCGCCCCGGCCGCCGACGCCTCCTACACGGTGACCGTCGGCGCCAAGGGCAGCTGGACCCACCCGGACGACACACCCGCGTACCCGTACCTCGACAAGGACGGGACGTTCTACTACCAGCAGGCCCACTCCCTGTACGGCGCCGACGACAGCCGGGCGTGGACCTTCTACACCGGCGCCGACTTCGACACCGCCACCCGCTCCGCCGCGATCAGCGACGCCGGCGCCAACCCGGACACCACCGCGCTGTGCGACAACAGCCCCACCGGCGTGGAGGCCACCTTCCCGCCCAGCGGCTCGGGCTACTCGCAGCGCAACTTCTGCGATCTGGCCGGGGTGTGGGTCGATCCCGACACCGGCGACTGGTACGGCCTGATCCACAACGAGTTCACCCCGCAGCCCTTCGGCGACAGCAGCCACTTCGACGCCATCGACTACGCCGTCTCCACCGACCAGGGCCGGCACTGGAGCATCAAGGGCCACGCCCTCACCTCCCCGTACAGCACCAAGCGCGGCGACACCACGGCCTTCCCGCAGCAGACGTACTCCTACGGCGACGGCGACCAGCGGCTCTACGTCGACGCCGCCTCCGGCTACTTCTACGTCTTCTACGGCTCCCGCCTCATCGACAAGAACGGCGGCTGGAAGGCGTTCTACTCCCACGTCGCCCGCGCCCCGCTGTCCGGCAAGATGGCCACCGGCACCTGGCAGAAGTGGTACGGCGGCTCCTGGTCCCAGCCCGGCGTCGGCGGCCGGGAGAGCAACATGGTCCCGGTGACCGCCGCCGACCCCACCGGCTACACGCCCACCGCCAAGGAGTACGACCCGGCCAGCACCGGAACCGTGGACCAGCAGGTCGCCGCGGGCAAGACCCCGCCCACCTCGCCCCTGTTCGTCATGGACATCACCTACAACGCCTACCTCGGCCTCTACATCGGTGAGCCCCAGGCGGTCGACCAGTCCGGCGACGCGCCCCAGCAGTTGTACGCCACCGACAACCTGGCCACCCAGAAGTGGCGTCCGATCGGCGACACCGGCGGCTACCACACCGCCTCCTGGTACCGCTGGTTCCTCGACGCCGCCAACCGGACCGGCTCGGCGATCGTCGGGAAGAACTTCCGCTCCTACTGCTCCTTCGGCTGCTCGGGCGGCGCCTCCGGCGAGTACGTCAACCTGACGATCGACTCCTCCGCGCCCGCCGCGGCGCCCTTCGACCCGGCCCGGACGTACCGGATCGCGGGCGGCGGCGGCCGGGTGCTGACCCAGGTGTCCGGCTCCTCCGCCACCACCTCGACGGCCACCGCCACCGGCACCGGCCTGGACGCCTGGACGTTCACCGGCAACGGCGACGGCTCCTACCGCATCGCCAACGCCGCCACCGGCCGTCTCCTCGGCGTGCCCACCACCCCCGCGGCGGGCCGCGCCTGGGGCGCCGCGCCGACCGTCACCGCGCCCGGCGGCGGCGGTCCCACCGTCGGGCAGCAGTGGTTCGTCGTGCCCGTCACCTCCCCGTCCACCGGCGCGGCCACGGGCACGTACCGGCTGGTGAACCGCTACAGCGGCCTCGTCATCGGCCTCTCCGGCACGGCCGGCCGGCTCGCCGAGACCACCCCCGTACGCGCCTGGACCGACAGCGGCGGCGCGGTCGGCGGCGGACGCGGCGCGGGTGAGCAGACGCTGACCGTCAGCGCGGTCGGCTCCTCCTCCGGCGGGCTCGACGGCGACCACACCCTCGTCACCGGCGGCCAGGCGCTGGACGATCCCGGCCACAGCACCACCGCCGGCACCCGGCTCATCACCTACACGGCCAACGGCGGCGCCAACCAGACCTGGCGGTTCACCCGGCAGGGCGACGGCTCCTACGAGCTGCGCAACGCCGAGTCCGGACTGTGCGCCGACGTGTCCGGCGGCTCCACCGCGCCCGGCGCCGAGGTCGTCCAGTGGACGTGCACCGGCGGTGCCAACCAGCACTGGACGTTCACCCGCCGCTCCGACGGCTCCTACACCGTCGCCTCCGTCAAGAGCGGCCTGGCCCTGACGACGGCGTCGAAGACCCCGGGAGCCCTGGTCACCCAGCAGACCGACACCGGCTCCGCCCTCCAGCGGTGGACGCTCGGCTGAACCCCGCCCGGCAGCGCAGGCCGTCCCGTGCCGGTCCGTCGGACCGGCACGGGACGGCTGCCGCACGACCGCCGCCGCCGGCCCGCACGACTCCTGCGACGGAGTCGCACGTCCCCCCGGTCCGGCTACGGGCAGGTCTCGCCGAACTTGACCACGGTGAACGTGACCGGCCGGCCGTTCAGCGCGGCGCCGGCCGCGGGCGTCTGGGTGCAGACCTGCCAGTTGCTCTCCACCAGCACCCACCGGCCCTCCGCGGAGGCGTCCTTCACGGTGATCGACGTGCCCGAGTCCAGCGCCGCCCGCGCCGCCTTCATCGACTTGCCCTTGAAATCGGGCATCTTGCCGCCGGCGGCCGTCGGCTCCTTCTCGTCCCGCGCGGGGCAGGTCTCCTCCAGCTTCACCGACCCGAAGTCCAGCGTCGTGTCCGTCGGCACGGAGGTGCCCGCGGCCACGTTCTGGGAGCACACCTTCCAGTTCCGGTCGAGGGCCTGCATCCGGCCGCGGCCGAGCGCGTCGTGCGACTTCAGCGCGTAGAACCCGTCGGCCTGAGCGGCGTCCTGCGCGGACTGCAGGCCCATCCCGACGAAATCGCGCACCGCCTTGGACGCGGCCCCGGACGGCTTGCCCTCCCCGGCCGGGGTGCCGACGCCCTTGCCGTCCCCGGCCGGGGCGCCGGCCGTCGGCGTGGCCGACGAAGTGCTCCCACCCGTAACGGAGTTGTCGCTCGGCTGGCAGGCGACGGTCAGTCCGGCGACGGCGCAGAACAGGACGGCGCCGATGACACGGGTACGCATGGATTCCCCCCGAGGTGAAGCGAGTACAGGCGGAACACCTTAGATCACACGTGAAGAAAATGTGAACGCGCGTCAAAGGCCGTGAAGCACACTCAACTCCCGGCTCGGTGACGCGGCGGGGGGGGGGGGGGGGGGGGGGGGGGGCCCCCCCCCCCCCCCCCCCCCCCCCCCCGC
>NZ_JAIOAB010000130.1 GCF_019890635.1 Streptomyces sennicomposti
CGAGATCGACCTCCACACCACCGCGGGGAAACTCGCGGATCTTCAGCGGCGCATCCAGGAAGCGACGCACGCCGGCTCGGAACGCGCCGTCGACAAGCAGCACGCCAAGGGCAAGCTGACGGCCCGTGAACGCATCGAACTCCTCCTGGACGAGGACTCCTTCGTCGAACTCGACGAGTTCGCCCGCCACCGCTCCACCAACTTCGGCCTCGACGCCAACCGCCCCTACGGCGACGGCGTCGTCACCGGCTACGGCACCGTCGACGGCCGCCCCGTCGCCGTCTTCTCCCAGGACTTCACCGTCTTCGGCGGAGCCCTCGGCGAGGTCTACGGCCAGAAGATCGTCAAAGTCATGGACTTCGCCCTCAAAACCGGCTGCCCGATCATCGGCATCAACGACTCCGGCGGCGCCCGCATCCAGGAAGGCGTCGCCTCACTCGGCGCCTACGGCGAGATCTTCCGCCGCAACACCCACGCCTCCGGCGTCATCCCCCAGATCAGCCTCGTCGTCGGACCCTGCGCCGGCGGCGCCGTCTACTCCCCCGCCATCACCGACTTCACGATCATGGTCGACCGGACCAGCCACATGTTCATCACCGGCCCCGACGTCATCAAGACCGTCACCGGCGAAGACGTCGGCTTCGAAGAACTCGGCGGCGCCCGCACCCACAACAGCACCTCCGGCGTCGCCCACCACATGGCCGGCGACGAAAAAGACGCCATCGACTACGTCAAACAGCTCCTGTCCTACCTCCCGTCCAACAACCTCTCCGAACCCCCCGCCTTCCCCGACGAAGCCGACCTGGCCGTCACCGACGAGGACCGCGAACTGGACACCCTCGTCCCCGACTCGGCGAACCAGCCCTACGACATGCACACGGTGATCGAACACGTCCTGGACGACGCCGAGTTCTTCGAGACCCAGGCCCTGTTCGCCCCCAACATCCTCACCGGCTTCGGCCGCGTCGAGGGCCACCCCGTCGGCGTCGTCGCCAACCAGCCCCTCCAGTTCGCCGGCTGCCTCGACATCACCGCCAGCGAAAAAGCCGCCCGCTTCGTCCGCACCTGCGACGCCTTCAACATCCCCGTCCTCACCTTCGTCGACGTCCCCGGCTTCCTGCCCGGCGTCGACCAGGAACACGACGGCATCATCCGCCGCGGCGCCAAACTCATCTACGCCTACGCCGAAGCCACCGTCCCCCTCATCACCGTCATCACCCGCAAAGCCTTCGGCGGCGCCTACGACGTCATGGGCTCCAAACACCTCGGCGCCGACCTCAACCTCGCCTGGCCCACCGCCCAGATCGCCGTCATGGGCGCCCAGGGCGCCGTCAACATCCTCCACCGCCGCACCATCGCCGACGCCGACGACACCGAAACCGTCCGCGCACGCCTCATCCGCGAGTACGAGGACGCCCTCCTCAACCCCTACGTCGCCGCCGAACGCGGCTACATCGACGCCGTCGTCATGCCCTCCGACACCCGCACCCACATCGTCCGCGGCCTGCGTCAACTACGCACCAAACGGGAAACCCTCCCCCCGAAGAAGCACGGCAACATCCCCCTCTAGCCCCAGGGAGCGGACATGACCATCAAGGTCGTACGAGGCAACCCCACCCCCGAGGA
>NZ_JAIOAB010000131.1 GCF_019890635.1 Streptomyces sennicomposti
ATAGCGGGGTTCGCCGCCGCTCTGGCCCTGGTGCGAGGCGTCGAAGGCGAGAGTGACGTAGCCCTGTTCGGTGAGCCGTTCGGCGTAGATACTGCCGGACGTCTGTTCCTTGCAGCTGCTGATGGGGTGGGCGCAGATGATCGCGGGGTACTTCTTCGACGGGTCGAAACCGTCCGGGAGCCGCAGGTGAGCGGCAACGTCCCAGGTGCGGTTCGGGAAGCGTACGGACTGTAGGTCCATGGAGGGCTGTTCCGTTCTGTGCTCTTCTTCGCTCCGCGGCGCTGCGGCTCGCGGAGCGGTGGTGCGGACAGGCCGCGGGCGGCGGCCTCAGCGGCTCGTTTCGTACCGGCCGTGTCATCGAGTCTCACAGCCGTCGCCCATCGGCGAAATGGGCCGGTCACAGCCCCGGACCCCGTCGGCCGGGGACAGCCCTGTCCCTCCTGCCCTGTTTCGATTTCTCCTTCCCGAATCGTCGATTCGGGAAGATTCAATCGCACGGTTCTTAACGTGGACGTAACCGCGGCATTACGGTGCCGGGGTCCGACAAGGCGAAGGGTGTGCTCCTTCTCCCGCGCTTGATCGACTCTTTATGGAACCGAACAGGAGAATGCCGTGCCGAGATACACCTATGTCGTGCTCACCAATCCCGTCGAGGGCAAGGAGGAGGAGTTCAACGACTGGTACACGAACACCCATGTGCACGACGCGCTCAGGGTTCCCGGGTTCGTCTCCGCGCAGCGGTTCCGTCTGGCGCCGGCGCAGCGCAGCGCGACCCCCTACGGTTACCTGGCGATCTACGAGCTGGAGACCGACAACCTCCAGGAGTCGGTCGACGCGCTCGCGGCGCGCTACAACACGCCGGAGATGGTGATCAGCGAGGGGCTCCACCCGGAGCGGCTGGGTCTGATCTTCGAAGCCATGGGTCCCCGCCTGGAAGCGACGCCCTGACCCCGGCCCGTGAAGGGCGCCCTGGCGGGGCGGCGCACATCACTCCACCAGGGCAGCGGCCGGGCAGTCCACCAGGGCAGCGGCCGGGCAGTCCCCGGCTCGGGTCCCTACAGGTTCTGCTGGAAGAACGGCGTGATCTTCTCGAATGCCTGGTCGACGTACTTGGGCTGGTCGTAGAGGTCGTAGTGGCTCGCGCCCTTCACCACGAAGATGTCCTTCTTCTCCGACCGGGCCCGGTCGAACAGCTCGAATCCGTCCCGGTAGGAGCCGAAGCCGCCGGGGACGTCGCCCACGATGATCTGCAGCGGCTGCGTCAGCAGCACCTCGGCCAGATGGAAGGCGTCGAAGCCGAAGGCCGCCTCCAGACCGGAGAAGCGCAGCTTGTTCGGGGAGTTGGGGTGCTGCCCCCGGGGGGTGCGGTAGTACTCGACGGCGTTGACGATGTCGACGTCGGTGATGCCGGCCTTCTCCCGCTCCTCGGGCGAGTCGGGGATGTAGGTCGTCAGGCGCGGCTCGGCGCCGCGTGCCTCGGCCGTGCGCTGCTTGCCGACGGCCTCGAGCGTCGCGACGGCCGCGTCGGCGCTGAGGTCGCCCTCGCGCATCAGCCGGCCGTAGTTCGCGGCGACCACGGTGA
>NZ_JAIOAB010000132.1 GCF_019890635.1 Streptomyces sennicomposti
ACCGCCGCGATCTACCTGCAGGACACCTTCCGCGGCCGCGGACTGCTGCGCGCGGTCTTCCTCATCCCCTACGCCCTGCCCGTCTACGCGGCGGTGATCACCTGGGCGTTCATGTTCCAGCACGACAACGGCCTGGTGAACCACGTCCTGCACGACCAGCTCCACCTCACCGACCAGCCCTCCTTCTGGCTCATCGGCGACAACAGCTTCTACGCGCTGCTGACCGTCTCGGTGTGGAAGGGCTGGCCCTTCGCCTTCCTCATCGTCATGGCCGGCCTGCAGAACATCCCGCGTGAGCTGTACGAGGCCGCGGCCCTGGACGGGGCGGGCATGTGGCAGCAGATCCGCCGCATCACCCTGCCCTCCCTGCGCCCGGTCAACCAGGTCCTGGTCCTGGTGCTGTTCCTGTGGACGTTCAACGACTTCAACACCCCCTACGTCCTGTTCGGCAAGTCCGCGCCCGAGGCCGCCGACCTCATCTCCGTGCACATCTACCAGTCCTCGTTCGTCACCTGGAACTTCGGCACCGGCTCGGCCATGTCCGTCCTGCTGCTGCTGTTCCTCCTCGTGGTGACCGGCGTCTACCTGCTGCTGACCAGCCGGGGAAGGAAGACCGCCGATGTCTGACACCACCCTCACCGAACCCCGCCCCGCCGCCGCTGCCGCCCGGCCGGCACGCTCCCCGATGGCGCCGCCGCGCTCGTTCCACTGGTCGCGGCGGGTGTTTCTCACGCTGCTGACGGCGTTCGTGCTGGTGCCGGTCTATGTGATGGTGTCCAGCTCGCTGAAGCCGCTGCAGGACGTGTCGGGGAAGTTCCGGTGGCTGCCCAGCGGGCTGACGGTCCGCCCGTACATCGACATCTGGTCCACGATCCCCCTGGCCCGCTACTTCACCAACTCCCTCATCGTGGCGGGCGCGGCGACCGTCGGGTCGGTGGTGATCGCGGTGTTCGCCGCGTACGCGGTCAGCCGCTACTCCTTCCGCGGCAAGCGCGTCTTCACCGTCACGGTCCTGTCCACCCAGATGTTCCCCGGCATCCTCTTCCTCCTCCCGCTGTTCCTCCTCTACGTGAACATCGGGAACGCGACGGGGATCGCGTTGTTCGGGTCGCGGGGCGGGCTGATCCTGACGTATCTGACGTTCACGCTGCCGTTCTCGATCTGGATGCTGATCGGGTACTTCGACTCGGTGCCCAAGGATCTGGACGAGGCCGCCATGGTGGACGGGTGCGGGCCGCTGGGCGCTTTGTTCCGGGTCGTGGTGCCGGCGGCGATCCCGGGGATCGTCGCGGTCGCGGTGTACGCGTTCATGACCGCGTGGGGCGAGGTGCTGTTCGCCTCCGTGATGACCAACGACACCACCCGCACCCTCGCCGTCGGTCTCCAGGGCTACTCCACGCTCAACGACGTGTACTGGAACCAGATCATGGCCGCCTCCCTCGTCGTCAGCGTCCCGGTGGTCGCCGGCTTCCTCCTCCTCCAGCGCTACCTCGTCGCCGGACTCACCGCGGGCGCCGTCAAGT
>NZ_JAIOAB010000133.1 GCF_019890635.1 Streptomyces sennicomposti
GTCCAGCCGACGCTGCCGACCGGCTAGGACCGCGCACCGTCCCCGCCCGGAGCGCACCGCTGGGGCATCCGGGCCACCCGCTGGGACATCCGGGTGCTCGTGGTCCCCGTTCGGCCCCCGGCAAGGTCACGCCTGCACCGGTTCGTTCCTACGTTTGCGGTATGACGATCAAATTCCCCCTTCGGGCCGCCTTGTCCGCCTGTGCCCTCTGTGCGACGGGCCTGCTGATAGTGACCTCCCCGGCCGCCGCCACGGGCCGGGCCGGGACGGACCCGGGAGCGCCGGGGCGGCCGAAGACGGCGATGCCGCAGCCGGCCCTGCTGGAACGCGAGGGCACCCAGGTCCGCCTGCGCTCCGGAGCGCCCGAGACCCCGGAGGTCTCCGCGCTGTCCTGGCTGGTGGCCGACGCGGCCAGCGGCGAGGTGCTCGCCGCGTACGACGCGCACGAGAAGCTGCCGCCCGCGAGCACCCTGAAGACCCTGTTCGCGCTCACCGTGCTGCCCGCCTTCCCCGGCGGTCTGCGGCACACCGTCAGCGGGGCCGAGCTGGCGGGCATCGGGGAGGGCAGCAGCCTGGTCGGGGTGGTCGAGGGTCACACGTATCAGGTGTCCGACCTGTGGCGCGGGGTGTTCCTGAACTCCGGCAACGACGCGGTGCACGTGCTCGCCGCGCTCAACGGCGGCTGGGACCGCACCGCCCGGCAGATGCAGGACAAGGCGCGCTCGCTGGGCGCGGTGGACACACACGTCGTCTCGCCCGACGGCTACGACGCCGACGGACAGGTGTCCTCGGCCTACGATCTCGCCGTGTTCGGGCGGGCGGGGCTGCGCAACCCGGACTTCGCGCGCTACTGCTCCACCGTGAACGCCCTGTTCCCGGGCAACGACGGCGGCTCGTTCGGCATCGCCAACACCAACCGGCTGCTGACGGGGGCCGACGGCGTGGAGCCGTACCCCGGGCTGATCGGCATCAAGAACGGCTACACCACCAACGCGGGCAACACCCTGGTCGCCGCGGCCCACCGCGACGGGCGCACCCTCATCGTGACGGTGATGAACCCTCAGGAGGGCGACGGCCTGGAGGTGTACGAGGAGGCGCGCCAGCTGCTCGACTGGGGCTTCGACGCCGCCGGGCACGTCGACCCGGTCGGTTCGCTGGACGCGCTGCGCCCGGTGGCGCACGCCGCCGCGGCCCCCGCGCCGGCCTCCTCGCCCTCGCCGTCGCACGCGCCGGTCGCGGCGGCCAGGGCGCAAGCGGCGTCGGCCTGGCCCGGCTGGCCGGAGACGGGCGCGGTCGTGGGCGGCGTCGTGGGCGTGGGCGCCGGGGCGGTGCTGCTGGTCCG
>NZ_JAIOAB010000134.1 GCF_019890635.1 Streptomyces sennicomposti
TTCCCACTTAGCGTACGCTTAGGGGCCTTAGTCGATGCTCTGGGCTGTTTCCCTCTCGACCATGGAGCTTATCCCCCACAGTCTCACTGCCGCGCTCTCACTTACCGGCATTCGGAGTTTGGCTAAGGTCAGTAACCCGGTAGGGCCCATCGCCTATCCAGTGCTCTACCTCCGGCAAGAAACACACGACGCTGCACCTAAATGCATTTCGGGGAGAACCAGCTATCACGGAGTTTGATTGGCCTTTCACCCCTAACCACAGGTCATCCCCCAGGTTTTCAACCCTGGTGGGTTCGGTCCTCCACGAAGTCTTACCTCCGCTTCAACCTGCCCATGGCTAGATCACTCCGCTTCGGGTCTTGAGCGTGCTACTCAACCGCCCTATTCGGACTCGCTTTCGCTACGGCTACCCCACAACGGGTTAACCTCGCAACACACCGCAAACTCGCAGGCTCATTCTTCAAAAGGCACGCAGTCACGAGACGAAGACAAGTCCTCGTCCGACGCTCCCACGGCTTGTAGGCACACGGTTTCAGGTACTATTTCACTCCCCTCCCGGGGTACTTTTCACCATTCCCTCACGGTACTATCCGCTATCGGTCACCAGGGAATATTTAGGCTTAGCGGGTGGTCCCGCCAGATTCACACGGGATTTCTCGGGCCCCGTGCTACTTGGGTGTCTCTCAAACGAGCCGCTGACGTTTCGACTACGGGGGTCTTACCCTCTACGCCGGACCTTTCGCATGTCCTTCGCCTACATCAACGGTTTCTGACTCGTCTCACAGCCGGCAGACTGTGAAAGAGAGATCCCACAACCCCGCATGCGCAACCCCTGCCGGGTCTCACACGCATACGGTTTGGCCTCATCCGGTTTCGCTCGCCACTACTCCCGGAATCACGGTTGTTTTCTCTTCCTGAGGGTACTGAGATGTTTCACTTCCCCTCGTTCCCTCCACACTGCCTATGTGTTCAGCAGCGGGTGACAGCCCATGACGACTGCCGGGTTTCCCCATTCGGAAACCCCCGGATCAAAGCCTGGTTGACGACTCCCCGGGGACTATCGCGGCCTCCCACGTCCTTCATCGGTTCCTGGTGCCAAGGCATCCACCGTGCGCCCTTAAAAACTTGGCCACAGATGCTCGCGTCCACTGTGCAGTTCTCAAACAACGACCAACCACCC
>NZ_JAIOAB010000135.1 GCF_019890635.1 Streptomyces sennicomposti
GAGCTGGGGGTGGCCGCAGAGACCAGCGAGAAGCGACTGTTTACTAAAAACACAGGTCCGTGCGAAGCCGTAAGGCGATGTATACGGACTGACGCCTGCCCGGTGCTGGAACGTTAAGGGGACCGGTTAGCTTGGATTCGTCCAGGCGAAGCTGAGAACTTAAGCGCCAGTAAACGGCGGTGGTAACTATAACCATCCTAAGGTAGCGAAATTCCTTGTCGGGTAAGTTCCGACCTGCACGAATGGCGTAACGACTTCTCGACTGTCTCAACCATAGGCCCGGTGAAATTGCACTACGAGTAAAGATGCTCGTTTCGCGCAGCAGGACGGAAAGACCCCGGGACCTTTACTACAGTTTGATATTGGTGTTCGGTTCGGCTTGTGTAGGATAGCTGGGAGACTGTGAAGCATGCACGCCAGTGTGTGTGGAGTCGTCGTTGAAATACCAGTCTGGTCGTGCTGGATGTCTAACCTGGGTCCGTGATCCGGATCAGGGACAGTGTCTGATGGGTAGTTTAACTGGGGCGGTTGCCTCCTAAAGAGTAACGGAGGCGCCCAAAGGTTCCCTCAGCCTGGTTGGCAATCAGGTGTTGAGTGTAAGTGCACAAGGGAGCTTGACTGTGAGACCGACGGGTCGAGCAGGGACGAAAGTCGGGACTAGTGATCCGGCGGTGGCTTGTGGAAGCGCCGTCGCTCAACGGATAAAAGGTACCCCGGGGATAACAGGCTGATCTTCCCCAAGAGTCCATATCGACGGGATGGTTTGGCACCTCGATGTCGGCTCGTCGCATCCTGGGGCTGGAGTCGGTCCCAAGGGTTGGGCTGTTCGCCCATTAAAGCGGTACGCGAGCTGGGTTTAGAACGTCGTGAGACAGTTCGGTCCCTATCCGCTGTGCGCGTAGGAGTCTTGAGAAGGGCTGTCCCTAGTACGAGAGGACCGGGACGGACGAACCTCTGGTGTGCCAGTTGTTCTGCCAAGGGCATGGCTGGTTGGCTACGTTCGGGAGGGATAACCGCTGAAAGCATCTAAGCGGGAAGCCTGCTTCGAGATGAGGACTCCCACCCACTTGATGGGGTAAGGCTCCCAGTAGACGACTGGGTTGATAGGCCGGATCTGGAAGCACGGTAACGTGTGGAGGTGACCGGTACTAATAGGCCGAGGG
>NZ_JAIOAB010000136.1 GCF_019890635.1 Streptomyces sennicomposti
TCCCAGGTGAAGTCGGGCAGCTCGCGGCCGAAGTGGCCGTACGCGGCGGTCTGGGCGTAGATCGGGCGGAGCAGGTCGAGGTCGCGGATGATGGCGGCCGGGCGGAGGTCGAAGACCTCGTCGATCGCCTTCTCGATCCGCTCCACGTCGACCTTGTGGGTGCCGAAGGTCTCCACGAACAGGCCCACCGGCTCCGCCTTGCCGATCGCGTACGCCACCTGCACCTCGCAGCGCGCCGCGAGACCGGCCGCCACCACGTTCTTGGCGACCCAGCGCATCGCGTACGCCGCCGAACGGTCCACCTTCGACGGGTCCTTGCCCGAGAACGCCCCACCACCGTGCCGGGCCATGCCGCCGTAGGTGTCGATGATGATCTTCCGGCCCGTCAGGCCCGCGTCGCCCATCGGGCCGCCCACCTCGAAGCGGCCGGTCGGGTTCACCAGCAGCCGGTAGCCCTCGGTGTCCAACTTGATGCCGTCCTCCAGCAGCGCCTTCAGCTCCGGCTCCACCACGAACTCCCGGATGTCCGGAGCCAGCAGCGACTCCAGGTCGATGTCCGAGGCATGCTGCGAGGAGACCACGACCGTGTCCAGACGGACCGCCTTGTCACCGTCGTACTCGATGGTCACCTGCGTCTTGCCGTCCGGGCGCAGGTAGGGGATCGTGCCGTTCTTGCGCACGTCCGACAGCCGCTTCGACAGCCGGTGCGCCAGGAAGATCGGCAGCGGCATCAGCGTCGGCGTCTCGTCCGTGGCATAGCCGAACATCAGGCCCTGGTCGCCCGCGCCCTGCCGGTCCAGCTCGTCGTCGTCGCCCTCGACCCGCGTCTCGTAGGCCGTGTCCACACCCTGCGCGATGTCCGGGGACTGCGCGCCGATCGACACCGACACACCGCACGAAGCGCCGTCGAAGCCCTTCTTCGAGGAGTCGTAGCCGATCTCCAGAATCTTGCCGCGGACCAGGGTCGCGATGTCGGCGTAGGTCTTGGTCGTGACCTCGCCCGCCACGTGCACCAGGCCGGTGGTGATCAACGTCTCCACGGCGACCCGGGAGGCCGGGTCCTCGCGCAGAAGCGCGTCGAGAATGGTGTCGCTGATCTGGTCAGCGATCTTGTCGGGGTGGCCCTCGGTCACGGACTCCGAGGTGAACAGACGACG
>NZ_JAIOAB010000137.1 GCF_019890635.1 Streptomyces sennicomposti
AGAGGGCATCTGATCTAGGTAGTTGGTGTTCTGGGATGTTTTTGTGACTGGTGACGCTGACGGTCGTTGCACGCTGCGTGAGTCCTCGTCGTCCGTACCGCAGCGACATGTCCGATGCCCGCTGGGCCTTGATCGAGCCGATCTTCGCCGCCTGGAGGGCGAGCCGGACCGGGCCCGGGACGGCGGCCCGTGTGCACGACCTGCGGGAGATCGTCAACGCGATCCTCTACGTGAACCGCACCGGCATCCCATGGGAGTACCTGCCGCACGACTTCCCGCCGTACAAGACCGTGTACGACTACTACGCCAAGTGGGAAGCCGACGGCACCACCCAGCGGATTCACGACCTGTTACGAGACAAGACCCGCCGAGCTCACGGCCGCAGCGCACAGCCGACCGCGGCCGTGGTCGACGCGCAAAGCGTGAAGACCTCGGGAAACGTCCCCGAGACCAGCCAGGGCATCGACGCCGGCAAGAAGATCAAAGGACGCAAGCGACACCTGATCACAGACACACTCGGCCTCGTCCTGGCAGTCCTTGTCACTGCCGCGTCCGTGCACGACACGACCGGCGGCAAGCTGCTGCTGGACGACTTGGCCGTGGCACATCCCAGCGTGTCCAAGGTCTGGGCCGACGGTGGCTACCAGAGCAGCATCTTCAACCATGGCGCCGGCCTGGGCATCGACGTGGAGGTCGTGCAGCGACCGCAGACAAAGGGGTTCAAGGTACTGCCGAAGCGGTGGGTGATCGAGCGGACCTTCGGCTGGTTGATGCAGCATCGCCGTCTGGCGCGGGACTACGAAGCCTTGCCGCAGCGATCCCGGACGATGATCCACTGGGCGATGGCTAACAAAATGTCCCGCGAGCTGACCGGAGAATCCGCACCAACCTGGCGAATGAAACGGACATCCCACTCACAACAGAGTGAAGGCTGATCAGATGCCCTCT
>NZ_JAIOAB010000138.1 GCF_019890635.1 Streptomyces sennicomposti
CTAAGCGTTGTCCCGTAAATGATCTACGTCGTGTCCGCTAACCTGCTTGTATCGCCGTTACCCGGCGAGGGTGAGGTTGTGCAGGCGGGCGATGCCGAGCATGGCGTGGTGGACACCGTCACCTTTCAGGCGGCAGTCGCGGAGGATCTTCCAGGACTTCATGCGGGCGAAGGCGTGCTCGACGCGAGCGCGGACTTTGCGGTGGGAGGCATTGTGCTCCTCTTTCCAGCCGGGGAGGTCGGCCTGGCCTCTCTCGCGGCGGTGCGGGATGACCAGGCCAGTGCCCCGGTAGCCGCCGTCGGCGATAACGGTGGTCTTGCCGACGGCGTCCTTGGCGCCGGACAGCTCCCACGCCTTGCAGTCGTTGCGGTTGCCCGGTACCGGCCGGCCGACTGCGACGACGAGCCGGGTGTCGGCGTCGATCACGACCTGGTGGTTGGTGGAGTACCGGTAGTTCTTCGACTGCTCGGCCACCTGGTGGTCGCGGGTGGGAACCAGGGTTCCGTCCACGATCAGCACGGTGTCCTTGCGGAACCGCTTGCGCTGCTGCAGGGCGAGCGAGGGTGCGAGGTGGTCGATGATGCGGTCGGCCGCGGACTTGGACACCCCGAACAGCGGGGCCAGTTGGCGCAGGGTGAGGTTGGTCCGCCAGTACGCGGCGACCAGCAGCACGCGGTCCTCCAGCGGCAGGCTCCACGGCCGGCCCTTGCGCACCGAGTCCGCACCCTCGCGCCGCAGCGCGGTGACGAGCTTGCCGAACTGCCGCGGACTCAGCCCGGTGAACGGAGCTATCCAGGAGGGTTCCGACGCCGTGATCACACCAGCCACAGCAAGATCATCTCACCTGTGACCAGCAGTTACGGGACAACGCTTAGC
>NZ_JAIOAB010000139.1 GCF_019890635.1 Streptomyces sennicomposti
ACGCACCGACCGCGTGGACGCGCTGCGCGAGGCGGCGGGGCTGTAGGCTCCGCAGATCTTCACCGGCCGGCCCGGACTCCGCTCAGGGGAGTCCGGGCCGGTGCGTCACTCGCCGCCCTGTTCCGCCGAGCGAGGAGGCTCGGTGTCCCCGTGCTCCGGTGGGTCGGGCGCGAAGCGGTGCCGTAAGGCGTCGACGATGTCCGTCTTCCCGTGGGCCGCAGCCAGTCTGGTGAGCCGTTTGGCGAACAGGCGCACGTCAGGATCCTCGGCGGAGAAGCCGAACCAGGCCAAGAACGAGTCGACTCCCCGGTCCGAGGGGAAGGCGTCGAAAGGCACGTCGTCCACATCGTGCTGCCCCCAGTCGGGGGCTCCCGATGAGGCGTCCTCCTCATGGGCGCGATCCGTCCACGGCGGGGAGACCAGATGCTCGAAGGGAGGCGCCACCGTGTCGTTGTTGGCAGCGGCGGACAACTGGGCGAGCATGCCGATCCGCTCGACCGCTCCCTCGATCTCCTCCTCGTTCCGTGAGAGCCACCACACCACCGCGCTGCCCGGATCCTTGAGGACGTCGTCACCGAGGTAGGCGCGCTTGTTTCGCTCGTAATTGCGTTCGTGCTCCCAGACGTCCTCGTCCTTGCGGACATCGGCCAGCTTCGTCAGACGTTCCCTGTCATGTTCTGGAAGCGTGAGCACGACATCGTGCGCCATGGCCATGATTCTTCCGGTGCCGTCCGCATGCATGGTGGCCAGAGCGGCATCGAGCTGGTGCTGGGC
>NZ_JAIOAB010000014.1 GCF_019890635.1 Streptomyces sennicomposti
CTGTAGCCCCGGGGTCGGACGAGGAAAGTCCCGGGCCGCCGTCCAGCGGCGACCCGGGACCGCGGACCCCGATGAACCGGCGACCCGGGACCGCAGGACTGGATGAACCGGCGCCCCAGGACCGTAGGGCCCGGCGGCCCGGCGATCCGGGATCCCAGGGCCCAGCGCCCCGGCGGCCCAAGGCCCAGTGACCCGAGGCCTAGTGGCCCGAGGTGACCTTCAGGCCCACCACGGCCACCAGCAGCAGACACACGAAGAAGATCCGGGCGGCGGTCGCCGGCTCCCCCAGCACCACCATGCCGAGCACCGCCGCCCCGGCCGCCCCGATGCCCACCCACACGCCGTAGGCGGTGCCGATGGGCAGCGAACGGGCGGCACAGGACAGCAGCAGCATGCTGGCGACGATCCCGGCGCCGGTGAGCACACTCGGCAGCGGGCGGGTGAAGCCCTCGCTGTACTTCATGCCGATGGACCAGCCGACCTCGAGCAGACCGGCGACGACGAGCAGGACCCAGGCCACGACGGGCACCTCCGGGACGAACCACGGCGGTCGACGGCTCGCGTCGGCCGCCCACGGACAACGGGTGCGTCGTCTTTGCCTTCGTCCCGGTACGGCGCGTCTCGTCGGGCTGGCTTCCGAGGCTAGCAAAGGCACGCCGAAGGGGCCGGTGACGACGGTCACCGGCCCCTTCGGACGCTCGCTCACATCAGGCGTCCACGCGGCGTGCCCGCTACAGGTACAGCCCCGTGGAGTCCTCCGACCCCTCGAACCGGTCCGCGGCGACGGCGTGCAGGTCACGCTCGCGCATGAGCACGTACGCCGTGCCCCGCACCTCCACCTCGGCCCGGTCCTCCGGGTCGAACAGCACCCGGTCGCCCGGCTCCACGGTCCGTACGTTCTGCCCGACCGCGACGACCTCCGCCCAGGCCAGACGGCGGCCCACCGCGGCCGTGGCCGGGATCAGGATGCCGCCGCCCGAACGCCGCTCGCCCTCGCTCGTGTCCTGCCGGACGAGCACCCGGTCGTGCAGCATCCGGATGGGCAGCTTGTCGTCGGTGGTGCTGTGCTCGTTTCTGTTGGCGCTCACGCCTCGAACCTACCTGCCTTCAGCACGTCCGTACGCGGTGGGTCAGCCCCGGCGCCGGCGGCTGCTCAGGGTGAGCAGCCCGACCACGCCGACGGCCAGCAGCGCGACCGGCACGATCCGCTCCAGCCGGGGCGCGCCCTCGGCGTCCACGAACTGCGCCCGCACATCGCTGACCACGCGGTTGACCTGCACATAGGCCCGTCCGAGGGTGTGGTCGACGTTGGCGGCGACCTTGGCCTTGGCGTCGCCGACGAGCGTCTTGGGGTGTACCCGTACGCCGATCTCGTCGAGCGTCTCGGCCAGTACCTCGCGACGGCGCCTGATGTCCGCCTCGATCTCAGCCGGGGTTCTGGTGTCCGCCGTGTCCGCCACCGTACCGCCTCCGATGTCAACTGCTGCCTGTTCGGGACAGTCTGTCAGCTCTCGCCGCGACCGCACTGTCGGCACCCCCGGTTACGCTCGGACCGACACGGTATTGGCACGACGAGGAGACGAACTTCGATGACCGAGCGACTCCAGCCCGGGGACGCGGCCCCCGCCTTCACCCTCCCCGACGCCGACGGCAACGAGGTGTCGCTGGCCGACCACAAGGGCCGCAAGGTCATCGTCTACTTCTACCCGGCCGCCCTCACCCCCGGCTGCACCAAGCAGGCCTGCGACTTCACCGACAACCTCGACGTGCTGGCCGGCGCGGGCTACGACGTGATCGGCGTCTCCCCCGACAAGCCGGAAAAGCTGGCGAAGTTCCGCGAGGCGGAGTCCCTGAAGGTCACCCTCCTCGCCGACCCGGACAAGAAGGTCCTTGAGGCCTACGGCGCCTTCGGCGAGAAGAAGCTCTACGGCAAGACGGTCACCGGCGTCATCCGCTCCACGGTGGTGGTGGACGAGGAGGGCAAGGTCGAACGCGCCCTCTACAACGTCAAGGCCACCGGCCACGTAGCCAAGATCATCAAGGACCTGGGGATCTAGCCCCCACCCTCAGCGAAAGCGGCCCGCACCGGTAGAACTCCGGCGCGGGCCGCTCCGCTTTCCGTACGTGACCGTCCGATAACCGGTTCGTTACTCCGTACGAGGCCACGAACACACGGCCGGAACGGAGGAGCTCGATGGGGGCCAGTGCGTACACCAAGGAACGCCTGGAGGAAGCGGCACGCGGGGCGCGGACGCTGTCGGAGGCGCTGGAGAGACTGGGGGTGGATCCGAGGAGTCCCACACGGCGGTACGTGTGGGAGCGGATGAAGACGCTCGGCGTGGACGTCTCGCACTTCGAGCGGGAGGGGGTGAAGTGGACCAGAGAGGTCCTGGAACAGGCGGTGGCGGCCTCGACGAGTGTGCGCGGCGTGCTGCGCCACCTGGGGCTCGAACTCGTCGGTGGGCACCACACGCACATCAGCCGCAAGATCAAGGCGTACGGCATCGACACCTCGCACTTCACGCAGTCGGTCCGCACGGAGAGGATGCGGACTAACCAGCGCCGCCGCTCCGCCGAGGAGATCCTCGTCAGGGACACGTCCGTACACGCCGCACGGGTCCCCAGCGCCCGACTCAAGAGGGCTCTGGCCGAACTCGGCGTCGAGGAACGGTGTGCTCTGTGCGGGACCGGACCCGTCTGGCGCGGGGAGCCGCTCCCGCTGGAAGTCGACCATATCAACGGCGACTGGCGGGACAACCGAATCGCCAATCTCCGGCTCCTGTGCCCCAATTGCCACTCGACGACGGACACCTACCGTGGTCGCGGCAAGGGACGCGGCAGGATCGGTGACGCATGAGCAGGGGTGTGCGACACGGTCGGTTCGACCCGGACGAACTGCGGGCGGCAGTCGCGGAGTCGGACTCCCTCGCAGAGGTTTTGCGCCGTCTGGGGCGGCCGGACAATGGCGGGCAACGCGCGGCGCTGCGGGAGCAGATCGCTCAGCAGGGCCTCACGACGGCCCATTTCCGCGGGCAGGCGCACCAGCGGGGAAGACGGGGCACGAATGCCAAGGATCCGGGAGAAGTGCTGGTGCGCCACACGGCGGCCACGCACCGGATCAAGACATGGCGCCTGCGCCGCGCACTGCGCGATGTGGGCGTGCCCGAGCGGTGCGCCAGGTGCGGGCTCCGTCCGGAGTGGCTCGGCAAGCCCATGACGCTGGAGATCGACCACGTCAACGGCGACTGGCGGGACAACCGGCGCGAGAATCTGCGGTTGCTCTGCCCCAACTGCCATGCGGTCACCAGCACCTGGTGCCGTGGAGGGCGGCGGAGGCGCACGCGAACCCCAGTAGAGTAGGACCGCTGCGGGCCCGTACCCCAGCTGGCAAGAGGGCGCCGGTTTAGGTCCGGTGTGTCGTGGGTTCGAGTCCCACCGGGCTCACAGGGTGGAACGCCCCCGCACCTTCGATTCGCAGGTGCGGGGGCGTTGTCATGAGTCAGCCCAGCAGCTCGCGCACCACCGGTACCAAGGCGCGGAAGGCCTTGCCGCGGTGGCTGATCGCGTTCTTCTCCTGGGGGGTCAGTTCCGCGCAGGTGCGGGTCTCGCCGTCGGGCTGGAGGATCGGGTCGTAGCCGAAGCCGTTGGCGCCGGCCGGGGCGTGGCGCAGGGTGCCCGTCAGGCGGCCCTCCACGACGCGTTCCGTGCCGTCGGGGAGGGCGAGGGCAGCGGCGCAGGCGAAGTGGGCCGCGCGGTGTTCCTCGGCGATGTCGGAGAGCTGGGCGAGCAGCAGGTCGAGGTTGGCCCGGTCGTCGCCGTGGCGGCCCGACCAGCGGGCCGAGAAGATGCCGGGGGCGCCGCCGAGGACGTCGACGCAGAGGCCGGAGTCGTCGGCGACCGCCGGGAGGCCGGTGGCCTGGGCCAGGGCGTGCGCCTTGAGCAGGGCGTTCTCGGCGAAGGTGACGCCGGTCTCCTTGACGTCGGGGACGTCGGGGTAGGCGTCGGTGCCGACGAGTTCGTGGGGCAGTCCGGCGTCGGTGAGGATCGCCCTGAGTTCGGTGATCTTTCCGGCGTTGCGGGTGGCGAGGATCAGGCGGGTCATGCCCCCAGTATCGACGCCCGCCCGGCTCGCCCCGTACGCGCCCGTCCCGTCTCCGGAGCCGTACGCGCCCGCCCGGCCGGCACATGGGCTCGTACGCGTCCCCGTCCCGGACCGCGGCCCTACGGGGTGCAGACCTTGGTGAGTTCGCCGGCGGCGTCGGTGACGGGGGCGACGTCGGGGGTGCGGTCGCCGTTGTCGATCGCGGTGCGGACGTTCTCCACCGCCTTGCCGAGGTCGTCGACCGCCTTGTTGACGTCCGTGTCGTCGGTCTTGTCGCCGATCTTCTTCAGGTTCTGCTCGATCGACCGCAGCGCCTGGTCGGTCTGCGTGGGGTCGTTCGCCGCGTTCTGCACGGCCTGCTGGAGGTCGGTGACGCTGTCGGCGATGGCGTCGGCGGTCTGGACGCAGTCCAGGGCCTTGTTCATCGCGTCGCAGCCGGTCAGCGCGGAGAGCGTGAGTGCGACGGCGGCCGTGGTGGCGGCGATGGCGGTCCTGCGGCCCAGGCGTCGGTGGCGGCTCGCGGCCATGGCGTGGGTTCCCTCCCCGGTGTCGTGGCCGGGCGTCGCGGCGGTGTGCCGTGCGCCCGTACCCGTAGGGACGCGGGGAGGGCGCCCGCGGGTTGCCCCCGGCGGGCGCCGTTCTTGGGATGCCCTTTACTTTTCCAGCGCTACTTCTCCAGCGCTACTTCTCCAGCGCGGCCCGCTGGATCGCGGCCAGGTCGGTGCAGCCGGCGACGGCGAGGTCGAGCAGGGCGTTCAGCTCGTCGCGGGCGAAGGGCTCGGCCTCGGCGGTGCCCTGGACCTCGACGAAGCGGCCGTCGCCGGTGCAGACGACATTCATGTCGGTGTCGGCGCGGACGTCTTCCTCGTAGCAGAGGTCGAGCAGCGGGACGCCGCCGACGATGCCGACGGAGACGGCGCTGACGGTGCCGGTGAGGGGCTGGCGGCCGGTCTTGATCAGCTTCTTGCCCTGGGCCCATGCGACGGCGTCGGCGAGGGCGACGAAGGCGCCGGTGATGGCGGCGGTGCGGGTGCCGCCGTCGGCCTGGAGGACGTCGCAGTCCAGGACGACGGTGTTCTCGCCGAGGGCCTTGTAGTCGATGACGGCGCGCAGCGAGCGGCCGATGAGCCGGCTGATCTCGTGGGTGCGGCCGCCGATGCGGCCCTTGACGGACTCGCGGTCGCCGCGGGTGTTGGTGGCGCGGGGCAGCATGGCGTACTCGGCGGTGACCCAGCCCTCGCCGCTGCCCTTGCGCCAGCGCGGGACGCCTTCGGTGACGGAGGCGGTGCAGAGGACCCTGGTGTCGCCGAAGGAGACGAGGACGGAGCCCTCGGCGTGCTTGCTCCAGCCGCGTTCGATGGTGACCGGGCGGAGTTGTTCGGGCGTGCGGCCGTCGATTCGAGACATGGCGACGAGCCTAGCCCCCCATGCGGAAGGGGCTCCTCCCGCGGTGGGAAGAGCCCCTTCCGGGTGAACCGCGGCGGGCGGTCCGCGGCGTCACGGGTTCACATCATGTCTTCGATCTCGGCCGCGATGGGGTCGGCGTCGGTGCCGATGACGACCTGGATGGCGTTGCCCATCTTGACCACGCCGTGGGCGCCGGCGGCCTTGAGGGCGGCCTCGTCGACCAGCGAGGGGTCGTTGACCTCGGTGCGCAGGCGGGTGATGCAGCCCTCGATCTCGTCGATGTTCTCGATGCCGCCGAGCCCGGCGACGATCTTCTCAGCCTTGGTGGCCATGTTCCTTCTCCCTGATCCGAACCGCTTGGTCGCAGTAACCCACAGTTGGCCCATCTTCGCGAGCGGTCGCGCCGTGGGTGTGCCGATGATGGCGTTCACGACAGCGGAACCGTCCGTCGACTGGTCTACACCACCGTCGGGGCGGTGGCCAAACGCGGTGCGGGGAGGACGTTCATGAGTGCCGGCGGCGCCGAGATCGGGACCTCTTCCCTGCGTGCGCGCTGGAACACGCTGTTCCAGGGGCTGCAGAAGATGGGCCGCAGTCTGCAGCTGCCGATCGCGGTGCTGCCGGCGGCGGGCATCCTGAACCGGCTGGGGCAGCCGGACGTGTTCGGCGAGGACGGTCTGGGCTGGACCGACGTGTCGAAGGTGATGGCGGGGGCGGGCGGCGCGCTGCTGGACGGCCAGCTGGGGCTGCCGCTGCTGTTCTGCGTGGGCGTGGCCATCGGGATGGCGAAGAAGGCGGACGGTTCGACGGCGCTGGCGGCGGTGGCGGGCTTCCTCGTCTATTACAACGTGCTGCACCAGTTCCCGATGGACTGTCCGGCGGGGGCGAAGGTGATCGCGACCGGCTGCCAGGCGGCCGACGGGACGGCGACGCCGTTCACCTACCAGAACCCGGGGGTGTTCGGCGGGATCGTGATGGGGCTGCTGGCCGCCTTCTTCTGGCGGCGCTTCCACCGCACCAGGCTGGTGGACTGGCTGGGCTTCTTCAACGGCCGTCGTCTGGTGCCCATCATCATGGCGTTCGTGGCGATCGCGTTCGCGGCGCTGTGCCTGTGGGTCTGGCCGCCGGTCGGGCGCGGTCTGGAGAGTTTCAGCGACTGGCTGAGCGACGCGGGGGCGTGGGGCGCGGGGATCTTCGGCCTGGCGAACCGGGCGCTGCTGGTGATCGGCCTGCACCAGTTCCTGAACGTGCCCATCTGGTTCCAGTTCGGCAGTTACACCAAGCCGGACGGGACGGTGGTGCACGGCGACATCAACATGTTCCTGGCGGGCGACCCGAACGCGGGGCAGTTCACCTCGGGCTTCTTCCCGATCATGATGTTCGCGCTGCCGGCCGCCGCGCTGGCGATCACGCACACGGCCCGGCCGGAGCGGCGCAAGGAGGTGGGCGGGCTGATGCTGTCGGTGGCGCTCACCTCGTTCGTCACGGGGATCACCGAGCCGCTGGAGTACTCGTTCCTCTTCATCGCGCCGGCGCTGTACGCGGTGCACGCGGTGCTGACGGGGGTGTCGATGGCGGTGACGTGGGCGCTGGGGGTGCACGACGGGTTCAGCTTCTCGGCGGGGCTGATCGACTACGTCATCAACTGGAACCTGGCGACCCGGCCGTGGGGGATCATCCCGATCGGGCTGTGCTTCGCCGCGGTGTATTACGCGGTGTTCCGATTTGCCATCACGCGGTTCGATCTGAAGACTCCGGGGCGGGAGCCGGCGGACGAGGTCGAGGACACCACGAAGGCCTGAGTCCTCCCTCCGGGAACGCCCCGGGTCCGGCCTGGGAGCGGCCTGGGACCGGCCCTGCACCGGCCCGCCGAGACCGGCCCGACACCGGCCCGACACCGGGCGGTGATCGCCCGCGCGCGCCCGTACGCGGCGTAGTGATCCGGTAGCGGATTCGCGGGTTCCTTACGCCACCTTCATCGTGCTACAACAGGTCTACACCACTGAGTGGTGTAGACCACCACCCGATGGAGGACGGACGTATGAGCACCGCCACCGCCGAACAGAAGGCGGCGCCCGCGAAGAAGCGGGGATCAGGCCTGTTCCAGGGCCTGCAGAAGGTCGGCCGAAGCCTGCAGCTTCCGATCGCCGTGCTGCCGGCGGCGGGCATCCTGCTGCGCCTGGGCCAGGCGGACGTGCACGACAAGCTGAACCTGCCGGACAAGGTCACGGCGGTGTTCGCGACGGCCGGTGGTGCCATCTTCGACAACCTGCCGCTGCTGTTCTGCATCGGTGTGGCGATCGGCTTCGCCAAGAAGGCCGACGGCTCCACGGCGCTGGCCGGCCTCGTCGGCTTCCTGGTCTACAGCAACGTGCTGAAGGCGTTCCCGGTCACCGAGGCGAAGGTGCAGGCGGGCGCGGACATAGCCGCGACGTACAACAACCCCGGTGTCCTCGGCGGCATCATCATGGGTCTGCTCTCGGCGGTGCTGTGGCAGCGCTACCACCGCAAGAAGCTGGTGGACTGGCTCGGCTTCTTCAACGGCCGCCGTCTGGTGCCGATCATCATGGCCTTCGTCGGCACCGCGATGGGCGTCCTCTTCGGCCTGATCTGGAAGCCGATCGGTGAGGGCATCTCCGACTTCGGCGAGTGGATCACCGGTCTGGGTGCCCTCGGCGCCGGTCTGTTCGGCCTGATCAACCGCGCGCTGCTCCCCGTCGGCATGCACCAGTTCGTCAACACCGTCTCGTGGTTCCAGATCGGCGACTTCAAGAACGCGGCCGGCGACGTCGTCCACGGCGACCTGAACCGCTTCTTCGCGGGTGACCCGACCGCCGGTCAGTTCATGTCCGGCTTCTTCCCGATCATGATGTTCGGCCTGCCGGCCGCCGCGCTCGCCATCGCGCACTGCGCCCGCCCCGAGCGCCGCAAGGCCGTGCTGGGCATGATGATCTCGCTCGCGCTGACCTCGTTCGTCACGGGCGTGACCGAGCCCATCGAGTTCGCGTTCATGTTCATCGCCCCGCTGCTGTACGCGATCCACGCGGTGCTGACCGCCGCGTCCATGGCGATCACCTGGGCGCTCGGCGTGCACGCCGGCTTCACCTTCTCGGCCGGCTTCATCGACTACGCGCTGAACTGGAACCTGGCGACGAAGCCCTGGCTGATCATCCCGATCGGCCTGGTGTTCGCGGCGGTGTACTACTTCCTCTTCCGCTTCGCCATCACCAAGTTCAACCTCCCCACCCCGGGCCGCGAGCCCGAGGAGGAGGTCGAGGACCTCACCAAGGCGTGAGTTCCCCCGGCCCCGCCGGACCATGACGAGGCCCCCCGAGCCGGAGAATCCGCTCGGGGGGCCTCGTCGTACCGTCGCGCGGCCCGGCTCGCCCGTGCTCAGACCTCGTACGTCGCTCCGGGCGCCGCCAGCGCCACCGGCCCGGCGTAGGCGGCGCGGGCGTGGGCGAGGTTGATCTCCGGGTCGGTCCACGGCGGGATGTGGGTGAGGACCAGGCTGCGCACCCCCGCGCGGGCGGCGGCCTCGCCGGCCTCGCGGCCGTTGAGGTGGAGGTCGGGGATGTCCTCCTTGCCGTCCGTGAAGGCGGCCTCGCACAGGAACAGGTCGGCGCCGCGGGCCAGTTCCTCCAGGGCGTCGCTCACCCCGGTGTCGCCCGAGTACGTCAGCGTCCGGCCGCCGTGCTCGATGCGGATGGCGTACGCCTCCACGGGGTGGGCCACGCGCTCGGTGTGCACGGTGAACGGGCCGATCTCGAACGTGCCCGGCTTGACCGTGTGGAAGTCGAAGACCTCGCTCATCGACGAGGCGGAGGGGGTGTCGGCGTAGGCGGTGGTGAGGCGGTGCTCGGTGCCCTCGGGGCCGTAGACCGGGAGCGGGTCGCAACGGCCGCCGTCGTAACGGTAGTAGCGCGCGACGAAGTAGACGCACATGTCGATGCAGTGGTCGGCGTGCAGATGACTCAGGAAGACGGCGTCGAGGTCGTAGAGACCGCAGTGGCGCTGCAGCTCGCCCAGGGCGCCGTTGCCCATGTCGAGGAGCAGCCGGAAGCCGTCGGCCTCTACGAGGTAGCTCGAACAGGCCGATTCCGCGGACGGGAACGACCCCGAGCAGCCGACGACGGTGAGCTTCATGAAGCAGAAACCTCCGCTGGCGGGATGGATACAGAAGGTGACGGGGGTCGTGCGGTCCGTCGAGCGTAAGGCGCGAAACGGCTGGTCGCTCCTCCGGCAAGGGCGGTTGTGGGCGAACTCACCTGCGGTGTCACCGGTTCGGCTGGACGTGGGGCGCATGAGGTCCGCAAGAGGGCGCGCGCCGAGTCTCGCGCGCCGGTAACGTCGTCCTTATGGACACGTCCTGGTGGCTGGCGCTCGCGGCGGTGGTGCTGCTGGCGCTCGTCGCCACGCTCGTCGACGGCTGGGGGCGGGGCCGCCGTCCCGCCGGCCGCAGGTCGCGCCCGCCGGGACGGCCCGGGGGCCGGACGACCGCCGCGCGTCCGCGCCCGGCGGAGATCTGGTGGGCCACCGTGCCCTACGAGGACGGTCCCGGCTCCAAGGACCGGCCGTGCCTGGTGCTGTCGGTGCACGGCAAGCGGGCCCGGGTCGCCAAGATCACCAGCAAGTTCCACGACGAGCGCGCCGGGGTGATCCCGCTGCCGCCCGGCTCGGTGGGGGACGGACAGGGGCGGACCAGCTTCCTGGAGACCGACGAGGTGCGCGAGGTGCCGGTGTGGGACTTCCGGCGCCGGGTGGGGGTCGTGGACCCGGTCCTGTGGGACCAGGTGCGCTACCTGGCCGGCTGAGCCGCGCCACCGCGGCCCCGGGTACGGCGCTCATGGCCGCGTCACCTTCACCGTGACCGTCCACTCCTGGATGCCCAGGCAGGAGATCTTGCCGGGGCCGGTCGCGCACAGCGGGCGGGAGGCGGACAGACGGGCCGTGCCGGGGGCGGACGCCGTGAACGCGGCGAGGGCGTCGCCCGGCAGGATGACGATCCCGGCGTTGGCGCCCTTGAGGATGCCGCCCTCGGCCTTGACCGGGCTCCACGGGCGTTCCTTGGTGCCGTCCAGGTTCATCCGCACCGACCCGCCGACGGTCAGGCAGACGGTCCGCCCGGTGTCGGCGGCGGTCAGCTCCACGTGCCGCACACAGCCGGACGGAGAGGCCGGGGCCGAGCCGGTCGCGGACGGCGGGGCAGAAGCGGACCCCGCCCCTGACGGTGAGCCCGGCCCCGACGGTGACCCCGGCGCCGACGCGGACCCCGAGGGAGACGCGGACGCGGACGCCGACGCCGAGGCCGTCGCACCGCCGCTCCCCGCCCCCGTCGGGCCGCCCTTGCCGTCGTCGTCCTGCGTGCCGCAGCCCGCGAGCAGCAGGGCCGCCGCGGCCGCTGCCGCCGTGGTGGCGGCGAGGGTGCCGCGGTGGAGGGTGCGCGTGGTGAGCGTCGTACGGCGCATGGGCGTCCGCCTTCCTTGCCGACCCGGTTGCCGGGTGTCCAGTGCCCTGATGCCGATGTGACGTTTCTCCAGCACATCAGGATCCTTCCCCCACGCACGCCGAACCCCTGCGCGCCTGAGCCCCCCGGCACAGCAACATGCGCCGGGACCCCGGCCGCTGTGCCGGCCGGGGTCCCTCAGCTGCGGGTGCGGATCGCGCGGGGCGCCGGTCAGCTGGTCGTCAGGGCGGTGTCGTCCACGACGAAGCTGGTCTGGAGCGAGGAGTCCTCGACGCCGTTGAACTTCAGGGTGACCGTCTGGCCCGCCAGCGAGGACAGGTCGAAGGTCTTCTGCGCGTACCCGGAGGCCTTGTTGAGGTTGGAGTAGGTCGCCAGGGTGGTCGAACCGGCGGTCACCGTCAGCTTGTCGTACTGCGAGCTGGTGGTGGTCTCGGCGGTGTCGATGTGCAGGTAGAAGGTGAGCGTGGCCTTGCAGCCGGCCGGGATGGTCACCGACTGGGACAGCGTGTCAGTGTGCGAGGAGCCGTAGCCGTCGAGCCAGGCCTTGTAGGAGCCGCCGTGCGCCGCCTCACCGCTGTCGGTGGTGATGACGCCGCTGGAGGCGGTCCAGCCGGTGCTGCCGGACTCGAAGCCCGGGTTGGCCAGCAGCTGGGTGGCCGAGCAGGTGCCGCCGCCGGAGCCGACGGTCCAGGTGAAGGAGGTCGAGCCGGTGGCGCCGGTGGAGTCCTTGGCGGTGACGGTGACCTGGTAGGTGCCGGCGGTGGAGGCGGTGCCGGTGATCAGGCCGGTGGAGCTGTTGATGGTCAGCCCGGTGGGCAGGCCGGTGGCGCTGTAGGTGAGGGCCGCGCCCGCGCTGTCGGTGGCCTTGATCTGGAGGCTGACCGAGCCGCCGGTGGTGGTCGACTGGCTGCCGGGGTTGGTGACGGTCACGGTGTTGCCGGTGCCGCCGCCGCCCGAGGTGAACGCGGCGGTGCCGTTCGGGGTGCCCCAGCCGGTCGGGCCGTCGTAGCCGGTGGTCGCCTTGCAGAAGTACGAGGTCGAGCAGGAGCCGTTGGAGCCGCTGGTGACGTCGTACAGGTTGCCGGTGTGGCTGTAGGGGTACTTCGCCGGGTAGTCGCTCGCGCCCGGGGCGCCCGCGAGGGCGTAGACGCCGGCGATGATCGGGGCGGAGGCGCTGGTGCCGCCGTAGACCGCCCAGCCGGAGCCGCCGTAGGTGTCGTAGACCGCTACGCCGGTGGCCGGGTCGGCGACCGCGGAGACGTCGGCCTCCATGCGCTTGGAGCAGCCGGTGTCGGTCTGCCAGGTCGGCTTGGGGTCGTAGGCCGAGCAGCCGGAGCCGGTGCCCTCGGTGGAGTTGGTGTTCCACACCGACTCGCTCCAGCCGCGCGAGCCCGAGGAGCTGGTGAGCGCGGTGCCGCCGACGGCGGTCACGTACTGCGAGGTCGCCGGGTACTCGGCGCCGTAGCCGGAGTCGCCCGCGGAGACGGTGATGGCGACGCCGGGGTGCTTGAAGTACTGGCTGTCCAGGCTGGTCTGCGAGGACTCCTCGTCGCCGCCCCAGCTGTTGGAGACGAACTTGGCGCCGAGCGCGACGGCCTCGTTCTCGGCGGTGCCGAGGTCGGCGTCGGTGGCGGAGTTGGCCTCGACGAGGATGATGTTGCAGTTCGGGCAGACGGCGCTGACCATGTCGATGTCCAGGGCCTCTTCACCGGCCCAGCCGCTGTCGTTCGTCGGCAGCGAGGTGGTGGAGCCGGTCTGGCTGACCTGCTTGAAGCAGCCGTTGGCCTTGGTGCACGCGGACAGGCCGAACTGCGAGCGGTAGGTGGCGAGGTCGGACTCGGCGTTGGGGTCGTTGTAGGCGTCGACCACGGCGACGGTCAGGCCGGAGCCGCCGGTGCTCGGCAGGTTGTAGGCGCTGTGCAGGTTGGCCGGCGAGAGGCCGGAGGGCGCGGCGGCGGCGACCGCCGACGCGAGCCGCTGCTCGATGTCGGTACGGCGCTGGGCGAAGCAGGACGCGTGGCCGGGCTCGGCGGTGGCGCACAGGTGCTGGGTGGGCACCTTCTGGCCGGCCTTGCCGGTGGTGTGGAAGGTCTGCCGCTCGGGGGCGGTCAGGGCCTTGGCGTTCTGCGTCACCCGGGAGGTCTGGGGCGCGGAAGCGGGTGCGGAAGCGGTCTGGGCGCCGGCCGTGGGCGCCGCCGCGAAGCCGGCGACGGTGAGGGCGAGCGCGGGGAAGGCGAGGGCGAGGAGCCTCGGCAGGCTCCGTCTCGGCCCGCTCGGGCGTGACTCACGCATGGGGTGCTGCCTCCATCGGGAAGTGGGGTTTCGCTCTGGTCGGGCAGGCCCGTGACGCGCGTAGCGGCGGCGAGACCGCGCAGTCATGAGCATGACACTCAGACACCTTCGTCCTGCCGATGAGCGTGACATGACAGGTGCGGTAGGAACGTAGCCCCGGCCCGAGGGCGACCGGCAGTGGCGGAGGGAATTCTTTGCCCCTCCATAGGATGCGGTTGGCCGCCTCGTGGGAGGGGGCTGGCGCGTCCTTGATTCAACGACCGAGGAGCCGGCGGCCGAGAAGCCGACAGCCGAGGAGCCGGCGACCGGGCGCGGGCCCGGCCGGCTCGGCGCCGGGCGCGGACGGGCGCCCGGCCGGGGTCAGGCCGGCGCCCGGCCAGGGTCAGCCGGGGTCAGGCCCAGAGCTGGCCCTGGAGCGTCTCGATGGCCTCCTCGGTGGTGGCCGCGGTGTAGACGCCGGTGGAGAGGTACTTCCAGCCGCCGTCGGCGACGACGAACACGATGTCGGCGCTCTCGCCGGCCGTGACCGCCTTCTTGCCGACGCCGATCGCCGCGTGCAGCGCCGCGCCCGTGGAGACGCCCGCGAAGATGCCCTCCTGCTGGAGGAGTTCACGGGTGCGGGTGACCGCGTCGGCCGAGCCGACCGAGAAGCGGGTGGTGAGGACGGAGGCGTCGTACAGCTCGGGGACGAAGCCCTCGTCGAGGTTGCGCAGGCCGTAGACCAGGTCGTCGTAGCGCGGCTCGGCGGCGACGATCCTCACATCCGGCTTGTGCTCGCGCAGATAGCGGCCGACGCCCATCAGGGTGCCGGTGGTGCCGAGGCCCGCGACGAAGTGCGTGACGGAGGGGAGGTCGGCGAGGATCTCGGGGCCGGTCGTCGCGTAGTGGGCGCCGGCGTTGTCCGGGTTGCCGTACTGGTAGAGCATCACCCAGTCCGGGTGCTCGGCGGACAGCTCCTTGGCGACCCGTACGGCGGTGTTGGAGCCGCCGGCGGCCGGCGAGGAGATGATCTCCGCGCCCCACATGCCGAGCAGGTCCCGGCGCTCCTGGGAGGTGTTCTCGGGCATCACGCACACCATGCGGTAGCCCTTGAGCTTGGCCGCCATGGCCAGCGAGATGCCGGTGTTGCCGGAGGTGGGCTCCAGGATCGTGCAGCCCGGGGTGAGCCGGCCGTCCTTCTCCGCCTGCTCGATCATGTGCAGGGCGGGGCGGTCCTTGACCGAGCCGGTGGGATTGCGGTCCTCCAGCTTCGCCCAGATGCGGACGTCGGCGGACGGCGAGAGCCGCGGCAGGCGCACCAGAGGGGTGTTGCCCACCGCGGCCAGCGGGGAGTCGTAGCGCATCGCTGCTCAGCGGCCGATCAGCGCATGCCGCCGGCGACGGCCGGCAGGATCGTCACGTTGTCGCCGTCGCCGAGCTTGGTGTTGATGCCGTCCAGGAAGCGGACGTCCTCGTCGTTCAGGTAGACGTTGACGAAGCGGCGCAGCTGGTCGCCGTCCACGATGCGGGCCTGGATGCCCGGGTGCCGGGTCTCGAGGTCGGCGAAGAGCGCGGCGAGCGTCTCCCCGTTGCCCTCCACCGCCTTCTGACCGTCGGTGTAGGTGCGGAGGATGGTCGGGATGCGGACCTCGATGGCCATGGTGGCGGGCTCCTGTCAGGAAGGATGTCGTCGGTTCGGGTGGGCGCGCGATCGGGCTCCCGGCCGTCGGGCGCCGGGCTGGGCCGCGGCGCACGGCCGTACGGCGGCAGGGAACATCAACAGATGGCGCTGTTCAACCTGCACAGGTCGACGTGCAGCCGCGCCACGAGCAGCGTGCCCGGGAGGTCGTCGCTCACGTCGTTCAGAACCATGCGCTCATCGTAACGATTCCCGGGCCCCGGCCCGGAGTGTGATCTCGCCCCTCGGACAGATTTCATCCAGCCCGCGAGACCCGAGGGGTCCGGCGCCCGCTCAGTAGGCCTCGACGACCTTGACCTCCTCCTCGGTGACCTCGCCCTCCACGATGCGGAACGAGCGGAACTGGAACTCGCCCGCGCCGTCGGCGTCCGCGGTGGAGACCAGGACGTAGTGGGCGCCGGGCTCGTTGGCGTAGGAGATGTCGGTGCGCGAGGGGTAGGCCTCGGTCGCGGTGTGGGAGTGGTAGATGACCACCGGCTCCTCGTCGCGGTCGTCCATCTCGCGGTAGAGCCTGAGCAGGTCCTGCGAGTCGAACTCGTAGAACGTGGGCGAGCGGGCGGCGTTCAGCATCGGGACGAACCGCTCGGGGCGGCCGGCGCCCACGGGCCCGGCGACCACGCCGCACGCCTCGTCGGGGTGGTCGGCGCGCGCGTGCGCGACGATCTGGTCGTAGAGCGACTGGGTGATGGTGAGCATGCGGCACAGGATAAGCAGGAGGGCCGTTCCGTACCGGGGAGTGGTACGGAACGGCCCATATCGCGGACGCCTTGAGCGGCGGCGGGAGCGGCTTCCACGAGTATCCGCTCCCGCCGGACGTCCACGCTGGAGGGGCTACCGCCGGTTGAAGGCGGCGGCCTCCGGGTTGCGGCGCTTGAGCACCAGGTAGGAGACGGCGAGGATCAGGCCCCACAGCGGCGCGCAGTACAGCGAGACGCGGGCGTCCTTGTCGATGCCCATCAGCACGATGACCATGCCGATGAAGGCGAGCGCGAACCAGCTCGCATACGGGGCGCCGGGGGCGCGGAACTCCGACTTGGGCAGCTCCCCGCGGTCGGACTTGGCCCGGTAGCGGATCTGGCAGACCAGGATGACGATCCAGGCCCACATGCCGGAGATGGTGGCGAAGGAGACGACGTAGTCGAACGCCTTGCCCGGCCACTGGTAGTTGATCCACACGCCGACCAGCATCAGCGCGGCGGAGAACGTGGTGCCGATCAGCGGGGTGCCGCTGCGGGTCAGCTTGGTGAAGAACTGCGGGCCCTGGCTGTTGAGCGCGAGGTCGCGCAGCATGCGGCCGGTGGAGTACATGCCCGAGTTGCAGGAGGACAGGGCGGCGGTGAGCACCACGAAGTTCACGATGCCGGCGCCCGCGGGCAGGCCCATCTTCTCGAAGGCGACCACGAAGGGGCTCGCGCCGGCGTGGAAGCTCGTCCACGGCACGACGGACAGGATCATGATCAGCGCGCCGACGTAGAAGACGGCGATGCGCCACGGCACGGTGTTGATCGCGCGGGGCAGCACGGTCCTGGGGTCCTTGGACTCGCCCGCGGTGACGCCGACCAGCTCGACGGCGAGGAAGGCGAACATGACCATCTGCAGCGTCATCAGCGTGTTGCCGACGCCGTGCGGGAAGAATCCGCCGTCGCTCCACAGGTGGGTCATGGAGGCGGTGTCACCGGCGTCGGAGAAGCCGATGGTGAGGATGCCGGCGCAGATCAGGATCATGCCGATGATGGCGGTGACCTTGACCATGGAGAACCAGAACTCCAGCTCGCCGAAGAGCTTCACGGAGATCAGGTTGGCGCCGTAGAGCACGACGGTGAAGATCAGCGCCGACACCCATTGCGGGATGTCGAACCAGTACGTCATGTACGCGGCCGCGGCGGTGACCTCGGTGATGCCGGTGACCACCCAGAACAGCCAGTACGTCCAGCCGGTCACGAAGCCCGCGAAGGGGCCGATGAACTCGCGCGCGTACTCCGAGAAGGAGCCGGAGACCGGGCGGTACATCAGCAGCTCGCCGAGCGCCCGCATGATGAGGAAGATGACGAAGCCGGCGACGGCGTACGCCAGGATCAGGCTGGGGCCCGCCTTGGAGATGCCCTTGCCCGCGCCGAGGAAGAGACCCGTTCCGATGGCGCCGCCGATGGCGATCATCTGGATCTGCCGGGCGCCGAGACCGCGGTGGTAGCCCTCGCCGTCCTGCACGGCCTCTTCGCCGGATTGTGCTTGTTTGACCTGCGCTGAGGTCATGCGTGGTGCGCCTTTCTCCATGCCGACCCGGACCGTTCGTCGGCCGCGGATCGGGTTTCGATCCCCCCGGATGATGGAGTTGAGCGCCCCCGGACCTGCCCGGGCTCGCTCAGCCTGGCCGGCGGTCGCCGGCTCGGTGGCGCACCCGGCTGAACGTGGGTGGTGTTCGCCGGGCGGTCGTGAAGATGTACCACGCCCGGGCCGCTGATCGCAGGTATCGACTGTGACCCACGACACGGAAGAAAACGGACAAGACCCGCACCAAAGCGACCATAGAGGTCACAAAGGTGACGGGATCGTTATCCGGATTTGAGCGTCCTCTGAGCGAACACCCAATCGGCGCAAACCGGTGGATCTCGGGGCGGTGGAGTGCGGATCTCAGGGCAGCAGGGTGGAGACCAGGGTCTCCTGGAGCCCGCCGAGCCACAGATACGCCATCACCATCGGCTTGCGCGGGTCCTCGTCGGGCAGCGCGTACAGCACGTCGGCGTCGTCCTCGTCGGTGATGTCCAGCCGCGCCGCGATGGCCAGCCGCAGGTCGTTCAGCGCGCCGAGCCAGCTCCTGGACTCCTCCGGCGACAGCTTCAGCACCGCCGCTCCCCCGCCGCCGGAGGACAGCTCGTCCAGCGTGCGGATCACCGCGAGGGCGTTCTCCCGCTTGCCGGCCCGCAGGTCGTTCTCGGTGTAGCGGCGGAACTCGGCGGAGTGGTCGCGCCGCTCGGCGGCCTCCCGCTCGGTGGCCGGCGCCTGCTCCGGGTCGGTGTAGGCGTCCGGGAACAGGCGCTTGAGGACCGGGTCGGAGGGCGGCTCGCTCGGGCCCTCGGCGAACAGCTCGGCCAGCGGGTCGGCCGGGGCGTCCTCGGCCGGCCCGGGGCCGATCAGCTCAAGGAGCTGCACGGCCAGCGAGCGGATGATGGAGATCTCTACGTCGTCCAGGGCGACGGCCGCGCCGCCGCCGGGAAGCGGTTCGAAGTGTCCTGGCATGAAGAGGGTCGCTACTTCCGGTCCGGGCGGTCTGGCGGGCTACTTGCGGTCCTGCTGGAGGGTGGCCCACAGACCGTAGCCGTGCATGGCCTGCACATCCCGTTCCATCTCCTCGCGACTCCCGCTGGAGACGACCGCCCGCCCCTTGTGGTGGACGTCGAGCATGAGCTTGGTGGCCTTGTCCTTGGAGTAGCCGAAGTACGTCTGGAAGACATACGTCACATAGCTCATGAGGTTGACGGGGTCGTTGTGGACGATCGTCACCCAGGGGACGTCCGGCTCGGGTACGGCGAACACCTCTTCCGCCGACTCGGTCTTCTCGATCTCGATGGGTGCGGCTGCCGTCACAAGGCCCATGCTGCCACCACAGGGGGGTAGGAGCACAAACGAGCAGGGCCGGGGGCGGGCCGGGGACGAGCCGGGGACCCTAAATCGTCAGACTGACGAAATGGGAGTACGATCCTTCGCCAGGCGGCTCACGCCGGGGACCGACCCCCGGATTCCAGGTGCGCGGGCGCCTCGAACCGCAGGATTCACGGCTAGGAGAGTTTGGTGGGCGTAGCGGACCTTGGGCTGCCGGTCGATGTTCCCTCGACGGCGCTCTTCACCGATCACTACGAGCTGACCATGCTGCAGGCGGCGCTGAAGGCCGGGACGGCCGAGCGGCGCGGGGTCTTCGAGGTCTTCACCCGGCGGCTGCCGCACGGGCGGCGCTACGGCGTGGTGGCCGGGACCGGGCGGGTGCTGGACGCGGTGGAGAACTTCCGCTTCGACGCCGGCGTCCTCGGCTATCTGCGCGAGCGGCGGATCGTGGACGAGACCACCCTGCAGTGGCTGGCCGACTACCGCTTCAGCGGCGACATCTGGGGCTACCCCGAGGGCGAGGTGTACTTCCCGGGCTCGCCGATCATGCGGGTGGAGGGGTCCTTCGGCGAGTGCGTGCTGCTGGAGACCGTGATCCTGTCCATCCTCAACCACGACTCGGCGATCGCCGCCGCCGCCTCCCGGATGGCCTCGGCCGCCGGCGACCGGCCGCTGATCGAGATGGGCGCCCGGCGCACCCATGAGCTGGCCGCGGTGGCCGCCTCCCGCGCCGCCTACGTCGGCGGCTTCGCCTCCACCTCCGACCTCGCGGCCGGCTTCCGCTACAACATCCCCACCGTCGGCACCTCCGCGCACGCCTTCACCCTGCTGCACGACCGCGAGCGCGACGCCTTCCAGGCGCAGGTCGACTCGCTGGGCCGGGACACCACGCTGCTGGTGGACACCTACGACGTCACCGAGGCGGTCCGCACCGCCGTCGAGGTCGCCGGTCCCGAGCTGGGCGCCGTGCGCATCGACTCCGGCGACCTGCTGCTGGTCGCCCATCGGGTGCGCCAGCAGCTGGACGAGCTGGGCGCCCACGACACGAAGATCGTCGTCACCTCGGACCTGGACGAGTACGCCATCGCCTCCCTGGCCGCCGCGCCCGTGGACGCCTACGGGGTGGGCACGCAGCTGGTCACCGGCTCCGGCCACCCGACCGCCTCCATGGTCTACAAGCTGGTCGCCCGCGCCGAGTCCGCCGATCCGAAGGCCCCGCTGAAGCCGGTGGCGAAGAAGTCCAGCGGCGGCAAGACCTCCGTCGGCGGCCGCAAGTGGGCGGCCCGCCGGCTGGACGCGGACGGCGTCGCCGAGGCCGAGGTCGTGGGCACCGGACCGGTCCCCGCCCACCTGGCCGGCCGGCAGCTGCTGGTCGAGCTGGTCAGGGGCGGCGAGGTCGTCGGACGCGAGCCGCTGGACGCCGCCCGGGACCGGCACGCCGCCGCCCGCGCCGGGCTGCCGCTGTCCGCGACCCAGCTCTCGCGCGGGGAACCCGTCCTTCCGACGGAGTACGTGACCGAGGGCTCGGGTAACTAAAGCGGGTGCCCGTCCGAAAACGTACGCCCGGCCCGCGCCGGCCCCGACAGCCCTGACCCGACAGCCGAAGGACACCCACCATGCGCCGCGCACTGATCGTCGTCGATGTGCAGAACGACTTCTGCGAGGGAGGCAGCCTCGCGGTGGCCGGCGGTGCGGACGTCGCCGCCGCGATCACCGAGCTGATCGGTCAGGCGCCGGCCGGCTACCGGCACGTGGTGGCCACCCGCGACCACCACATCGCGCCCGGCGGGCACTTCGCGGACGACCCCGACTACGTGACCTCCTGGCCCGCGCACTGCGTGGCCGGCACCGAGGGCGTGGGCTTCCACCCGAACTTCGCGCCCGCCGTCGCCTCCGGCGCCGTCGACGCCGTCTTCGACAAGGGCGCCTACTCGGCGGCCTACAGCGGCTTCGAGGGCTTCGACGAGAACGGCGTCTCCCTCGCCGACTGGCTGCGGGACCGGGAGATCGACGAGGTGGACGTGGTCGGCATCGCCACCGACCACTGCGTACGGGCCACCGCGCTGGACGCCGCCCGCGAGGGCTTCCGCACCCAGGTGCTACTGGACCTCACCGCGGGCGTCTCCGCCGCGACCACCGAGCGGGCGCTGGAGGAGCTGCGCGAGGCGGGCGTCGAACTGACCGGCAAGCCGGTCGTGGCGTAACCCGCGGCCCTTGCGGCCGACGGCCCCGGCTCACGTGACCCCGGCCCGCGTGACCCCGGCCCGCGTCACCCCGGCCCGCGTCACCCCGGCGCGCGTCACCCCGGCGCGCGTCACCCCGGCGCGCGCGGCCCCGGCTCGCCCGGCCCCGGCTCGCCCGGCCCCGGCTCGCCCGGCCCCGGCTCGCCCGGCCCCGGCTCGCGTGGCCCCGCGGCCCCGGCTCGCCCGGCCCTGGCGGTCCGCTGTCCGGCGCGCGTGGGCAGGCTCTGGCGGCCCGCGGTCCGCGGCGCGTCGGTCCCGCGCCGCGGGTCCGGCCGGACCGGCTAGACGCCCGCCCCGGCCGGGGTGTGGCGGCGCAGGAGGGCCCGGATCGGCTGCCACAGCTGCGGCGGGCCGGCGGCGGGGCCGACGGCGCCGTCGGGCGAGGTGCGCCATATCAGGCCGTCGGGGTGGTGCAGGACCGCGGTGATCTCGTCCGGGGTGGGCGGGGCGCCGTTGCCGCGCAGGTAGACCGCGCGCAGGCCGAGGTTGCGCAGCCTGGTCAGGGCGCGGGCGCGGTTGTGGGCGTGCACCAGCACCCGGACGCCGCCGGCGTCGCCGGGGGCGGTGCCGGGCAGGTTCAGGGCCACCACCACCCGGCCGTTCGGCAGCTTGCAGAAACCTCCTGCGGCCATGCGGTCACTTCCCCGTTCCGGTCGGTGTCAATAAGCGAGTCACAGCAGGCACCTAAACACGATCGGCGGCAACCCGCCAGGGGGTTGCCGCCGATACGTCTGTGACCTGCGCTTCTACCGACTACTTCGTCGCGCGGCCGACCTCGAGCTCGATCGTGGAGCCGTCCTTGGCCTCCTTGTTGATCTTGATCTTGGTGTTGGTGTCAGTGACCTTGACACCACCGGCCGGGTTCGCCGGGTCGTAGTAGGAGCTGGTGTGGTCGTTGAAGACCGACACGCCCTTCGACGACTTGATCTTCGTCGCGACGTCCGCCTTGTGCAGCGTGATGCCGTCGGTGCGGTACAGGCTGAACGGCGAGTCGTAGGCCTGGACGCGGTTGCGCATCAGGGTGCCGTCGGTCCACTTCAGCACGTTCGGGTGCGAGTCGATCGGCAGGATCAGACCGGTGCCCGGGTGGGTGCCGGTGTTGTTGTCCACCTGGGAGGTGTCCCACTTCCAGATCAGCAGGCCGTTCTGGTACGGGTAGTGCTCCACCCAGTCGGGGCGCTTGGCCGAGCCGAAGTTGTACGGGCCGGTCTTCAGCGTGGTGTCGTACGAGACGTACTGGCGGTTCTCGGCGATGTAGTACTGCTTGTAGTCCTTGGTGAAGGACGCGCCGATGCGGGAGAAGCCGTTCGCCGTCCAGGCCGCGTCCGCGCTCTCGGCGTCGTCGGCGAAGACGGTCGCGCCGTCCGCGGTCAGCGTGATCTCGTCGGCCGCGAAGCCCTTCAGCGCCACGCCGCCGTCCGTCTGGTAGCGGAAGCGGAGCTGGAACTTCTGGCCGGCGTAGGCGCCGAGGTCGTACGACAGCTTCTGGTAGGCGTCCACCGAGCCGGTCAGGGCCGGGGTGCCGCTGGCGTCACGCGGGATCGGCTGGCCGTTCTGGGTGCCGTCCAGGGCGGTCCAGTTGGCGCCGCCGTCGGTGGAGACCTCGGTGTAGAGGTAGTCGTAGTCGGCCTCGATGTCGTACCAGCCGTCGAGGGTGAGGGCGGCCGACGTCTTGCCGGTGAGGTCCACGGACCGGGTCAGCGTGTTCTTCAGGTCGTTGGCGCTGCCGCTCCACCACTGGGTGGCGCCCTGCGCGGGGGCGACGACCTCGGTGGTGACCGCCTTCTGGGGCAGCGAGACGACCAGCGCCTGCTTGTACTTGGTGTTGTACTCGGACACGCCCAGCTTGTGCCAGGAGCTGACGCCCGCCTTGGCGGTGTCGTAGTTCAGCCAGCCCAGCTGGAGCTTGTCCCAGGCGTTCATGTCGCCGGGCAGGTCGCCGATGGCGTCCTCGCCGCGGCCGAGCCAGGAACCGGAGGACATCAGGGTCCAGAAACCGGTGGAGTTCTCGCCGCCCGCGGTGTCGTACTCGTCGGGCAGACCGAGGTCGTGGCCGTACTCGTGGGCGTAGACGCCGAGTCCGCCGTTCTCCGGCTGGATGGTGTAGTCGCCGACCCAGATGCCGGTGTCGCCGACCTGCGCGCCGCCGAGCTTGTTGTAGTTCGGGCCGGTGGCGCCGGCGTCGGTGCCGAAGGCGTACCAGCGGTGCGCCCAGATCGCGTCGGTGCCCTGGACGCCGCCGCCCGCGGACTCGTCCTCGCCGGCGTGCACGATCTGGAAGTGGTCGACGTAGCCGTCGGGCTCGTTGAAGTCGCCGTCGCCGTCGTAGTCGTAACGGTCCCACTGGTCGTACTTGGCCAGGTCCGCCTTGATGTCGGCGTCGGACTTGCCGGCCGCCTTCTGCTCGGCGACCCACGCGTTCAGACCGTCGCTGACGACGTTCCACACGCTCGGGCAGTTGGTGGAGCCGCAGGCGTTGTTGCCGTAACGGGCCTCGTTGTAGGGGACCTTGACCCAGTCGGAGACCTCGCCGTCGACCGAGTAGCGGCCCGAGGACTGCTTCTCGTAGTACTTCTTGACCGACTCGGTGTTCTTGCCGGTGCCGAAGTACAGGTCCTGGAAGTGCTTCTGGTTGTAGTCCTTCTGCCAGGCCGTCGAGTTGTCCTTCTTGCGGTCCGGCGCGGCTATCTGGTTGTGCAGCGGGCCGGCGGCGCCGCCGTACTTGGGGTCGGTCTGGTCCCCGAACTCGACCAGGATGGTGAAGATCTTGTCGGTCTTCTCCCGCCCCAGCTCGACGTACTTGGTGTCGCCCTTCTTGCCCTTGAGCTGGACGACCTTGGAGCCGTTGCGGTCCTGGACCTTGCTGCGGCCCTCGATGACCTGGTTCAGCGCCTCCTGGCGCTGGGCCTCCTGGGTCTTGCTCAGCGGGCCGTCCAGGTCGTGCTTCTGCTGCTTCACCGGCTGCGGGTCATGCCGGTGCACGGTCGCGGAGGCGCTCGTGGCGGCGGCCTCCGCTACGGCGAACGTCGAGAACGCGGCGGTAGCCGACGCGAGCGCCACACCGATCGCGGCCGCTCTGAACGTCCAGGGTCTGCTGGTCACTTGTTGTCCTCCCCTGACGCGTGTCCATACGCGCGGAAGGGGGGATGGGTGAGGTGCGAGTCCGCGCGCGATCAACGCGTTTAGCCAAGTGACGCTATTTGACTAGAGGTTTACGAGAAAAGACAGACCTTGACTTGAACAGATCAAGTGCACTATGCGGAGCCGACGTTCGCTTTACGGACACGCGACCGCCGCCCGGGGTGCCCGCCGGGGGTCCGGCGTGACTCCGTGCGCCCCCTGTGCACCGGCACCGTGGGTTAGGTCACGCTTACCACGCGTTCCGCTCGGGCATGGAGGCGAATAGAGTCGACTGGCCGGACGCCCGGAATCGGCGGAACGCCAGGCCGTCAACGTCATCCCGTCGCACCCCGAAGACCTTCCGAGGACACGATTGCCATGCCTCGTCCGACCGCCGCACAGCTCGCCTACGGTTCCTGCACCGTGATCATGTCGACGCTCGCCATGCTGCTGCTGTCGCAGACGAGTTCGGGCGTGGGGATCGCCGTCATCGCCCTGGCCGCCCTCGCCCTGGGGCTCCTGGTCGCCCTGACCGTGCCGCTGCCCAAGGGACGGGAGGCGGCGGCCGGGGCCGCCGGGACGGCGACGGCTCCGGGGACCGCGGGGACCGTCGGGTCCGCCGGGGCCGGTGCGGCGCCCGCGCGGGTGTGGGCGCCGGAGCTGCGGGAGGCCGTCTCCGCGGGCGCGGAGTCGGGCCGGCGGCGGTCGCCGGGGGCCTGAGCCCGCGGTCGCCGGGGCCTGAGCCCGACGGGGCGCCCGGGTTCTCCCCTACGGGTGGACGACCTCACGGGTGGGCGACCTCACGGGTGGGCGACCGGGCGCCGCCCGCGCGTCAGTTCGTGCTCACCACCACCGTCTTCGCCGCCTTGTCGTGCAGGCCCTGCTTGTAGGGCCGGTCGAAGAAGCTCCAGCCGCCGCAGATCGCCAGCCACAGGCAGGCGCAGCAGAACCAGAACGGCACCCAGAGCACGGCGGCGCGGGCCAGCGAGGTCGCGACGGTCGGCGTCGAACCGTCGGACAGGTTCGCCACCCGCATCCCCAGCCACTGCTTGCCGAGGGTCTGGCCGCGCCGCGCGGTCATGAAGGTGTCGTAGGCGAGGTACAGCACCAGGCCGACCGCGGACTGGCCGAGTGACCTGCCGACCTCGATCTGGTCGGCGTCCATCGCGTACTCGTTGACGTGCAGGGCCCAGGTGACCAGCCAGGCGATGATGCCGATCAGGATCAGGTCGATGATCCGCGCGAGGGTACGGCGGCCGCTGTCCGCGAGCGGGGGCATGCCGGCGAGAGGGTCGTTCGGATACGGTCCGCCGCCGAAGGGTCCGCCGCCTCCGCCGTAGGGGCCACCCCCGAAGGGTCCGCCCCCGCCGCCGTACGGGCCCGCGCCGCCGGGTCCTCCGGGGCCCGTCCCGTACGGGTCGCCGCCGCCCGGTCCACCGCCGTAGGGGCTGCCGCCGCCCGGCCCTGGACCGCCCGCGCCGGGGCCGCCCCCGTACGGGTTGCCGCCGCCGGTCCCCGTGCCGCCGCCACCGGTGCCGCCGTCGCCCGCGCCGCTGCCGGGCGGGTGCTCGTCGTACGGGTTGCCGCCGCCCTGGGGCGGGGGCGGGGGTCCGGAGCCACGGGGTGGTTCGGAGCCGGGGGGCGGTTCGGTGCTCATGCGCCGAGTGGATCTCGAACCCGCCCGCGCCGCATCCGGCGAGCATCCGTACGGATGATCCCCAGGCCCTCCCCTACGCCGTCCCGGTCACCCCGCGCACGCCGTCCCCGTCACCCGGCGACGAACGTGTGCGCCGCCTTGTCGTGCCAGCACTGGTGCCACGGCCGGTCGAACAGGCACCACGCCACGCCCACCACCCCGATCACGAGGAGTCCGGGCACGCTGTAGACGAGCCAGCGGCGCAGCGCGGCCCCGAAGGTCGGCGGCTCGTGCGCCTCGATGTCCCGTACCTGGAGGCCGCACAGCTTCTTACCCAGGGTGCGGCCCCAGCGGGCGGTGGGCAGCGCCTCGTAGACCACGCCGAACAGCAGCAGCACGGCCAGCACGATGCCGAGGTAGGCGGCCGTCGTGCCGTCCAGCAGCCAGACGGTGACGGTCTGGCCGGACAGCTTCGCCGCGTCGATCTTCTCGTCGACGTGGTCGGCCGCCTTGACGCCGAGCGGCACGGCGGCCACGGCGGTGACGGCGCCGAGGACGACCGAGTCGACCAGCCGGGCGGTCAGCCGCTTGCCGAGTCCGGCGGGCCGGGCCTCCGCCTGGCGGCGCGCGGCGGCCTGGAACGGGTCCTCGACCGGCGGCTTCCAGGGCGCGACCGGCTGGTCCTCGCCCGCCCCGGCGAGCTGGTGCACCTGCTGCGCCCAGGACGCCTGCCCACCGCCCGGACCGCTGGTCACGGGAGCGGGCACGGCGACGGCCGGGGCGGGGGCGGGGGCGGGCGCGGACTGGGGCAGGCCGGACTGGTGGGGCAGCGAAGGGGCGGCCGGCGTGGCCGGAGCGGAGGGGATGGGGGGCGCGGGCGGCGCGGAGTGGGCGGCCGGAACGGCGGGGGCCGGTCCCGGCGCCGGCGCGGGTGCCTGTGCCTGTGCCTGTGCCTGTGCTTGTGCCTGCGGATGGTGCGGGGCCTGGCCCTGCCCCGCACCCTGCCCGGACCCCTGCCCCGCGCCCTGGCCCGGGACCTGGCCCTGCGCGGCCGAGGCGCGGGCGGCGGCGGCCTTCCCCGCGCCGAAACCGGGGGCGCCGGGCGACTCCGGGGCGCCGACGGGACCCTGCGGAGCCGGGCCGGCCGGCAGGGGCGATCCCTGCGCGGGCACGGACGGCGCCCCGGGGCCCGCCGGAGCGCCCCGCCGGGCGGGGCCGGGCACCGGGCGGAACGTCATGGTGCCGTCGTCGGCGCGGGGCCCTGCCGGGCCCGGGATGCCGGGTCCGCCGGGCGTCCGCCCCGGTGCGTCGTCGTCCGTGGGGCGGCGGAACACGAAGGTGCTGCCGGTCTCGGACCGGCCCTGCGCCGGGCCGTCCTGGCCGTGCGGCGCGTGGTGGCCCTGGTCGTCGCCCCGCGTCCCGGGCGGGGCCGCCGCCGGGCCGTCGGCGTGGGGCAGCCGGGGGTCGGCCGCCGCGGGCTCGCCCCAGGAGACCCGGCGGTCCTGGTCGCCGCCGAAGCCCGACTGCCGGGACCGGTCGGCGCCCCAGGCCGTCGCCGGTTCGGGTCGGGCGCCCGTCGCCGGGGCGGGGCCGGGCTCCTCGACGGGGTCCTCGTCGAAGAAGTGCGGGCCGGTCTCCTCCAGCGCGGGGGCCGCGGCCTGCGCGGGACGCACCCCGGGCGGCGGGCTGAGCGGCTCGCCGTCGGCGGGCGCCGGCCGGCTGGTGCCCGGCACCCAGGAGGCGCCGTTCCAGTACCGGACGTATCCGGGGATGGACGGGTCCGGGTAGTACCCCTCGCGGGGCCTGTCGTCACCTGGTGCCGGGGTTGGGGCGCTCATGTCCGTCGTCCCGTATCTGCTCGGGGGTCGTCTTGGGGGCCTCCACATCTATCAGACCCGCGCACCCCGTAGCGCCAGTCCCGCCGGACCCACTCCTTTCCGGGCAACCTCGGGCACGTACTTCACATCGGCGGAAGGAGGCGGAAGGAGGCGGAAGAAGGGGGACGCCAGGGGAAAGCCGAGGGAAAACCGGTCGGAAGCCGGGGGAAGGCCCGAGGGAGGCCGGGGGAAGGCCGGTGCGGAAGGGCGGGCGAAGATCCGCCGGGCGGCGTAATCTCCGAAAACCCGCACCAGGGGTCAGAACAGCTTGCCCGGGTTGAGGATGCCGAGCGGGTCGAAGACCTGTTTGACCGCGCGCTGCATCTCGACGCCCACCGGGCCGATCTCGCGGGCCAGCCACTCCTTCTTCAGCACGCCCACGCCGTGCTCGCCGGTGATCGTGCCCCCGAGCCGCAGCCCGAGGGCCATGATCTCGTCGAAGGACTCGCGGGCGCGCCGGGACTCGTCCTCGTCCCGGGCGTCGAAGCAGACGGTGGGGTGGGTGTTGCCGTCGCCGGCGTGCGCGCAGACGCCGATGGTGAGCTGATACTTCTCGGCGATCCGCTCGATCCCGTCGAGCATCTCGCCGAGCTTCGAGCGCGGCACGCACACGTCGTCGATCATCGTCGTGCCCTTGACCGCCTCCAGCGCGGTCAGCGACAACCGGCGGGCCTGGAGCAGCAGTTCGGACTCGGCGGCGTCGTCGGCGGGGACGACCTGGGTGGCGCCGGCCGCCTCGCACAGCGCGCCGACGGCGGCGAGGTCGGCGGCCGGGTCGGGGGTGTCGAAGGCGGCCAGCAGCAGGGCCTCGGTGGTCTCGGGCAGACCCATGTGGGCGAGGTCGTTGACGGCCTTGACGGTCGTGCGGTCCATCAGTTCGAGCAGTGACGGCACGTGCCCGCCGGCCATGATCCGGCACACCGCGTCGCAGGCGTCGGCCGCGGAGGCGAACTCGGCGGCGAGGACGAGTTGCTGCGGCGGCTGCGGCTTGAGGGCGAGCACGGCCCGCACGACGATGCCGAGGGAGCCCTCGGAGCCGACGAACAGCCGGGTGAGGTCGTAGCCGGCGACGCCCTTGGCGGTGCGGCGGCCGGTGGACATCAGCCGGCCGTCGGCGAGCACCACGTCCAGACCGAGGACGTACTCGGCGGTGACCCCGTACTTCACGCAGCACAGCCCGCCGGAGGCGGTGCCGATGTTGCCGCCGATGGTGCACATCTCCCAGCTGGAGGGGTCCGGCGGGTAGTACAGGCCGTGCTCGTTCACGGCGCGGGACAAGGCGGCGTTGATCACGCCGGGTTCGACGACCGCGACCCGGTCGACCGGGTTGATCTCCAGGATGCGGTCCATCTTGGTCAGGGAGAGCACGATGCAGCCGTCGGAGGCGTTGGCCGCGCCGGACAGTCCGGTGCGGGCGCCCTGCGGGACGACGGGGACGCGCAGTTCGGTGGCGGTGCGCATGACGTGCTGCACCTCTTCCACCGTGCGCGGCAGGACGACGACGGCCGGGGCGCCGGACGGGCAGAAGCTCGCCATGTCGTTGGCGTAGGAGGCCGTGACGTCGGGGTCGGTGAGGACCGCCTCGGCCGGCAGGCCCCTGAGGAGCCGGTCGGTGAGGGGGCCCGGGGCGGCGACGCCCTCGTGGGGGTCGGCTTGGATACGGCTCATGATCATAGCCTTGCACTCGGGACCATCCGTGTGAACCCCGCCGCGCGCGCCCCTCCGCCTGCCGGGTGGCGGTCGCCGTGGCCGCCGGGTCGCGGGCCGTCGGGGAGCGGACGGCGGCGCACAGTGTGCGCCATGGAGAAGCGTCTGCGCGGCCCGGCCACGTCCCTGACGAGCGAGGGCGAACGGCGGTCGCGGCTGCTGCCGAGGGTACTGCTCGGGCTGGGGGCGCTGCTCGTGGCCGGCGGGGCGGCCGGGGTGCTCGCGACGGTGTGGCCGCTGCCGCCGGACCTGCCGGAGCGGCGCGCGGTGCGGCCGTCGGCCGCGCCCGCGGCGGCCGGAGCGGCGGGGGCGCTGAGCGCGGTGACGGCGGGGGTGCCGGCCGCGCCGCGCGCCCTGGCGCAGCTGATCGCCGACCGGGAACGGCTGGTACGGGAGCGGCCGGCGGACGCGGGGGCGTGGGCGGTGCTCGGGGCGGCGTACGTGGAGCGGAGCCGCCGCGCCGCGGACCCGGCGGACCTCCCGAAGGCCGACAGCGCCCTGCAGACCTCGCTGCGGCTGCGCCCGCGGCGCAACGCGGACGCCCTGACCGGGCTGGCGGCGCTGGCCGACGAGCGGCGGGACTTCGGCGCGGCGCGGGAGTGGGCGGAGGCGGCGCTGAAGCTGGAGCCGAAGCGGTGGGCGGCGTATCCGCCGCTGCTCGACGCCTACGGCGGCCTCGGCGACCACCAGGCCGCCCGGCGCGCCCTGGACGAGCTGCTGAAGCTGCACCACTCCCCCGCCGCCGCGGCGCGGGCCGCCGCCGTGTACTGGGACCGCGGCTGGCGGGAGGACGCGGCGGCGCAGCTGACCGATGCGGCGCAGCGGGCGACCGAGCCCGCCGAGCGGGCCGCCTACCTCGCGCAGTACGGGCGGATCGCCTGGGAGCGGGGGGACTTCGCCGAGGCGCTCCGGTACGACGAGGCGGCGCTGCGGCTGGACGGCGGACAGCGCGAGGCGCTGGCCGGACGGGCCCGGACGCTCGCCTCGCTGGGGCGTACGGCGGAGGCGCGGGCCGCGTACGGCACGGCGCTCGCCGGCCGGCCGGACCCGGAACTGCTCCTGGAACTGGGCGAGCTGTACGAGGCGGCGGGCGACGAGGAGCGGGCGGCCGCGCAGTACGAGCTGGTGCGGGCGCGGGTACGGCAGCAGGCGGCGGCCGGCGTGGACGGCGAGCTGGTGCTCGGGCGGCTGGAGGCGGACCACGGCGACGCGGCCGAGGCGGTGGAGCGGCTGCGCGAGGAGTGGCGGCGCCAGCCGGGGATCGCGGTGGCGGACGCCCTGGGGTGGGCGCTGCACCGGGACGGCCGGGACGAGGAGGCGCTGACGTTCGCCACGACGGCGACGGACTCGGCGAAGGGCGGCGGGGTGCGGAAGGCGCTGTACGCGTACCACCGGGGCGCGATCGAGCTGGCCCTGGACCGGCCCGGCGTCGCCCGCCGCCATCTGGAACTGGCGCTGCGCACCAACCCGGCGTTCTCGCCGCTGTGGGCGCCGGCGGCGCAGGAGGCGCTGTCCGACCTGGGCGACCCGCCGCTGACGGAGGCCCCGGCGGACGTCCGGCTCCAGGCCGCGCCAGTACCTCCGCCCACGGCACCGCCCCCGCCTGCGGCGGACGGGGAGGGCACGGGCCAGGGTTCGGGGGCTGGGACCGGCGCGGGGCGGTAGGGGGCACGGGCGGGGTATGGGCGGGGTACGGGGTGGGGCGGGGTGAGGCGGCAGGGCGCGGGCGGGTGAGGTGAGGGCGCGCGCCCGTACGAGCGGGCAGGTGCCCGAGACCCGGCGCGCCCCTGGGAGGGGGCAGGCGCCCGGGGCCGGGGACGTGCCCGGAGACCGGTGTGGCCGCCCGCCCGGGGAGGCCGCGCCGGTCTTCGGGCGGCGGGGTGTCAGAGGTTGCCGCGGCGCTCCTGCTCGCGCTCGATCGCCTCGAACAGCGCCTTGAAGTTGCCCTTGCCGAAGCCCATCGAGCCGTGGCGTTCGATGATCTCGAAGAAGACGGTCGGACGGTCCTGGACCGGCTTGGTGAAGATCTGCAGCAGGTAGCCGTCCTCGTCGCGGTCCGCGAGGATCTTCAGATCGCGCAGGGTGTCGATCGGCACCCGCGTGTCGCCGACCCACTCGCCGAGCGTGTCGTAGTAGCTGTCCGGCGTGTCGAGGAACTCCACGCCCGCCGCCCGCATCTGCCGCACCGTGTGCACGATGTCGTTGCTGTTCAGCGCGATGTGCTGGACGCCGGCGCCGCCGTAGAACTCCAGGTACTCGTCGATCTGGGACTTCTTCTTGGCGACGGCGGGCTCGTTGATCGGGAACTTGACCTTGAGCGTGCCGTCGGCCACGACCTTGGACATCAGCGCGCTGTACTCGGTCGCGATGTCGTCGCCCACGAACTCCTTCATGTTCGTGAAGCCCATGACCTTGTTGTAGAACTCGACCCACTCGTTCATGCGGCCGAGTTCGACGTTGCCGACGCAGTGGTCGACGGCCTGGAAGGAGCGCTTGGCGGGCGGCTCGACGATCGGCTTGGCGGCGACGTAGCCGGGCAGGTACGGGCCGGTGTAGCCGGAGCGGTCGACCAGGGTGTGGCGGGTCTCGCCGTAGGTGGCGATCGCGGCCAGGACCACCGTGCCGTGCTCGTCCTTGATCTCGTACGGCTCGGCCACGGAGCGCGCCCCGTGCTCGACGGCGTACGTGTACGCGGCGCGCGCGTCCGGCACCTCGATGGCGAGGTCGACGACGCCGTCGCCGTGCTCGGCCACGTGCTGGGCGAGGAAGGAGCCCCACTCGGTGGCGGGCTTGATCACCGAGGTGAACACGAAGCGGGCGGAGCCGCTCTCCAGGACGTAGCTCGCGGTCTCCCGGCTGCCGTTCTCCGGTCCGGAGTAGGCCACCAGGGTCATGCCGAAGGCGGTGGAGTAGTAGTGCGCCGCCTGCTTGGCGTTGCCCACCGCGAAGACGACCGCGTCCATTCCCTTGACCGGGAAGGGGTCGGCCTGCCGGGCGGTCGCGTCGGGAGTGTGCTCTGTGGTCTGCGTCATAGCGGAAGGTTCACCCGGGTCCGCAAGGTGCGCAATAGTTCGCGTATTCACTGGGCAAAGTGACCAGTGGATGCCCCGTACTGGCGGGCTTTCTGTACAGGATGACCACCCCGGGAGGCGGGCTCGTGGCGATCGATCATCTGGACGGCCGCATCATCGTGCTGCTGGCGCGCGAACCGCGGATCGGCGTGCTGGAGATGTCCCGGCGACTCGGGGTCGCCCGCGGGACCGTACAGGCCCGGATGGACCGGCTCCAGGCGAACGGGGTGATCCGCGGCTTCGGCCCGGAGGTGGACCCGGCCGCGCTCGGCTACCCGGTGACCGCGTTCGCCACCCTCCAGATCCGGCAGGGGCAGGGCGCGGGCGTACGGGCCCATCTGGCGACCGTGCCGGAGGTGCTGGAGCTGCACACCACCACCGGCACCGGCGACATGCTGTGCCGGCTGGTGGCCCGCTCCAACGCCGACCTCCAGCGGGTGATCGACCGGGTGGTGGGGATCGAGGGCATCGTCCGCGCCTCGACGGCGATCGTGATGGAGAACCCGGTGCCGCTGCGGATCATCCCGCTGGTGGAACAGGCGGCGGAGGAGGAGGAGTAGGCCGGGGGCGGAGGCGGGGGCCCGGGCCGAAGGCCGAAGGCCGAAGGCCGGGGGCATCGTCGCTGGGATCCAACGTCGCCGGGATCCAAAGGAATGCTTGCAAAGAACCTGTTGCAAGCATTCCTTTGCAACGCTACCTTTGTACGCATGACGGAGCCCTCGCCCGCGGAGTCCCCGAAGCCCCCGAAGCCCCCGGAGTCCCCGGAGTCCCCGGAGTCCCCGAAGCACAACGTCCACCGCCTCACCGCCCGTTCACTGCGCGGCCTCGCCCATCCGCTGCGCGTGCAACTGCTCACCGCGCTGCGCTTCGGCGGCCCGGCCACCGCCTCCCAACTCGCCGAGAAACTGGGCGAGTCGAGCGGTGCGACCAGCTACCACCTGCGGCAGCTGGCGACCCACGGCTTCGTGGAGGACGCCCCCGAGCACGGCAAGGGGCGCGAACGGTGGTGGCGGGCGGCCCACGAAGGGCTGGTGTTCGAGAAGGAGTTGTTCACGGACACCGACCCGGCCGTGCGCGGCGCGCTCGACATGGTCATGCACGAGGTGGCGACCCGGCACACCCAGGAGCTGTCCACCTGGCTCGGCAACCGGCACACCTGGCCGGAGGCCTGGACCCACGCCTCCGACCTGAGCGACATGACCCTGCGGCTCACGCCCGAGCGCACCCGCGAACTCATCACGCGCATGCACGCGCTCGTCGACGAGTACCGCGACCCGCCCGAGCCGGCGGACGCCCCCGACGCCGAGCGCGTCCGCGTCCACACCCACGTCTTCCCCACCCATACGGACTGAGAGGCCCCGCGATGCATCCCGAGTGCCATCTGATCCTGCACCACGCCCGTGCCGCCGAACTGCGCGCCGCGGCCGGGGCGCACCGTCCGGCCGCGGCGGCCGGGCGGCCGGGCGAGCTGCGGGCCCGGCTCGGCTGGACCCTCGTGGAGGTCGGCCTGCGGCTGGCCACCGCGCCGAAGCCGACGCTCGCCCACGCCTGAACCCGGGAGACCTGCGGGACCTGCGGAACCGAAAGACCCGGCGGGCGGCCTCAGCAGCTCGGGATCGAGCCCTTGCCCGTCCGCAGGGCCGTCAGGGCGTTCACCGCACCCTTGAGGGTGGTCACCGGGATCAGCCGGAGCCCCTTCGGCAGCTCCGCCTCGGCGTCGGCGCACTCCGCCTTCGGGACCACGAAGACGGTGGCGCCGTCGCGGCGGGCGGCCTGCGTCTTGAGGGCCACGCCGCCGACCGCGCCCACCGTGCCGTCGGCGTCGATCGTGCCCGTACCGGCGATGGTGCGGCCGCCGGTGAGGTCGCCGCCGTCGCCGGCGCCGTGCAGCTTGTCGATGATGCCGAGGGTGAACAGCAGGCCCGCGCTGGGGCCGCCGATGTCGGCGAGCTTCAGCGACACCTTGATGTCCTTGTCGCCGCTCAGCCCCAGGTACTTCAGCGCGGCCTCGGTGGCCGCGTCCTGGGACTGCTTCATCTGCTCGCTGTTGTGCCGCTCGATCTCCTTGACGGTGTCGCCGCTCGGGTAGACCGCGTCGCGCGGCATGACCGCCCGGTCGGTGGCGAACCAGCCGTCCACCACGTCGCCCAGCGAGACGTGCGCGTCCGGGCCGGTCGCCACGATGGTCGTCATCCGCAGCTGCCCGCTGGTGTGCCGGACGGGCGCGCCGGAGATGGTGATCACCTGGCTGCCCTTGTACGACCCGAGCACGTCCGCCGTGGACCCCGGCTGCGCCACCGAGAACGGCAGCGGTGCGAGGGCCGCCGTGGCGAGGAGGGCCACGACGGGCAGCGCGCAGACGGCTACGGCCTGGGGGCGTGTGAGGCGAGAGAGCACGGGGTCAATCTACGCGACCCCCGCGCACGGCCCGTCGCCGCCCGCGAGCGGCGGCGCAGCCACGGCACGGACCACGTCGCGTACTTCACCGCCTCCCCGCCCCCCGGCCGCCGCCCGCCTCCCGGCGGCCGTCTCCCGGCGGCCGTCTCACCGCAGCGCTTCGGCCACCTCGCGGGCCGCGTCCATCACCCTGGGGCCCACCCGCTCGGGCACGGAGTCGGCGAGCATCACCACGCCCACGCTGCCCTCGACGCCGGTCACGCCCAGCAGGGGCGCCGCCGCGCCGCACGCGCCGGCCTCCAGCTCGCCGTGGGTGAGGGTGTAGCCGGGCTCGGCCATGGGCTGGCGGCGGGCGGACAGGATCGCCTTGCCCGCCGCGCCCCGGTCCAGCGAGTGGCGGAACCCGGCCCGGTAGGCGACGTGGTAGTCCGTCCAGGTGGGTTCGACCACGGCGACGGCCAGCGCCTCCGCCCCGTCCACCAGCGTGAGATGGGCCGTCGCCCCTATGTCCTCGGCCAGCGAGCGCAGCGCGGGCAGGGCCGCCTCGCGCACCAGCGGATGCACCTGCCGGCCCAGGCGCAGCACGCCGAGTCCGACCCGGGCCCGGCCGCCGAGATCGCGGCGGACCAGGGCGTGCTGTTCCAGGGTGGCCAGGAGCCGGTACACGACGGTACGGTTCACGCCCAGTTTCAGCGACAGCTCGGTGACGGTCAGCCCGTGGTCGGTGTCGGCCAGCAGTTTGAGGACCCTGAGGCCCCGGTCGAGCGTCTGAGAGGTCTCCGCGGTCACGACGCCCACTCCTTAAGTGGTGAGGTCGGCGGCGACCGTCGCGGCGGTTGCGTCACCGAGTCCCGTCAGTGACGCGCGACAGAGGCCGCCGATCGGCCGGCGGTCCGGGCCGTCCCGGACTCGGTCGCTTCACGGCTGCGCTCCGCGGCGGCGCTGCCACGGGGCGTGTGCGTAGCGGGACACTAGCGAAGCCGGTTCGCTGAGCGGAAGTCTCCGTCCAGAATCCGGGCAGGGGCGGCCCCGGCCTGCCATCATTCGTCCCCATACGGCCCGGCGGACGGGGCGGGCCGTATACGGGACGCCGCACGGAACGCACGGAACGCGCCCGCCCCCTAGGGGGGCGTCACCGCATCCGGGTCGCCCACTCCTGCACCTTGGCGATGCGCTGGCGCAGTTGCCCGGCCGTGGCCTCCGCGCTCGGCGGGCCGCCGCACACCCGGCGCAGCTCGGTGTGGATCACGCCGTGCGGCTTGCCGCTCTGGTGGACGTAGGCGCCGACCATGGTGTTGAGCTGCTTGCGCAGCTCCATCATCTCCTTGTGGGTGACCACCGGCCGCCGCTCGGCGGGCAGTTCGAGCAGGTCGGCCTCGTCGTCCGGCTTCTTGCGGCTGTGCGCGATCTGCCGGGCCTGCCGCTTCCGCAGCAGCAGCTGCACCTGGTCGGGCTCCAGCAGTCCGGGGATGCCGAGGTAGTCCTGCTCCTCCTCGCTGCCGGGGTGGGCCTGCATGCCGAACTCGGCGCCGTCGTAGAGGACGCGGTCGAAGACGGCGTCGGACTCCAGCGCCTCGAACGGCAGCATGTCCTGCTCGCCGGTGTCCTCGTCCTGCTCCCGGTTCGCCTCCTCCATCTCCTTCTCGGACTCGGCGTACGGGTCCTCCTCGCCCTCCTTCTTCGGCTTGTCGAGGGCGTGGTCGCGCTCGACCTCCATCTCGTTGGCGAAGGTGAGCAGGTCGGGGACGGTCGGCAGGAAGACGGAGGCGGTCTCGCCGCGCCGCCGGGACCGCACGAAACGGCCCACGGCCTGGGCGAAGAACAGCGGCGTGGAGATGGTCGTCGCGTACACCCCGACCGCGAGGCGGGGCACGTCGACGCCCTCGGACACCATGCGCACCGCGACCATCCAGCGGTCGTCGCCGGCGCTGAACTCGTCGATCTTCTTCGAGGCGCCGGCGTCGTCGGAGAGCACGACCGTCGGGCCCTTGCCGGTGATCTCGCGGATCAGCTTGGCGTAGGCGCGGGCGGAGTCCTGGTCGGAGGCGATGACGAGCGCGCCGGCGTCCGGGATGCCCTTGCGGACCTCGGTCAGGCGCTGGTCGGCGGCGCGCAGCACGGCCGGCATCCATTCGCCGCGCGGGTCGAGGGCGGTGCGCCAGGCCTGGCTGATCGCGTCCTTGGTCATCGGTTCGCCGAGGCGGGCCTCGATCTCGTCGCCGGCCTTGGTGCGCCAGCGCATGTTGCCGCTGTAGGAGAGGAAGATGACCGGGCGGACGACGCCGTCGGAGAGGGCGGAGCCGTAGCCGTAGGTGTAGTCGGCGGACGAGCGGCGGATGCCGTCCTGGCCCTCCTCGTAGGTCACGAAGGGGATCGGGTTGGTGTCCGAGCGGAAGGGCGTGCCGGTGAGGGCGAGCCGGCGGGTGGCGGGCTCGAACGCCTCCAGGCAGGCCTCGCCCCACGACTTGGAGTCACCGGCGTGGTGGATCTCGTCGAGGATGACGAGGGTCTTGCGCTGCTCGACGCGGTTGCGGTGCAGCATGGGGCGCACACCGACGCCGGCGTACGTCACGGCGACGCCGTCGTACTCCCGCCCCAGCGGGCCCGCGCTGTACTCCGGGTCCAGCTTGATGCCCACGCGCGCGGCGGCCTCCGCCCACTGCTTCTTCAGGTGCTCGGTGGGCGCGACCACGGTCACCTGCTGGACGACGTGGTGGTGCAGCAGCCAGGAGGCGAGGGTGAGGGCGAAGGTGGTCTTTCCGGCGCCGGGGGTGGCGACCGCGAGGAAGTCGCGCGGCTGCTCCTGGAGGTACTTCTCCATCGCGCCCTGCTGCCAGGCACGCAGCTTGCCGGCGGTGCCCCAGGGGGCACGGCCGGGGAAGGCAGGCGAAAGGTGGTGGGAGGAGGGGGCAGTAGTAGTCACGGTCTCCGGTTCGCAGTGCTGAGGGCTCGGCTACGTATGACAACCGGGCCACCCTACCGGCGGCCCGGCGGTGCCGACGCGCGAACAACGCGGCGCGACCACGCGATGGGACTCAGCTCACACGGCTCACTCCGCGAGCTCCCGCAGCGCCTCGCCGATCGCCTTGACCTCGTCCATCGCACCGGTGGCGACGGCGATGACGAGGCGTTCCGCCGCGTCGATGTCGGGGCGCAGCTGCACGTCGTTCAGGGCCAGGAACACGACACAGGAGGTCCAGGCCGTGCGCTTGTTCCCGTCGACGAAGGGATGGTTGATCGCCAGGGACTGCAGGAGGGCCGCCGCCTTGTCCAGCAGGTCGGGGTAGGCCTCCTGCCCGAACATCGCGGCCGACGGCCGGTGCACGGCCGACTCCAGCAGGCCCGCGTCCCGTACGACGACGTCCTGGTCATCGACGGCGAGTGCGGCGATGGCCAGGACGTCCTCGGCGGACAGATAGATGAACGTCACTTGAGCCGCTCCAGCAGTTCGGCCCACTTGGCGGTCTGCTCCTTGGCGGCCTTCCGGACCAGGGCCTCGTGCGCGGTCCTGGCGAGGTAGTCGTCCACGGCGCGCAGCAGTATCGCGTGCATGCTGACGCCCTCCTCTTCGGCTCGTATCTTCAGGGCTTCCGTCTGGTCGTCGCGGAGACGCAGGTTCATGGCCATACCAGAACGGTACCACCCGGTGGGGCCAGAGTGGTACCACTCAGGAGTGGGCATGCAACCGCCTCGTCACCCACGCCCCCGTCAGCGCCACCGCCGCCATCGGCAGGAAGACCGCCGCGAAGGCGGCCGGGGGGACCGGCGACGTGGCGGTCGTCGTGTGGGCCGCCGTCCCGCCGCCGAGCGCCGCGAACGCCGCGCCGCCGATCGCCAGCAGGACGACGTTGGCCAGGGCGTCGGACATCTGGAGGGCGGCGGAGTTCGCGCCGGCCTCCTCGGGCGCGGAGAGCTGGAGCAGCAGCACGCTGGTGGAGGCGATCACCAGGCCCATGCCGAAGCAGCCGAAGCCCCAGGCGACGGCGACCGTCCAGACCGGCACGGAGTGGATCAGCACACTGGGCGCGGTGGCGATCGCCGCCGCCACCAGCACCATCCCGAGCGTCATCAGCCGCTCCCGGTACGGCCCCGCGGCCGGCCGCGACTGCACCCACGAGCCGAGCGCCCACGTGGCCCCGCCGGCCGCGAGCGAGAAGCCGGCCAGCGTCGGGGACAGCCCGCGCTGGGTGACCAGCATCAGCGGCACGAAGGACTCGGCGCCGACGAAGGACCCGGCCGCGACCCCGCGCAGCAGCACCACCGAGGGCAGGCCGCGCGCCGCCCGGTAGGTGCCGCGCGGCAGCAGCCCCCGCACGGCGGGCACCAGCAGCGCGGCCCCCGCGGCCCCCGGCAGCAGGGAGATCCAGCGCAGGTCCTGCGCCGCGTACTGGAGGAGTCCCGCGCCCAGCGAGATGCCGAGGGCGAGCCGGATGCGCCGCGCGTCGAACGACTCCCCGGCCTCCCCGGCCGTCTCCCCCACCGGCCCGGCGGCCCGCCGCCGTATCTGCGGCAGGGCGATCGCCAGCGGGAACACCACCAGGACCGGGATGCCGACGAACACCCAGCGCCAGCCGAGGTGCTCGGTGACCGCGCCCGCGGCGAGCGGGCCGACGATCGACGGCACCACCCAGGCCGCCGCGAACGCCGCCATGATCGCCGGGCGCAGCCGCTCGGGGTAGGCGCGGCCGACGACGACGTACAGGGCGACGATCACCAGCCCGCCGCCGAGTCCCTGCACGGCGCGCCCCAGGACGAACACCCCCATGGTGACCGCGGTCCCGGCCAGCAGCAGCCCGGCCGCGAACGCCCCGATCCCCGCGGTGAGCGCGCCGAGCGGTCCGCGCCGGTCCGCCCACTGCCCGGCGAGGACCATCCCGAACAGGCTGGTCGTGAAGTACCCCGAGAACGCGAACGCGTACAGCGGCACCCCGTGCAGTTCCCGCGCCGCGACCGGCATCGCCGTGCCGACGGCGGTCGCCTCGAAGGCGATCAGCAGCACGACGGAGACGATCCCGACGCTGAGCGCCCGGTAGGCCCGCCCGAGCACGGTGTCGGCGGGCTGCTCCCGCAGGCCGGGGGCGTCGGGGGAGGCGGCGGCCGCGACGTCTTTGTCGCGTGGTTCGAGGACGGTCATGGCCGTCAGCGTAAGGTCCGCCGCCGACTTTGACTCCTGTCGGAAGCCCGGACCCGCCTGCGACCTTGGTCGTACGCCCCGCCCGCCGGGGATCCCCCTCCCCGCCCTTTCATGAACGGCGTATGGCAGTCCCGTTGCACCACCGGCCCGTCCCTTGAGCCGCCCCTCCCCGGCCGCCTACGGTCGACGTACCGAGTTCGGAACGAGCGAACAGCTCCCCGACCTGGCCGTGTGCCCGAGTGGCCGAGGGACTCGCCTGCAAAGCGAGGTACGCGGGTTCAATTCCCGCCACGGCCTCTACCTGGCCTGACCAGACAGAACGAGAGGGCGGCACTCCTCAGGGAGTGCCGCCCTTTCAGCCGTCCGTCTCAGTTCCCGTCTCAGTTGGCCGGTACGAGCGCGCCAGCCGCGCCGCCATCGTCACCGTCCGGGCGAACCGTCTCAGGCTTCCAGATCAGCCCATCGACTTGCCGGGCCACGTCGGCCCGCACGGCGTCCACCATGTGCTGATACCGGGCGGCCATGGCGGTGGTCGACCACCCCATGAGGCCCATGACGGCCCGTTCCGGGACACCCAGAATCAGCAGAACCGTCGCGGCCGTGTGGCGGGCATCGTGAAGGCGTCCGTCTCGGACATTCGCTTCTTTGAGGAGCGTCTTCCACTCGGCCCAGTCCCGGCGGTGGGACGGGCTACGGCCGTGTTCGTCTGGGAAGACCAACCCGTTCTCCTCCCAGCGCTTCCCGGCCACCACCCGCTCTTCTTCCTGCGCCTTGAGGTGTGCGCGAAGTAGGTCAACGAGCTGTTCGGGCAACCCGACGGCGCGGCGGCCGGCGCGTGACTTGGTGGTGGCCAACTCCGGGTTCGTGCGACGCCTCTGCGGGCAGTACCCGGCAGCCTTGCGCCCACAGGGGTCCACGCACCCGTGGGCGTACTGCGGCCGGTGTCGGCTGCGCCGGACCACAAGAAACCCACCGTCAAGGTCCACGTCCTCCCACCTCAGCCCGAGCACTTCCCCCTGGCGCAGTCCGAGGGCGAGGGCGACGGCCCAGCGGGCAGAATTGCGGTGCTGCTCAGCGGCCTTGAGCAACCGCTGTACCTCTTGGACGGTGTAGGGCTCCACCTCGTACTCCCCCGTCTTGGGGGCCTTGGCCAACTGAACCGGGTTCTTGCCGAGATGACCGCGGCGCACGGCCTCATTGAGGGCGGTGCGCAAGGTTCGGTGCACCTGGTGAGCGGTCGCGGGCTTGCTGCCGTTGGCCTGCATCTTGGCGTAGAACGCCTCGATGTGCTCGGGCTTGAGCCTGTCGAGACGGTGAGCCCCCAACCCGGGGATCAGGTGCTTCCGCACGGCGACGCCGTATCCGACCATCGTGTTGTCGTTGACGGCGAGGGGCGCAACGTTCTCGATCCAGTGCGTCAGCCACGCCTTGACCGTCCAGGCCTTACCCGGCTTCTTCACGGTCTTGGCGTCACGCTGCTTCTCCAGCTCACGAACGGCAGCGGTCACCTCGGCTCGGGTCTTGCGTTCGACGTGGCGGCGGTCGGGCCGACCGTCGTCACGGATGCCGACGGTCACGCGGCCGTGCCACTTGCCGTCCTTGCCCAGGTAGATGGAGCTGCGGCCGTTGGGTTGCCGAGTGCGCTTCTTCTCTTCCGCCACAGACGGACTCCTTCAGGTGGGATGTGGAAGCAGTCCGGGACGCCACCTCCAAGCGGGGTGGCGTCCCGGTGCGGGGCAGGTGATCAGGCGGCGCGCTGCTCGGCGCGGCGGCGGGCGAGGTAGGCGGCCGGGGCGTCGGCGGGGACGCGTCGGAGTCCGCCGATGGTCAGGGACTCCAGTTCTCCGGTGCGGATGAGGGCGTAGCAGGTGGTGCGGCCGATGCGGAGGCATCGGGCAGCCTCTTCGACGGTCAGGAGAACGGGGGCCGGACCGTTGGCCTTGGCGAGTCGGGTGGTGTCCAGGTCGGTGACGCTCATGTGGGCACTCCTGTGGGCAGTCCTCAAGGGCCGGTGCTGGGTGCGCGTGTGTCCGAGGCGCGGATTTCTGCGTCACCTGCGTCATCTGCGTCATTCGGGCACCTGACCTGCGGCTCCGTGGTGACGCAGCGCGGTGGGCCTGCGTCATCGGTGACGCAGGCCTCCGTCATCGGGTGACGCAGGCCTCCGTCATCGGGTGACGCAGGTGACGCGGGGTGACGCAGGGATCGGCCGTCTGCGTCACCCGTCTTCGGGCTGGTCACCGGCCGTTTTCGGGGTGTGGGTGACGCAGGTGACGCAGCGTCTTCCTACTTCGGAAAAAGAGGGGGTGGTGTCTGTTGCGGTGCGGCGGCTCAGAGAGTGAAGACCGGGCCGCTTCGCGGCGCGACCCTCGCAGGGCGGCGCCGCCGCCGAACAGCAAGAGGAGCACGCGGCGCCGGGTGCTCCTCTTGCTTGTCCGGGTGATCGGCCACCGGGTCAGAACGCCGGTTGCTGCTCGTGCGCGGTCGGGTCGGCGGCCGGCCGCGCGATCTCGATGTAGCGGGACGACTTGGTGCGGCCCCAGTCGATGAGGACGCCCCGGGCGGCGAGGGTGGGCTGTAGGCGCTTGAGGCGGTCAGAGAGCACCTTGCCGGTCGTGGGCCACCCTTTGGGCAGAGGGCGGCACTCCTCGCCCGTGTAGAGGCCCGTGAGGGCGTGCAGCCATTCGGCGGACGTCATCCGCTGCTCGGTCCCCGGCTCCATGCCGGCGGCGTGCTTGATCGTGGTCTGCGCCAGCAGGTCGCCCTCGATGACGTCGTCGTTGAGGTCGTCCAGACTGGCCCGGTACGCGGCGAGCGCCCCGAGACCGGTGGCGGCGTCGAGCTGCGCGCACAGGTGCGCGAAGTCGGCCATCCGCAGGTCGGTCGGGGTGTCCGCCTCAGCCGCCCGGACCTGCACGGTGAGGTCCAGGAGCGAGCCGAGGATGACCGGCAGCGCCTCGGCGAAGTCGGACCACAGTTCCGTCTCGGTGCGCCTGACGCGGGGGCGTTCCAGCCTCAGCGGCAGGAGCCGTTCGGCGAGGTCGCCCCGGAGGACACCGACGTCGATGCCGGTCAGCAGCAGCGGCCGACGGTAGCCGACCCGGAAGACGTCCCCGTCGGTGAACAGCGCGCGCTTGACGTTCTCCGCGCCGGTCACGATGCAGCACATCGCATCGGACAGTTCCGGGGTCAGGTGGGAGAGGTTGTCCAGGGCGGTGACCCAGCCGGCCGCCACCGCCGTGATCAGGTTCTCCTCATCCTTCGGTGCCCGGCGCAGGTCCCCGGTCATGCCCTCGATGATCCGCACGAGCATCCGCCCGCCAGTGGACTTGCCCGCGCCCTGCGGCCCGGTGAGGAACGGGGCCGGGACGGGCACGGACGGGGCGAGACAGCCGATGAGCCAGGCGATGGCCAGGCACTCGGTCTCGGCGGTGGCGAAGTTGCACAGCCGCATCAGAAGGTCGATGCCCTTGCCGTCCGTGTCCTTGACCGGCAGGGGCAGTTCCCCGGTGAGCTGGGTACGTCGCCAGCAGACTTCCTGCGGGTCGGGGATGCGGATGTCCCAGCCGGTGGGGTGGATGCGGACGGACTGCCCGTCGCTGCGGCCCAGGTCCAGCCACGTCGCCCCGTCGAACCCGGGCGCGACGCGGATGTGCACCGGCTGCACATCCTCCGTCATCGCCAGTGCTTCGATCAGGTCCAGGGCCTCTTTCATGGCGGTGCCGTTGAACACGCCGACACCGTCCCGGAAGAGTCCGACCATGAGTTCCTGCCGGTGACTTCCCGTCGTGCCCTGCGAGCGGATCGGGCGGGCCACAGGGTGGCCGTTGCGCTGCGCGTACACGGTGCCGTCGGCGGTGCGGAAGTAGCGGAAGTGGGATTGCGCGTAGTCGGTGATGACCTCGCGGGCCGGGTTCTTCTCGTCGTCGGCCATGGTCACAGCCCCAACGTGGCGCGGGCGTTGGCCCAGGCGTCGGTGCAGTGCCGCAGGGACTCGCCCCTGGCCTGCGCGGCGGCGAACAGGCGAGCGACGTGGGAGTCGGCGAGGCAGCCGCACCGGCCGTGCGTGGACAGCACCGCCAGGAACGCCCCGTAGACCGTGGCATGCACGGCGCTGGTGGCCTGCGTGATGCGCTGTTCGGCCATGGCGATGCCGCGTTCCAGGAAGACGGGCGTGCGGTGCGGACACTGCCCGCTCCCGGACCGTGCGGGCACGGCGACGGAGCCGGGTGCCGGCCGGACAGCGGGCGGTTCCTTCACGGCCAGCGCGCGGACGGCGTCGGGAAGGCCGGTCAGGGTACCGGTGCCGGGTCCGAGGTAGCGGGCATAGGCCATGACCGACTTGATGTCGACCCCGGGCCGCACGCCGTTGTGCGACGTCATCACGCCCCGGTAGATCCAGTGCTCACCGCGCGTCGTCGGCACGGTCCGGGTGGCGGGCAGGGTGGCGCGTGCCCAGTCGACGGCCGCCGCGTCGTCCAGGTCGACTACGGTCAAACCGGCGGCGCCGGGGTGGTAGGCGACCGTGACGGCTCGCCGCCACGCGGCCGACCACGCCGGGGAGGTAAGGACATCTGGGTCGGTGGTCGCGGCGGCCCAGGCGTGGCAGACGCCGGGGCACCGGCACGGCCCGGCGGTCTTCATGTTCGGCCGGCCGCCGCATGCGTTGCCCGCACAGCGGTGGCAGTTGCCGAACGGTGCCTTCCCTGCGCGCAGTGGCAGGACGGGCACGCCGTTGGCGGCGAGGGTCAGCGCGGTCCGCAGGGGTTCGGGCACTCGCTGGATGGGGGTGGGTTGGGTCATGCTGGAGACCTCCACTGGTCTGTTGTGGGCAGGTGGGCAACGGCGACCCCGGTTCTTTGGCGAGAGGTGGGGCCGCCGTTGGCGTCTAGCCGTGGAAGTGGTTGCGCTTGATCACGGCCTTGCGGATGTTGACCGTGGTGCCGCCCTTGTGGCCGCTCGCGCTGAAGACCTGGACGGCGATCCAGCCGCCGAAGATGACGGCGGCCAGGATGATGAGCTGGGTGATGAACGCGGTCAGGGCGGCGATGAACGCGGTCAGCAGGAACAGCCCGCCGCACACCGCGCCGAACCCGATGCCGCCGAGGGCGATGTTCACGGCTGTGCGGGAGACGGCCGGCTTGGCTGCGACCAGTTCGGGCTGTGCGGGGTGGACGGCGTAGCCGGTGACGACCCGCCCATCCGGCAGGACGATGCTCGCCACCGCCGGCACGGTGCCCGGCTGTACGGGGGTGAGCGGCGCGGCCGGGGCGGTAGGCGTGAGCGGGGTGGGCCGGTGGACTTCCACGGCCCGCACGGCGGGCGCGTGGCCGGTGTTCTCGGGGTGCATGCGGAATCCCTTCCGGTGCTTGGTCAGGGAGGCGGGGCCACCCCCTGCCAGGGTGGCTGTGAAGGGGGTTTCGGGGGTGCCGGCCAGGGCGCTTCCCTGACTCCCTGGACGATCATTTACGCTGGTCAGGGCCAGGGATGCGGGTCAGGGAGGCGGTAAGGGAGTTCTCCCTGCCTCCCTGACCCGGACCGGGTGCGGTTCCCTCTACTCGGCGGCGGAAGCGGAACCGTCGGTGTCGCGGTTGGCGAGGGCACGGGCGACGCGGTCGCGGCCGACGACCATGCGCCCGTCGGACTTGTACGGCTCCGCCCCCACGTCCTCCAGCACCCGCTTGAGGTCGCCGGGTGTCCAGCCGCCGTAGGCGTCCTGGTTCAGCGTGGTGAGCCGCTTGAGGACGTCGGCGGTGAGCACGCGCGGCGCGTCACCGAGGACGGCGAGGATGTCGGCGAGCGGGTCGTGTTCCTCGCCCCGCTCGATCACGTGCAGGGTCGTGACGCCGTCACGCATCCGCTTCGCCCGCTCGGCCACCTCGGCCGCGGTGTCGGTGTCGATGTAGTGCGTGCGCACCGTGATGGACGACTGGCCGGCCGGGATGGCGATGCCGTCGGAGGCGACGACGACCGTGCCCTTGTCCAGCCCCGGGCGCAGCAGGTTCGGGGCGGCGCCGCCGTCGACGGCCTTGTCCCCCAGCGCCATGCGCGCCTGCGACTCCGTGCCCAGGGCGAGGGAGGCGCGGGTGTGGGCGCCCTCGCGGACCAGCTTGGGAAGGTTCTGGTCGGTGGGGTCCTGCGTGCCCTGCCACAGCAGCACGTTCACGGCCCGCCCCTGGTTGTGGATCTTCCGCGCGGCCATGAAGTACCGGGACGTGGCCTTGCTCCCGCCGTACGGGCGCTTGTCCGCGTCCTTGACCGGGCACATGAACGCCACCTGCGCCTCATCCACCAGCAGGATCAGCGGCGGGAAGTCGGTCCCGGCCGGCGCGGTCAGGCGGCGCTCCATCTCCTCCACACCGCCCTCGACCATCTCGGTCGCCTCGATCACGTGGTCATCGGTCGGCCCCTGGATCAGCACCGTGGCGAGCCCGTCGAACATGGCCCAGTCGCCCGCGCCTTTCAGGTCGGCAATCCGGAACTCGACCGTGCGGTCCAGGGCCAGCCACAGAGCGAGCGCACGCAGCGCGGCCGTCTTGCCCTGGTTGGACAACCCGGTGATGAGCAGGTGCCGCTGATACAGGCTCAGCGCCGCCGCCTCGCCGCGCAGGTCCTGGCCCCACGGGGCCTTTCCCTTGGCGTAGTCGGCGGTCAGGGTGTCATCCGTGACCAGCGGAGACGGGCCGATCGGCTCATCGAGCGCCCCGGAGTCGGCGATCCACAGCCGCACCGTGCGGGCGGCGGTCGGGATGGTGATGAACACTTCGTGTTCGTGCCGGGTCAGGTTCTCCGCGAGCTTGCGGCGCCGGTTCTGCACCTCGATCGTGGACACCCCGGACGGCAGGGTCACGTCGACTTCGACACCGCATCCGGCAATCCGGATCGGTCCGAGCATGGACGCGCCGGCGTCGCCCATCTCCTTGATCGCGTTGCGCAGCGCGGGTACCCCGAGGTCGCGCAGGGCCTTGACCACGATCGACGGCGTGATCGGCTCACCCTCCCCGGACCGCTCGTTGGCCGGGAGTGCCCAGGCGGGTGCGGCCTGCTGTTTACGGCCGACCGACCACAGGGCCAGCAGACCCAGGAACGGGCCGATCGTAAGCGCGGGACCCCACACGATGTGCACGATTCGGATGAGCAGGGCGATGAAGTCGATCGTCGCGGACAGGGGCGTGATCACGTCGCCGACGTGGTGCGTGTTCAGGGCCATGACGACACCGAGGGCGACCAGGACGCCGATGCTCATGCCCGCACCGACGGCCACCCCCTTGGCGGCCTCCACCGGGGAGTGGAGCAGGTCCATGCGGCGGTGGTGGCGGGCGGCGCGGAACCGCGTCAGGCGCTCCTCCCACTCCTCGGCCGCTTCCAGGTTCCCCGCGGCTTCGGCGGCACGGATCATCCGCTCGTAGCGGGCGCCGGTGCGGCCGTCCCAGGCGCGACGGGCCACGATCCGCCCGCCGTTGAGGGTGTAGAGGCTGTGCCGGGCAGCCGCCCGCACCGTCGCCCGGGTTGTCTCATGCGTGACGGCCGTCTTCACCGCGCGGCCGGAGCGCACCCACAGCGGCACGGGCCGCGCGGGCGGGGTGTCGGGGACGACCGTCAGCACCGTGGGCGCCGCGTCCGGGGCCGGCGGGTCGGTGTGCTTGTGGAGGTGAACGACGTTCTCAGACATGCTGGAAGCTCTCCTGACTGCCCCCGGCAGGGGGCGGGAGTGAGGGGTGAGCCGGGGTGGCCGTGTCCGTGGAAAGAGGCGGCCACCCCGGCACCGGGGCGAACGGATCAGAACCAACCGGACGACTTCTTGGCCGCCTTGGCACGGGCGGCCTCGGTGATGAGCCGCTGCCGCTCGGCGTGCAGCGCGGACAGCTCAGCGGTCAGCCGCGTCTCGGCGGCCGACCCGAGCGTGTCGATGCGCTGTTCGGCGCGGTCGGTGCTGCGGCCACGGCCGGCCCGGTAGGCGCCGCCGGCCAGGGCGCGGGCCATCGCCCGCCGCTCACTGCCGTTCAGCGGCCACCACTCACCCCGGCGGACCGCTTCCAACTTCTTCGTCACGGACTGGATCTCGCGCTCCAGACGGCGGATATCGGCGTTGCGCATGCTCAGGCACTCCTTCGGGAGTCGCAGGGAACGCACATGCCGAGCGTGGGCGGGATGACGTATCCGGCATCCCGGCGGCACTCGGGGCAGGTGCGGCGGGCGGCGTTGGCGCGGGCCAGGGCCGCCCACTTCGCCGCCGTCATGGGGCGGACGGGCTTGGCCAGGTCGACGCGGTAGAGGTGGGCGACCAGGGGCGGCCGGCGGCGGCGCGGCCGTTCGAGCTGCGCCGCCACGTCCTGACCACCCGGGCGCAGGCCGCGGGCGCGGAGCTGGCGGCGGGTGGCGTACCCGTCCGGGGCCAGGCGCCAGCGGTAGACAGGCAAGGTGCTCATGCGGCGCCCCGGCGTCCGGGCCGCCGTCCGGCGACGGAGGCGAGCATCCGGCCCAGGCGGGCGCGGCGGATACGGGAAGACGAGCGTTTCGCCGCGTACATGGCCTCGTCCGCGCGCCGCAGCAGCCCGGACAGATCCTCGCTCGGGTGGTCGGCGCGGCGGACCCAGCCCAGCGACACCGACGTGTGCACCTCGGGCGCGGTATCGGCGGGGCGAGCCAGGACGCGGGCGAGGGTTTCGAGGCGCTGGCCGGCGGCGTGGTCGCGGTCGATGAACACGGCGGCGAACTCGTCCCCGCCCAACCGGCCCGCCACCCCGCCCCGGCCGACCCCATGGGCCAGCCGCGCGGCCGTCGCGGCGAGCAGGGCGTCACCGACGGCGTGGCCGTGGGTGTCGTTGACCTGCTTGAAGCGGTCCACATCGGCCAGGACGACGACCGCCCGCCGGTCGCGCAGCAGGCGACGGGCGCGGCGGGTGAAGGCGTCCCGCGTCCATAACCCGGTCAACGGGTCACGGCGAGCGGTACGCAGACGCCGCACCATCCACACGGTGTGGACTGCCCAGCCCGCAGCCAGGACCGCCGACACGGCCAGGAGATTGAGCGGGCTCACGCGACCACCCGCTTCCACGCGGCCCGCAGCCGGACCTCGGACGCGGAGTGGCCGGCGGCCCGGAACCGGGTGGCCATCTCGCGGTAGGACAGCGGGGGAGTCTGGCTGTGCCGGATCTGATCGACCAGCGTGTCCAGCGCGTCATCGGTGAGTGCGGGTGCCGACTCCAGCGCTGGAACGGGCTCGGTGGGACCCCACACGGGCAGTTCCCAGCGGGCCGTGACGCCAGGTGTGACGGGGGTCGTCACGCAGGTCAGCGCCCTGCTCGTGTCCTCGCCCGCCCGCGCCGTCTCCAGCGTCGTCCACGCCTTCGACAGTGTCTCGGCGGTCTTCGCCTGGACGCGTGCGACACGCGCGCCGGCCGCCGTGACGGCCGTCAACCGGGTCTCCTCGGTGGCCGCTTCCGCCCTCAGTCGGGCGCGGGCCACGGCCGCCTCGTCGCGGGCTTCCTGCTGGATGCCGCGGATCGCGTTCAGGGCGGTGTCGGTGAGCGCGGTCCGCTCCCACAGCCCGTGCACCAGCCACAAGGCTTTCGCGGCGATGGGCAGCCAGGCGACCGCGAGCCACGCGGCGGCGGAGCCGTCGGTGGTGAGGGCGTGGGCGACCAGGACGCCGGCGGCGAGCAGGCCGAAGCACCAGCCGACCGCGATCACGGCGTGGCTGTGGTCGCCCTGCGCGGCGAGGCGGCGTTCGTACGCGAGGGTGGCCAGCCAACCCCCGTCGATCCCCAGACCGACGACCAGGGCGACCGGCCACGGCACCGCCCCGCCCAGCCACATCACGACCACAGCCAGGGTCAACACCATGGACACGGCCGTCATCGCGACGGCCGGCAGTACCGTCCGGCCCCTCATGCCGCCGCACCCCCCAGGGTGAGCAGGACGGCGAGGATGAGCAGCGCGCCGCCGGCCATGGTGAGATCGACCGCGCGGCGCAGGCAGGTGAACTTGGCGACCGCCAGCCGCGACAGCCCGGCCACGTCGGCGGCCAGGTCGCGGGTGACGGCATCGCTGATCTGGTCGGGGGCCAGGGTGGCCCACAGCGGGAAACCGTGCCGGCCGCGCAGGTTCGGGCGGACCGAGCGCAGCAACAGCCCGGCCGCGCCGATCAGCACGGCCATACCGAGCCCGCCGACGACGGCGGCCGGGACGGTCAGCGGCAGGTCGCGGGCGAGCGACCAGGTCCCGGCGAGCACCGCGCCAACGAACGCCAGCAGCAGCGCGGTCTTGCTGTCCGTCCGCGCGATCTCCGCCTTCACCTCGGCGTGCGCGGCCATCAGGTCCCGTCCGGCGGTGGCGCTCATGCGGCACCACCCGGCAGGCTCGCGCCGGCGGTGTGGTTGAGGAGCGCGACGCGGGCGGCCAGCGCCCGGCGGCGGGCGCGGCGGATGCGGCGGGCGTCCAGCTCGGTCGGCGTGCGGTCCAGGGTGGCGATGTGCGCGTCGAGCAGTTCGATGTCCGCGAGGATCACGGGCATCTCCGCCTCGACCGCGTCCAGCTCGGCGGCCGTCGGCTCGATCCAGTCCGCGAACGCCGTAACAGCGTCCTGAACAGTGACGATGTCGTTCATGGGTCGTGGTTCTCCCTAGCAGGTGGCAACGGCCCGAACGCGGTCCCCGGGTTGCGCCCCGGGGACCGCTCGCCGTTCATGGGTGAGTGGGTGAGGTCAGCCGCGCTTCGCCGTGCGGCCGTAGGCGGCGTTCAGCTCGGCCGCCGCGTCCTTGCACTTGCCGGAGGTGATCCGGTCGTAGACCTCCTGGCCCTTCTTCACGTTCTCCGGGCTGGTCAGGTCGGTCGTCTGCTGCGCCTTCTTGCCGAACATGCAGGGCTCCTGACGTGGTCGTAGGTGCTGGAGAGCGGCCGGTGGACCGGCCCCGGCTCCCCGCGCCCTCGCCCGTACGGCCTCGCGCAGTGCGCGGTCCGGACGGGCGGGAGAGGCAGCCGGCCGCAGCGTCAGCGCTGCGAAACCAGGAACGGACCGGGATCACTGCACGGGCGCCGCCGGCCGGTCCGTACCGGCAGCGCCTCAGTAGTCGTCGATGCACACCGACCTCCCGCAGATCGCAGGAACAAGGGGGCGCGGATCCGTGCCGCGCGGGCCGTCTTTTCGACTCGGGGAGACGGGGCCCACCTATGCAGTTCTCAAAGAACGACCAGCTCAGGGCACGAAGCGAGCAACTACCGCCGCCCACTGCCGGGCACTCCCGACCGGCTAGCGCCGCCACGGCGCGAACGTCGGTGGCAGCCCCAACCAGGATGACCAACTTGGCTAGCCCGGTCGGGATGAGACCAACGTAGCCATCCTGGCTAGCCACGTCAACACCTGACTATCTTGGCTGTCCCAATCGAGGGGGAGGGTCGTAGCATCGGGGCATGACCTTCACGCCCGAACCCCTTGATCCGGACGATGACCGGCCGCCGTACGAGCAGGTGGCGAGCTCTCTCAGCGCCGCCATTCGGATGCGGAAGCTAGGGCCTGGTGACAAGATCCCGTCGCAAAAGGAGCTGACGGAGATCTACGGCTTCGCTCGCGCCACAATCCAACGGGCTCTCCGCGAACTGGAGGACGAGGGGCTTGTCGTGTCCCGCAAGGGCAGCGGCGTGTACGTACGCAACCGCACCGAACGGCCGGCGGGTCTACGTCCCTATGTGGAGCAGGCGTTCGCAAGCCCGAACGTGTCGATCGACTTCGCCGGATTCTCCAGCGAGACACTGCACGGAGCACTTCAGGAACCCGTCGACAAGATCCGCGTTGGACGCCTGACCCCGACGAGCATCAACATCCGCATCTTGGTGCCGGATATGTCAGTGCCTCAGGCTGCACCCGTCCGGCGCGAGGACGGAGCCGACGACCCGCGCCTGCGAGCCCGCATGCACGACATGATGGTCAGCTTCACTCGGAGCATCTCCAACACGATGCACGAACTGAGCGTCCTAGGGCTCGTCGCTGACGCTAGGGTGAGCGTGCGTACCCACAGCGGCACGCAGTTCTTCAAGCTTTACGTGATCAACCAAGAGGACGCCTTCTTCGGGTACTACCCGATCCGGCCGAACAAGGTTGTAGTCCAAGGCGAAGCCATAGAGATCTACGACTTGGTGGGGGCAGACGCCACGCTCTTCCACTACTCGCTCAACGAGGGTGATTCGTCCAGCGGAGCCCAACAGGTCAACCAGGCGCGCATGTGGTTCGACAGTGTTTGGGACACCATCGGAAGGGATTTCGACCCTAATGGGAAGTAGTCAGCTCCTCGACGTCATCCGAGCCACCAGGGCAGTCTTCTTTGACTTCGATGGGCCTGTCTGCGATGTGTTCGCGGGACGCCCGGCCGCCGAAGTCGCCCGCCACCTCGCGGAGACCTTGGTTCGACACGACGCAGCGCTTGGCGCCAAGGCATCCGGCGTCGATGACCCGATGGAGATCCTGCGTCTTGCTCCCCAGGGGGGAGAACCCGCCCTCCGGGAAATTGAAGAAGAGCTGACCAAAGCGGAGGTGACGGCCGTCAAACTAGCAGGGCCGCCTATCCCAGATGCGGTAGCTGCTCTGAAGGCTGCTCAGTTGTCCGGGCGGAAGGTAGCCATCGTCAGCAATAACTCGACGGCTTGCGTGCGGGCCTTCCTTATGCTGCACGATCTACGTCACCTCGTGGATACGGTTGTCGGTCGTGCTCCGTACTGGCCAGACGCGATGAAGCCGGACCCTCACTCGTTGCTGAAGGCCGCTGCCCAACTGGCTGTGCATCCCCATGACTGCACCCTCATCGGTGACTCCGTGACGGACGTGGAAGCCAGCAAGGCCACCGGCGGCCACTCCATCGGCTTCGCCAATAAGCCGGGCAAAGATCGTTCCCTGAGCGATGCCGGCGCGGACGTCGTTATCTCCGCGATGACCGCGGTAGCCGAAGCGCTCAATCATTCCCCCGCCTGATAGCGCCGCAGGCGCGGCCTCAATACGGTCCTATCTTGCGGTGTCATCACGGTGGCACCCTCAGAGGCAGGATGACAGTCGAGCCGTGCATCACCCCGAAAGAGGACGCGGTGAAACTGTGCCTACCACATCAAGGCCCGCGCACGGCGCGGCCTGCCTCCTGCCTGCGCCCCGGCTGGCCGCGCACGGCGGCGCGCTGCGTGCATGCAGACGAAGACAGGAAAAATCCTCTGGGGCTGGGGCCGGTCGGCTCCACAGCTTTAGGCAGCCAATTTGGCGCGAGCAGCTCCAGACCAAAGCCGTTCCGCCGACCTCTATTTGGCCCCATGGCTGCGCCGACCCAATAGGTTAATTTTTCGGCACTTCCTTGGTTGATGGGTCCATTTTCGGCGTTCCCAATTGCGAGGATTTGCTGACTCTGCTCTCGCATTCTCTGATTCGCTCAACGATAATCGGCGAATTAGATAGCCGGTCAGGCAATGTAGTGGTTGATGTAAGGTGAGCGGCGACGAACATTCCATCCGAACCATCCCTGACATGCATCAGGTAGGCTCGATCGAGATTTGCCTCTACGAAGTGTGCGCCGTTTATGTGTGCGCCGCTCAGATTCGCTCCCCTCATGTCGGCTCTAGCGAAATCTGCACCTGACAAGTCAGCCCCAGAAAGTAGAGCGCTGGTGAGCACGGCTCCGTACAGTTGTGTCGAGTGAAGGCTTGCCATAGATAAGTCTGCATTTGTTAGATCAGCGCGGATGAGGAGAGCCTCACGCATCTGAGCTCCAGCCATCTGGGCGCCCTTTAGATTGGCTCCCTCAAGTTCTGCTCCGGCTAGGTTCGCTTCATACAGCAAGGCCCCGGACAGATCAGCATCCCGAAGGTCCGCGGCAGACAAATTCGCCCTAGTGAGGTTGACCCTGGGGAGCCTTACGCCTCGCAAATCAATATCAAATGGCTCCTTGCGGGCAGGGCGACGCCCTAGAACAGTCAATGCTGCCTGCAAATCATCTCTGATGGCTCCGTGACGATAAGCACTGTATGCCGCATTTTGAGCCTCCGCATTCACGAGATCTTGGAATGAGAGGTCTCGAATGAAAGCTGCCAGTACCTCAATTACGAGAGCGTGGTCTCTCTCGGAATCATGCATGATGCGTTCGAGTGAGTAGATTCCACCCAGCCGTTGTGTGAGATTGTCGGAAGACAGTAGTTTGATGGCTTCGACGTAGCGCTCGGTTACTTGGCCTTCACGGGTAATTTCGGCCTGCTCCCGGTCCTTCTCTCTTGTGTGCGTGAAAAGTTTTTCCGTGTGTTGATGATTCTTATGCGTGTAGTAGAGGCCAAGTCCCGCGATGACTCCTGCGCCAACCGCTACGAGCATGGTGCGGAATCCGGTGATTACGACACCGTCAGCGGGCTGGAGATCCTTCTTGCGGAGGTGGGAACCGTCGATCCACCACGGGCCACGCCACAAAAGAAGCGCGAACCCGACAACCCCGAGGGCAAGGACGACGGCGAGTATGGTCTGTCTCGCCTTGGACTTCATGCGCAGCATGATGCCCAGCGGACTCAATGGATCCACCCGTTCTGAGCGGAATCTGAGGTGGGCTGCGAAGATGCCGGCCACGCTGCGGCGGCGAGACGTGACAGCAAGGCGGGCATGTGCACACCGTCCGCAGAGGATGCCAGAAGCGAGCACGTACAAGGACTGTGCACGGTGTCGCCGGGGCGGACCTGGAGCGGCCTGGCCCCGTCTCAGTTTCCGTCTCGTTCCTAGCCGTACGCGACCGTCCGGAGACGTTCACCTCGCCGTCCCCGCTCCCACGTCGGTCCGGAGTTGAACGCCCGCGAACCTGCCTGAACGACACCGTGACCAGCACCGACAAACCTGCAAAGCGAGGTACGCGGGTTCAATTCCCGCCACGGCCTCGAGAGCGATGCGGGCGGTGCGCTTCACGGCGTGCCGCCCGCATCGTCGTGTGCGGCCCGCATCGTCGTGTGCGGCCCGCATCGTGGTGTGCGGCGCGCATCGTGGTGTGCGGCCGCGTCAGGGCGTGGCCGGCGCTTCCCCGGACAGCAGGCTCGTCCAGAAGTGCCAGGTGGCGGCCGGCGGCGTGGGCGGGGCGGATATCGCGGTCAGCGTGTGGTGCAGCAGGAGGGCCAGGCGGTCGTACGCGTCCGTCGTCGGGGCGGTGTCCCGGTCTTCGCCGTGCAGCAGCCAGAGGGCGCAGGTGAGGGTCGAGACGTCCTTCGCCAGGGGGTGGAGGGCTGGTCCCTGGGCCGTCCGGAGCCACACCTCGCCCGTGGCGCCGTCCAGCACCGCCTCCGCGTCCCCGGTCAGGTCGCCGAGGCGGATCAACCAGTCTGCGGCGGGCGGGAGTTCGCAGGGCTGCGGGGGCTCGGTGAGCGTCGGGAGCGGGGCGTCGCCCGGGTCGGCCGGGCGGAAGACGCGCTCGGGCTCCGGCAGGCCCGTCTCGCGCAGGAAGCGACGGGTCGGCTCGTGGGTGAGGGCGGGCGGGAAGTCGATCTCCTCGAAGCGGACCACCGCGGCTGCGCCGAACTCCTGCGCCAGCAAGCGGTGCGGGAGGCTCAGCACCAAGTCCGGGTGCGGGGCGGGGGCGGTCAGGGACAGGGGGCGGAGCAGGGCCGCCGCCTTGCGGTACGGCGCGCTCTCGCCATCGGCCGCCTCCGCCAGGGCCGCCAGGAGGCGGCGGGTCGCCTCAGCTGCCGCCCGCGGGCCGTCGCCGGCCGCGTGGGACGCCAACCGGGCGCGCAGGGAGGCCAGTTCCTCGGCGAGCGCCGTGAAGCGCAGCAGCGTCCGCAGGGGCGGTGCCAGGAAGAGCCGGTCCCCGTCCGTCCCGGGGGCGTGCGGGCCGAGGGCGAGGAGGTCGTCCAGGCCCGCGGCGATCGGGTCGTACGCGTACGAGACGCAGGGGCCGTACGCGGCGGGCGGGGCGAGGGCGGCAGGCGGCGGGGCCGTCGGCCTCGTCGCGGTGCAGGTCGTCATGGTCATCGCTCCCCCGTGCGGATCGGTTCGCCGGCCCGGGCCCACCCCGCTCCCGGGCGGGGGACGCCGCGGCGGCCGGCCGCGGCCGCCCCTCGTCCCCACTGCCCCGCACACTACGCCGCACCACTGACAACGCCCCCCGCCTGCGCGAACGCCCGGAGAACAGCCCGTCACGCGCCGGTGACCACCGCGGCCTGCGGGCGGATCGGGAGGCGGTTGACGGGGCGTCCGGTGGCGGCGCGCACCGCCGAGGCGATCGCCGCCGGCGAGGTCACCACCGGCACCGCGCTGACCGCCTTCGCGCCGAACGGCGCCACCACGTCCCGCTCCTCCACCAGCTTCACGATCTTGATGTCGGGGGTGTCCAGCGCGGTGGGCAGAGCGTAGCCCGTGAGGTCGGGGTGACGGACCAGACCGCGCGGGGTGCGCAGGTTCTCGGTGAGGGCGATGCCCACGCCCTGGGCGACCCCGCCCTCGATCCGGGAGGCCAGCTGCGCGGGGTTCAGCACCCGGCCGACGTCCTGCGCGACGGCCAGCTCCACCACCCGTACCGAGCCGATCTCGATGTCCACGTCCACCACCGCGCGGATCGCGCAGAAGGCGAGGCCCACGAACGCGTCGCCCTGGCCGGCCTCGTCCAGCGGTTCGGTGGGGTGCGGGCGGCACTGCGCCGTCGCCCACAGCTCCTTGCCGTCCATCGCCTCGGTGACCGTGGTCGACAGCACGCCGTCGTAGGAGGTGATCTTGCCGTCGGTGATCTGGAGCAGCTCGGTGGACATGCCGAACTTGTGCGCGAGCGGCTGGAGGAGCTGGGTGCGGACCATCTTCGCCGCCCGCTCCACCGCGCCGCCCGACACCCAGGTGTGCCGGCCGCGACAGCCCGCGCCCGCCGGGGGCTGGTCGGTGTCGACCGGGGCCACATGCACCTCGTCGATGCCGAGCGTCTCCTGCACGATCTGCCGGGCCAGCGTGGTGAAGCCCTGGCCGGTCTCGACGGCCGCGCACAGCACGGTCGCCACGCCGTCGTGCACCTTCACGGTGGCCGTGGAGACCTCGTCGGCGCCCTCCGCGCCGAGCATGTGCACCATGCCGAGGCCGTAGCCCACGCCCCGGCGCACCGCGCCCGGTTCGCCCGCGCCCTCGGGGCCGCCGGGCAGCAGCCACTCGTCCTCGGGGGTGTCCTTGGGCAGCGGCGGCAGCGGGTGCTCCTGCACGGCCTGGAGGAGTTCGGCGACCGGGGCGGGGCAGGTGACCGTCTGCCCGGTCGGCAGGACGTCGCCGGTCGCCAGCACGTTGCGCAGCCGCAGTTCGGCCGGGTCCGCGCCGAGCTTCTTGGCCAGCTTGTCCATCTGCGCCTCGTACGCGGCGCACACCTGCATGGCCCCCTCGCCGCGCACATGGCCCGACGGCGGGTTGTTGGTCCGCACCGCCCAGCCCTCGATGAAGGCGTTCGGGACGACGTACGGGCCGCAGGCGAAGGAGACGGCGGCGGCCAGCGCCTCGGCGGAGGTGTCGGCGTAGGCGCCCGCGTCCAGCAGGATCTGCGCCTCGACCTTCACCAGCCGTCCCTCGGCGTCGGCGTGGTGGCGGTAGCGCAGCAGGGTCGGGTGCCGGTGCGCGTGCCCGAGGAAGGACTCCTCGCGGGTCGCCGTCAGCTTCACCGGGCAGCCGGTGCGCAGCGCCAGCAGGCCGAGCGGCAGCTGGAAGCCCTGGTCCTCGCGGTCGGCGGTGGCGCCGGGCACGCCGGTGACGACGATCTTCACGTGCTCGGGCGCCAGGCCGTAGCAGGCGGCGAGGGCGTCGCGGTCGGCGTGCGGGTCGGTGGAGGCGACGTACAGCTCGACGCCGCCGTCGGGGCGGGGCACCGCGAGACCGGCCTCGGCGCCGATCGGGGCCGGGTCCTGGCGGCCGATGCGGTACAGGCCCTCCACGACGACCTCGCCGACCGCCTCCGGGTCGCCGTGCCGGAGCGGGATGTGCCGGATCAGGTTGCCGTCCGGGTGCAGCGGCTCGGCCTCGAAGGCCTGTTCGGGATCGGTGACCGGTTCGAGCACCTCGTACTCGACGGTGACGGCGGCGGCGGCCATCCGCGCGGTGTCCGGGTGGTCGGCGGCGACGGCCGCGATGGGCTCGCCGTGGTGGCGCACCACCTCGGAGGCGAACACCGGGCGGTCGGCGCGGCCCCGGCCGTGCAGCGGGCTGCCGGGCACGTCCTCGTGGGTGACGACGGCGCGCACGCCGGGCATCTCGCGCGCGTGGCTGGTGTCGATGGACACGATGCGCGCGTACGGGTGCGGGGAGCGCAGCACCGCCGCCCACAGCAGTCCCTCGGCCCACAGGTCGGCCGCGTACGGGAAGGTGCCCTCGGTCTTGGCGCGGGCGTCGGCGGCCGGCAGCGAGGAGCCGATGCCGTGCGGCAGCGGCTCGGGCGCGGGGGCGCTCTCCGTGGCGGCAGCGGCGACGGCTTCGTTGCTCACGCCTGGCCTCCGTTTCCGTCCTGGCCGTAGGAGTCGGGTCCGTCCTGGCCGTAGGAGTCGGGTCCGTCCTGGCCGTAGGAGTCGTGCGGGTGCTGCGGGTGCTGCTGCGGGTGCTGCTGCTGCGGGTCGAACACCGAGGAGTGCACGCCCCCGGCGCCCGGGCCCGCCTGACGGGGAATACGCGGCTCGTCGCCGTCCGGTTCGGCCGCGTCCTCGCCGGTGTCCGCGGCGCGCTCGGCGACGACCTCCCGGACCGCGTCCAGGACGCCCCGGTAGCCCGAGCAGCGGCACAGGTTGCCGCACAGCGCCTGGCGGGTCTCCAGCTCGGTCGGGTTCGGGTTGCCCTCCAGCAGGTCGTGCACGGTCATCGCCATGCCGGGCACGCAGAAGCCGCACTGCACGGCGCCGCACCGGGCGAGCGCCCGCTGCACGTCGGAGGGCTGCCCGTCGGCGGCCAGGCCCTCGACCGTGCGGACCTCGCTGCCGGCCGCGGTGACGGCGGGCACCAGGCAGGAGGCGACGAGCCGGCCGTCGACCTGGACGTTGCAGGCGCCGCACTCACCCTGCGAGCAGCCGTCCTTGGCGCCCGCGAGACCGAGCCGCTCGCGCAGCACGTACAGCAGCGACTCGCCGATCCAGGCGTCGGTGACGGGCCGGTCGGCGCCGTTGACGCGCAGCACGTAGGAGGCGAGGGGGTGTTCGTCCTGCGGGGGCGCGGGGGGTGGGTCGTCCTGGGGGGCCTGGGCGGTCTGCGGGGCCTGGTCTTCAGCGGCCGGGCCGTCGTGGGCCGGGCCGCCATGGGCCGGGGCGTCGGAGGCCGCGTCCTGCTCGGCGTCCGGCTCGGTCTCCGGGGACGCGGACCCGTCGGCGGGTCCGGCCGCCCGGGCCGTCCCGGCGGCCGTGGCGGCCTCTTCGGGGGCCGTGGCCCCGAGGGCGGTCCCCTCGGCGCCCTCCGGGTCCCCGGACGGCTCAGCGGGCCCTGCGGGGGCCTCTACGGGGCCTTCGGGGGCCTCGCCGCGCTCGTGGGCCGGGGCGGTGGCGGGGCCGGACTCGGGGGCGGCGTGGTGCGGGTGAGCGGGCGCGCCGTCGTGCCGGTGCGCGCCCTCCGGTTCGTGGGTGCGGACGGGGTCGTGTCCGTGGGCCGGGTCGGCGGTGCGTCCTTCGCCGGGGGCGGCGGAGTGGTCGTCGGCGGGCCGGGCGGCGCGACCGTGGGCGGCGGCCCCGGCGTCCTGCCCGTCGGCGGATCGCGCGTCGTGCCCGTGCCCGGGGTCGGCCGCGTGTCCGTCCGGTGCGCCCGCGTGCGCGCCCGGCGCACCGGCGTCGGCGGCGGAGGCGGAGGCGGAGGCGGAGGCGCCGGGAGCGTGCCCGACGGCCTGCGCGGGCTCCGGGTGTCCGGCGGATTCCGGGTGGCCCGCGGTCTCGGGGTGGCCCGCGGTCTCCGGGTGTCCGGCGGTCCCGGGGACCCGGTGCGCGTCCGCCGCGGGCGCGTCCGTGCCGTGCGCGTGCGCCGGCTCCTCCGCGTGCGGGTCGGCCACCGAGGGGTCCGCCCGGTACGCGTCCGCCGCGGGCCGGTCCTCGTAACCGCCCTCGGGATGCTCGGCGTGCTCGGCGTGCTGCTCCTGCGGCCGGTCCCAGGGCTGCGCGGGCGGCTGGGTCGCCCACGGGGCGGGCGCGCCGCCCGGCAGGGTGGCCGGCGGGGTGCCGCCCCACTGCTGGACCAGGGACGAGGTGGTGAACTCGCCCGACTCGTCGGGGAGTTCGCCCCCGGCGACCGGGATCGACCACTGTCCGGTCACATCGTGCCCGGGGGCGGCCGGCTGACCGGCCTGGGTGTCGTGCTGCCCCGGCGCTTCCTGGAAGTTCCACTGCTGGGTGGCGCCCGGCCGGTACGTGAAGCGGTCGCCGCCCTCGCCGCCGTCGCCGTCCTGCGGCAGCGCGTTCGCCTCGGGCCACTGGGTTCCCGCGGCGGGCGTGCCCGGCACGGCCCAGCTGCCGGTGGCCGCCGGGTCGGTGGCCTCGGGCGAGGCGGAGGCCACCGTTATCTGCGGCGGCACATAGCCGTGGCCGGGCGCGGCCAGCGGGCTGTCGGCGGCCAGGAGGGCGTCGATGCCGCCCTCGGGGAGCTTGACGAACGCGGTGGCGCCGTCGTCGTAGTCGCCCTGCGGCAGCGGGTTCCAGCGGCCGCCGCTGTCGGGCGCGCCCTCCGCGTGCTGGTCGTCGGTCACGACAGCGCCCTCCCCAGTGCTCGTCGGGCCAGCGCGGCGACGGTGCGCCGCAGGTGCAGTACGGCGGGCGGAAGCTGCTGCACGGAGCCGTCCGCGGCCGGGACCGGGTCCGGGATGCAGGCCGCGGCGACGTACTCGCCGAAGGCGCTCAGCGCCTCGGGGACGATCGCCCGGTTGTTGTCCCAGTCGATGAGCTGCGCCACCCACTGCTCGGCGTCCAGCGGCCTGAGCGGCATCGGCGCTATGGCGCCCACCGCGCAGCGCACCCCGCGCCGCGCCGGGTCCAGCACCAGCGCCACGGACGCGATCGCGCGGCCGGGGCCGGTGCGGCCGGTCGCCTTCAGGAAGACCTGGGGCGCGTGCAGCAGCGGTACGCGCACGTAGCCGATCAGCTCGCCCGCGCGCAGCATCTCCACGCCGGCCAGCAGGTGCGACACCGGGATCTCCCGGCGGGCGCCGCCCGGACCGGCGATGACCACGGTGGCCTCCAGGGCGGCCAGCACCGGCAGCGCGTCCCCGGTGGGGGCGGCCGAGGCGATGTTGCCGCCGAGGGTGCCGGCGTTGCGGATGTGCGGCGGCCCGGCGGCGCGCGCGGCGGCGGCGAGCGCCGGGATCAGCGCGGCGAAGTCGGGGCGGCCCATGCGGGCGTGGGTGAGGCCCGCGCCGAGCAGTCCGTGGCCGTCCTGGTACTGCCAGCCGCGGATCTCGCTGATCCGGCCGAGGCCGACCAGCGCGGCGGGCCTGAGCTGCCCGGAGTTGACGGCGGCCATGAGGTCGGTGCCGCCGGCCACGGGCACGGCCGCGGGCATGGCGGTGAGCGCCGCCACGGCCTCGTCCAGCGTCGTGGGCAACGTGACGGCCTGCGCCGTCCGCGGTGCGTGCGTGGTCAAACCGGCTGCCCCTTCCCGCTGCCCCACTGGTCCCGCCTGTGTTGCCGTACGGTACGACCTGACAGGGCGGACGTGGCAACTCTGGCACATCTTCGCAGGGCTCGCGGACACGGGTCCGTCACGCGCGGATCGCCCACCTCATCGGGGACATGGACCGTTTTGCCACGGCATCACCGGTGCGGGCGAATCAGCGCCCTTCGCTGACTCTTGCGGGGATTTCTCCGGTGCCAGTTCGATCCTGGGCGCCAGTTCGAGCGGGCGACCGCCCTCCGGTCATCACGTCTCCTCGCGCCCGGGCAGGGCGGCGGCGGTCCGGTCACCGCTGCGGCGGCGGTCCGTCCAGGGGCCGGCCGAGGATGCCGGGCCGGCGCTGCCAGGGGTGGGGGCCGGCGGGCGGGCGGTAGCCGACGCCGAGGGCGTCCAGGCGGTGGTAGTGGGCGGTCATCCGGCGTTCGAACCCGGCGAAGTCCCGCTCCCCGGGCGCGGGCAGCGCGCTCCAGGCGACCTCGGCGAAGGCGGCCAGGCGGGGGAAGGCCTGGTAGTCCACGCGGGCCTGGTTCTCCAGCACCTCGGACCACACGTTGGCCTGGGCGCCGAGGACGTGCGCGGCGGCCTCTGCGTCCAGCCCGGCGGGAACCGGCTCGAACCGGTAGACGTCCTCCAGGGTGCGCACGAAGCCGATCGGCACGGGCTCGTCCTCGCCCGGGGCCTGGCGGTGGTCCAAGTACACGTACTGCTCGGGGCACATGACCACGTCGTGGCCGGCCCGCGCGGCGGCGATCCCGCCCGCGTAACCGCGCCAGGAGGACACGGCGGCGCCCTTGGCGAGGCCGCCCTCCAGGATCTCGTCCCAGCCGATGAGCCGGCGTCCGCGCGCGGCGAGCCACGCGTCGAAGTGGCCGATGAACCAGGCCTGGAGACCGTCCTCGCCGGCCACCCCGAGTTCCCGGATGCGGGCCTGCGCGGTGGCCGAGGCGCGCCACTGGTCCTTGGGGCACTCGTCGCCGCCGATGTGCACGAACGGCGCGAACTCGCCCGCGTCCGCCGGGAAGACGTCGAGGACCTCCTCCAACACGCCTTCGTAGAAGCGCAGGACGTCCTCGGTGGGGGCGAGCACGTTGGGGTTGATCCCCCAGTCGTCCCAGACGGTGAGGGCGGAGGTGTCGACGACGTCGGTGTTGCCGAGTTCGGGGTAGGCGGCGATGGCGGCCTGGGAGTGGCCGGGCAGGTCGATCTCCGGGACGACGGAGATGTGCCGCTCGGCGGCGTAGGCGACGATCTCGCGCAGGTCGTCCTGGGTGTAGTGACCGCCGTGCGGCTTCTCCTCCCACTGCGAGGACAGCCGGTGGCCGAGTTTCGTCCGGGCGCGCCACGAGCCGATCTCGGTCAGCTTCGGGTACCGCTTGATCTCGACGCGCCAGCCCTGATCGTCCGTCAGGTGCAGGTGCAGGACGTTGAGTTTGTGCGCGGCCATCAGGTCGAGGTAGCGCAGCACGCCGTCCTTCGGCAGGAAGTGCCGGGCCACGTCGAGCAGCAGGCCGCGCCAGCGGAAGCGGGGCGCGTCGCCGATGGCCCGGGGCGGGATCGTACGGGCGGCGCCGGGGCGTACGGGGGCGCGCCGGAAGGCGTCCGGGCCGAGGAGCTGGCGCAGGGTCTGCGCGCCCCAGAAGACGCCGGCCGCGCCGCCGCCCGCGATCTCGACGCCGGCCTCGGCGGCGAAGAGCCGGTACTCCTCGGGCTCCAGCGTGTCGTCCACGCGCAGCCGTACGCAGTTCGGGGCCTGCGCCGAGGCGGCGGGCGCGAGCGGCAGGCCGAGCGCGGCGCCGAGGGTGCCGCGCAGCCAGCGTTCGGCGGTGGCCGTGCCGGGGCCGGCCCACAGGGTGGTGTCCGCGTCGAGCACCGCCGTGCCGTCGTTCAAAGCGGCGGTGACGCGCGGCGCCGGGATGACATCGTCCGTGAACTCGTCCTGGGCCACGGGGGGAGCCTAGGGACTGCCGACGCCGCCCACAAGAGGTCTGGACCAAAAGGTCTGGACCACTCCCGGGGCGGCGTCGTGTCGCGTGCGCGGCCGCGTCGCGGCTACTTGTCGCCGCCCTTGCCCTCGTCGCCGCCGCCGCTCATGGACTCGTAGATCTCCTTGCAGAGCGGACAGACCGGGTACTTCTTCGGGTCACGGCCGGGCACCCACACCTTGCCGCACAGCGCCACGACGGGCGTCCCGTCCAGGGCGCTCGCCATGATCTTGTCCTTCTGGACGTAGTGGGCGAAGCGCTCGTGGTCGCCGTCGCCGTGGGACACCTGCGGCGTCGGCTCTACGAGGGTCCCCGTACCAGTCCCGCGCTCGGGCTCGAGAGTGCTCATACGGAAAGGGTACTGAAACCGGCGCGTATCAGTTGAGCGACGGGTCGTCCGGATACGTGGCGACCATCGCCAGCTCGTTGCGCTGGCGGCGCAGCACCTCGCGCCAGAGCCGTTCGGGCGCCGGCGAGGACACGTCGCCGGGCTCGGACTCCACGACGTACCACGCACCCTCGGCCAGCTCGTCCTCCAGCTGGCCCGGCCCCCAGCCCGCGTACCCGGCGAAGATCCGCAGCGAGCCGAGGGCGGAGGCCAGCAGCTCGGGCGGGGCCTCCAGGTCGATCAGGCCGATCGCGCCGTGCACCCGGCGCCAGCCCAGCGGGGCGCGCTCGCCGGGGCCGTCGCCGGGGATGACGGCAACGCCGAGCGCCGAGTCCAGCGACACCGGGCCGCCCTGGAAGACGACGCCGGGCTCCCCCGCCAGGTCCGCCCAGCCCTCCAGGATGTCGCCCACGTCCACGGGGGTGGGGCGATTGAGGACCACGCCCAGGGAGCCCTCCTCGTCGTGGTCGAGGAGGAGCACCACCGCGCGGTCGAAGTTCGGGTCCGCCAGGGCGGGTGTGGCCACGAGCAGCCGTCCTGTGAGCGAGGACACCTCGGTCATGCCAGACATGATCCCGCATCTTCCCCCGGCGTGGGGAGGCAATCGGTCCGGCGGAGTGAGGGCAGCTCACGGGGGTGTGGGAGCGTGGGACGGCGCACGGCCGGACCGGTGACCCCATGTGTCCGGTCTGGCACGGTTCGTGTTGTGACACAGCCATGACGTGCCCGGGCCGTCCTCGGGCTTACTTCAGGGGGGTGCGCGGCGATTACTCTGTCTCTCCGGCCCCTGACCCATGTGATCGGCCGCCCCTGCCCAACTCATCGGAACGCGAGATACATGAGCGTCAACGACGATGTCCTGCTTGTCCATGGCGGAACCCCGCTGGAGGGCGAGATCCGTGTCCGCGGTGCGAAGAACCTCGTGCCGAAGGCCATGGTCGCCGCTCTGCTGGGCAGCGAGCCGAGCAGACTGCGCAACGTTCCGGACATCCGTGACGTCCGTGTCGTGCGCGGCCTGCTGCAACTGCACGGCGTGACGGTCCGGCCGGGCGAGGAGCCGGGCGAGCTGGTGCTCGACCCGACCCGGGTGGAGAGCGCCAACGTGGCTGACATCGATGCCCACGCGGGCTCCAGCCGTATCCCGATCCTCTTCTGCGGCCCGCTGCTGCACCGGCTCGGCCACGCCTTCATCCCCGGCCTCGGCGGCTGCGACATCGGCGGCCGGCCCATCGACTTCCACTTCGACGTGCTGCGGCAGTTCGGCGCGACGATCGAGAAGCGGGCGGACGGCCAGTACCTGGAGGCCCCGCAGCGGCTGCGCGGCACCAAGATCCGGCTGCCCTACCCGTCGGTCGGCGCGACCGAGCAGGTGCTGCTGACGGCCGTACTGGCCGAGGGCGTCACGGAGTTGTCCAACGCGGCCGTCGAGCCGGAGATCGAGGACCTCATCTGCGTGCTGCAGAAGATGGGCGCGATCATCGCGATGGACACCGACCGCACGATCCGCATCACCGGTGTGGACAAGCTCGGCGGCTACAACCACCGCGCGCTCGCGGACCGGCTGGAGGCCGCGTCCTGGGCGTCGGCGGCGCTGGCCACCGAGGGCGACATCTACGTGCGCGGCGCGCAGCAGCGCTCGATGATGACGTTCCTGAACACCTACCGGAAGGTGGGCGGCGCGTTCCGGATCGACGACGAGGGCATCCGCTTCTGGCACCCGGGCGGCCAGCTGAAGTCGATCGCGCTGGAGACGGACGTGCACCCCGGCTTCCAGACCGACTGGCAGCAGCCGCTGGTGGTGGCGCTCACCCAGGCGACCGGCCTGTCGATCATCCACGAGACGGTCTACGAGTCCCGGCTCGGCTTCACCTCCGCGCTGAACCAGATGGGCGCGCACATCCAGCTCTACCGCGAGTGCCTGGGCGGCTCCGACTGCCGCTTCGGCCAGCGCAACTTCCTGCACTCGGCGGTCGTCTCCGGCCCGACCCGGCTGCAGGGCGCGGACCTGGTCATCCCGGACCTGCGCGGCGGCTTCTCGTACCTGATCGCGGCCCTCGCGGCGCAGGGCACCTCCCGCGTCCACGGCATCGACCTGATCAACCGCGGCTACGAGAACTTCATGGAGAAGCTCGTCGAGCTGGGCGCGAAGGTCGAGCTGCCGGGCCAGGCGCTCGGATAGTCCTCTCCGCTGTGAGCCGTGCCGGCGGCGAGGCCCCGGAACGGCTCACAGCGGCGCGTACGTCGATGGGGCGGCCCCCTGGGAAGGGGGCCGCCCCATCGACGTCGTGGTCGGCCCTAGCGGGCCCCGTACGCCCTCGTGCGGCGTACGGACGAAAGTCACTTGCCCTTGGCGGCTTCCTTGAGCTTGCTGCCCGCGGAGACCTTCACGCTGTAGCCGGCCGGGATCTGGATCGGCTCGCCGGTCTGCGGGTTGCGGGCGGTGCGAGCGGCACGGTGGGTGCGCTCGAAGGTGAGGAAGCCAGGGATGGTGACCTTCTCGTCCCCCTTGGAGACGATGTCGCCGACGACGTCGGCGAACGCGGCCAGCACGGCGTCGGCGTCCTTGCGGGTCACCTCGGCGCGGTCGGCCAGCGCGGCCACCAGCTCACTGCGGTTCATGTTCTTACTCCCGTGTTCTTCTTGCCATTGAGGCGTGCCACGCGGCGGAGCCGCATGTTGGGCCAGCCAAGCCGATGCTGCCAGGGTCCTGGTGGGTCCCCGGACCCGGGTCCCTCGTCAGACCCTCGCGCCCAGGGAGGCATCCTGCCCCCACCTGCGGCGGGAAAGCCAATCCGGCACCCCCAGGAGTCGTGAGAACACCCTTGGGAGTCACACGAAAAGGGGCCTGCGACAGGGCCTGGCCGATCACGATAGGGGGCGCCACTGACAGCGCCGCCCACGACGCGCCGGATCCGGGCGCACCGTGGCGATCATCACGCCCGGCGCGGGCGCGGGGTGCGCGGGCGCACCGGGGGGCTCGCGCCGGCCGCGGGGCGTCGGCGGGTCGGCCGCCGCCGACGGCCGTCAGCCGGTCGTCGGCGGTCGTTCCTGGGCGGCGGTGGCCGTCCGTAGGCGTCAGACGCCCGTGGGCGGCGGCCGTCCGCAGGGGGCGGCCGTCCGTAGGCGGTGGCCGTCCGTAGGCGGTGGCCGTCCGCAGGGGGCTGCCGTCCGTGGGCGGTGGCCGTCCGTGGGCGTCAGACGCCCGAGGAGCTGCCGCCCGCCGTCGCGCCGGCCGCCTTCGCGGCGTCGCGCACCGCTCCGGCGACGGCTCCGGCGACCTTGTCGTTGAAGACGCTCGGGATGATGTAGTTCGGGTTCAGCTCGTCCTCGGTCACCACGCTGGCCAGGGCCTGCGCGGCGGCGAGCATCATCTCGGTGTTGACGGTGCGGGACTGTGCGTCCAGCAGACCGCGGAAGACGCCCGGGAAGACCAGCACGTTGTTGATCTGGTTGGGGAAGTCGGAGCGGCCGGTGGCCACAACTGCCGCCGTCTGACGGGCGATTGCCGGGTCCACCTCGGGGTCGGGGTTCGCGAGCGCGAACACGATGGCGCCGTCGGCCATCGCGGCCACGTCGTCGCCGTCGAGGACGTTCGGGGCGGAGACGCCGATGAAGACGTCCGCGCCGCGCACGGCCTCCTTCAGCGTGCCGGTGAGGTTCTCCGGGTTGGTGTTGTCGGCGATCCAGCGCAGCGCCGACTCGGGGGCGGCGTCCACCAGGTCCTCGCGGCCGGCGTGCACGACGCCGTGGATGTCGGCGACGACGGCGTTCTTCACGCCCGCGGCGATCAGCAGCTTGAGGATGGCGGTGCCGGCCGCGCCGGCGCCGGACATCACGACCCGGACGTTCTCGATCGGCTTGCCGACCACGCGCAGGGCGTTGGTGAGGGCGGCGAGCACGACGATCGCGGTGCCGTGCTGGTCGTCGTGGAAGACGGGGATGTCCAGGGCCTCGCGCAGCCGGGCCTCGATCTCGAAGCAGCGGGGCGCGGAGATGTCCTCGAGGTTGATGCCGGCGAACCCGGGGGCGATCGCCTTGACGATCTCCACGATCGCGTCGGTGTCCTGGGTGTCCAGGCAGATCGGCCAGGCGTCGATGCCGGCGAACCGCTTGAACAGGGCCGCCTTGCCCTCCATGACCGGCAGCGCGGCCTTGGGGCCGATGTTGCCGAGGCCGAGCACGGCGGAGCCGTCCGTCACGACCGCAACGGAGTTGCGCTTGATGGTGAGGCGGCGGGCGTCCTCGGGGTTCTCGGCGATGGCCATGCAGACGCGGGCCACGCCCGGCGTGTAGACCATGGAGAGGTCGTCGCGGTTGCGGATGGGGTGCTTGGACGCCATCTCGATCTTGCCGCCGAGGTGCATCAGGAACGTACGGTCGGAGACCTTGCCGAGCGTGACGCCCTCGATGCCGCGCAGCTTGCTGACGATCTCGTCGGCGTGCGCGGTGGAGGTGGCCGCGATGGTGACGTCGATACGGAGCTTCTCGTGGCCGGACGCGGTGACGTCGAGGCCGGTCACCGAGCCTCCGGAGGACTCCACGGCGGTGGTGAGCTGCGAGACGGCGGTTCCGCTCGCGGGCACCTCCAGCCGGATGGTCATCGAGTAGGAGACGCTGGGCGCCGTTGCCATGGCCGACTTCCTCTGCTTTCACCGTGTCGCGAGTTGTGCCGTCCGATCGTCGCACCTACCGCTGAGTACGTGGTAGTCGCCCCGGGTTGCGGTCTTTGCGTTCACCGAGGGGTGCCGTTTTCGGAAAGTGGATTCCACCATACGAGAGTTGACCGGACGGCGGTAGGTGCGGAAGCAAGAAAAGAGGCCCACGTCACATCGGATGCGACGTGGGCCTCTTCGAGGCTTATGACACCGACCCGCCATGCTCGCCTCGCGGCAAGTGGTCGCTCGTAGCGACGAAGGTTGGGCCCGGGGGCTTGGATCGAGCCGGTGTCACGTCCAGGCTAACAAACGGATCGGGGAAGACCATTCCCCGCGGCGAGGTTCACAGGATTCCGCCGCGGAAAGCCGTACGGGAGCCGACCCGCGGCGCCGTGCGGGCGCCCCCGCGCACTCAGTCCCGCAGCAGGTCCGGCACCCCGCTCGCGTCCGGCTCGTCGCGCTCGCCCGCCACCACCGTCAGCTGCTGGGTGGCGCGGGTCAGGGCGACGTAGAGGACGCGCAGACCGGCCGGGGACTCGTCGGCGATCTCCGCCGGCGAGACGACCAGCGTCGCGTCGTACTCCAGGCCCTTGGCCTCCAGGCTGCCCAGCGCCACCACCCGCTCGCCGAGCCCGGCCAGCCAGCGCCGGGCCTCCTCGCGCCGGTTCATGGCGACGACCACGCCGACCGTGCCCTCCACCCGCTCCAGCAGCGCCTCGGCCTCCGCGCGCACGGTGGCGCCCAGCGAGCCCGCGACCACCGCGAACCGCGGCTTCAGCCCCGTGGAACGCACCGCCGAGGGCGCCTTGGCGCCCGGCATGGCCAGGGCCAGCACCTTCGCGGCCAGATCGGCGATCTCGGCCGGGTTGCGGTAGTTCACCGTCAGCTCGAAACGCCGGGCGCGGGACGAACGGCTCGCCGCGCCCGCGTGCGCGGAGCCCGGCAGCCGGGTGCCCAGCGCCTCGTCGCGGGCCTCGGCCGCCTCGTCCGGGTCGGACCAGGAGGACTGCGCGGGATCGCCCACCACCGTCCACGTGGCGTGCCGGCCCCGGCGGCCGACCATCCGCCACTGCAGCGGCGTGAGGTCCTGCGCCTCGTCCACGATGACGTGCGCGTACTCCACGCGCTCCTGCGCCAGCCGCTCGGCCCGCTCGCGCTGCGACTCCTCGCGCACCGGCATCAGCTCCTCCAGGCCGGTGAGCTGGTCCAGCGGGTCCAGCTCGCGCTTCTTGCGCGGCCGGGCCGGGGCGCCCAGGATCGCCTGGAGCTCGTCCAGGATCGCGATGTCGTGCACCGAGTAGCCGTCCCGCCTCAGCGAGCGGGCCACCTTGCGCACCTCGCCCGGGTTGAGGACGCGGCGCGCCCACCGGCCGAGCCGCCGCTCGTCGGCCATGGCCGCCAGCACGCCCCGCGGGGTCAGCTCGGGCCACCAGGCGTCGAGGAACGCGAGGAAGGAGTCCTCGCTCATCACGTCCTCGTCGAAGGAGGAACGCAGCTCGGCGGCCAGTTCGGGGTCGCTGTGCCGCCCGGCCGCGCCGGACTTCTCCCACAGCGCGTCCAGCAGCAGCTTGCGGGCGCGCGGGCGCAGCAGGTTCACCGGCGCGGTGCCGCCGAGGGCGGTGCGCCGGACGTGGTCCAGCTCGGGCGCCTCCAGCTCCAGCCGCCGCCCGAAGGCGACCACCCGCAGCCGGGTCGGCGGCCCGGCGGGCGCCTGCGGCGGTACGTCGCCGTCGCCGTCGGCGTCGTCGCCGAAGGCGAGCTGCCCGGCGACGCCCGCCCCGGAACCCGGACCCGTACCTCTACCCGCCCCGGAACCCGTACCGGAACCCGTCCCCGAGCCGGTGACCGCCCCCGCGCCCAGCTCCAGCGCGCCCCGTGCCGCCTTGCGCAGCACCTTCAGCATCCGCGAGGACCCCTTGGCCCGCGCCACGGACGGAGCGTCGTACAGGGTGGCCTCGGCGCCGTCGACCAGCGAGCCGATCGCCCGGATGGCGACCTGGCCCTCCTCTCCGAGCGAGGGCAGCACACCCTCGGTGTACGACACCAGCAGCGGCGTCGGCGAGACGATCAGGATGCCGCCCGCGTACCGCCGCCGGTCCTGGTAGAGCAGATAGGCGGCCCGGTGCAGCGCCACCGCCGTCTTGCCGGTGCCCGGACCGCCCTCGACGTACGTCACCGAGGAGGCGGGGGCGCGGATGACGAGGTCCTGCTCGGCCTGGATGGAGGCGACGATGTCGCGCATGGAGTGGCTGCGGGCCCGGCCGAGCGCGGCCATCAGCGCGCCGTCGCCGACGACGGCCAGCTCCCGCCCGTCCAGGTGGGCGGTCAGCTCGGGCCGCATCAGATCGTCCTCGACGCCGAGGACGCGCCGCCCCTTGGAGCGGATGACCCGGCGGCGCACCACCCGGCCGGGATCGACCGGGGTGGAGCGGTAGAACGGCGCGGCGGCCGGCGCGCGCCAGTCGATGACCAGCGGGGCGTACTCCTCGTCGAGCACCCCGATCCGGCCGATGTGCAGCGTCTCGGCGATGTCGGCGGTGCCGTCGGGGCGCACCGCGCCCTCGGCCGGCTCGACGGCGGTGTACGCGCCGTCGGGCCCCTTCTTGCCGTCCTTGCCGAGCAGCAGGTCGATGCGGCCGAAGAGGAAGTCCTCGAACTCGTTGTTCAGCCGGTTGAGGTGGACGCCGGCCCGGAAGACCTGGGCGTCGCGCTCGGCCAGCGCGCCGGGCGTGCCGACCTGGCCGCGCCGGGCCGCGTCGTGCATGAGGAACTCGGCCTCGTGGATCTTCTCCTCGAGCCGCCGGTACACCCGGTCCAGGTGTTCCTGTTCCCCGCTGATCTCTCGGTCGCGCACGGAGTCGGCCTCGGCGTCGCGCGTCGTGTCGCGCACCGTGCCGGTCGCCGCGTCGTGAACCGATTCGACCGCGGAATCCTGTTGAGCCTGAGCGGCCACCGGGCCCCCTTCTGACGTGCTGGGCAGCCGTCAACCGTACGCGAAGGGGACCCACCGGCGGAAGCCGACCCGGCTCGTGCCGAGGCCGGCGCGGCGGAATGCGCCGCACCGGCCCTGCGTCTCGGCCTCTCCCCCGGCTCCCGCGCCTCGACTCGACCTCCAGGCCTGGACCTCGACCTCCAGGCCTCGACCTCCAGGCCTTGACCCGGACCTCTAGGCCTTGACCTGGACGACCTTCTGGCCGTCGAAGGTCATCACCTCGAAGTGGTCGATCTGGTTGGGGTCGAAGGCCGCGCCGCCGCGCACGTACAGGGGGCTCTTGGCCTCCTCCGTCTTGGCGTTCGGCAGGCCGTAGCCCCAGTTCGGCACGGACCAGGAGGTGATCGTCTCGCGTTCGCCGTTCTTGCCGACGGCGATGAGCGAGCAGCGCTCGGGGCCGGTGACGTTCTTCAGCTCCAGCACGGCGTTCGTGCCCCAGTCCTTCTTCTCCAGGGCGACGGTGGCGGTGGCGTGCGTGACCGGGTCGGTCGCCGTCACCTTGTCCGGCATCGCCTGGAAGGCGGCCTTGGCGGGGCTCGCGGCCACGGTGGCGTTCCCGCCGCCGTCCGAGCCGCCGACGGCGTACACCGTGAGCGGCCCGCCGATGATCAGCGCGGCCGCCGCGGCGACCAGGTAGAAGGACCTGCGCCGCTTGCGCGCCCGCCGCTCGGAGACCTCGTCCACGAGCTTCTCCACCAGCCGCGGGCTGGGCCTGGCCGACAGGGACTCGCCGATCGCGGGCGTGCCGGAGCCGGGCAGGTCCGCGAGCGCGGCCAGCATCGGTTCCATGCCGGCGAGTTCGTCCAGTTGCTGGGCGCACCACTCGCAGCTGGCGAGATGGGCCTCGAAGGCGGTCGCCTCGGCGTCGTCGAGGATCCCGAGGGCGTAGGCGCCGACGGTCTCGTGCTCGTTCGGGGCCGGTGATCCCTGCGTGGAGCCCATGGAGCCAGACATACCCGAACCACCTGTGCCGAATCCCTGATGTCCCCCGTACCCGCTCATCACGCCGTCACCCCCCGCTCCTCCAGAGCCAGCTTCATCGAACGCAGGGCGTAGAACACCCGGGAGCGGACGGTGCCGCTGGGGATGCCCAGCGTCTCGGCCGCCTCATTGACCGTACGCCCCTTGAAGTACGTCTCGACGAGCACCTCCCGGTGGGCCGGGGTCAGGTCGTCGAGTGCGTCCGACAGCGTCATCAGCCACAGCGCTTTGTCGATCTCGTCCTCCGCGGGGATGACCTCCAGCGGCGACGGATCGACCTCCTGCGGCCGGGCCTGCCGGCTGCGATGGCCGTCGATGACGATGCGCCGGGCGACCGTCACCAGCCAGGGGCGGACGGAACCGGTCGCTCGATTGAGCTGGCCGGCGTTCTTCCAGGCACGGATGAGCGTCTCCTGGACGACGTCCTCGGCACGCTGCCGGTCACCGGCGACCAGCCTGAGAACGTAAGCGAGCAAGGGTCCGGCGTGCTCTCGGTACAGCGCACGCATCAGCTCCTCGTCAGGTTCCGAGGGCTGTGAGGACATGCGATGTCGGGCCCTCGCTCCACGTTCATTGGCCACGGCCGCATCCTTGCGCACGCCCACCTCCGGTGTCCGGGGGTTCCCCCAGTCGGTCGCTCGCCGTCGGGTACGGACGCGGGGGGCGGCGTGTTCAAAGGGAGGCGACAGATTTCTGCGGGGCGGGGCGACGAGGCGGGACATGAGGGAACTTTTCCCCCGCGACGCCTTCACATTTTCGCCACGGCGGGGACGGGTGGGCGCTGCCCGTTGAAAACCGGACCGAAACGCGGCGTGGCGCTCGTCACATGGAGCGCGTGGGCTGGCGCGGAGCGCCGGTCAGGCGGGCCGGGTGCGCGTGCGGCCGCCGGCCAGGCGGGCCGGGTGCGGGTGCGGGGCGCCGGTCAGGCGGGCCGGGTGCGGGTGCGGGCCGCCGGGTCAGGCGGGCTGGGTCGCCCCGCCACCGCCGCCGGTCACGCGGGCCGGGTACGCGTGCGGGCCGCCGTGCCCGCCGTGCGGCGGCGGTGGCGGGCGACCCGCTCGCGGTTGCCGCAGACCTCGCTGGAGCACCAGCGGCGCCGGCGCCCGCGGGATGTGTCCAGGTACACGATCGGGCAGTCGTCGCCGGCGCATTCGCGCAGGGCGCCGCGGGCCACGGGGTCGGTGAGCAGCTCGACCGCGTCCCGGGCGACGACCGCGAGCAGCGCGGCACACTCGGGCGGCCCGGCCAGCACCCGCACCAGCACGCCGTCCTCACCGGGCACGGCACGCGGCGCGGGCGGGGCGAGGCGGGCGGCGGCGTTGACGCGGGCGAGCGCGAGACGGTAGGCGCGGGGGTCGCCGCCGGGTGCGTAGGCGTGCGGCTCACCGCTGGGTGCGCACGCGTGCGGGTCGCCGCCGGGTGGGTACGGACGGGGGGCGCCGCCGGGTGGGTAAGTCTGCGGGTCGCCACCCGGCGCGTAAGTCCGCGGCTCACCGCCGGACGGATACGACCGCGGCTCGTCCCCCGACGCGTACGTCCCCGCGCCCGCGCCCGCCGCCGCGAGGTGCCCGCGCACCAACCGCCCCACGTCCCCGCGCAGTTCACGGAAGGCGGCGGGCCAGGAGGGGTCGGCGTGCGCCAACTCGGTCCCCGGCGGAACCAGCCCGGACCCCGCGATCCAGGCACGCAGCGGCGCCAGGGAGTCCAGCCGCTCGCCGGGATGGCTGGTGGAGAGGAGGTCCAGGCAGATCCGCCCGGTGTCGAAGCGCGGCTCGTAGGGGACCGTGGCCGTACCCAGTGCCATGTGCCTGTCACCGCCTAGGCAGGAACCGTCGGGGAGCCGAGAGGAGCGCCCCCTCCACAGTGCCCGCCACGGCGTACGGCCGGAAGCCCCGCGTCGGGCAAGGACCGCTGTCGGCGTGCGGCGGCGACGCGGCCCGCGGCCGAGGGCCCGACAGTGGGCGGACGCGGGGATGTACCTGCAGACGGTCATGCTCCTGCTGAGGGCGGAGGGCCTGCACAGCTGCCCCCAGGCGATGTGGACGATGTACCGCAAGACCGTGGGTCAGGTGGTCGGCGCCGATGACGGACACGTGCTGCTCTGCGGCGTCTCGGTGGGCTACGAGAAGCACGGCGCGCCCCGACTGCGCACCGACCGGGCCGACATGGCAGAAACGCTGCGCTTCGTCGGGGCCTGACCACCGGGTGCGCTACGCGGCGCGGCGCACGTGCGCGAGGTCTCCGTCCGGACGGTGGCGCACCTCGCCCGCGCACCCGGCGGGACCCGCACCCGGAAGAACGCGCCCCGGCGAACTTCGCCCGCGTGGGCCGTCAGGCGTCCCCGTCCCCGTCCGCGTACTTCGCGTCGCTCGCCGGGTCCAGGGCGAGGCGGTAGCCGCGCTTCACCACCGTCTGGATCAGCTTCGGGGTGCCGAGGGACGTACGGAGGCGGGCCATCGCCGTCTCCACCGCGTGCTCGTCGCGCCCCGCGCCCGGCAGCGCCCGCAGCAGCTCGCCGCGGGCGACCACCCAGCCCGGCCGCCGGGCCAGCGCCCGCAGCAGCGCCATCCCGGCCGGCGGCACCGGCCTGAGGTCGCCGTCCACCAGGGCCGCGTGCCCGCGGATCTCCACCCGGTGCCCGGCGACCGGCAACACCCGGGCCCGCCCCGGCAGTTCCTGGCACAGCAACTGCACCAGCGGGCCGAGCCGGAAGCGTTCCGGCTGCACGGTCGTCACCCCGCGCGCCTGCAACGCCACGGCGGTGACCGGCCCGACGCACGCGGCAAGCACCTCCTGGCCGAGCACGGCCAACAGCCCGTCCAGCACGCCCCGTTCCTCCGCCCGCGCCAGCAGCGACGCGGCGGCCGGCGCGCTGGTGAAGGTGATCGCGTCCAGGCCGTGCGAGACGGCCGCGTCCAGCAGCCGGTCCAGCGGCGCCGGGTCCTCCGGCGGCAGCCACCGGTACACCGGCACCGGCACGACCTCCGCTCCCCCGGCGCGCAGCGCCTCCACGAACCCCGGCAGCGGTTCCCCGTGCAACTGCACGGCCACCCGCCGCCCGGCGACGCCCTGCTCCAGCAGCCGGTCCAGCACCTCGGCCAGCGACTCCGAGGACGGCGACCACTCCTCGGTCAGCCCGGCCGCCCGGATCGCGCCCTTCACCTTGGGCCCGCGCGCCAGCAGCTCGGCCTCGCGCAGCCGGCCCAGCAGCGCCTCGCCGAGCCCCCAGCCGTCCGCCGCCTCCACCCACCCGCGGAAGCCGATCGCGGTGGTGGCGACCACGATGTCGGGGGTGTGGCCGATGATCTCCTTGGTGGCGGCGAGGAGTTCGCCGTCGTCGGCCAGCGGCACGATGCGCAGGGCGGGCGCGTGCACGACCGACGCGCCGCGCCGCTGCAGCAGCGCGCCCAGTTCGTCGGCGCGGCGCGCGGCCGTCACCCCCACGGTGAACCCGGCCAGGGGCCCGCACCCGGCTCGCTGCTGTTCCTCGACCTCGCCCATGGCTCTCGTCCCGCGCTCGACTCGTCGTACGTCCGGTTCCGTTCCGTCCCGGCGACCGAGCCTGTCAACGACGCGTGACGGGCTCGGTTCACCGGCATGTCACCAGTGTTACGTCACACCTCGGCATGACTGAGCCGCGGCTCGGCCCCGACCGTGGCGGGACCCGCCGCCGTCCGCTCGCCGCCCGGACGCCGAAGGTATACGGCGTATGTGACCACGAAGGCCGCGCCGTAGAAGACGAGGAAGGCGACGAACGCGGCGGTCCCCGTGCCCCGGGCGAGGAAGGACTGCCGGAAGGCCAGGTTGATCCCGACGCCGCCGAGCGCGCCCACCGCCCCGATCAGGCCCATCGCGGCCCCGGACAGCCGCCGCGCCTGCGCCGCGGCCGCCTCGCCCACGAGCCCGCGCGCGAGGGCCCTGGCCTGGAAGATCCCGGGCACCATCTTGTACGTCGACCCGTTGCCGAGCCCGCTGAGCGCGAACAGCACCACGAACACGGCCACGAACAGCGGCAGCGACCCCCGCATCCCGGCGGCGATCAGGGCGGCGGTCGCGGCGGCCATGGCGACGAAATTCCACAGGGTGATCCGCGCGCCGCCGTACCGGTCGGCGAGCCGGCCGCCCACGGGCCGGATCAGGGAACCGAGCAGCGGCCCGATGAAGGTGAGGTAGGCCGCCTGGAGCGGGGTCCTGCCGAACTGGCTGGTGAGCACCTGCCCGAAGGCGAAGCTGTAGCCGATGAACGACCCGAAGGTCCCCACGTACAGGAACGCCATGATCCAGGTGTGCGGGTCCTTCGCCGCGTCCACGGCCGCGCCGGTGTCGTTCTTCACGGTGGCGAGGTTGTCCATGAACAGCGCGGCCAGTACGGCGGCGGCGACGACCAGCGGGATGTAGATCCCCAGCAGCACGCGGGGGCCGCCGCTCGCGCCGATCACGGCGAGCGCGGCGAGCTGGATGACGGGCACGCCCACGTTGCCGCCGCCGGCGTTGAGGCCGAGCGCCCACCCTTTCTTCCGCATCGGGAAGAAGGCGTTGATGTTGGTCATCGAGGAGGCGAAGTTGCCGCCGCCGACACCGGCCAGCAGCCCGACCCACAGGAAGGTGGCGAAGGAGGTCCCCGGCTCCATCACGACGAACGCGGCGACGGTCGGCACGAGCAGCAGGCCCGCCGACACGATCGTCCAGTTACGGCCGCCGAACAGGGCGACGGCGAAGGTGTACGGCACCCGTACGACCGCTCCGACCAGCGTCACCATCGAGGTGAGCAGGAACTTGTCGGCGGGGCTCAGCCCGTACTCCGGTCCCATGAACAGCACGAGCACGGACCACAGGGTCCACACCGAGAACCCGATGTGCTCGCAGAGCACGGAGAAGAAGAGGTTCCGTCGGGCGATCCGCTCCCCCGTCGCCGCCCAGAATGCCTCGTCCTCCGGGTCCCAGTGCTCGATCCAACGCCTTACGATCCAACGCCTGCCGATCCAACGCCTGCCGGCCATGCCGCCTCCCAGTACGCCCAGTACACCGACCAACGGACCACCGAAGGTAGGGACACCGGGTTTCCGCCCTGTGCCGCAGAGTGACCGGCAAGGAACGATGGCCTCACCTTGGGGGGGGGGGTGGTGAGAGGGGGGGGGTGGGGGGGGGGGGGGGGGGTGGGGGGGGGGGGGGGGGGGGGGGGGGGGGGGGGGGGGGGGGGGGGGGGGGGGGGGGGGGGGGGGCGGGCGGGGGGGGGGGGGGGGGGGGGGGGGGGGGGGGGGGGGGGGGGGGGGGGGGGGGGGGGGGGGGGGGGGGGGGGGGGGGGGCCCGGCCGGGGGCTGGGGGTGGTGTCTCGGGGGGTGCTCGGCCGGGGGGTGAGGGTGGTGCCTCGGGGGCCGGTTCAGGGGCTTTGGGTGGTGCCTCGGCCTCAGGGGTGTTCGGTCCGGGGGTTGTGGGTGGTGCCCCGGGGGGGCGGGTCCGGGGGCTGGAGGTGTGGCGCCTCAGAGGGCCGGTCCGAGGGGTGTGGGTGGTGCCTCGGGGACCGGTCGGGCCGGGGTCGTCTCTCCCTCAGGGGCGTTCCAGGATCGCCGTCACGCCCTGGCCGCCCGCCGCGCAGACTGAGATCAGCCCGCGGCCGGGGCCGCCGCGTTCGGCGAGGAGCTTGGCCAGGGTGGCCACGATGCGGGCCCCGGTCGCCGCGAAGGGGTGGCCGGTGGCGAGCGAGGAACCGGCGACGTTGAGCCGGTCGCGGTCCACCGGCGCCAGGCCCCGCTTCTCCCAGGCGGCCAGGGTCGCCAGCACCTGGGAGGCGAACGCCTCGTGGATCTCGACCAGGTCGAAGTCCCCGATGCCGAGCCCGGCGCGCTCCAGCATGCGCGGCACCGCGTACGCGGGCGCCATCAGCAGGCCGTCCTCGCCGTCCGCCACGTCCCCGTGCACGAAGTCCACGGCCGCCGTCTCGTACGCCGTCAGATACGCCAGCGGTTCCAGGCCGTGGGCCTCGGCCCACTCCTCGGAGGCCAGCAGCACGGTCGCCGCACCGTCCGTCAGGGGCGTGGAGTTGCCCGCCGTCATCGTCGGTTCGGGTCCGTCCAGGCCGAACACCGGCTTGAGCCCGGCGAGTTTGCCGGGCGTCGAGTCGGGGCGGAGGTTCTGGTCCCGGGCGAGGCCGCGGAACGGGACGACCAGGTCGTCGAAGAAGCCCCGGTCGTAGGCCGCCGCGAGCCGCTGGTGGCTGGTCGCGGCGAGCGCGTCCTGCGCCTGGCGGCCGATGCCCCAGGCGCGGGCGGTCACGGCCGCGTGCTCGCCCATCGACAGACCGGTGCGCGGCTCGGCGTTGCGCGGGATGTCGGGGACGAGATGGCCGGGGCGGACCTTCGCCAGCGCCCTGAGCCGGGCTCCGGCGGACTTGGCGCGGCGCGCCTCCAGGAGGATGCGGCGCAGGGTGTCGTTCACGCCGAGCGGCGCGTCGCTCGCGGTGTCCGCGCCGCCCGCGACCGCGGACTCGGTCTGCCCGAGCGCGATCTTGTTGGCGGCGGCGATCACCGCCTGGAGGCCGGTGCCGCAGGCCTGCTGGATGTCGTACGCGGGCGTGCGCGCGTCCAGCTTCGAACCGAGCACGGTCTCGCGGGCCAGGTTGAAGTCGCGGCTGTGCTTGAGGACGGCGCCCGCGACGAACTCGCCCACGGCGCCCGGCCCGGCCAGGTCGTACCGCTCGACCAGGCCGTCCAGGGCGGCGGTCAGCATCTGCTGGTCGGAGGCGGTGGCGTAGGGGCCGTCGGAGCGGGCGAAGGGGATACGCGTGCCGCCGACGACCGCCACCCGGCGGACGGTCCGCACCGGTTCCAGGGGACTCATCTCGACCTGCTCCTCATCCGTCACGTAGGCTTACCGCCGGTAACATTACTTGAGAGTCAGCAGATGTGAACCGGCGTGAACCGATGTGGACCTGTGGGAGAGAGCACATGGCCGACCGCTATCTGAGCTTCACCGGCACCGCGCCCGGCCGCTTCCTGTCCCGCCGCCTCGGGCTGCCCCAGCCCGCGGCGCTGCGCCGCTGGTCACCTCAGCGGCCTTCGCTCGACGGGGCGCTGCTGCGGCTGACGGCGGGGAAGTCCGGGCTGGATCCCGACCTCGCGTCGGTGCTGGGCCGTACGGGACTCGAGGTGGCCGAGGCGGTACCGGCCGCTTCCGCCGGGGCTTTGGGGGTCGCGGCCGTGGTGCTCGACGCCAGCGGGGTGCGGGACGTGGACGGGCTCGGGGAGGTGCATGCCGCGCTCCACCCGGTGGTGCGGTCCGTCGCCGCGAGCGGGCGCGTGGTGGTGCTCGGCGCGCCGCTCGACGCCGGGGACCATCACCAGGCCGCCGCCCAGCAGGCGTTGGAGGGGTTCACGCGGTCGCTCGGCAAGGAGATCGGCCGGGGCAGGACGGTGAACCTGGTCCGGCTCACCGACGCCTCCGCCGCCGAGTCCACCCTCCGCTTCCTGCTCTCCCCCCGGTCCGCCTACGTCAGCGGCCAGGTGATCCACGTCGGCGCGGACGCGCCCACCGCGCCCACCGTGCCGACCGCGCCCGGTGACTGGGACCGCCCCCTGGCGGGCCGCACCGCGCTGGTCACCGGCGGGGCGCGCGGCATCGGCGAGGCGGTCGCCGAGACCCTGGCCCGCGACGGCGCCCATGTCGTCGTGCTGGACGTGCCGGCGGCCGAGGCGGACGCCCGCCGGGTCGCCGAACGCCTCAGCGGCACCGCGCTCCCCCTCGACATCACGGCCGCCGACGCGGGCGAGCGGATCGCCGCCGCGCTGCCCGACGGGCTGGACGTGCTGATCCACAACGCCGGGATCACCCGTGACCGGCGGCTGGTCAACATGCCCGCCGAGCGGTGGGGTTCGGTGCTGGAGGTGAACCTCGCCAGCGTGCTGCGCACCACCGACGCGCTGCTCGCCTCCGGTGCGCTGCGACGCGGCGGCCGGATCGTGGCCACCGCCTCCATCGCGGGCCTGGCGGGCAACGCCGGGCAGACCAACTACGGCGCGAGCAAGGCGGGCGTCGCCGGAATGGTCCGCGCCCTCGCGCCCCGGGCGCTGGCCGAGTACGGGGTGACGGTCAACGCGGTCGCGCCCGGGTTCATCGAGACGAAGATGACGGCCGCGGTGCCGCTGTTCATCCGCGAGGCGGGGCGGCGGATGAACTCGCTCGCGCAGGGCGGTCTGCCCGTGGACGTCGCCGAGACGACCGCGTGGCTCGCGCATCCCGCCTCCGGCGCGGTCAACGGCCAGGTGGTCCGCGTGTGCGGCCAGAGCTTGCTGGGGGCGTGAGGGATGACGGGGATCGATTCCTCCGGCGGGTCTGGGGGGTCTGGGGCGTCCGGGTCTGTGGGGTCCGGGTCGGCGGGTGCCGGCGGGTCGGCGGGTGCCGCCGGTCCGGCGGACTCCGGTGCGTCCGGTTCGGCGGGTGCCGTCGGGTCGGTGGGTCCCGGGGCGTCCGGTTCCGCGGGGGTCGGCGGTCCGGCGGGCTCCGGGGCGTCCGTCGTGCTGTCGCGGTCCCCCGCGCTCGGGCCGCTGCTGGTACGGGGCGCGGTGCGCTCGCCCTTCAAGCGGCCCCACCCGCGCGCCTCGTATCCGCGCACCCGGCTCACGTTGCCGTCCCTGCGCGTCGATCCGGCCCGGCTGGCCGCCTACGAGCGGGTGTGCGGGTTTCCGGCCGGGGCGGGCGTGCTGCCGGTCACGTACCCGCACCTCCTCGGCTTTCCGCTCGCCATGCGGCTGATGAGCCGCGCCGACTTCCCGCTGCCGCTGCTCGGCCTCGTCCACACCTCGATCGACGTCACCCGGCACACCGCGCTGCCCGCGACCGGGACGTACGAACTCACCGTCTACATCGCCGGGTTGCAGCCGCACCGGCGGGGCACGGAGGCCGTCGTCGTCACCGAGCTGCGCGAGGGCGGCGCGGTGGTGTGGGCGTCCACGAGCACGTACCTCGCCCGCCATCGCACCGGCGGCACCGCGTCCGCGCCGCGCGAGGCGTCCGAGGCGTCCGAGCCCGCCTCCGACGAGCGGCGCGAGCCGTTGCCCGAGGTGGACCGGTGGCGGCTGGCCGGAGACCTCGGACGCCGGTACGGCGCGGCCTCCGGGGACCGCAACCCGATCCACCTGCACCCGCTGAGCGCCCGCCTGTTCGGCTTCCCCCGGGCGATCGCGCACGGCATGTGGACGGTGGCCCGCTGCCTCGCCGCCCACGGCGCTCCGGACGCGGCGCTGGTCCGGGCGGCGTTCCGGGCGCCCGTGCTGCTGCCCGGCGAGGTCGTCTACGCCGCCGACGCCATCGGCCGCTTCGAACTGCGCGCGCCGGACGGCCGCCGTACCCATCTGACGGGCGAGGTGCTGCCGCTCCTCACCTGAGCGGCGCGGACGGCGACCTTCAGGAAGACAGGCCCTGCACCTGCCGGTCCTCCGCCGCGGGCGGTGTCCAGGGGCGGCCCTCCATCAGGTCGCCCAGGCCCGCCCAGGCGAAGTTCATCAGGGTGGCCGCCGCCTGCCGGGCCGTGACGCCCTCGGTGGCGTTGGCCCAGTCGGCCAGGGACTCGGCCGCGCCGACCAGGGCCTCGCCGAGTCCGGCGACCTCCCGCTCGGGCAGGTCGGGGTCCCGGCGCGCGTCCCGGGCGGCCTCCGCGATCAGCAGCGTCACGAACGCGACGATCTCCTTGCGCAGCGCGTCGATCTCGGACGCGAACGGCTCGCCGTGCGTTCGGGCCTGGAGGTGCAGGACCGCCCAGCCGTCCGGGTGGTGCGCGGTGTGCGTGAAGAACGCCCGCAGCCCCTCCCACAGCCGGCGGTCGGCCGGAAGGCCGGGGCGCACTCCGGCGCGGACGGCCTCCGTCAGCGCCGCCGCCTCCCGGCGGATGCAGGCGCTGAACAGGTCTTCCTTGGAGTTCAGGTACAGATAGACCAACGGTTTGGAGACGCCCGCCAGTTCGGCGATCTCGTCCATCGACGCGGTCATGTAGCCGCGCCGGCCGAAGATCTGCACGGCGGCGTCGAGCATCTGCTGTTCGCGAACCGCCCGCGGCATCCGCCTGGTCTTCACGGCACCCATGCGCGCAAGCCTACGGTTCACGGCGCCGGGCGCACCGTCGTCGACCGGCCGATTACGGACGGCGTGGCCGGATCACGGCGTCGGGCGCGGGCGTCATGGCCGGAAGGCGGCGCCGATCACGGCCGCGGTGGCCGGAACGCCGCCGTCAAGGCCGGAACGCGGCGTCGATCCCGGCCGTCGTGGCCGGGCAGCGGTGGCCGTCGTGGCCGGGATGCGGGGTCGATCGTGGCCCTCGTGGCCCGGGAAGCGATGTCGATCGTGACCTTCGGGCCCGAAAAGCGGGGTCGGTCGCGGCCCTCGGGCCGGGAAGCGGGGTCGGTCGCGGCCGCCAGGGCCGGATCGTCCCGCCGCGTCCCACCGCGTCCCGCCGCGTCAGGACGCCTGGGTCTCCGCGCGCGCCCGGTCGTCGGCGCCGTCCTCGACGCCGGCGTTGGCCTGCATGTTCGCCTTCATCCGGTCCACCCGCGCGGCGACCTGGATCGACGCCCGGTCGCGCTCCTTGCGCAGGACGACGAAGCTGATCGGGGCCGAGATCACCAGCGCCAGCAGCGGGATCCACAGGCTGTTGGAACCGTTGCGTCCGCTCGGCACCATTCCGGAGTAGACCAGGCCCCAGACGACCACCAGGCAGGCCACGAAGATTCCGAGGCGCATCAGCGTGTAGCGGAGCATCTCAATCCACTCTTCCGTTCCGAAGGAGGCCAAAGGGGCACCGTCCAGTGAAGCACGGCCGCGGGACGTTCCCGCACGGGGGTGCCAAGCCGGACAAATGCTCAGGTCAGCGGCAGCAGCATGATCACGTCGTCGCGGTCGTCGCCGGGCGCCACCCGGATCGCGCCGGGCACCCGGCCGACCTCCTTGTAGCCGCAGGACTCGTAGAACCGCTCCAGGCCGAGCCCGCCCCGGCAGGTGAGCCGGATCGCCCCGATGCCGTCGAAGCCGCGCGCCGCGTCGGCCGCCGCCGCGAGCAGGTCACGGCCGTAGCCCCTGCCCTGGTGGCGCGGGTGCACCATCACCGTGTAGAGCCACAGCCAGTGGGTCATCAGCCGGTGGGTGTTGAAGGTGAGGAACGCCGTCGCCGCGACCCGGCCCTCCTCGTCGTGGCCGACCAGCAGCCGGACCCGGCCCTCGGCCATCGCCACGAAGTGCTTCACCAGTTCGGCGCGGATCTCCTCGCGCGCGGCGGGCGCCACGAAGCCGACCGCTCCGCCCGCGTCCGTGACGTCCGTCCAGAGGTCGAGGATGCCGTCGCGCAGGGCGCGGTCGACGGAGGGGTCCAGGGTGAAGGTAAGGGGCATGGAAGTATCGTAACTATTACCCCGTGGGCGTCGGCAAGGGTTTTCCGGCGGTGAGCGGCGGCCCCGACGACCGGGACAATCCCCTACGCCAGCGCCCGCGCCGCGACCCCCAGGTCCGACACCAGCCCCCGGTACGCGCCCTCCCGGTCCTCCGCGCGCAGCACGGACGAGGGGTGGACCGTGGGCACCAGCCGCTCCGGGCGGCCGTGGATCTCGTGCTCCAGCACCGTCCCGCGCACCTCGGTCACCCGGAACGAGGACCCCAGCAGCGCCTTTCCGGCCGTCGCGCCGAGGACCACGATCAGCTCGGGCTCGACCAGCGCCAGCTCGGCCGCCAGCCACGGGCCGCACGCCGTCATCTCGCGCAGCGTGGGCGCCTTGTGGATACGGCGCTTGCGGGGCTCGGCCCGGGTGAACTTGAAATGCTTGACCGCGTTGGTGACGTACGCCTCGCCCGGGTCGATGCCGGCCTCGGCGAGCGCGCGGTCCAGCAGCTTGCCGGCCGGGCCGACGAACGGCCTGCCCTGCCGGTCCTCCTGGTCGCCGGGCTGCTCGCCGACGAGCATCACGCGGGCGGTGGTGTCGCCCGCGCCGAACACCGTCTGCGTGGCGTCCCGGTGCAGCGGGCAGCCCCGGCAGCCGGCCGCCGCCTCGCGCAGGGCGGCGAGGCCGGCGTCGGCCGGGACGAAGGGTTCCGCGGTGTAGGCGTCCTCGGGGGCGTGGGTGGTGGGCATACGGCCCGGGTACCCGCCGTGGGGGTCGGGACCCGTGCGGGACCCGTCCGGGGGCGGATGGTCGTATGCCGGGCGCGGGTGGGTGCGTGGTCGCTCGCGCAGTTCCCCGCGCCCCTTCGGGGGGCGGACTCCTCAGACCCGCATCGGCTGCGGCGACTCGCGGCGGGACGGGTCCGGGCCGTCGTACTCGCGGATGATCTCGTAGCGCGTGTTCCGCTCCACCGGGCGGAAGCCCGCGTCGCGGATCAGCTCCAGCAGGTCCTCACGGGTCAGCTTGTTCGGCGTGCCGAAGTCGTCCGCGTCGTGCGTGATCTTGTACTCGACCACCGACCCGTCCATGTCGTCCGCGCCGTGCTGAAGGGCGAGCTGGGCGGTCTGCACGCCGTGCATCACCCAGAACACCTTCACGTGCGGCACGTTGTCGAACAGCAGCCGGGAGACCGCGAACGTCTTCAGCGCCTCCGCGCCCGTCGCCATCGTCGTGCGGGCCTGGAGCCGGTTGCGGACCTTGCCGTCCTTCACGTCCACGAAGTCGTGCTGGTAGCGCAGCGGGATGAAGACCTGGAAGCCGCCGGTCTCGTCCTGCAGCTCACGCAGCCTGAGCACGTGGTCCACCCGGTGCCTCGGCTCCTCGATGTGGCCGTAGAGCATGGTGCACGGGGTCTTCAGGCCCTTCTCGTGCGCCAGCCGGTGGATGCGCGACCAGTCCTCCCAGTGCGTGCGGTGGTCCACGATGTGCTGACGGACCTCCCAGTCGAAGATCTCCGCGCCGCCGCCGGTCAGCGACTCCAGCCCCGCGTCGATCAGCTCGTCCAGGATCTCAGACGCCGACAGACCTGAGATCGTCTCGAAGTGGTGGATCTCGGTGGCCGTGAACGCCTTCAGCGACACGTTCGGCAGCGCGGCCTTCAGCTCCCGCAGCGAGCGCGGGTAGTAGCGCCACGGCAGGTTCGGGTGCAGGCCGTTGACGATGTGCAGCTCGGTGAGGTGGTCCGCCTCCATCGCCTTGGCCAGCTTCACGGCCTCCTCGATGCGCATCGTGTACGCGTCCTTCTCCCCCGGCTTGCGCTGGAAGGAGCAGTACGCGCACGACGCCGTGCACACGTTCGTCATGTTGAGGTGCCGGTTGACGTTGAAGTGCACCACGTCGCCGTTCTTGCGGGTGCGCACCTCGTGGGCGAGGCCGCCCAGCCACGCCAGGTCGTCCGACTCGTACAGCGCGATGCCGTCCTCACGGGACAGCCGCTCACCGGAACGGACCTTCTCCTCCAGCTCGCGCTTGAGCCCGACGTCCATGCGAACACCTCTTTCCGAAAAGTCTCCGATTACCGTACGCCGCGCTTCCTAGACCTCTTCGGGCAGCTCACCGACGCGGTTCTCCCACTTCGTGGACAGCACGATCGTCGTACGGGTGCGGGAGACGCCCTTGGTGCCGGACAGCCGGCGGATGATGCGCTCCAGGCCGTCCACGTCGGTGGCCCGGACCTTGAGCATGAAGGAGTCGTCGCCGGCGATGAACCAGCAGTCCTCGATCTCCGGGAGGTCCTTCAGCCGCTGCGCCACGTCCTCGTGGTCGGCGGCGTCGGAGAGCGAGATGCCGATCAGGGCCGTGACGCCGAGGCCGAGCGAGGCGGCGTCCACCGTGGCCCGGTAGCCGGTGATGACCCCGGCCGCCTCCAGGCGGTTGATGCGGTCGGTGACGCTCGGTCCCGACAGGCCGACGAGGCGCCCCAGCTCCGCGTAGGAGGCCCGGCCGTTCTCCCTGAGGGCCTGGATGAGCTGCCTGTCCACCGCGTCCATGCGATCGAAGCCTTCCCCTGACGAGATCCGGCGAGGGATCTGCGAAGTTGCCGAAGTTCTGCCGAAGTGTTCTGAGGTGGTGCTTGGTACCGATACCGATACCGATACCGATACCGCTGCCGCTCAGGCGGGGCGGGAGCCGCCCAGTTCGCCCTCCCAGCGGCGGTAGAGGCGGTGGGGCACGCCCACCGCGTCCAGGGCGCGGCCGGCGACGAAGTCCACCAGGTGCTGGATGTGCGTCGCGCCGGCGTAGAAGGCGGGCGAGGCGGGCAGGACGGTGGCGCCCGCGTCGTCCAGTGCGACCAGCTGCCGCAGCGTCGGCCCGTTCAGCGGGGTCTCCCGAACGGCCACGACCAGCGGGCGGCGCTCCTTGAGCGTCACGCTCGCCGTCCGCTGCAGCAGGTCCTTCGACAGGCCGAGCGCGACTCCGGCCACGCACGCCGTCGAGGCGGGCACGATCAGCATGCCCTTGGCCGGGTACGACCCCGAGGACGGCCCGGCCGCCAGGTCGCCGGCGCTCCAGTGCCGTACGTCCGTGACGTCCACGTCGAACGTGCCGGGCTTGCCGTCGGCCCCGAGGGACAGCCATTCCCGCAGGTCGGCCCGCCAGTGGGCGTCCCGGAAGGAGATGCCGGTCTCGTCCAGCAGGGTGAGCCGCGAGGCCCGGCTGACCACCAGGTCGACGCTCTCCCCGGCGTCGAGCAACGCCCGCAGCACCGCGGCCGCGTACGGCGTACCGGACGCTCCGGACACCCCCACGATCCAAGGCGTGCGCTGCGTTTCTCCTGGCTTCATGGTGTCGAGCCTATCCGGCGGCGTTCATGATCCGAACCGGGAGGGACGGTGTCCCGGACCGGGTCCCGCACCCGGCCCCGGGCACCGCCCCGAAGCCGGCGATCAGACCGTCAGCCCCCGTACCAGCAGGTCCAGCAGCGTGCACACGAAAAGCGCGATCCCGATGAACCCGTTGACGCTGAAGAACGCCCGGTTCACCCGGGTCAGGTCGTGCGGGCGGACGATCGTGTGCTCGTAGAGGAAGGCCCCGGCGACGATCACCAGGCCCACCCAGAAGAAGACGCCCGCGCCGGTGGCCAGGGCGTACCAGACGAACAGGGCGGTGGTGACCGTGTGGCAGCCGCGCGCCCCCCAGATGGCGGCCGGGATGCCGAAGCGGGCCGGGACCGAGCGGACGCCGATGCGGCGGTCGGTCTCCACGTCCTGGCAGGCGTAGATCAGGTCGAAGCCGCCGATCCAGATGCCCACGGCCAGGCCCAGGATCACCGCCTTCCACGACCACTCGCCGCTGATCGCCAGCCAGCCGCCGATCGGGCCCATCGCCTGCGCGATGCCGAGGACGGCCTGCGGGAAGTCCGTGAACCGCTTGCCGTAGGGGTAGACCACCATCGGGATCACCGCGACGGGGGCCAGGGCCAGGCAGAGCGGGTTGAGCAGGGCGGCCGCGCCGAGGAAGACGACGAGGGCGACCAGCGCGCCGGTCCAGGCGTGCCGCACGGACATCGCGCCGGTGACCAGCTCGCGCTGGGCGGTGCGGGGATTGCGGGCGTCGATCTCCCGGTCGATGATCCGGTTGACCGCCATGGCGAAGGTGCGCAGGCCCACCATGCAGACGGTGACCAGGAGCAGCCTGCCCCAGTGGATGGACTCGTCCCACTCGTACATCGCGGTGAGGGCGGCGATGTAGGCGAAGGGCAGTGCGAACACCGAGTGTTCGATCATCACCAGCCGCAGGAACGCCGGAACACCCCCGCGTTTGCGGGGAGCACGGTTCGCGCTGCCCTCGCCGAGAACGGCTTCGCCACTCACAGTCCGTATTCCTTCCAGCGCCGCGTCACTCGTTCGGCCGTCTCCGGGTCGGAGACCACCATCTCCGGCCAGCCGCCGTCGCGGGTGTAGCCCTCCTCGGGCCACTTCCGCGTCGCGTCGATGCCCGCCTTGCCGCCCCAGAACTGCTGGTAGGAGGCGTGGTCGAGGTGGTCGACGGGGCCCTCGACCACGGTGAGGTCGCGGGCGTAGTCGGTGTTGCCGAGGGCCCGCCAGGCGACCTCGTGCAGATCGTGCACGTCGCAGTCGGCGTCGACGACCACGATCAGCTTGGTCAGGGACATCATGTGCGCGCCCCAGACGGCGTGCATGACCTTCTGCGCGTGCTTCGGGTACTTCTTGTCGATGGAGACGATCGCGCAGTTGTGGAAGCCGCCCGCCTCGGGCAGGTGGTAGTCCACGATGTCCGGCACGATGATCTTCAGCAGGGGGAGGAAGAAGCGCTCGGTGGCGCGGCCCAGCGGCCCGTCCTCGGTGGGCGGCCGGCCCACCACGATCGACTGGAGCAGCGGCCGCCTGCGCATCGTCACGCAGTCGATGGTCAGCGCCGGGAACGGCTCCTGGGGCGTGTAGAAGCCCGTGTGGTCGCCGAACGGCCCCTCCGGCAGCATCTTGCCCGGCTCCAGCCAGCCCTCCAGGACCACCTCGGCGTTGGCGGGGACCTGGAGCGGGACGGTCTTGCAGTCCACCATCTCGATCCGCTTGCCCGCGAGGAACCCGGCGAACAGGTACTCGTCGATGTCGCCGGGCAGCGGCGCGGTGGAGGCGTACGTCACGGCGGGCGGGCAGCCGAAGGCGATGGCGACCGGCAGCCGCTCGCCGCGCCGGGCCGCCACCTGGTAGTGGTTGCGGCTGTCCTTGTGGATCTGCCAGTGCATGCCGATGGTGCGCCGGTCGTGGCGCTGGAGCCGGTACAGCCCGAGGTTGCGGACGCCGGTCTCGGGGTCCTTGGTGTGGGTGAGGCCCAGGTTGAAGAAGGAGCCGCCGTCCTCGGGCCAGGTGAACAGCGCGGGCAGCGCGTTCAGGTCCACGTCCTCGCCGCGCAGGACGACCTCCTGCACGGGGGCTTCCTTGACCTTGCGCGGCGGCACGTGCGTCATCGCGCCGAGCTTGCCGAACGCCTCGCGCACGCCGACGAAGCCGTGCGGCAGCTCGGGCCGCAGCAGGCCGCCGATCTTCTCGCTGATGTCGCCGTACGCCTTCAGGCCCAGCGCCTTGAGCAGCCGGCGGTCGGTGCCGAAGACGTTCATGGCCAGCGGCATCGCCGAGCCCTTCACGTTCTCGAAGAGCAGCGCGGGGCCGCCGGACTTCTGCACCCGGTCGACGATCTCCCCGACCTCCAGGTACGGGTCCACCTCGGCCTTGATGCGCTTGAGGTCGCCCTCGCGCTCCAGCGCCCTGAGCAGGGAGCGAAGATCGTCGTAAGCCATGTGTCCCAGTATCTTCCACGGGCCCGCCCGCCCCCGTCACCGGGGCGGCGCCGGGGCGGCACACTACTGACGACATGTCAGGCACGGCGGTCAAATCCGCACATCGGCGGCGCACTTGACGTGCGGATACGAGTTGCGTGGGCAGCGCGCCGCGTAGTTAATGGTTCTCACTCAGTGGTGAGCGTCACTCACGTCTCAGGGGGACCCATGGACAGAACCGAGCCGCCGGGGCACTACGACATCCCGCCGCCGCCCACCGCGCCGCCGCCGTCCGTGCGCTCCGTCGACATACGGGTGAGCAAGCGGCTGCTGTGGGTCGGCGGCGCCGCCTACCCGCTGGAGAACATCACCCGCGTCCACACCTTCCTCCTCACGCCCAGGCGGTGGGAGGCCACCCAGCAGTTCCTCAAGCGGCTCGGGATCATCCTGTCGGTGGCCTTCGCGCTCACGATCCTCGGCGGCATCACGGGGCTGGCCAGCCAGGACGCGGCCGGCACGATCGTCACGCTGGTCTGGCTGGGGGCCGTGGCGGCGCTCGTGCTGAGCATCGTGGAACTGGTCGGCGTGCTCGGGGCGCCCACGCAGTACGTCCTCGCGGTCGAGACGTCCGGCCCCTCCATGGCCCTGGTGACCTTCCCGCAGCCGCACTACCTGGACCAGCTCGTCGGCAGCCTCGTGCACGCGATCGAGAACCCCCAGACGGAGTTCCAGGTCCGGGTGGAGCGCGTCCTGGTCAACCCCAGGAACTACTACTTCGGCGACAACGTGAACATGTACGGCGGCACCGGCAACGTGGGGATGGCGAAGGCATGAGCGGCGACACGTACCACTTCGGCGACAGCGTCACCATGAACGGCGGGCGCGGCAACATCGGCATGATCAAGAACCAGGGGGCGTCCGTCCCCGCCGAGCAGCCCTCGCCCGAGCTGGAGGCGGCGGTGCGGGAGCTGGTGGCGCTGGTGCGGGAGCTGCGGGCGAGCGTCCCGGCGGCCAGCGCGCAGGCCATCGACGACACCCTGCCGGACATCACCGCGGACCCGGCCGCGCCGCCGCAGGAGCGGCACCGGGCGCTGATGGCCGTCGCGGGCATCGCGGCGACGGTGGGCGCGGTGGGGCAGCCGGTGATCGAGGCGGTGAACCGGATCCTGGAGCTGCTGAAGTAGGCGGTCGCGCCGCTGGGGTGGGCGGTCGCGCTGTCGCCTACGACTGGTCGCCCAGGTGTTCGATCAGGCGTTCGAAGCGGGCGCGCCAGCCCGCCTCCGACTCCCCCTCCGCCTCGCCGTCGCCCTGGAACTCGCGGGTGAAGCGGAGCACGGAGCCGTCCGCGCCGTCGCGTTCCAGGTGGAAGCGGACCCGGCCGCCCTCGCCGACGGTGTACTCGGCCACCCGGTCGACGTCCCAGGCCGTGATCCGCCCGCTGCCGAGGCCGCGCAGGCTCACCGCGCCGCCGAGCCGCGGCTCCAGCTCGTCGGCGGCGGCGCACCAGGCGGCGAGTCCGTCCGGGGTGGACAGCGCCGGCCAGACCTTCTCCATGGGCCGGGGCAGCCGCACCAGGAAGTGCAGCAGATGGGTGTTCCCGTGGGTCTGGCTGGTGCCCTGTTCGATGGAACCGGTCATGACACCAGCCTGCCGCCATCCGGGAGGCCGCGCACGCGCCGGGCCGCCCGGCCCCCTCGGTACGGCGAAGGCCGGGTTCCGGTGACCTCCCGGTCGCCGGAACCCGGCCTCGGCCGAAGCGGGCTCACCCATCCGCGGACGGGCTCACACCCCCGCGTAGGAGTGCTTGCCGCCGACGAAGATGTTGACGCCGTAGTAGTTGAACAGCCAGCAGCCGAAGGCGATGAGCGCGATGTACGCGGCCTTGCGGCCCTTCCAGCCGGCGGTGGAGCGGGCGTGCAGGTAGCAGGCGTAGGCGACCCAGGTGATGAAGGCCCAGGTCTCCTTGGGGTCCCAGCCCCAGTACCGGCCCCACGCCGACTCGGCCCAGATGGCGCCCGCGATGATCGTGAACGTCCACAGCGGGAAGACGGCCGCGTTGATGCGGTAGGAGAACTTGTCCAGGCTGGCCGAGGAGGGCAGCCGCTCCAGCACCGAGGTCGCGAACCGGCCCGCCTTGCCGCCGTTCGCGAGCTTGTTCTCGTAGGAGTCCTTGAACAGGTACAGCAGGGTGCCGACCGCGCCCACGTAGAAGACCGCGCCGCACAGGATCGCGGTGGAGACGTGGATGTACAGCCAGTACGAGTGCAGGGCCGGGACCAGCTGGTCGCTCGCCGTGTACAGCACGGTGACCGCGAGGCCGAGGTCCAGCAGGACCGTGGTGGTCAGGAACAGGCCGAGCCAGCGCACGTTCTTCTTCAGGGCGAGCAGCGCGAGGTACACGCCGACGGCGACCGTGGAGAAGGTGATGTTGAACTCGTACATGTTGCCCCACGGCGCCCGCTCCACGGAGGCCGCGCGGGCGATGACGCCGCTCAGCTCCACCAGGAACGCGAGCACGGTGAGGGACACCGCGATCCGCCCGTACAGGTCGCCCTGCACGTCGCCGCCGTGCGCGCCCGGGCCGTCGGGCACGTCGCGGGAGCCGGTGGCCGAGCGCACGACGACCTTGGGCCGCTCCAGCACGGTGGTGCCCCCGGCGGACTTCACCGCCACCGCCGGGGCCCCGGCCCTGGACGCGCCGTCCTCCTTCGCGGTCAGCGCGGCGGCGGTGCGGGCCACCTTGCTGCGGCTGCCGAACAGCCATTCGGCGATGTAGGCGAAGAAGGCCAGGGTGTAGACGGCCATCGACGAGTAGATCAGCGTGTTGCTGATGTGCGCGAGATGCTCGTTGGTCGCCGTGGCGAGTTCGGTTGCGGCGGCGAGAGTCACTTGGTCTCAGCCCCTTCGGCGGGTACGGGGGTGTCGGCGTCCGGCCGGTCGGCGGCGGCGTCGGTCTGGGTGGGTGCCTTGTCGTGGACGAGGGCGGCCAGGGCGCCGACCTCCTCGGGGAGCTTCGCGGACTCGCTGCGGCCGAGACCGGCCACCTCGACGACGGTCACGCCGTCATCGCCCCGCACGGCCCGCACCCACACGCGGCGGCGCTGGATGAACAGGGAGCCGGCCAGACCGGCGATCGCGGTGAGGGCGCCGGTCAGCGCCCAGCCCGTGCCGGGCTGCTGGACGATCTGGAAGCTCGCCCACTGCTTGATGTCCTTCTCGAACGTGATCGAGCCGGCGCCGTTCGGCAGCGTCAGGGTCTCGCCGGGCAGCAGCATCTTCTTCAGGATGTCGCCCTTGGCGTCCTTGAACGGCTTGAGGTCCGGGTCCTTGGTGTCGAGCTGGTAGACGTTCTGCGGGGTGCCCGCGTCCACGCCGAGGTCGCCGTGGTAGGCGCCGAGCGAGAGGACCGGGAAGTTCAGCGCGGGGAACTGGGAGAACATCGTGCCCTTGCCCGCGCCGGCGAAGGTCGGCACCAGGACGGCCGCGAAGCCGAGCTGCTCCTGCTTGCCCTGCGGGTCGCGGTAGCCGTCCAGCACCTTGATCGCGCCCTGCGAGGTGGCGTTGTTGTCCAGCGGCAGCAGCGGCACGGCCTGCCGGAAGACGACGTTCCCCTTCCCGTCGCGCACGGTCACGGTCGGCGCGTAGCCGTGGCTGACGAGGTAGACCTTGGCGTCGTCGATCTCCAGCGGCTCGTTGACCTTGATGACCTTGTGCTTCTCGGCGCCGTCGGCGCCCACGCTGTAGTCGACGTCCGCCTCGAAGGTGCGGGCGGTGCCCTTGTTGGGTCCGTCGGCCTCGTAGGTGGCCTTGAACTTCTTCAGGTCGAAGCTGAACGGCACCAGGTTGTCGTCGTCGAAGAGGTTGCCCGACTTGAAGTCGTCGTACTGGGTGAGGGTGTTGGAGAAGCCGTCGCCCTCGACGATCAGCTTGTTGCCCTCGGTCTTGTAGAGCTGGCCCCAGGCGAAGGCGATCAGCATCACGATCAGGGCGACATGGAAGAGCAGGTTGCCGGCCTCGCGCAGATAGCCCTTCTCGGCGGCGACCGCGTCGCCCGCGGTGTGCGCGCGGAAGCGGCGCTGCCGCAGCACCTGGAGCGCGGTCTCGCGGACCTCCTCGGGCGCGGCGGCGGTGCGCCAGGTCGCGTACGCCGGGAGCCGGGTGAGCCGCTTGGGCGCGCCCGGCGGACGGCTGCGCAGCTGGCCGGTGAACTGCCAGGTGCGCGGCACGATGCAGCCGATGAGGGAGACGAACAGCAGGATGTAGATCGCGGAGAACCACGGCGAGCTGTAGACATGGAACAGGCCGAGCTTGTCGTAGACCGGCGCGAGCGTGGTGTGCGCCTGGCGGAAGGACTCGACCTTCAGGGCGTCGCTGCCGGTCTGCGGGATCAGCGAGCCGGGGATGGCGCCGAGGGAGAGCAGGAACAGCAGCAGCAGCGCGACCCGCATGGAGGTCAGCTGCCGCCAGAACCAGCGCACCCAGCCGACGACCTCCCGCCCGGTCCAGGCGAGCCGGCCGGCGAGGCCCGGGGCGCGGTTGCCGCCGAAGGAGCCGGGGACGGAGGTCTCGGTGGGGGCGGTGGACAGCTGCGAGCCGGCCGCGCCGAGGTCGTCGTCGGCGGCGGGCCCGGCGGCCGCGGTGTCCGCGCCGGAGGGCGTCGTGTTCGCGCCGGAGGGCGTGGTGTCCGCGCCGGAGGGCGTGGTGTCCGGGGCGGCCTCGCCGGGGGGCCCGGCGGCCGGGGTGCCCTCGGCGCTCGTGCCGGTTGTCGTCTTGCTCATGGATCAGATCCCCACAGTGAAGCCGTTGGACCAGGTCTGCATCTCCTGCACCAGCCGGTCCCAGGCGCCGGTGAGCAGCAGCACACCGGTCACGATCATCATCGTGCCGCCGATGCGCATCACCCAGACATAGTGGCGCTTGACCCAGCCGAAGGCGCCGAGGGCCTTGCGGAAGGCGATGGCGGTGAGCACGAACGGTATGCCGAGTCCGGCGCAGTACGCGACGGTCAGCAGCGCGCCGCGGCCGGCGCTGGCCTGCTGGAAGGAGAGCGTCTGGACGGCCGACAGCGTCGGGCCGATGCACGGGGTCCAGCCGATGCCGAACAGCGCGCCGAGAACGGGCGCGCCGATCAGGCCGGTGGCCGGCCGCTTGTGGAAACGGAACTCACGCTGGGTCAGCCAGGGCATCAGGCCCATGAAGAACACGCCCATGAGGATCATGAGCACGCCGAGCACCTTGGTGAGGGGGCCCTTCTGGTCCTGGAGGTTCTGCCCGAAGTAGCCGAACAGGGCGCCGCCGGAGACGAACACGACGGTGAAGCCGAGCACGAACAGGGAGGCGCCCGCGGCCATCCGCCCGCGCCGGGCCTCGGCCAGATCGGTGCCGGTGACCCCGGTCACATAGGAGAGGTAGCCGGGGACGAGCGGCAGGACGCACGGCGAGAAGAAGGAGACGAGCCCGCCGAGCACGGCGACGGGCAGCGCGAGCAGCAGGGCTCCGCTGAAGACCGTCTGGTTGGGGTCAGTGGCTGCGGCCAGTAGCACGACGGCTCACTTCTCCGCGACGACCGGGTCGAGCATCTTGCGCAGCTTCTCCTCGCTGAGCCCCTGGATGGCGCGCGCCGCGATCTTGCCGTCCCGGTCCACGATGATCGTGGTCGGGATGGTCTGCGGGTTGAGCGTGCCCTTCTTGAAACGGAGCATCAGCTTGCCGGCCGGGTCGTACAGGCTCGGGTAGGGCACCCCGTAGCTCTTCTCGAACTCGACGGCCGGCTGGGTGCTGGTGTCACGGGTGTTGATGCCGACGAACTGCACGCCCTTGCCGGCGGTGTCCTTGGCGACCTTGACCAGGTTGGGCGCCTCGGCCCGGCAGGGCGCGCACCAGGAGCCCCAGACGTTCAGCACGACGACCTTGCCCTTGTAGGAGGCGAGGTCGAGCTGCTTGCCGTCGATGGTCTTGCCGGACAGGTCGGGGACGGGCTTGCGCTCGCCCTTCTCGACCGTCGCGATGCCGTCGGAGCCGGTGATGAAGTGGGTGTCGCCCGAGCCGCCGGAGGTTCCTCCGGAGCCGCACGCGGACAGGGCGAGCGCCGCGACGGCGGTCACGGCGGCGAGCAGGGCGGCGCGACTGCGCACGCGCGTCGTGCGCGTGCGGTGCGGACGGGACGTACGGTTCGCCCGGTTCGAGCACTGGGGGGCGCGGCTGACGGCACTCATGTGAAAAGTTTCGCATGCCTGTTCCGGGGATCTTCCGCACCCCCCTCGCGGGCGGAAAACCGCATATCAGGCGCTGTTCGAGGCCCCCGAGGCGGTGCCGGCGCCGGCGGTGCTGCCCGCGGTGGCGGTGTCCTGGAGGAAGGTCTTCCAGCCGCCCGCCGGCTGCTGGCCGACGCCGAGGGTGCGCAGCTTGGCGAGCACCTCGGGCTTCTGCACGTCCAGCCAGTCCACGAACTGCCGGAAGGAGACCAGGCGTACGTCCGCGCCCTTGTCCCGCTCGTCGGCGATGTGCTTGAACGCCTCCTCGACGGAGTCCATGTAGATCCCGCCGTTCCACTGCTCGAAGTGGTTGCCGATGAAGAAGGGCGCCCGGTTGGTCCGGTAGGCGCGTTCGAAGCCCTGGATGTAGGACTGCGCGGACTGCTTGCGCCAGCCCGGGTAGTTGGCGGGCGGGGCCTTGGTGGAGTTGACCGACTGGTTGGCGAGCATGTTGTAGTCCATCGAGAGGACCTGGAACGAGTGTCCGGGGAAAGGTATCTGCTGGAGCGGCAGGTCCCATATGCCCTTTTTCTTCACCGGCCAGGTCTGCAGGCCGCCGGGCGAGGAGGCGTCGTAGCGCCAGCCCAGCTCGCGGGCGGTGGGCAGCAGGTTGTCCTGGCCGAGCAGGCAGGGGGTGCGGCCGCCGACCAGTTCCTTGTCGTAGTCGAAGGGCAGCGCGGGCAGGTCGTGCCAGCCGGTGTTGGTCTTCCACTCCTTGACGAACGCCTTGGCCTGGTCGATCTCGCTGCGCCACTGCTGTGGCGTCCACCACTTGACGGAGGTGTGGGTCTCGCCGCAGAAGTGGCCGTTGAAGTGGGTGCCGATCTCATGGCCTTCCAGCCAGGCGCGGCGGACGTTGGCGAGCGTGGCCTTGATGTGCTCGTCGGTGAGGTAGCCGATGTCGGAGGCGCCCTGCCGGTTGTTCGGCGGGTTGTACATCCGCTTCTTCGCCTCGGGCAGCAGATAGAGCCCGGACAGGAAGAAGGTCATGCTCGCCTGGTGCTGCTTGGCCAGGTCGAGGAAGCGAGGGAAGAGCCCGTTGCCCACCTCGCCGGCGCCGTCCCAGGAGAAGATCACGAACTGCGGCGGGGTCTGCCCCGGCTCCAGCGGCACGGGCTTGGCCGGCTGGTGCGGCTGCTTGCCGGTGAACGAGGTCGAGCCGTCGCCGATCAGGCGCGCGGGGGTCTCGGCGCCCTTGCCCTGCGCGTCCTTGTCCGAGCCGGAGCCGGCCGGGTGGCCGGAATCGCCCGACGACTTCTGGCCGCCGCAGCCCGCCAGCGAGACGGCGGCCGCGGTGCCCGCGCCGAGGCCGAGTATTCCCCTCCGGGAGAAGGTGCGCATTGAGATCCCCGATCCGTCACGTCCTCTGATGTGGTCACCCACTCAGAGGCCGTGACGGAGGGCGAGGTTGCCCGGACCGATATGAAATTCACAACAAACGCATGGAAATTGTTCGTTTATGACTGAGGGCTTACTCGGTCCCTACGCTCCGTGCGGTACGCGCGGCGTGCGCGGTGCGCGACGTGCGCTGCGCGCGGCGTGCGCGGTGCGCGGCGTGCGCTGCGCGCGGCGTGCGCGGTGCGCGGCGTGCGCGGTGCGCGGCGTGCGCGGTGCGCGGCGTGCGCGGTGCGTGCCGTGCGCGGCTGGTGCGGGTACACGCGCGGCTGGTCGTGAGGGGCTCGGACCGGCGCCGTGCCGTCACGCGCCGAAGGCCTTGCCCTGCCCCTTCACCGGCTTGGCGCCCGCGAGGAGGTGGGCCGGGACCAGATCGCGGGCCGGCTCGCTGTAGCCGACGGAGACGATCCGGTCGCCCCGGTACGTGAACGTGGTCAGCGAGGCGAGCGTGCACTGCCGCTTGCGCGGATCATGCCACAGCCGCCGCCGCTCGACGTAGGAGCGCACGATCCAGATCGGCAGCTGGTGGCTCACCAGCACCGCCTCGTGCCCGCGCGCCTTGTCCTTCGCCGCGTTCAGCGCGCCCATCATGCGCACCACCTGGTCGACGTACGGCTCGCCCCAGGACGGCTTGAACGGGTTGACCACGTGCTTCCAGTTGGCGGGCCGGCGCAGCGCGCCGTCGCCGATGCCGAAGGTCTTGCCCTGGAAGACGTTCTCCGCCTCGATCAGCCGCTCGTCGGTGTCGAGGTCGAGCCCGTGCGCCTTGGCGATCGGCGTCGCCGTCTCCTGCGCCCGCTCCAGCGGGGAGGCGACGACGTAGGTGATGTCGCGCGGCGCGAGGTGCTCGGCGACCCGCTCGGCCATCTGCCGCCCCAGCTCGGACAGGTGGTAGCCGGGCAGCCGCCCGTACAGCACGCCGGTGGGGTTCTCGACCTCGCCGTGGCGCATGAGGTGGACGACGGTGACGTCGTCGTTGCCGCCCTTGTTCCCGTCCTCGGCGCCCATGGTCTCCTCGCTCGTGCCGCCGTTCGTGCCGCCGCTCATGACGTCGCTCATGCCGTCGCCTCCGCAGCCGCCCGGGCCGCCGCCGGGAGGGCGTCGGCGATCCGCTGGAGGGCCTGCTCGTCGTGGGCGGTGGAGACGAACCAGGACTCGAAGGACGACGGCGGCAGGTAGACGCCGTTCGCCAGCATCGCGTGGAAGAAGGCGGTGAAGCGGAACGACTCCTGCGCCTTGGCGTCCTCGTAGTCGCGCACCGGCCGGTCGGTGAAGAACACCGAGAACATGTTGGAGGCGTTCTGCAGGGTGTGCGCGACGCCTTCCTTGGTCAGCGCCTCGGAGACCAGGGCCTGGATCCGCTGGGAGACGGCGTTCACCTTGGCGTAGGCGGCGTCGTCGAGCAGGCGCAGCTGGGCGAGGCCGGCGGCGGTGGCGACCGGGTTCCCGGAGAGGGTGCCGGCCTGGTAGACGGGCCCGGCCGGGGCGAGGTGCGCCATCACGTCGGCGCGCCCGCCGAAGGCCGCGGCCGGGAAGCCGCCGCCCATCACCTTGCCGAAGGTCATCAGGTCCGGCTCGACGCCGTCGACGCCGAACCAGCCGGCGCGGCTGGTGCGGAAGCCGGTCATCACCTCGTCGGAGATGTACAGCGCGCCGTTGTCCCGGCACAGGTCCCTGAGCCCCTGGTTGAAGCCGGGCAGCGGCGGGACGACGCCCATGTTGCCGGGCGAGGCCTCGGTGATCACGCAGGCGATCTCGTCGGGGTGCGCGGCGAAGGCGGCGCGCACGGCGTCGAGGTCGTTGTACGGCAGCACGATCGTGTCACCGGCCTGGGCGCCGGTGACGCCGGGCGTGTCGGGCAGCGCGAAGGTGGCGACGCCGGAGCCGGCGGAGGCGAGGAGCGAGTCCACGTGGCCGTGGTAGCAGCCGGCGAACTTCACCACCTTGGTGCGCCGGGTGAAGCCGCGGGCCAGGCGGATCGCGGACATGGTGGCCTCGGTGCCGCTGGAGACGAGACGCACCTGCTCCAGCGGGGCGACCCGCGCCACCATCTCCTCGGCGAGGGCGACCTCGCCCTCGCCGGGCGTGCCGAAGGAGGTGCCGCGCGCGACGGCCTCCTGCACGGCGGCGATCACCTCGGGCCGGCCGTGGCCGAGGATCATCGGCCCCCAGGAGCAGACCAGGTCGACGTACTCGCGCCCGTCGGCGTCCTTCAGATACGGGCCGCTGCCGGACACCATGAACCGGGGCGTGCCGCCCACGGCGCGGAAGGCACGCACCGGCGAGTTCACGCCGCCGGGTGTGACGGCCGCCGCACGGTCGAACAGCGCCTGCGAGACGGGGGCTTCGTATGGATATGGCAGTTCGCTCATGACCTGCGACTTCTCCGCTTTCTCGGTTTCTCGGCGGCTTCTCGTACATCCGGTGGGCAGTGACCTGTTCAGGGTAGGCCAGGGGAAGGCGCGGGCCCGGGGCGGCTCGGGGGCGGGGTGCGGGTGGTCTTGAGGGGCGGCTGGGGCGGCTGAGGCGGGCGGAGGGGTGCGGCGGGGTGCGGCGGGGTGCGGCGGGCCGGGTGAGGCTGAGGGGGCAGCTGGGACCGAGAGGACTCCTGAGGCCGATCGGGCCCGGTGAGGCTGAGGGGGCGCCGCGGGGCCGAAAGGGCGGCTGAACGCGGTGGTCGCGGAACCCGGAGGTCCGAAGAAGCGGATTCGTCGCCGCCCATCTGAGAAACTGGACGCCTCGTACGTATGGACAGGGCGAAGGGTCGTGTCAGGGTCGTGTCGGAGACGTCCCGCTCGGGGACCGCGAAGATCCGCGGGCGGAAGTCCCGGGCGTACGTTTCGGCGTGCGGCCGTGGGGGAGGTCACTGACACGATGATCGGGTTGCGCGGCGGGGACCACGCGTCCTAGAACAGCAGTCGGGTGGAGATATGCATCGCGGTGGCGGACTGGGCGAGGGGACTGATGACCTGGGTCCTCGACGTGCCCGGCGGGGAAGGCACCGACGCGAGGCGGAGGAAGCGGCCGAGACACGTCAGGACCAGGGCGTACCGAGTGAGCCCGAGCGGCTCGACCGGCGCGTCGATCACCGGATCGACCGCAGGGCCGACCGCCTCAGGGCCGGAAGCAGGAATGGTGGTCGGGTGGGGGTGACGTACAAGTACTTCGGCGCGCCGGACGGCGCGACCGCGGCCCGCGTCCCGATCTCGATGCGCCCCGAGGAACTCGGCGGCGACGAACTGGGCATGAACGGCATGTTCACCAAGATCAAGCCCGAGACGATGGCCGCGATGGTGCTGACCGGCATCGAGGGCGTGCCCCTGCACAAGGTCCCGCCCCTGGAACTGGTCGTCCTGCACCCCGACTACGCGGTCGTCAAACTCCCGATGACCGTCGTGGACCCGCTCCGCGACATCGGCGAGGAAGCGGTGGGCGCGGCGGCCTTCATCTGGTCCACGGTCCCGGACCGCGGCGGCCCCCGCGACGCGTTCAACGTCTACCAACTGCTCCACGAATGGCAGGACTTCAGCCACCGGCTGCATGAGGCGGGGCATCAGCCGTATTGCCTTGTGTGGCCTTGAGCCAGAACCCCGTGGGATGCGGGCGGGACTTTCGGGTCCCGCCCTTGTCGTGTACCGAGTGGAGACTTCAAGCTCTACTCATTTCAACGCCGGGGAAGGCCCCCTGCAATCGCCCCGGCTTGAGCAAAGTCAGACACTCCTGGCGTCAACTGTCGCCGGAGAGGCATTACCCTCAGATCTCCTACGATTTCAGTTTTGCATCTACCGAGGTGTCGGCCATTCACGAAGATCCGAAGCGAATTCATTGTAGGACCGATTAGTACCCTTAGGCCGGTTGATCAAGCCGCACTTCAGGGCCTTTTTGACTATCTCCGGACCGTCACTTTCTCGGAAGCGTGGACTGAGTTCTGCTTCCAGATCTTCCTTCGGCGTTCGCCGCCGTCCAGTATCCTTCCCCTCCCACGATACCGGGATCCTCCAGGACGACCGGTGGAGCCGAAATGCACCCGGAAACAGCAGCAGCCAGGCTTCGGACTCTGCCGCCGCCAAGGCATAGACCGACTGACAGTCACCCGCCGCCTTGGCCAGGGCAGACGATACAGCCCGACGGGCGCTGTCGTAGGCAGGACCTGGGCACGCATCCATGTCCTCGTGAACCACGATACCGAAGAGGTCGCCATTCTTCAGCTTAGCTTTACCTCGGGCTTTACTCACAAGAATTCTTGCTGCGGTGGCCAGTTCCGCGTCTGATTTCTGCCTCAGCCGTACAGGGTCGCTAATCTCAGTAAGAAGAACCGCATCCGCCATTTTGGGATGAAGGGCCCTGATGAGAGAAGCCAGGATTCGACGATCATTGGCACTTTCTCCCGCAAGGACAACGATCCCTTTACCCGAGTATTTCGCCGACCCTCGACGGCTCACAGTTCATCCTCCGTCAGGTCTCCCCCCAGCACGCCAGAGAACCAAAGTTCGCCAAGTGGCTGGTCACCAGTCTCCGCGACGATGGCCTCGACTTCGCCCACCGAAAGGGCTGGGATGATGGATGCACCACTGTCGTCACGGTCACAGACGATGAATTCTTCTGGTGTCAAGCGGTCCACGAGAGCAGGTGAGTGGGTAGCAACGATCAATTGGGTTCGCGCAGAGGCCTCGCGCATACGTTCCACAATGAGCTCAAGCGCCTGCGGGTGCAGACCGTGATCGATCTCTTCTACGCAGGTGAGTGCGGGTGGCTGCGGATCATAGAGCATGGCCAGCAGCCCCAGCAGGCGTACCGTTCCGAAAGATGCGTCAGCAAGCGGCGTGGTGCGACGCAGTCCCTTCTCGTGGAGTACGACGGCTAGCCGATCCGCGTAGCCGCCAACCTGCTCGAACTCAATGGCCTCCAGTTGCGGCAGCAGCCTGCGGGCATCCTCAGTCAGGAGGTCCCAACGCTCCTCATCAGCGCTGAGGTGGACCAAGAAGGCCGCTAGATTCTCGGCATGCGGCCCCAAGTGGCCGGCGAGTGTAGAACGGGCTCGGGTGGGCTGCCGTGCCGCGTTGACATCCACATCGAACACCCGGAACGAGGAGAGGCGCTCGGCAACCCGAGACACCTCCTCGCCCCCGTCCGAACGCCCCAACCGTGGCAGCGTGGAGAGTCCGCTGCTCAACCGTTGAATGCCGAACTTGTCACGTCCGGACTCACGGCCCGCCCGTTCATCAACAACAGTGGCCTCCTCACCCGAGATCGTGATGCGCCGCCCTCGCCCACCCGTGCGCTTGAAGGCGAAGCTCTCCCGGCGCGACAGGATGTAAGAGTCTTTGCTGGCTGCCCTCGGGGCAGCGCGCCTGAGGATGGTCAGCGCGTACTCGTCAGGCGCGTTGAGGCTCGCGTGGGTAGTCCAGTTGGCCTTGAGGTGAATCCTCAAGGACGTCGGCGGCTTATCACCGCCCCAGAAGGCTACTTCGTCGAAGCCTCCCCGTTCTTCCAACGCGGGTCGCAGGTCGGTGCGGATGATGGCAGCAAGGAAGTCGAACACCTTCAGCACATTGGACTTGCCGACCCCGTTCGGACCCACGAGCACGGTCAGTGGACCGAGGGGGATGGTCACATCACGCAGACTGCGAAAGTTTTCAACGTGGAGTTCCAAGAGACGGCCGGGCATAGGATGAACCTACCGAGTGGGGAGCGTGCGGAACAGGCAGATGGGCAAGGCTAGTTCTCTCATCGACAGTGATGGTGACGGTCCATAAGGGCATGCTCAGCAGGGTAGACGTTCCAACTGACATTGGATTACGCAGAGTTGCCTACCGGATCACGTCACAACAAGCCTGAAGCGAGCCCAGCCGTTGCGTCCGCAAATACGACTCAAATAGTCTCATACAATCACATTGCCGTGCGCGTTTACGCAGCGCCCCTGGCGGAGCCGACATGGCCGCCCACACAGATCTGACGCCCCGGGGATGGCAACGAACGAGCCGAGGGCTGTGCACGACGACGAGCAGGAGCCTGCGGCAGGGCACCCGGCATCCGGTCGCCGCGGTGGGAAGCCGTTGATGACTTCACCCCCGGGCACTTCGCGGGACGGAGCAAGAGATACGGACCCCGCCCGTCACCCTCCACACTGCAGGGCGCCAGCACACTCAACTCCGTCAAGCGTGTGAAGTGCAGCATCACCCGTTCCGCCGACATCCCACTCGAGAAGCCTTGCCCGTCGGGGAGACCCGCCGAAAGCTTTCACGCGTGGACGTGCGGCCAGCCCTCCAGGCCGTTGCCCTGCGGGGGGTGGTGGGTGGCCTCTGTCGGGGAGGGGTGGAACGTGTACACCGTGCGCAGGCCGCCGATCCTGAAGACCTTGAGGATGCGGGGGTCCGTGCAGGTCAGGGTCAGGGAGCCGCCGTGGGAGCGGAGGCGCTTGGTGATCGCGACGATCATCCCCAGGCCCATCGAGTCCAGGAACGTCACCTCGCACAGGTCCAGCACGAAGTGGCGGCGGCCCTCGTCCATGAGGCGGAGGACGGCCTCGCGGATGCCGGGGGCGGAACAGACGTCCACCTCGCCGGTGACGCTGACGACGGTCCAGCCGTTCGCCGTGCGGTGCTCGACGTGGTCGACGTGGTCGACGTGGTCGACGTGTCCCGGGGTGCGCTGTGTGGGGGTCCGCACTCTTCGCCCTCTGCCTTCGCCGTCCGTCCCTGATGTCTGCTTTGTCCAGTGAACGGTTTTCCGGCGACCCGCCACAAGGGCGCGAGTTTCAGATAGTGAGCGAGAGGCCCCTCGTCACCCGGTTCGCCGCCGCCAGCAGCCGTGCCGAGGCGTCGCCCATCCTCGGCGCGCGCTCCGCCCGCAGCGAGACCCCCAGGGAGCCCAGCGTCTCCCCCCGGTACACCGGCACCGCCACGCACACCACCCCGAGCGAGTACTCCTCCAGGTCCGTGACGGCCTCGGCGTCCGACACCTGCTCCAGCCGGCGCAGCAGCTCCCCGCGGTGGGTGATCGTCCTCGGGGTGAGGTCCGCCAGGGTGTGCCGGGACAGGTACTCCTCGCGGCCCTCCTCGTCCAGCTCGCGCAGCACGCACTTGCCGAGCGCCGTGGCGTGGCCCGCGTCCTCGAACCCCACCCACAGCTCCGCGCGCGGCGCCCTCGGCCCGTCCACGATCTCCGCCACCCGTATCTCGCCGTCCTCGTAGAAGGTGAGGTACGCCGCCGCGGACAGGTCGTCCCGCAGCGAGCCCAGCATCGGGCGCACCCTGCTGATCAGCGCCTGCTCCCGGCTGACGTTGTGCAGCGAGCCCAGCCTCTCGCCGAGCACGAAGGAACCGTCCTCCAGTTTCCGCACATAGCCGTCGTGCGCGAGGGTCCGCAGCAGGTGGTACGTCGTGGCCGGGGCCAGGCCCGTCTCCCGCGCCAGCTGCTTCGCCGGTGCGCCGCCCTCATGGGCCCCGACCGCCTCCATCAACCGGAACGCCCGCTGCACGGAGGTGATGAGCGTGGGGCCGTCGCGCGCGCCCATACCTCCACGGTGCGCGCCGCGACCGCCCAGGGCAAGTCCTCGCAAAACCCCCGCCCGGTTACCGCAAAGTCCCCCACCGGGCCGCCGCCTCTGTCGCCGCGCGCCCGGCCCGGCCTCCTGTGTCGCCGCGCGCTCGGCCCGGCCGCCTGTGTCGCCGCGCGACCCGGCCCGTCCTCCGTTTCCGCCCGGCCCGTCCTCCGTTTCCGTCCGTCCGCGGCTTCGCGCGTAGTCCGCTTCGCCCGTCCGGCGTGCGGCTCCCGTCCCCCCGTCCTTTACTGGACGGCACCGGCGGCTACCGGGCGGCGCCGACCGCACCGGTCCCGACCTGCGACCACCGGAGGACGAAACACCACATGGCCACCCCCACCGGCCCCGCGCCGCGCCGCGAGGTGTTCGCGCGCTGAACGGACGCGGGAGCGAGCACGAGCAGCGGGAGAACGACGACGGGCGCGGCGCCGTCGGCGGCGGTGCCGTGCGCGCGCCCGCGGACGCCGGTCGGACGCCGTTCCGTCGCCGGGCCGGGCTCCCGCTGACCGCCGGACTCGTCGCGGTCGCCCTGGTCACCGGCTACTTCCTGCTGCCCCTGCAGGAGCTGGGGCCGCACCGTCCCGTCCTGAGCTGGACGCTCTTCGTGCTCGCGCTGGCCGTCGTCGCCGCGGGGATCCTCCGCCAGATCCAGGAGGTCGTCACCGACAAGCCGGGCACCCGGCCCGGCCTCGGGATCCCCGTCCTCATGGTCCTGTCCGTCCTGGTCTTCGCCAGCTGCTACTACGCCCTCTCCCACCAGCCGGGCGAACTCACCGGCCTGTGCACCCGCATCGACGCGCTCTACTTCACCCTCGTCACCCTGGCCACCGTCGGCTACGGCGACATCACCCCGCACGGCCAGGCCGCCCGCGTCGTCACCATCCTCCAGATCGTCTACACCTTCGTCTTCCTCACCGCCGCGGCCACCACCCTCAGCCGCCGGGCGCACGGATTCATGAACGCCCGTTCGAGCCACCACCACCGCGACCAGTGAGGGGGCGGCCCGAGTCGCCGAACGCACGGCACCCGCGGGGGACCGCCCCTCCGGGTGCCGTGCGCCGTCGTTCCCCGCCTCACCCGCCGGCCGGCATACGCCTCCGGAGGAACACCGCGGCGATCACGACGCCCGCGAGGACCAGCGCCGCGTTGACCGCGACGGCCACGGTCACGCCGTGCAGCACCGCTCCCGCGGTCGCCGCCCCGGCCGTGGCGGTGACGACCGCCGACATCACCGGGGTGCCCAGGGTGATGCCGATCTGCTGGGACATGGTGGCCAGCCCCGTCGCCAGGCCCTGTTCCCGGTCCGGCAGCCCGGAGGTGGCGGTGACCATGAAGCCGACGATGACGAGCATGTTGCCCACGCCCCCGAAGAACGTGGCGGGCAGCAGCAGCCACATCCAGCCCGCGCCCTCCCCGAGCAGCAGCAGGACGCCCGTGAACACCGCCTGGATCAGCCCGCCCGCGACGAGCGCGGTGAGCGTGGAGCCGCGGGCGATCACCTTGGGCGCGAGCAGACCGCCCGCCACGGTGCCCAGCCCCAGCACGCCGAAGGAGACGCCCGCGGTCAGCGCGGAGAAACCGAGGGTCTTCTGCATGTAGAGGGTGAGCAGGTAGACGAGCGAGGTCTCGGTGACGAACGCCAGCACGCCGAGCACATTGCCCCAGGCCACCGTCGGCCGCCGCAGCACGTGCAGCGGCACCAGCGGCTGAGCCACCCGGCGCTCCACGGACCGGAACACCGCCAGCAGCACGGCGCCCGCGAGCAGCCCGGCCAGGGCGAGGCCGTCGGTCCAGCCGTGTTCGCCCGCGCGGGTGAGGCCGTAGACGATGCCGAGCAGACCCAGGGTGACGCTCAGCGCGCCGGGCAGGTCGAGCCGCGGGCGCTCGGCGGGGCGCGACTCCTTGATCACGGCGGGGGCGACGAGCAGGACGGCGAGGGCGACCGGGACGTTGACGAAAAAGGACCAGCGCCAGGAGAGCAGGTCGGTCAGTACGCCGCCCAGGACCGCGCCGGTGGTGAACCCGGCCGACATCAGCGCGCCGTTCAGCCCGAGCGCCTTCTCGCGCAGCGGCCCCTCGGGGAACGACGTGGTGAGCAGGGACAGGCCCGCCGGAGTGACGGCGGCGGTGGCCAGGCCCTGCGCGATCCGGGCGGCGATCAGCACGGTCGGCGAGGTGGCGAGCCCGCCGGCCAGGGAGGCCGCCCCCAGGACGGCGAGGCCGACGAGGAAGATCCGCTTACGGCCCACCAGGTCGCCGATCCGGCCGAAGAAGAGGGTGAAGCCCGCCGCGCACAGCGCGAACGAGGTGGCGATCCACTGGAGGCCGCCCAGGGAGAAGCCGAGGCCGTCGCCGATCTCGGGCAGCGCCACGTTCAGGATCGAGAAGTCGACGGCCAGCATGAACTGCGCGACCAGGAGGACGGCGAGGATCAGCCGCAGCCGGCCGGTGAGCCGTTGGCCGGGGGCGGGGGCGGGGGTGGGTGCGGGTGTGGGTGTGGGTGCGGTGGTGGGGCCGGTGCCGTCGGGTCGGCCGGTCGCGGGGGCGCCCGGGGGCGTCGGGGTTGCCGTAGACATGACAGGGGGTGCCTTTCGGGCGGGTCGGGCAGGGGTCGAGTGGGTGAGGTGCGGTGCATGTGCGGTGCACGCGGTGCGGGCCGTGTCGCGCGGGGCGCCGCCGCGCGGTCATGGCCAGCCCGCACCGGACAGCCATAAATGGGTCTGCGGTTCCGTTACAGTGAAGACCGTAGCACCGGAAGCGTCGTAACGGAACAGGAGTACCGATTAGATGCCCACGCCCGCACCCGACGGCCCGGACAGACCGGACGGTCCAGGTATCACGGACTGTTCGAACAGCCCTTCCTCCTCCGCCGCCCCCGGCACCGTGCGCCCCGGCGGGCGTACCGCACGCGTACGGGAGGCCGTCCTCGACGCGGCCGGGGACGTTCTGGCCGAGGCCGGGTTCGAGGGGCTCGACCTCGCCGACATCGCCCGCCGCGCCGGGGTCGGCAAGACCACCGTGTACCGCCGCTGGGGCACCCCCGCCGGGCTCGCAGCCGATCTGCTGGAGGACATGGCCGCGCAGTCCGTGCCGCGCGCCCGCACCGGCAGCCTGGCCGAGGACCTGCGCGCCAACGCCCGGCTCGTCGTCAAGACCCTCACCGACCCCCGGCAGGGCCGCCTCTTCCGCGCGCTGATCGCGGCCTCGCTGTGCGATCCGCAGACCGCCGAGGCGCTGCACCGCTTCTACGCCGTACGGGTCGAGGAGTGGGCCGGGTGCGTCACCGACGCCGTCGGGCGCGGGGAGCTGCCCGCGGGGACCGACGCCCGCGCGGTGGTGAGCGCGGTCTCGGCGCCGCTCTACTACAGCCTGCTCAACACCGGCGAACCGCTCGACGAGGCCGCCGCCGACCGCGCCGCCGCGGCCGCCCTCGCCGCCGCCCGCGCGGGCGCGTACTGACTCCCCGGTGGCCGCACGGTGGATGCGCGGCGGCCCGTCGGCGACCGTGCGGCGGCGGCTCGCGACGGCCGCGTCCACCCGCCGGGGGGACGCCCGGTTTCGTCCGTGAGCGGGGCACTACGTACTGTAGGGGCCCGCTCGCCTTTCACACTGCCGACGGGGGATCTCATGCAGGAAGCGCACTGCCCAGGGGGCCGGCCCGGGGCCGGGACCGGTGCGAGACGCGGCGCCTCGCACCGCGAGGACGCCGAGGGCGCGCTCGGGCCGACCGTCGCCGTGCTCATCGTGAGCCTGACGATCGCGGCGGCCGGGGCGTACGAGCTGTGCGGTTTCGGGCTGCACATCCTCAATCCGCGACCGCGCCTGTTCAACAACGGCTTCGTCACCGCCGGGGTCATCGTCGCCACCATGGCGGCGGGCGCGGCGGTGGGCAACCTGGTGTGGCTGCTGACGGCGCCGCGCCGGCGCGCGGTGCGGGACGGGGGGTTCTTCTTCGGCGGTGCGGACGCCGGCAGCGACACCGGTACGGCCACGGACCACGATGCCGGTACGGTCGCGGACCGCGATGCCGGTACGGCCGCCGACCGGGACGCCCGTGGGGTCGCCCACCGCGTCACCGGTACGGCCGTGATCCCGGTTCCCGCTACCGCCGTAGCCCCGGCCGCCGATACGACCGAGTCCGCTCCGGCGACCGGCGATCAGGCCGCGGACGCCTCGCCCAGCGGCCCGGGCGTCGGTGCCGGTGAGGGTCCGGACGGCGGCCCGGACGGCGGCCCGAGCGGCAGCCCGGACACGCTCCCGGACGGTGCCCCGAGCGGCAGCCCGGACACCCTCCTGAACGGCGTCCCGGACCCCCGTCCGAGTGACGGTCCGGCAGGCGCCACCCCCGTCGGCGGCGAACCGGCCGGAGGCGCACCGACCGGAGGCGCACCGGCCGTCACCTCCGGGTAAACGTCCCCGCCCCCGTTCCTTACCTTCGCCCGCGACAGTGGGCCCCAGTGGTCCGGCCGGACCCGGCACGCCGCGAGCCGTCGGGCGCCGGGCGCTCAGCACCGAGCGCACGGCACCGAGCGGCCGTGACGGGGCGTACGCCGGGCCACGCGTGAGGCGTTCCGCCCGCCGTGCGCCCCCTTTCCACCGGTACCGCCGGTTTCACCGGCCCGCTTCGAGGTGACGTGTCACCCATGCCCGCTGATCAGTCGCTCGCCGTCCCCCCACAGCGCGACACCCGCCCCTCCGCCCGCCCCTCCCCCGGCCCCCGGCTGCGGGCGCGGGCCGCCTCCGCGACCGTCTGGTACCTGCGGCTGCTCGCGGTGCTCAACATCGTCGCGGTGCTCTCCCTGCCGTTCCGCGAGGAGGTGCACGAACACAACGCCGGCGAGTTCTTCACCCCGTACCTGGCCACCGCCGGTCTGGTCTCCGCGGCGCTCGCGCTGTTCCTGGCCGTGGTGATGCGCCGCCGCAAACGCGCCGCCTGGGTGTTCAACCTGATCCTGGCCGGCCCCCTGTTCCTGTTCTACGTCGCCGCGCTCACCCAGGACCGGTTCGCCGACCACGCCTTCAACTGGGTCTCCGCCGCGCTGACCGGCCTGTTCGTGGCCGCGCTGCTCGTCGGGCGGCGCGAGTTCAACGCCATCGGCGACCGCTCCAACCCGAGGCTGGCCCTCGCCGTCGGCGCGGCCGGCGTCCTCGTCAGCTGCGGGCTCTGCACCTGGCTGGTCGGCGCGACGAACAAGGAGCCCGGCGCCGCCGCCCTCTCCGACAAGATCGCCTACACCCTGCTGCGCGGCATCAGCGTCGGCCCGCTCGCCGACCACGTCCCCGCCGTGCACGCGCCGCGCTGGGTGGACATCACCATCAACGTCCTGATGGCCGCCACCTTCCTCCTCGTGCTCTACGTCTGCTTCCGCTCGCCGCGCGGGCGCGCCCTGCTCTCCCCCGAGGACGAGAAGCGGCTGCGCGCGCTGCTCGACCGGCACGGCGCACGCGACTCCCTCGGCTACTTCGCCCTCCGCCGCGACAAGGCCGCGATCTTCTCCCCCACCGGCAAGGCCGCCGTCACCTACCGCGTCGTGGGCGGCGTCAGCCTGGCCTCCGGGGACCCGATCGGCGACGTGGAGGCCTGGCCCGGGGCGATCGACGCCTGGCTGGACGAGGCCCGCCGGCACGCCTGGACGCCCGCCGTCATGGGCGCCGGCGAGGAGGCCGGCACGGTGTACGCACGGCACGGCCTCGACGCCCTCGAACTGGGCGACGAGGCCATCGTCGAGGTCGCCGACTTCAGCCTCGAAGGGCGGGCCATGCGGGTCGTACGGCAGGCCCACAACCGGGTCCGGCGGGCCGGTTACACCGTCACCGTCCGCCGCCACGAGGACATCCCCGACGAGGAGATGGGCCGCCTGGTCGACCGCGCCGACCACTGGCGCGACGGCGCGACCGAGCGCGGCTTCTCCATGGCGCTGGGCCGCCTCGGGGACCCGGCCGACGGGCGCTGCGTGATGCTGGAGTGCCGCGACGCCGACGGCGTGCCGCGCGCGCTGCTCAGCTTCGTGCCGTGGGGCGAGCACGGGCTCTCCCTGGACCTGATGCGGCGCGACCGCGACGCCGAGAACGGCCTGATGGAGTTCATGGTGGTCGAACTGCTGCTGCGCGCCGGGGAGATCGGCGTACGGCGGGTCTCGCTCAACTTCGCGATGTTCCGGTCGGTCTTCGAGCGCGGGGCCCGGCTCGGTGCGGGGCCGGTGCTGCGGCTGTGGCGCTCGGTGCTGACCTTCTTCTCCCGCTGGTGGCAGATCGAGTCCCTCTACCGGGCCAACGCCAAGTACCGGCCGGTGTGGGAGCCGCGGTTCCTGCTGTTCGCCAAGAGCGCCGACATCCCGCGCATCGGCATCGCCAGCGCCCGCGCCGAGGGTTTCCTCACCCCGCCCGCGCTGCCGTCGTTCACCCGCCGCAAGGAACAGCCGGCCGAGACCGCCGACGGCGGGGCGGCCGACGGCGAAGCCGCCGCTTCCGGCCGCTGAGCCGTCCCGGGCCGCGCGGGGCGGGTGCGCGGCGGGGGCGGCGGAGGATCGGTGGGCGCGCGTCGGGCTGCGGAGGTCCGGCGGGCACGCGCAGGGCCGCCGCGGAGGATCGGCGGGCGCGCAGAGCGCCGCGGAGGTGCGCGGAGGACGCGTACGCCCGCGGGTGTGCGGAGGGCGCGCGGCCCGGGAGCGGGCGTCACGTCCGCCCCTCAGCTCCCCGCGCGCCCCCCGCCGCCCTCCTGAGGGCCGCCCCGCTCGTGCCCGTACCCGCGCTCCTGCCCGTACCCCCGGTCGTGCCCATGTCCATGCGCAGGACCGCGTTCGTGCCCGTACCCCCGCTCGTGCCCCCGCTCCCGCTCCGCCCCCACCGTGAAGCCGATCACCGCGCCCCCGCCCGGCCGCCGGGAGGCGAACGGCGCGCCGCCGTGCGCCATCGCGACCTCCCGCACGATGGACAGCCCGAGCCCCGAGCCGGGCAGCGAGCGCGCGTCGGCGGCGCGGTAGAAGCGGTCGAAGACGCGGATCAGATCGCCCTCGGCGATGCCGGGCCCCCGGTCCAGGACCTCCACGCGCACGGTGCCCGGCCGGGCGGGGCCGGAGACCGCGATCTCGATGGGCGCCGTACCGCCCCGGTCGAACTTCGCGGCGTTCTCGACCAGGTTGGACAGCGCCCGCTGGAGCATGCCGGGCCGGCCGTCCACGCTCGTGTCGCCGCTCGCGCGCACCACGATGTCCCGTCCGGTGCGGCGGCGGGCGAGTCCCGCCACGTCCTCGGCGATGTCGGCGACGTCGACGCGCTGCGGGGGCTCGGAGTCGGACTGGCCGGCCGCGAGGTCGACCAGCTCGTTGACCAGGTCGGTCAGTTCGCGGGCCTCCTGGGTGAGGTCGGCGACCAGCTCCTCGCGGGTGGCGGGCGGCAGTTCGTCGATGCGGCGCAGCAGCGAGATGTTGGTGCGCAGCGAGGTGAGCGGGGTGCGCAGTTCGTGGCCCGCGTCCTGGACCAGGCGCCGCTGGTCCTCCTCGGACTGGGCGAGCCGGCCGAGCATCCGGTCGAAGGAGCGGCCGAGGCGGCCCACCTCGTCGTAGCCGGTGACGGGGACGTCCACGCCGAGCCGCCGGGTGCGGGCGACGTCCTCGGCGGCGGCGGTCAGGATGCGCAGCCGCCGGGTGATGCGGCGGGCCAGCCACCAGCCGCACAGGCCGGCCGCGACGACCACCGCGCCCATCAGGGCGAGGGTGCGCTGCTGGAGGGCGTGCAGCAGGTCCTCGGTGTCGCTGAACTCCTGGGCGACCTGGACGGCGCCGCGGCCGTCGCCGAGCGCGACGGTGGCGACGCGGTACACGTCGTCGGCGACGGCCACGTCCTGGTACTCGACGGTCTTCCCGGCCGTGGCGGCGGCCGCGACGGCCCGGTCGTCCCGGGTGACGGGCAGCGGGGGGCTGCCGTGATCCACGATCTGGCCCGCCGGGCCGAGCACCTGCACATCGGTGCGGCTGGGCCGGACGACCTCGTGGCCGGGGCGGGAGGAGGAGAAGTCCTGCGGGGTGCGGTCGTAACGGCGCACCTCGTCCTGCACGTCCTGGACGACCTGGGTGAACACCGACTGCTGGTCCACCCGCACCAGCCGGGCGGCGGAGTTGTACGACAGGATGCCGACGAGGACGGTGACGGCGGCGGTGACCAGGGCGAACGTCACGGCGAACGTGGTCCGCAGCGACGACAGGCCGGGCCGCGGGCGGTCCAGCAGCCGTGCGAGCCGGCCCACTCAGTCCTCCCGCAGCACGTACCCCACGCCGCGGACGGTGTGGATCAGCTGCGGCGCGTCCGGCTCGTCGAGCTTTCGGCGCAGATAGCCGACGTAGACGGCGAGGTTCTTGGAGCCGGGGCCGAAGTCGTAGCCCCAGATGCGGTCGTAGATCGTGGAGTGGTCGAGGACTATGCCGGCGTTGCGGACCAGCAGTTCGAGGAGTTCGAACTCGGTGCGGGTCAGCTCCAGCTCGCGGGCGCCGCGCCAGACCCGGCGGGCCTGAAGGTCCATGCGGAGACCGGCCGCCTCGATCTGCCGTTCGGGCAGCTGCGGCCCCCTGGCCGGTACGTCCTCGGCGGGGCCGGCGGCGAGGGCCGGGCTGGTGCGGCGCAGCAGGGCGCGCAGCCGGGCGAAGACCTCCTCGACGTCGAACGGCTTGACGACGTAGTCGTCGGCGCCGGCGTCCAGGCCGGCGATCCGGTCGGCGGTCTCCACCAGGGCGGTGAGCATGAGGATCGGGGTGCGGTCGCCCTCGGCGCGCAGCACCCGGCAGACCTGGAGGCCGTCGATGCCCGGCATCATCACGTCCAGGACGAGGATGTCCGGCGGGGTGCGGTGGGCCTGGGCGAGCGCCTCGACGCCGTCGGCGACCGCGATCACCTCGTAGCCCTCCAGGGTGAGCGCCCGTTCCAGGGCGTGGCGGATGGCGCGGTCGTCTTCGGCGAGCAGCACGGTCTGAGGCACGCGTCCAGTCTGCCAAGGTGACGGCAGGGCGGCCGGGGCGGACGGCCCGGCGACCGCCCTTTTTACCCGCCTCTCACCGAGCCGACGGCCCCGCCGACCCGGTAAGGCGAGCCACGGACCGGCCCCGCCGACCCGCCGCCGTCAGCCGCAGGCCGCATCCGTCGGCCCGCCGCCGTCCCCCGCAGACCGCGCTCACCGACCCGCCACGCGCGGCACCCCCGCCGATCCGCCGCAGTCAGCCACGGGCCGCACCCACCGGCCCGCCGCCGTCCCCCGCGGGCCACGCTCACCGACCCGCCACGGCCAGCGGCGGACCGTACCTGCCGATCCGCCGCAGTCAGTCCCGCGGGCCGTACCTACCGGCCCGCCGCCGTCCCCCGCGGGCCACGCTCACCGGCCCGCCACGCGCGGCACCCCCGCCGGCCCGCCGCAGTCAACCGCAGGCCCCACCCACCGACCCGCCGCCGTCAGCCGCGCAGGGCGGCCAACTGCTCCTCGAACGGCACCACCGTGAAGCCGTCCGGCTCGGCGCGGCGGGCCGCCGGGGGCGCCGGACGCTCCGCCGCTCCCGGACGCTCCGCGCCCGGCCGCCCCGCCGCCTCCGGTGGCAGCGCCGCGTCCGGTCGCCCCGCCGCTGTCGGCAGCAGCGCCGCGAGTTCCCCCGCGGCCCGCTCGACCCGCTCGGGCAGTCCCTCCGCGCCCCAGTCCTCGGAGGCGGCGTAGACGCCGGTGGGGACGACCACGGCCCGCAGGTAGGCGAAGAGCGGCCGCAGGGCGTGGTCCAGGACGAGGGAGTGGCGGGCGGTGCCGCCGGTCGCGGCGATCAGCACCGGCTTACCCGCCAGCGCGTCCTGGTCGCGCGCCCCGAGCACGTCGAAGAAGGACTTGAACAGCCCGCTGTACGACGCGGAGAACACCGGCGTGACGACGATCAGCCCGTCCGCCTCGGTCACCGCGTCCAGCGCGGCGGCCAGGGCGGGGCCGGGGAAGCCGCTGGTGAGGTTGTGCGCGACCTCCACGGCGAGGTCGCGCACCTCGATCACCCGCACCTCCGCGCCGGTGTGCGCGGCGGTCGCGGCGGCCAGCCGGTCGCCCAGCAGCCGGGTGGAGGACGGGACGCTCAGCCCCGCCGACACGACGACGAGCTTCGTCATACGGTGCTCACCTCTTCCTCCGAGTTCTCCGTCGTCCCGTCCTGGTCGCGCGCGGCCAGCAGGGAGGCGTGGGTGGGGGCGTCCGGCACGTTCGCCGGACGGTTCTTCGCGAACTCCTCGCGCAGCACCGGCACGACCTCCTCGCCGAGGATGTCGAGCTGTTCGAGGACGGTCTTCAGCGGCAGGCCGGCGTGGTCCATCAGGAACAGCTGGCGCTGGTAGTCGCCGGCGTAGTCGCGGAAGGACAGCGTCTTCTCGATGACCTGCTGCGGGGAGCCCACGGTCAGCGGGGTCTGGGCGGTGAAGTCCTCCAGGGAGGGCCCGTGGCCGTAGACCGGGGCGTTGTCGAAGTAGGGGCGGAACTCGCGCACCGCGTCCTGGCTGTTCTTCCGCATGAACACCTGGCCGCCGAGGCCCACGATCGCCTGCTCCGGGGCGCCGTGCCCGTAGTGGGCCCAGCGGTTGCGGTACAGCTCGATCATGCGCTTGGTGTGGTCGGCGGGCCAGAAGATGTTGTTGTGGAAGAAGCCGTCGCCGTAGTACGCGGCCTGCTCGGCGATCTCCGGGGACCGGATGGAGCCGTGCCAGACGAACGGCGGCACGCCGTCCAGCGGGCGGGGCGTGGAGGTGAAGCCCTGGAGCGGGGTGCGGAACCTGCCCTCCCAGTCCACGACCTCCTCGCGCCACAGCCGGTGCAGCAGGGCGTAGTTCTCGATGGCGAGGTTGATGCCCTGGCGGATGTCCTTGCCGAACCAGGGGTAGACCGGTCCGGTGTTGCCGCGGCCCATCATCAGGTCCACCCGGCCGTCCGCGAGCTGCTGGAGCATCGCGAAGTCCTCGGCGATCTTCACCGGGTCGTTGGTGGTGATCAGGGTGGTCGAGGTGGACAGGACCAGCCGCTCGGTGCGGGCGGCTATGTAGCCGAGCATGGTGGTCGGGGAGGACGGCACGAACGGCGGGTTGTGGTGCTCGCCGGTCGCGAAGACGTCCAGGCCGACCTCCTCCGCCTTCAGCGCGATGGCGACCATGGCCTTGATGCGCTCGCGCTCGGTCGGGGTCCGGCCGGTGGTGGGGTCCGGCGTGACGTCGCCGACGCTGAAGATCCCGAACTGCATGGTCGCTCACCTTCCAGGTTGTTGACTGTTCAACTACACCCCCTGGAACCAGGCGCCGCCCGCAGGTATTCCGGACCCGTCCGAGCCCGCATGCGAAGCTCCCCCCATGTCGTTCGTCCTGCGTTCCGCCGCCCTCTTCGTCGTCGCCGCCCTGTTCGAGATCGGCGGGGCCTGGCTGGTCTGGCAGGGGGTGCGCGAGCACCGCGGCTGGCTGTGGGCGGCCGGCGGCGTCCTCGCCCTCGGCGCGTACGGCTTCGTCGCCACCTTCCAGCCCGACGCGCACTTCGGCCGCATCCTCGCCGCCTACGGCGGAATCTTCGTCGCCGGATCGATCCTGTGGGGCGTGGTCGCCGACGGCTACCGCCCCGACCGGTGGGACATCGGCGGGGCCCTGGTCTGCCTGGCCGGCATGGCGCTCATCATGTGGGCGCCGCGGAACGGCGGCTGAGGTTCGCCTACGCTGGTCGGAGCCGAGCGTTCGAACCCCAGGAGCAGCCCATGGCCACCGCCGCCCCGTCCGCCGCCTCCCGCATCGCCGTCGTCACCGGTGCGAGCGGTGGTATCGGCGCCGCCACGGCCCGGCAGCTGGCCGCCGCCGGTTACCGGGTGGTGCTGACCGCGCGCCGCAAGGACCGGATCGAGGCGCTGGCCGAGGAGATCAACGCCGCCGGGCACTCCGCGACGGCCTACCCGCTGGACGTCACCGACCGCGCGGCCGTGGACGAGTTCGCCTCCGCCTTCCAGACGGTCGGCGTCCTGGTGAACAACGCGGGCGGCGCGCTCGGCGCCGACCCCGTCGCCACCGGCGACCCGGCCGACTGGCGCACGATGTACGAGACGAACGTCATCGGCACCCTGAACCTCACCCAGGCCCTGCTGCCCAAGCTGGTCGCCAGCGGCGACGGCACGGTGGTGGTCGTCTCCTCCACCGCCGGACACGCCACCTACGAGGGCGGCGCGGGCTACGTCGCCGCCAAGCACGGCGCCCATGTCCTGGCCGAGACGCTGCGCCTGGAGATCGTCGGGCAGCCGGTCCGGGTCATCGAGATCGCGCCCGGCCTGGTCAAGACCGACGAGTTCGCGCTGACCCGCTTCCGCGGCGACCAGGAGAAGGCGTCGAAGGTCTACGAGGGCGTCGCCGAGCCGCTGACCGCCGACGACGTCGCCGACACGATCGGCTGGGCGGTGACCCGTCCCAGCCACGTCAACATCGACCTCCTGATCGTCCGCCCGCGGGCGCAGGCGTCCAACACGAAACTGCACCGGGAGCGGTGAGGGCCATGGCGGAGGAGAAGCCCGAGGGGACGGCCCCGGCGGCGCCGGGCCGGGCGGCGGCGGACCGGACGGCGGCGGACCGTGAACGCCTCGCCCTGGAGAAGAAGCGCGAGCGCTACGTCTGGTACTACCTCGGCTACTTCCTCTTCGGCATCCACATCGTGGCCTTCGTGATGATCTACGCGGTACGCCACGCGAAGTAGGAACGGCATGGCTCGGCAAACCGACGACGCGCACCGCGCCCGCCGCCTAGGGTCGCTGACCGTGGACAGACACATACGCTTCGACCGCCTGCGCAACTTCCGCGACCTGGGCGGCTACGCCACCGCCGACGGGCGCCGGGTCCGCGCCGGGCTGCTGTACCGCTCCGACGGCCTGGGCAAACTGCGCACCGGCACCGAGGACTGGGACCGCTTCCTCGCCCTCGGCGTCACCACCGTGATCGACCTGCGGCACGGCTGGGAGGTCGAGCGGCAGGGCCGCGTACCGGAGCACCCGTCCTTCACGTACCACAACCTCAGCATCGAGCACCGCCCCTACGACCAGCCCTCGCTGGGCCCCGAGATCGAGCCGGGGCCGTACCTGGCCGAGCGCTACCTGGAGGTGGCCGAGGACGGCACGAAGGAGATCCGCCGGGCGCTGGAGCTGATCGCGGACGCGGCGGTCTCCGGTTCTCCCCTGGTCTTCCACTGCGCCTCGGGCAAGGACCGCACCGGCCAGCTGGCCGCCCTGGTGCTGAGCCTGCTCGGGGTGCCCGAGCCGACGGTCGTCGAGGACTTCAGCCTCACCGAGCTGGCCGCGCCCGCCCTGCTGGCCGACTGGCGGGAGCGCAACGGCGGCCGCACCCCCGCCTGGCCCGGCTACGGCCGCGCCCCCGGGTCGGTGATGCGCCTGTTCCTCGCCGCGCTGCAGCGGAGGTACGGCTCGGTGGAGGCGTACGTCGCCGACGCCCTGGAGCTGGACGCCGCCGCCCTCGCGGCCACCCTCCGCGCCCGCCTGCTGGAGCCCGCCCCCGCCTCCTGGCCCCCGCTGACCTACCGCAGGGCGGCCGAGGCCGACGCGGGCGACCTGGTGCGGCTGCGCGACAGCGCGGCCCTGTGGCAGCTGGCCCGCGGGATCGACCAGTGGAAGCCGGGCGAGAAGGACGAGGAGCACTTCCGCACCCGGATGCGGGAGGGCGAGGTGTGGCTGGCGTACGCGGGCGCGCACCTGGCCGGGGCCTGGGAGCTGTGGTGGGACGACCCGGCCGCCTGGGGCCCCCGCCCGCCCGAGGCCGGTTACGTCCACCGGCTGATGACCGTCCCGCACACCGCGCCGCCGGGTGCGGGCCGCGCCCTGCTGGCCGAAGCCGAGTCCCGGATCGCCGCGGCGGGCCGCGCCTTCGCCCGCCTCGACTGCCTCGCCGCCAACCCCCGGCTGCGCGCCTACTACGAGGCGGCCGGCTACACGGTCGTCGGCGAGCAGCACGCCAAGACGGACGGCGCGGGCAGCCCGTACGCGGTGACGCTGCTGGAGAAGCGACTGCCCGGCTGACCCGGCGCGGAAGCCGGACGGCGGGGGCTGCCGCGCGGGGGCCGGGTCGGCGGCGCTGCCACCGGAGGCCGGTCCGCGCGGAGGCCGGGGCCGCGCGGAGGCCGAACGGCGGCGCTGCCGCGCGGAAACCGCGTCCGCGCAGGCCGGACGGCGGCGCTGCCGCGCGGAGCCGGGTCGGCGCAGAGGCCGGACGGCGACTCAGGCACACGGAGGCCGGACCCGCGCGGAGGCCGGACGGCGGCGCAGGCACAAGGAGGCAGGGCCCGTGCGGAGGCCGGGCTCGCGCGGAGGCCGGGCTCGCGCGGAGGCCGGGCGGCGGCACTGCCGCGCGGAGGCCGGGGCCGCGCGCGGGCCGGGCGGCGGCACTGCCGCCTCAGCCCTTCACGCACACCACCTGCTTCAGCTTCGCCACCACCTCGACGAGGTCCCGCTGCTGGTCGATGACCTGCTCGATCGGCTTGTAGGCGCCCGGGATCTCGTCCACCACGCCGGAGTCCTTGCGGCACTCCACGCCCCGCGTCTGCTCCTCCAGGTCCTTCGTGGAGAAGCGGCGCTTGGCGGCGTTGCGGCTCATCCGGCGGCCGGCGCCGTGCGAGGCGGAGTTGAAGGACTTCTCGTTGCCGAGGCCCTTCACGATGTACGAGCCGGTGCCCATGGAGCCGGGGATGATGCCGTAGTCGCCGGAGCCCGCGCGGATCGCGCCCTTGCGGGTGACCAGCAGATCCATTCCGTCGTACCGCTCCTCCGCCACGTAGTTGTGGTGGCAGGAGATCTCCTGCTCGAAGGCCGGCTTCGCCTTCTTGAACTCCTTGCGGACGACGTCCTTCAGCAGCGCCATCATCAGCGTGCGGTTGTACTTGGCGTACTCCTGCGCCCAGAACAGGTCGTTGCGGTAGGCGGCCATCTGCGGGGTGTCGGCCACGAAGACGGCGAGGTCGCGGTCGACCAGTCCCTGGTTGTGCGGAAGCTTCTGCGCGACGCCGATGTGGTGCTCGGCGAGTTCCTTGCCGATGTTGCGGGACCCGGAGTGCAGCATCAGCCACACCGCGCCGCCCTCGTCCACGCAGATCTCGATGAAGTGGTTGCCCGACCCCAGCGTCCCCATCTGCCTGACCGCCCGCTCCTGACGGAACCTCACCGCCTCGGCGACCCCGTCGAAACGGTCCCAGAAGCCGTCCCAGCCGGAGGTGGGCAGGGCGTGGAAACGGCCGGGGTCCAGCGGGTCGTCGTGCATCCCGCGGCCCACCGGAATGGCCTGCTCGATCTTCGAGCGCAGCCGGGACAGGTCGCCGGGCAGGTCGTTCGCGGTCAGCGAGGTCTTCACCGCCGACATCCCGCAGCCGATGTCCACGCCCACCGCCGCCGGGCACACCGCGCCCCGCATCGCGATGACCGAGCCGACCGTCGCGCCCTTGCCGTAGTGCACGTCGGGCATGACGGCGAGGCCCTTGATCCAGGGCAGGGTGGCGACGTTCTGCAACTGCTGCAGCGCCGCGCCCTCGACCGCCGCCGGGTCGGTCCACATCCGTATGGGGACCTTCGCCCCCGGCATCTCCACGTACGACATGACGTCCTCGTTCCCCCGGAAAAAGTACAGAAGTCTCAAAAGGCATGAACCGCATGAATCGCAATGCCGGTGCCAGGGTCGACGAAACAGGACATCGGACCGGCATCCACGGCAGTGCGTGCGATACACATTGTCTCCAGGAGACGCCCCCGCCCGGCAAGCGAATAACCGGGCGCGCCACCGGCGGGGCGGAGGAGACCGAGAGGAGCCTGCCCGTGCTGCGGAAGGCGTACGTATCCGGCGCGGGCGCGGTCCTCGCCGCGCTGCTGCTGGCCGGCTGCACCGGCGGCTCGTCGGACGGCGGCCAGGCCGACGACGCCAACCCGGACGGCTCCGGCGCCGCCGCCGCTGCCGCGCAGCCCGGCAAGTACCGCACCCTGCCCGAGGCGTGCGGCGCGGTGACGCACACCTCGCTCGACGCGCTGCTGCCCGGCATCGCGCAGCTCACGGACGTGGACCAGCGCGAGAAGGCCTACGAGGGCGAGGCCACGCTCACCTACGACACCGACCGCAAGGTGGGCTGCCGCTGGAAGGTGGACGCCCCGGCCGCCACCGACCGGCTGCACGTCGACTTCGAGCGGGTCGTCTCCTACGACAACGCGGTCAGCGACGACAGCCAGGCCGAGTCGGTGTTCGCCGCCAAGCGCACCGCCGCGGGGCTGCCCGAGCCCGCCGCGACCTCCACCGCCACGACCCCCACCGGGTCCGGGTCCGGGGCCGTCCCGGGCGCGGGCGGCGGCGCGCCCTCCGCCTCCGGGGCGCCCACCCCGTCCTCGTCCGCCTCCTCCGCGTCGTCGGACTCCGCCGCCGACGCCACCGACTCCACCGCCGGCGCCGACTCCACCGGCTCGACCGGCTCGACCGGCTCCACCGACGACCCCGCCGACCTCCAGCCGCGGCTGCTGGACGACCTCGGCGACGAGGCGTTCCTCGACGACACCCTCAGCAGCTCCGGTTCGACGGCGAAGCAGCGCACCGTGACTGTGGCGTTCCGCACGTCGAACGTGATCGTGACCATCGAGTACGAGGAGCAGCCGGCCTCCGTCGGCGTGCTGCCCGACAGCAAGGAAATGCAGGACAAGGCCCGGAATCTGGCGGCCCGTCTGGCCGATTCGCTGGGCGGTTGACCTCTGCCGCACGGCACTTGGCGCGGTGGCGCGAAGCCGGTGAAGCGGAACCACACAGCTGTTCCACCGCGTACCGTGGCCCCTCGGACCCGATCCCCGACCGCAGGAACCACGAGCCACCAGCGTCATGAGTGAAGGAACCATGCAGCGAGCACAGCGAGCCCCGCACAGTCCGCGAGCGAAGCGCCTGAACCGTGTCCTTGCCGGCGCGACGGCCGTCCCCGTGCTGTTCCTGGCCGCGGCCTGCTCCTCGGACTCCGGCTCCGACGCCGACGCGAAGGCGAGCGCGTCGGCCTCCGCCTCCGCCTCGGCGAGCGCGAGCGCGTCCCCGACGGTCCCGGCCGCGAAGTACGCGAAGCTGCCCGAGGCGTGCAAGACGCTGTCCGGCAAGACCCTGGACGACCTGGTGCCGGGCGGCGCGAAGTCCGCCAAGGAGGGCTCCTCCAGCGATGTGTCCACGCGGGCGAGCTGCTCCTGGAACGGCCTGGACAACAACGGCGTCAAGGGCTCCCAGTACCGCTGGCTGAACGTGTCGCTGCTGCGCTTCGCGTCCGACCCCGCGCGCGGCGCGGGCGAGGAGCAGGCGCGGACGTACTTCCGTCAGCAGGTGCAGGACGCGCAGGCGGAGACCGGCGCGAAGAACACCAAGGCGCAGCCGGTGTCCAAGACGGGCGACGAGGCGACGCTGGTGCGCTACGAGCTGAAGAAGAAGGAAGGCGTCTTCAAGCAGCAGACGGTCGTGGCGCGGGTGGCGAACGTGGTGGTCACCGTCGACTACAACGGCGCGGGGCTCGCCGGTGACAAGTCCCCGGACGCGGACGACCTGGCGGCGTCGGCCGAGAAGGTCGCCAAGGAGACCGTGGCCGCGGTGGCGAAGGCCAACGGCGAGGGCGGCTCCTCGGCGGACCCGGCCTCCCCGTCGGCGTCGAAGTCGTCGGGCTCGTCGGCGTCCCCGTCGGCGTCGGCCGGCAAGGCGGGCGCCTCGAAGGGCGCGTCGCCGTCGGCCTCGGCATCCGCCTCGGCGTCGGCCTCCGCGTCCGCCGCGGACAGCTGACCGCCGCGCGCCGACCGGTCCACGGCCCCGCGGCCGTGGACCGGGGCATTCCGATCCGGCCACGCGTTCCCCGGACAGATGTGCCACTCTGTTGCGCGCAACGACAGGCAACGGGAGGGGAGTACGAGTGGCCGCGCCACTGCAGCTGACTCGGATGCACCGGGTACTCATCGGCGTGGTCGTGACCGGCGCCGTGATCATCGCCGGCATCGGCTTCGCCGGTTCCTACGCGGCCGTGCGCGAACTGGCCTGGAAGAAGGGCTTCGGGAACTTCGCGTACGTCTTCCCGGTCGGCATCGACGCGGGCATCTGCGTGCTGCTCGCCCTGGACCTGCTGCTGACCTGGATCCGCATCCCGTTCCCGCTGCTGCGCCAGACGGCGTGGGTGCTCACGGCGGCGACGATCGCGTTCAACGGCGCCGCCGCCTGGCCCGATCCGCTCGGCGTCGGCATGCACGCGGTGATCCCGGTGCTGTTCGTCGTCGCCGTCGAGGCGGCCCGGCACGCGGTCGGCCGAATAGCCGACATCACGGCCGACAAGCATATGGAGGGCGTCCGCCTCACCCGCTGGCTGCTCTCCCCCCTGCCGACCTTCCTGCTGTGGCGCCGGATGAAGCTGTGGGAGCTGCGCTCCTACGAGCAGGTGATCAAGCTGGAGCAGGAGCGGCTGGTGTACCAGGCGCGGCTGCGGTCCCGGTTCGGCCGGGCCTGGCGGCGCAAGGCGCCGGTGGAGTCGCTGATGCCGCTGCGGCTGGCCCGCTACGGCGTGCCGTTGGCGGAGACCGCCCCGGCGGGCCTGGCGGCGGCGGGCATCGAGCCCGCGCTGCTGCCGCCGGCCCCCCAGGCGGAGGTGCCCGCGGGCGCCCGCGCGGCGGTGCCCGGCCCCCGGCGGCCGGAGGGTGCCGGGCAGCGCCCGGAGCTGGCCGGCCGCCCGGATGTGCCGCAGCCGGTCCCGGCCGCGGAGCCGGAGCCGGACGAGAGCAGCCCGTGGTTCAACGCCGCGCGCCGCATCGAGTACCACGGCGGCTACGACCCCACCTACGACCCGGCCGAGCAGTACGCCTCCTGGTACGAGGAGCAGCGGCAGGCCGAGCAGTACCGGGACCAGTACGAGGAGGAGCCGCCGGCGCAGGAGCCCTCCCCGGAGGAGACCGGCAGCTTCCCCATCCCGGTGGTGCCGGGCGGCCGGACCCGGGAGCTGGGCGAGGGCGGCGGCACGCCGGCGGCGGAGCCCGCCGAGGAGGACTACTACCAGGTCTTCCGCAAGTCGATCGACGGCAGCTACCCCACGGCCGCGCAGTTCGCGGACGCCGTGGAGGCGACGTACGGCATCGCGCTGACGCAGCCCGAGGCCACGCACATGGTCGACCTCTTCACCAAGCGCTTCAACGCGCAACTGGAGGAGGACCACATCGCGTAGGCGGTACGCGCACGACGAGGAGGGGGCGCCCGGTGATCACCGGGCGCCCCCTCCTCGTACTACCGCGGCCGCTTACTCCCCGAGGAGGGTGCGGACCCGGTCCTGGCCGACCGCGAGGAGCAGCGTGGGCAGGCGCGGGCCGGTGTCGCGGCCGACGAGCAGGTGGTAGAGCAGCGCGAAGAACGTCCGCTGGGCGGTCTTGATCTCCGGCGGCAGCTCCTTGGGCGTGGCGTCGGCGGAGAACCCGGCCTGGACCTTGGGCACGCCGTAGACCAGGTGGGTCAGGCCGTCCAGCGACCAGTGGTCGGCGAGCCCGTCGAGCAGCAGCCGCACCGACTGCCGGGAGGCCTCGTCCAGCGACTTCAGCAGCTCGGTGTCAGGCTCGTCGCGGACGATGGTGCGCTGGTCGGCGGGGACGTGGGTGTTGATCCACGCCTCCGCCTTGTCGTAGCGGGGCCGGGCCTCGTCCAGGGAGGACAGCGGGTTCGCCGGGTCCAGCTCGGACAGGATGCGCAGCGCCTGGTCCTGGTGGCCGGCGGTGATGTCGGCGACCGAGGCGAGCGTGCGGTACGGCAGCGGGCGGGCGGTCTTCGGCAGCTCGCCGGCGGCGGTGCCCACGGCCCGCGTGTAGGCGGCCACGTCGCCGGGGAGCGCCGAACCGTCGGCGACCTTCGCGGCGAGCTTGTCCCACTCGTCGTACAGCCGCTGGATCTCCTGGTCGAAGGCGATCTTGAAGGACTGGTTGGGGCGGCGGCGGGCGTACAGCCAGCGCAGGAGCTGCGGCTCCATGATCTTCAGCGCGTCGGCGGGCGTGGGGACGCCGCCGCGCGAGGACGACATCTTGGCCATGCCGGAGATGCCGACGAAGGCGTACATCGGCCCGATGGGCTGCTGTCCGCCGAAGATGCCGACGATCTGGCCGCCGACCTGGAAGCTGGAGCCGGGCGAGGAGTGGTCGACGCCGGACGGCTCGAAGATCACGCCCTCGTAGGCCCAGCGCATCGGCCAGTCGACCTTCCAGACCAGCTTGCCGCGGTTGAACTCCTCCAGGCGCACCGTCTCCGAGAAGGCGCACGCCGTGCAGGTGTAGGTCAGCTCGGTGGAGTCGTCGTCGTAGGCGGTGACGGTGGTGAGGTCCTTCTCGCAGTTGCCGCAGTACGGCTTGTACGGGAAGTAGCCGGCCGATCCGGAGCTGCCGTCGTCCTCGGCGGCGGCGCCGGAGCCCTCGGCGGCCTCCAGCTCGGCCTCGTCCACCGGCTTCTGCTGCTGCTTCTTGGCCGGTGCCTTCTTGGTGCGGTACTGCGCGAGGATCGCGTCGATGTCGGCGCGGTGGCGCATCGCGTGCAGGATCTGGTCGCGGTAGACGCCCGAGGTGTACTGCTCGGTCTGGCTGATGCCGTCGAACTCCACGCCCAGCTCGGCCAGCGACTCGATCATCGCGGCCTTGAAGTGCTCGGCCCAGTTCGGGTGGGCGGAGCCCTTGGGGGCGGGGACGGAGGTCAGCGGCTTGCCGATGTGCTCGGCCCACGACTCGTCCACGCCGCTGATCCCGGCCGGGACCTTGCGGTAGCGGTCGTAGTCGTCCCAGGAGATCAGGTGGCGGACCCGGTGTCCCCGGCGGCGGATCTCGTCGGCGACGAGGTGCGGGGTCATGACCTCGCGCAGGTTGCCGAGGTGGATGGGGCCGGACGGCGACAGTCCGGACGCGACGACGACCGGTTTGCCCGGGGCCCGACGCTCCGATTCCTCGATGACCTCATCCGCGAAACGGGAGACCCAGTCGGTGGTCTCGGTGCTTTGAGCCACGGTCGGCACGTCCTCTTTCCTGAAGTTCCTCGGTCGGTGCTGCGTGCGCGGTCGGCGCGGTCGCGGGGGCGACAGCGGACGCGTTCACACCATTGTCCCAGGCCGGACGGCAACCGCGAAAACGCCTTTTCACCGCGTTGGACGGCCGCGGGCGCCCCGCGGTTGGCCCGTCGCCCGGAAAATTCGCTTTACCCCGCGTGGGATACTGGCCGGGACTATCCATCCCCACGAGGAGAACGGCACCCCTTCCTATGGCCTCGGTCCAGTCCCTCACGTCCGCCGTCCATCAGCGCCTCGCGAACGCCCTCTCGGCAGCCCTGCCGGAGGCCGCCGACGCGGACCCGCTGCTGCGACGAAGCGACCGGGCGGACTTCCAGGCCAACGGGATCCTCGCGCTGGCGAAGAAGGCCAAGGCCAACCCGCGGGAGCTGGCGACCCAGGTCGTCGCGCAGGTCACCGCCGGCGACCTGATCAAGGACATCGAGGTGTCCGGCCCCGGCTTCCTCAACATCACCGTCTCCGACCGGGCGATCGTGGAGAACCTCGCCGCGCGCGCCACCGACCCGGCCGGCCGGCTCGGCGTGCCGCAGGCCGACCACCCGGGCACCACGGTGATCGACTACGCCCAGCCGAACGTCGCCAAGGAGATGCACGTCGGCCATCTGCGCTCGGCGGTCATCGGCGACGCGCTCGTGCAGCTGCTGGAGTTCACCGGGGAGAGTGTGGTGCGCCGCCACCACATCGGCGACTGGGGCACCCAGTTCGGCATGCTCATCCAGTACCTGGACGAGCACCCGCACGAGCTGGACCACAAGGCGTCCGAGGTGAGCGGCGACGAGGCGATGTCGAACCTCGACCGGCTGTACAAGGCCGCCCGCAAGCTGTTCGACTCCGACGAGGAGTTCAAGACGCGCGCCCGGCGCCGGGTGGTGGACCTCCAGGCCGGCGACCCGCACACGGTCGCGATCTGGCAGAAGTTCGTGGACGAGTCGAAGATCTACTTCTTCTCCGTCTTCGAGAAGCTGGACATGGAGGTCCGGGACGCGGACATCATCGGCGAGTCCGGCTACAACGACATGCTCGCCGAGACCTGCCGCCTGCTGGAGGAGTCCGGCGTCGCGGTCCGCTCCGAGGGCGCGCTGTGCGTCTTCTTCGACGACATCAAGGGCCCCGACGGCAACCCGGTCCCGCTGATCGTCCAGAAGTCCGACGGCGGCTACGGCTACGCGGCCACCGACCTCTCGGCGATCCGCGACCGCGTCTTCAACCTCAAGGCGAGCACCCTGCTGTACGTGGTGGACGCGCGCCAGTCCCTGCACTTCAAGATGGTCTTCGAGACCGCGCGCCGGGCCGGCTGGCTCGGTGACGACGTCACCGCGCACCAGCTGGCGTTCGGCACGGTGCTGGGCAAGGACGGCAAGCCGTTCAAGACCCGCGCCGGCGAGACCGTCAAGCTCCAGGACCTGCTGGACTCGGCGGTGGAGCGGGCCACGGCGGTCGTCCGCGAGAAGGCCGAGAAGGTGGGCCTCACCGAGGAGGAGATCGTCGAGAACGGCCGCTACGTCGGCATCGGCGCGGTCAAGTACGCCGACCTGTCGACCTCCGCGGTGCGCGACTACAAGTTCGACCTGGACCAGATGGTCTCGCTCAACGGCGACACCTCGGTCTACCTCCAGTACGCCTACGCCCGTATCCAGTCCATCCTGCGCAAGGCGGGCGAGGCGCGCCCGGCGGCCCACCCCGAACTGGAACTCGCCCCCGCCGAGCGGGAACTGGGCCTCCAGCTGGACCGCTTCGGCGAGACGGTCCTGGAGGTCGCGGCCTCCTACGAGCCGCACAAGCTGGCCGCGTACCTCTACCAGCTGGCCTCGCTGCTGACGACGTTCTACGACCAGTGCCAGGTCCTCTCCCCCGACAACGCCCCGGAGGTCGTGGAGAACCGCCTGTTCCTGGTCGACCTCACCGCCCGCACCCTCCACCAGGGCATGACCCTCCTGGGCATCAGGACACCGGAACGACTCTGAGGACCGCCCCCGAGGCGCCGCCATCGCGAGGGACCTCCGCTTCGGGGGCCTCAGAAAGACTGACGTCCCGGCGCCCGTGCCCCCCGGCGACTTGATCGAGGCCTACGGCCTGGACAGCGTGGTCTTCTTCCCACGCTGCCAGGCCGACGGCGCCGCCGACCACGCCGCCGACGCCCGAACATCGTCTGTTATCCACAGGGTGAACCGGGGTGGGCCGTCTTCTGTCACCTTGTCGGGGTGAAGCACAAGGCGCTGTGTGAACTGGCCGACGGAGGTGTCCTGCTCACCTCCCGCGCCCTCGCGGCCGGCTGGCCCCGCCGCAGCCTGACCCGAGAACTCCGCACCCAGGGCTGGACCCGGCTGTACGTCGGCGCCTGGGTCGCGCCGGGGCGCGTCCCGGATTTCACCGCCCGCCTGCGGGCGGTGCAGTCCCTCCGGCCGCGCCTCGTCGTCAGCCACCGCTCGGCGGCCGCGCTCTGGGGGATCGAACTGCTCCGCCGGTTCCCCCGGACGCCCCTCGAACTCATCGACCCCGGCCGCGGCGTACGGCAGAACGACGCGGGCACGCGCGTGTACCGCATGCACCTGGACCCGAACGACGTGGTGCGCAGCCGCGACTTCCGGTTCACCGCCGTGCGCCGCACGCTCACCGACCTCCTCCTGACCGGCCCGAGGGACGAGGCGATCGTCGCCGTGGACTCCGCACTGGCGGACCGGAAGATCGACGGCCTCCACCGCCCCTCCCTCACCGACCTCGCCGCGCTCACCGCGGCGTTCGAAGCCCGCGTCCAGGGGCCGCGCAGCCTGCGGGGCGCGGTCAGGGCGAGCGGCTGGCTGGACCTGTGCGACCCGCAGTCCGGCTCACCGGCCGAGACGATCGCCCGCCTGCGCCTGTACGACGCCGGCCTGCGCCCCGAGTCCCAGGTACGGCTCGTCACCGCGACCGGACGCCGGGTGCGCCTGGACTTCCTCTTCCGCGAAGCGGGCCTCGCGGTGGAGATCGAGGGCTACGCCTACCACGGCACCCGCGAGGCCCACCGCGAGGACATCGACCGCTTCAACCAGATCCTCCAGTGCCCGGAGGTCCGAAGCCTCCTCCGCTTCACCGCCGAGACCGTGCTGTACCGCCCGGAGGCCATGCTCAGGGAGATTTGGGCGGCCTTGGGGGGGGCTCGTCGCTTCGGGGAGGGGCTGGAGGGAGGGTGAGGGCCGGTGAGGGCCGGTGAGGGCCGGTGAGGGCCGGTGAGGGCCGGTGAGGGCCGGTGAGGGCCGGTGAGGGCCGGTGAGGGCCGGTGAGGGCCGGTGAGGGGGCCCGGGGGGAGTGG
>NZ_JAIOAB010000140.1 GCF_019890635.1 Streptomyces sennicomposti
CGACGTGACAAGCCGCCTACGAGCTCTTTACGCCCAATAATTCCGGACAACGCTTGCGCCCTACGTATTACCGCGGCTGCTGGCACGTAGTTAGCCGGCGCTTCTTCTGCAGGTACCGTCACTCTCGCTTCTTCCCTGCTGAAAGAGGTTTACAACCCGAAGGCCGTCATCCCTCACGCGGCGTCGCTGCATCAGGCTTTCGCCCATTGTGCAATATTCCCCACTGCTGCCTCCCGTAGGAGTCTGGGCCGTGTCTCAGTCCCAGTGTGGCCGGTCGCCCTCTCAGGCCGGCTACCCGTCGTCGCCTTGGTGAGCCGTTACCTCACCAACAAGCTGATAGGCCGCGGGCTCATCCTGCACCGCCGGAGCTTTCCACCACCCGACCATGCGGTCAGTGGTTGTATCCGGTATTAGACCCCGTTTCCAGGGCTTGTCCCAGAGTGCAGGGCAGATTGCCCACGTGTTACTCACCCGTTCGCCACTAATCCCCACCGAAGTGGTTCATCGTTCGACTTGCATGTGTTAAGCACGCCGCCAGCGTTCGTCCTGAGCCAGGATCAAACTCTCCGTGAATGTTTACCGGTAATCCGGTGCACACACACGAGAGCGGAACAGTCAGGCGGAATAGGCCCGACCGTTCACAGCGTCCTCGCTGTGTTTTTTCAAAGGAACCTCGCCCCAGCCGAACCGGCCGGAGACGGGGTATCAACATATCTGGCGTTGACTTTTGGCACGCTGTTGAGTTCT
>NZ_JAIOAB010000142.1 GCF_019890635.1 Streptomyces sennicomposti
AGCACCATCCCGCCGGTCAAGGGCGCCCAGTCGGACCCCGCCTTCGACACCCCGGCCAACGCCGTCCTCAAGAACACCCTCTCCACCAGCGCCGTGGCGCTGCCCCAGGTCGCCGCCGAGTCGCAGTTCGAGACGACGGTCGGCACGGCGGTGAAGGAGCTGTTCGCCGACGCCGCCGCCGGCCGCGCGGTGACCACCGAGTCGGTGAAGGCCAAGCTCGTCAAGGCCCAGCAGCAGATGCCGACGAAGTGAGCGAGATGACCAGCACCGTTCGTACGGACGCCGGAACGGCGAAGGTGCGGTCCGCGCGCGGTGACTCCTCCGGTGGGACGAAGCGCGGTCCGCGCCGTCCCACCGGCCGGCTGCGCCGCGTCTCGCTGCCGTATCTGCTGCTCCTGCCCGCTCTGATCCTCGAACTCCTGGTCCATCTGGTGCCGATGGTGATCGGTATCGTGATGAGCTTCAAGGAGCTGACCCAGTTCTACATCCGCGACTGGGGCACGGCTCCCTGGTCGGGGATCGACAACTACAAGCTGTCGGTGGACTTCAACGGGCCGGTCGGGGAATCCCTGCTGCACTCGTTCTTCGTCACGGTCGGTTTCACCCTGCTGTCGGTGGGCCTGTGCTGGGCGATCGGCACC
>NZ_JAIOAB010000143.1 GCF_019890635.1 Streptomyces sennicomposti
CGTGCCGATCGCCCAGCACAGGCCCACCGACAGCAGGGTGAAACCGACCGTGACGAAGAACGAGTGCAGCAGGGATTCCCCGACCGGCCCGTCGAAATCCACCGACAGCTTGTAGTTGTCGATCCCCGACCAGGGGGCCGTGCCCCAGTCGCGGATGTAGAACTGGGTCAGCTCCTTGAAGCTCATCACGATACCGATCACCATCGGCACCAGATGGACCAGGAGTTCGAGGATCAGAGCGGGCAGCAGGAGTAGGTAGGGCAGTCCGATGCGCTTGATCCGCCCGGTGCGGCGCGGGCCGCGCGCCGCACCGGGGGAGCTCTTGTGCACCGGCCGCGTTCCCGTCTCGGGGACCGTGGTCGTCATGAGGGTGTCCGCGCTCACTTCTTCGGCATCTGCTGCTGGGCCTTGAGGAGCTTCGCCCTGACCGACTCGGTGGTCACCGCGCGGCCGGCGGCGGCCTCGGCGAACAGCTCCTTCACCGCCGTGCCCACGGCCGTCTCGAACTGCGACTCGTCGGCCACCTGGGGCAGGGCGGCGGCGCTGGAGGCCAGGGTCTGGCGGAGCACCGCGGTGCCCTGCGCGTTGAACGCCGGGTCCGACTGCGCCGACTTGACCGGCGGGATGGAGCC
>NZ_JAIOAB010000144.1 GCF_019890635.1 Streptomyces sennicomposti
GGATAGTCGCACTGCTCGGCCAGCTGCCGGTACGCCTCGATCATCACGACCGGGTCGTTGTGCTTCACCGAGATCTTGATGTCCCGGAAATCATGCTCCTCGAACAGCGACGCCTCCCACAGCGCCGACTCCACCAGCGCCTCCGGCGTCGCCTTCCCGTACTTCTGCAGCAGCCGCCGGTCCAGCGAACCCGCGTTCACCCCGATCCGGATCGGCGTCCCGTGGTCCTTCGCCGCCTTCGCGATCTCCCGCACCTGATCGTCGAACTTCTTGATGTTGCCCGGATTCACCCGCACCGCCGCGCACCCGGCCTCGATCGCCGCGAACACGTACTTCGGCTGGAAATGGATGTCCGCGATCACCGGAATCTGCGACTTCCGCGCGATCGTCGCCAACGCGTCCGCGTCGTCCTGCGTCGGACACGCCACCCGCACGATCTGACACCCCGACGCCGTCAGCTCCGCGATCTGCTGCAACGTCGCCCCGATGTCCGACGTACGCGTCGTCGTCATCGACTGCACCGACACCGGCGCG
>NZ_JAIOAB010000145.1 GCF_019890635.1 Streptomyces sennicomposti
GGCGACGGGCGACGGGCGACGGGCGACGGGCGACGGGCGACGGGCGACGGGCGACGGGCGACGGTACTTCTCGCCGCCCGGTCCACGGTTGCCCTCTACCGGCTCCTGGACACGCTCCCCGCGCTCTCCGGTGACGACCGCATCACCCGGCTGTTCACGCTCGTGCCCGGTTCGGAGTTCGGCGCCGACGCACTCGCCGCCATCGAGGAGGTCGGCGGCCGCACCCTGCCCTGGGACGAGGCGTGCGCCCGCTCGTACGACCTGGTCCTCGCGGCCAGCCCCAAAGGCGATCTGCACCTGCTGCGCGGCCCGCGCGTGCTCCTGCCGCACGGCGCCGGGTACAACAAGTCCATCCCCGGGGAGGGTTCGGGCTCCGCTTCCGGTCTCGACCCCGTCCACCTCCACCGGTCGGGCCACGACGCGCCGCCGGCCGCGCTGCACGCCGTAGCCCACCCCGACCAGGTGGCGCGGC
>NZ_JAIOAB010000146.1 GCF_019890635.1 Streptomyces sennicomposti
AGGATGTGGAGTCGCAGAGACAACCAGGAGGTTGGCTTAGAAGCAGCCACCCTTGAAAGAGTGCGTAATAGCTCACTGGTCTAGTGATTCCGCGCCGACAATGTAGCGGGGCTCAAGCGTACCGCCGAAGTCGTGTCATTGCAGCATAACGCCCAACGGCGGCTGTGATGGGTAGGGGAGCGTCGTCTGCCGGGTGAAGCAGCACCGGAAGGTAGTTGTGGACGGTTGACGAGTGAGAATGCAGGCATGAGTAGCGATTCACACGTGAGAAACGTGTGCGCCGATTGACTAAGGGTTCCTGGGTCAAGCTGATCTGCCCAGGGTAAGTCGGGACCTAAGGCGAGGCCGACAGGCGTAGTCGATGGATAACCGGTTGATATTCCGGTACCCGCTGTGAAGCGTCAAACATCGAGCATCGTGATGCTAAGGCCGTGAAGCCGCC
>NZ_JAIOAB010000147.1 GCF_019890635.1 Streptomyces sennicomposti
AACTTAATGCGTTAGCTGCGGCACCGACGACGTGGAATGTCGCCAACACCTAGTTCCCACCGTTTACGGCGTGGACTACCAGGGTATCTAATCCTGTTCGCTCCCCACGCTTTCGCTCCTCAGCGTCAGTAATGGCCCAGAGATCCGCCTTCGCCACCGGTGTTCCTCCTGATATCTGCGCATTTCACCGCTACACCAGGAATTCCGATCTCCCCTACCACACTCTAGCTAGCCCGTATCGACTGCAGACCCGAGGTTAAGCCTCGGGCTTTCACAAT
>NZ_JAIOAB010000148.1 GCF_019890635.1 Streptomyces sennicomposti
GTTGTGAAAGCCCGGGGCTTAACCCCGGGTCTGCAGTCGATACGGGCAGGCTAGAGTTCGGTAGGGGAGATCGGAATTCCTGGTGTAGCGGTGAAATGCGCAGATATCAGGAGGAACACCGGTGGCGAAGGCGGATCTCTGGGCCGATACTGACGCTGAGGAGCGAAAGCGTGGGGAGCGAACAGGATTAGATACCCTGGTAGTCCACGCCGTAAACGGTGGGCACTAGGTGTGGGCGACATTCCACGTCGTCCGTGCCGCAGCTAACGCATTAAGTG
>NZ_JAIOAB010000149.1 GCF_019890635.1 Streptomyces sennicomposti
GTCAGCATGCCGTCACCTCCCGCACACCCGCGCGGTGCGCGCCGAGCCGGTCGACGGCCGCGCCGTGGCGCGCCGCCTCGTGGACGGTGTTCATGGTCTCTCCGATCAGATGTTCAGTGGGGAAGGGCCGGGGCGAGCCAGCCGGCCGGTCCGTAGGCCTGCGCGGCGCGCAGGAGGCGGCGTCGTGAGGTCCAGGCGCTGGTGCGCCGCGGGGCGGGTCCGGCGTCCGGCCGCCCGGCGACGGACAGCAGGGCGACCACGGCGGCCAGT
>NZ_JAIOAB010000015.1 GCF_019890635.1 Streptomyces sennicomposti
AGACTCCGGCCGCGCCCGTCGAGGCCGCCGCCGAAACGCCGGCCGCCGAGGCCCCCGCCGCTGTCGCCGAGGCCCCCGCCGAAGAGGCCGCGCCCAAGGGCCGTACGCGCCGCCGGGCCACCCGCAAGACGGCCGCGCCCGCCGACCAGCCGGTGACCGAGGCCCCGCAGGCCCCCGCCGCCGAGGCCGCCGAGCCCGTGACCGAGGCCCCCGCCGCCGCGGAACCCGCGGCCGAGGAGCCCGCCGCCGAGGCCGCCCCGACGCGCACCCGCCGCCGCGCCACGCGCCGCGCCACCGCGCCGGCCGGTACGCCGGAGACCGCCGCGGGCGAGCAGGCCCCCGCCGCGGAGGCCGCCGAGCCCGTGACCGAGGCCCCCGCCGCCGAAGCCCCGCAGGCCGTCAAGGCCCCCGAGGCCGCGCCCGTCGAGGCCGCGGCCCAGGAGCCCGCCGAGGACGCCGGGCCGCGGCGCGGCCGCCGCCGGGTCGTACGGCGTGCGGCGACCGGGTTCTCCGAGCCCGCCGCCAAGACCGCCGCCGCGCGGGCCGAGGCCGCCGAGGCCGACTCGCCGCGCCGTCCGGCGCGCCCGTCCGTGGCCGTGTTCCAGCCGCCTGTCTTCGCCGAGCCGAAGTTCCAGACCCCGCAGCGCGCCGCCGCCGAAGCGGCCGCCGAGGCCGCGGAGACCGAGGAGCCGGAGGAGACCGAAGAGGTCGCGCAGGTCGCACAGGAGCAGGCGGAGCAGCCCGAGCAGACCGGGACCCGGCGTCGCCGCCGGCGTCGTGGCGCCGCGCAGGACGAGGAGCCCGAGGCCGCCCCGGTTACGGCCCCGGCCGTCGCGGCGGACGAGCCCGAGGCCGAGGAAGCCGACGAGACCGAGGAGCCCGAGGACGCCGCCGAGGGCGAGGACGGCGAGGAGGGCGCCTCGCGCCGCCGTCGCCGTCGTGGCGGCCGTCGCCGCCGCCGGGGCGAGAGCGCCGAGGCCGGCGGTGACGAGGACGCCGAGGAGAGCGGGGAACTCGCCGCCACGCAGGCCGCCGAGGACGCGGAGGACACCGCCGAGCAGATCGAGGAGGACGCCGAGGACGCCGAGGAGTCCGCCGACGACGAGGACCACGCGGGCGGCGGCAGCAACAGCAGCCGGCGTCGCCGCCGGCGCCGTCGCCGCGCCGGTGACAGCGCCCCGGAGGCCGAGCCGTCCGCCGACGACCCCGAGCGCACCGTCGTCAAGGTCCGCGAGCCGCGCAAGAAGGACGAGCGGCCCTCCGACGAGGTGCAGTCCATCAAGGGCTCGACGCGGCTGGAGGCCAAGAAGCAGCGCCGCCGCGAGGGGCGCGAGCAGGGCCGCCGCCGGGTGCCGATCATCACCGAGGCCGAGTTCCTGGCCCGCCGCGAGGCCGTCGAGCGCGTGATGGTGGTCCGCCAGCACGGCGACCGCACCCAGATCGGCGTCCTCGAGGACGACGTGCTCGTCGAGCACTACGTCAACAAGGAGCAGGCCGTCTCCTACGTCGGCAACGTCTACCTCGGCAAGGTGCAGAACGTCCTGCCGTCGATGGAGGCCGCCTTCATCGACATCGGCAAGGGCCGCAACGCCGTGCTGTACGCGGGCGAGGTCAACTTCGAGGCGCTCGGCATGTCCGGCGGCCCGCGCCGGATCGAGTCCGCGCTGAAGTCCGGCCAGTCGGTGCTGGTGCAGGTCACCAAGGACCCGATCGGCCACAAGGGCGCCCGCCTCACCAGCCAGGTCTCCCTGCCGGGCCGCTACCTCGTGTACGTGCCCGAGGGCTCGATGACCGGCATCAGCCGCAAGCTGCCCGACACCGAACGGGCCCGGCTGAAGACCATCCTCAAGAAGATCGTCCCCGAGGACGCGGGCGTCATCGTGCGCACCGCCGCCGAGGGCGCGAGCGAGGAGGAGCTGCGCCGGGACGTCGAGCGGCTCCAGGCGCAGTGGGAGGAGATCAAGAAGAAGTCGAAGAACGGCGGCAGCGCGCCGACGCTGCTGTACGGCGAGCCGGACATGACCGTCCGGGTCGTGCGCGACATCTTCAACGAGGACTTCTCCAAGGTCATCGTCAGCGGCGACGAGGCGTGGGAGACCATCCACGGCTACGTCTCGCACGTCGCCCCCGACCTCGCCCCGCGTCTGTCGCGCTGGACGAGCGAGGTGGACGTCTTCGCCACGTACCGGATCGACGAGCAGCTCGCCAAGGCGCTGGACCGCAAGGTCTGGCTGCCGAGCGGCGGTTCGCTGGTGATCGACCGGACCGAGGCGATGGTCGTCATCGACGTCAACACCGGCAAGTTCACCGGCCAGGGCGGCAACCTGGAGGAGACGGTCACCAGGAACAACCTGGAGGCGGCCGAGGAGATCGTGCGCCAGCTCAGGCTGCGCGACCTCGGCGGCATCATCGTGATCGACTTCATCGACATGGTGCTGGAGTCCAACCGGGACCTGGTGCTGCGCCGGCTGCTGGAGTGCCTGGGCCGGGACCGGACCAAGCACCAGGTGGCCGAGGTGACCTCGCTGGGCCTGGTGCAGATGACCCGCAAGCGGGTCGGCCAGGGTCTGCTGGAGTCCTTCTCCGAGACCTGCGTCCACTGCAACGGCCGCGGTGTCATCGTCCACCTGGACCAGCCCTCGGCCGGTGCGGCGGGCGGCAAGCGCCGCAAGCGCGCCCGGGCCGGCGCCGAACCGCACGAGCACGAGGCCGTGACGGCCGCCCCGGTGAGCGCCGAGGAGGAGGCCGAGACGGAGGCGGAGGTCGCCGCCGAGGTCGCCGAGCCGGCCGCGCTGCCCGCGCCCGAGATGGCGCCGGACGAGGAGCTGTACAGCAGCATCGCCGAGGCGGAGGCGGCGGCCTCCCGGGGCCGTGGCCGGCGCCGGGCGAGCCGTCGGGCGTCCGCTCCGGCGGGTGCGCCGAGGGCCCTGGCCGACGGCGCCGCCCCGGCGCCCGCGGCGCGGGAGGTCACCGCGGAGCGGGAGGCCGAGCGCCCGGTGCGGCCGGAGCAGGCCGCCGAGGCGCAGACCGAGCCGGTGGCCGTCGAGGACCCGGTGGTCCCGGCCGCCGTGACCGAGGCGACCGAGGCGACCGAGGCGCCCGCCGAGGAGGCCGCGCCGAAGGGCCGTACGCGCCGTCGGGCGACCCGCAAGGTGTCGGCGCCGGCCGGTTCCCCGGCGGGGGCCGAGGCGGCGGTCGTGACGGTGCCGGAGACGGCCCGTCCGCAGGAGGCCCCCGAGGCCCCGGCGGAGCCCGAGGCGTCGCAGGCCGTGACGGAGGCCGTGGCCGAGCCGGTGGCCGAGGCCGCCGCCCCGGCGCGTCCGCGCCGCCGGGCGGTGCGCAAGGCGACCGCGCCGACCGCGCCCGAGGAGACGGCCGTCGTGGTCGTCCCGTCGGCGCCGGCGGAGGTCCGGCCGGAGCCCGAGCCGGAGCCGGCCGAGGCCACCGAGGCCACCGAGGCCGGTGACGAGGACGCCGCCCCGGCCAAGAAGACGGCCCGCAAGGTCGCCAAGAAGGCCACGGCGAAGAAGGCCGCCACCAAGAAGACGGCGGCCAAGAAGACGGCCGCGAAGAAGACCACGGCCAAGAAGGCGGCGAAGACCGCCAAGACGGCCACGGCCGCGAAGAAGTCGGCGGCGAAGAAGACGGCGGCGGCGCAGTCGGCGTCCGTCCCGTCCTCGGCCGACGAGTGACCGGCTGAGCGACACGCCCACGGCGGGCCCGGGACGCACACCGTCCCGGGCCCGCCGCGGTTCACGGCCGCGAGGGCGGCCGTGGTGCGGGCGCCGACACGGGCATAGGCACAGGCACGGGCACGGGCGCGGGCACAGGCACGGCTCGGTGGGGCACGGGTCGCCGGGGCTCCTGGCCCCGCACAGCACCTGCGGCGCCCGCGAGCCCGCGAGGTCCGGCGTCCGCGGCGTCCGCCGCGCGTCCCCGCGTGAGCAGCCGCACACCCGCCGCGCCTCGCCCGGTTTGACCCCCGAGTGGGCGGGCCCGTAACCTTGACCGTCGGCGTGTCCGTTGCACATGCCACATCCCCGTAAACCTCTTCCTCCCGGGCACACGGCTGGCCGGGAGAGGTCGCCCGTGTGTTTCAGGGCGGCTGGCCTGCGGGGGTGCCGTTTCTTCGAGCGAAAGAGAGATCCGCGTGTACGCCATCGTGCGCAGCGGTGGTCGCCAGCACAAGGTTGCTGTCGGCGACATCGTTGAGGTTGACAAGATTTCCACCGCCAAGGTTGGCGACACGGTCGAGCTCTCGACCCTGCTCGTTGTCGACGGCGACGCTGTGACCAGCGACCCGTGGGTGCTGGCCGGCATCAAGGTCCAGGCCGAGGTCGTGGACCACCACAAGGGCCAGAAGATCGACATTCTGCGCTACAAGAACAAGACCGGCTACCGCCGTCGGCAGGGCCACCGCCAGCAGTACACGGCGATCAAGGTCACGTCGATCCCCACGGCTGCGAAGTAAGGGACTGAGGAGACATGGCACACAAGAAGGGCGCATCGTCCACCCGGAACGGTCGCGACTCCAATGCCCAGCGGCTCGGCGTGAAGCGCTTCGGCGGTCAGGTCGTGAACGCCGGTGAGATCATCGTCCGCCAGCGCGGCACCCACTTCCACCCCGGCGCGGGCGTCGGCCGTGGCGGCGACGACACGCTGTTCGCGCTGCAGGCCGGTGCGGTGGAGTTCGGCTCCCACCGCGGCCGCAAGGTCGTGAACATCGTCCCGGTCGCCTGACCGGAGGCTTTCGCGAGGCGGACCTCACTTCCCGGTCGGGAAGGCGGGTCCGCCTTTCGCGTGTTACGCAAGAGACATCCCCGTAGTTCTGGAGGCACCTACCATGACCACCTTCGTGGACCGCGTCGAGTTGCACGTCGCCGCGGGTAACGGAGGCCACGGCTGTGCCTCCGTACACCGCGAGAAGTTCAAGCCGCTCGGCGGCCCGGACGGCGGCAACGGCGGGCGCGGCGGCGACGTGATCCTCACCGTCGACCAGTCCGTGACCACGCTGCTCGACTACCACCACTCGCCGCACCGCAAGGCCACCAACGGCAAGCCCGGCGAGGGCGGCAACCGCTCCGGCAAGGACGGCGCCGATCTGGTCCTGCCGGTGCCGGACGGCACCGTCGTGCTGGACCGGGCGGGCAACGTCCTCGCCGACCTGGTCGGCCACGGCACCTCCTACGTCGCCGCGCAGGGCGGCCGCGGCGGCCTCGGCAACGCGGCGCTGGCCTCGGCCCGCCGCAAGGCCCCCGGCTTCGCGCTGCTCGGCGAGCCGGGCGACGTCGGCGACATCGTCCTGGAGCTGAAGACCGTCGCCGACGTGGCCCTCGTCGGCTACCCGAGCGCCGGCAAGTCCTCACTGATCTCGGTGCTGAGCGCGGCCAAGCCGAAGATCGCCGACTACCCGTTCACCACCCTGGTGCCCAACCTCGGTGTGGTGACGGCCGGTTCGACCGTCTACACGGTCGCCGACGTGCCCGGTCTGATCCCGGGCGCCAGCCAGGGCCGGGGCCTGGGCCTGGAGTTCCTGCGCCATGTGGAGCGGTGCAGCGTCCTCGTGCACGTCCTGGACACCGCGACCCTGGAGTCCGACCGCGACCCGGTCTCCGACCTCGACGTCATCGAGGAGGAGCTGCGGCAGTACGGCGGCCTGGGCAACCGCCCGCGCATCGTCGTCCTGAACAAGATCGACGTCCCGGACGGCAAGGACCTCGCGGAGATGGTCCGCCCGGACCTGGAGTCGCGCGGCTACCGCGTCTTCGAGGTGTCGGCGGTGGCGCACATCGGCCTCAAGGAGCTGTCGTACGCGCTGGCCGAACTGGTCGCCGGCGCGCGTGCCGCCCGCCCCAAGGAAGAGGCGACGCGGATCGTCATCCGGCCCAAGGCCGTGGACGACGCCGGTTTCACCGTCACCCGCGAGGAGGACGGCCTCTACCGCGTGCGCGGCGAGAAGCCCGAACGCTGGGTGCACCAGACCGACTTCAACAACGACGAGGCCGTCGGCTATCTCGCCGACCGCCTGAGCCGCCTCGGTGTCGAGGAGGAGCTGATGAAGGCGGGCGCCCGCTCCGGCGACGGCGTCGCCATCGGCCCCGAGGACAACGCGGTCGTCTTCGACTGGGAGCCCTCGGTGATGGCCGGTGCGGAGATGCTGGGCCGCCGCGGTGAGGACCACCGCTTCGAGGCGCCCCGGCCGGCCGCGCAGCGCCGCCGCGACCGGGAGGCCGAACGGGACGAGGCCCAGCAGGAGTTCGACGGCTTCGAGCCGTTCTAGCCGCCGGCTCCCGGCGGGGAATTCGCAGGCCGTGCCTGCCGGGGCCGTCCAGACCGCGTACGCAGCCGCCTCGCCGATGTCCGGCGGGGCGGCTGTGACTTACTCAACGCCCGGCGTGCGGTATGTCGGTTACGCGGCATTCGAGGCAGTTGAGGGTATGGCACAGTCATGCAGACGTGAGGTAAACACACTGCATACTTGGTATCGCCTTATTTTTGCCTCATGGCCTAGGGGAGCGGGCCGTTCGCCAAGCCGTTCCCGTCAAGGAGTACCCGCAGTGCGAAATCCTGAAGCATCCCGATTGGTCGGTGTGTACCGGCGGGCGGTTCCGGTGGGTGCGCGACGTGTCATCGCCGAGCACGTCGGCACCGACTTCCGGGAGCAGCTGAAGTCGGGAATCGCCGCCGCCGCCGAGATGCGCAACCAGGCCAAGCGGGTACGGGTCGTGCGCCGGAACCGGGAGCTGCTGGCTCGCCACGACCGGCAGGTCGTCACCGTGGACGGTGCGCCGCGCATCGCCCATGTCGTCCCCGACGTCACTCCGCTCCAGGCCCGCAGGGCGAACCGTGACGAGGTGGCCGCCGCGCTGCGCGCCGCCGGCGTCGATTTCTTCTGCGTGCGCGCCTCCTCCGAGACGTCGGCCGCGATAGCCGTCCGCGCGGACGACCGGGAGCGGGTCCTCACCGCGCTGCGCCAGGCGTGCCGAATAAGACCCGGATACGTGGTCCCGATCCGCAAGGGCCAGCCGCACGAGGAGGCCGCACTGCCCGGCTACGGGCCCGGTCCGTGGAAACGGGTCGCCAACGCCGACGTCTTCCGCTGCACCTGGTACCTCACCGACCAGACCGGCCGGCTGATACTCGGCCTGCGCTACGGCTGCGACATCGAGTTCTGGCGGCAGGAGGGCGACCGGCTGGTCTCGCCCCGGCGCAACGCCGTCGCCGACTCCGTGCCCCTCCACGAGGCGGCGGTGGAGGCGGACGACAGCCTCTTCACCGATCTCGCACCGCTGCCCGAGCAGGAGAGGGAACCGGTGCGAGTACGCACCCGCCCCGCCTTCGCCGCAGCGGCCGTCGGGCGCAGGACCTTCCCCATCGACGTCGTGTACACCTGGGTGGACGGCTCCGATCCGGAGTGGCTGCGCCAGCGGGCCAGCTTCTCCGACATCCCGTACCACGACGAGGCGGCCAACGCCGCGCGCTACCTCAGCCGGGACGAGCTGCGCTACTCACTGCGCTCGCTGCACCTGTACGCGCCCTGGGTGCGCAACATCTACCTCGTCACCGCCGACCAGACACCGCCGTGGCTGAACACGGACCACCCGCGGATCAAGGTCGTCAGCCACAAGGACATCTTCCGGGACCCGGCGTCGCTGCCGACGTTCAACTCGCACGCCATCGAGAGCCAGCTGCACCACATCGACGGCCTCTCCGAGCACTTCCTGTACTTCAACGACGACGTGATGCTCGGCCAGGAGATCCTGCCGCAGCAGTTCTTCCTGCCCAACGGCCTCGGCAAGTTCTACCTCTCGCCCGCCCTCGTCCCCTTCGGCGACCCCTCCCCGGAGGACCCGCCCGTGGCGGCGGCCGGCAAGAACAACCGCAGGCTGATCGCGGAGCGCTTCGGCGACAACATCTTCCAGAAGATGAAGCACGTCCCGCACGCTCTGCACCGCAGCGTTCTGGAGGAGATCGAGCGGGAGTTCCCCGAGGAGCACCGGCGCACCGAGGCGAGCCGGTTCCGCAGCACCGGCGACATCTCGGTGGCCTCCTCCCTCCACCACTACTACGCGTTCCACACGCAGCGTTCCTTCTCTGGCGAGGGGCTGGTCTACCGGTACTGCGACGTCGGCAAGCCCGGCGTCGAACGGGTGCTGGGCCGGCTGCTGGCCGCCCGTGACGCGCATGTGTTCTGCCTCAACGACACGACCTCCACGGAGGCCGAACTCAGCCGGCAGCAGTCCCTCATGGCCCGCTTCCTGGACGAGTACTTCCCCTTCCCCAGCCCCTACGAGCGTGGTGCGGACAACTGATGAGACAACTTCCTACCCCGCACAAGGTGATGCGCAAGGGGTACGACGTGGTGCGCTCGGCACGGTCGCGACTGGACAGTCTCGTTCTGGTACCGCCGAGCGCCGATGACTGGCCGCGGGTCACCGCCGAGCACCTCTCCCTGCTGGACGGCCGGACCCTCAACTTCTGCGTCCGCGTCCCCGAGGGGATCTCCGTCTCGGCGGCCTCCCTGCTGCTGGGCGGCTCCTCCTCCCCGGTCGTCGTGCCGCTGACGCTCGTCCAGCGCGGTGACGGCTCCGTCGAGGCCTCGGGCACCGCCGTCCTCGATCTGATGGAGGCGGACGCCGACCCGCACCGGCCGGTGCCGGTGCCCGCCGGGGTGCGCAGGTTCCTGCTGGCCTCCGGGCAGTGGCGGCTGTCCGTCGTCTTCACGGACGCCTCCGGGGAGGACCGCCGGTTCGCCGTCGCCAAGGCGCCGCGGATCATGCCCGACGGCCCGACCGACCCGGAGCCGGTCCGCGAGGACGGCACCTACTGCCGGCTCATCGCCTCCGGCACCGGCCGCGCCTACGTCTCCCTGGGCCGGGGCGACGCCGAGGCCGAGCTGATCGCCGTACGGATCGGCTGGTCCGAGGTGACCGTCGAGGGCCGGCTCGTCAACGCGCCGGCCGACGAGTGCCACGGCGACATCGAACTGGTGCGCAGGAACGGCCGGATCACCCGCGTCGTGCCGGCCACCTGGCAGGGCGACACCTTCGTCTGCTCGATCCGTGCGGCCGACTTCGGCGACTTCAGCACCAAGGAGCAGATCTTCGACGTACGGCTGCAGCGCCCGCGCCGCCGGTCGCTGAAGGTGTCCCGGCAGCGCACCGACGTACGCAGCCCGCGCGACGTCTTCCGGATGCCGCACCGGCTGCTGACCTCGGAGGGCGACGACGCCGTGCTGAGGATCAACCCGTATTACACGCCCATCGGAAGCCTGGCCTTCCGTGCGGCCCACCTCCCCACTGGATGATGACACCAATGAAGATCACGTTTCTGCTCACCTGGGGCGACGAGATGGGCGGCACGGAGCAGGCCGCCTACACCCAGGCGGCGCACCTGGCGCCCCGGCACACCGTCGAGGTGCTGAGCGTCTACAAGACGCGCGAACGTCCCTTCTTCGCCGTGGACGAGCAGGTCTCGGTGCGGTACCTGGTGGACCGCACCGGCAAGACCCAGCGCCCGGTGCGTGAGAGCGATCTGAGCCCCGAGGAGTGCCGCCGGCTGGCCGGGCTGCCGAGCGAGCTGATCAGCCCCAAGTGGGAGGGCACCTTCGACGCCCTCTCCGACGTCGAGATGAGCCGCGCCCTGCGCACCATCGACACCGACGTCCTCATCAGCACCACGCCCGCCCTGATGTCCGCCGTCGCCGACCTGGCGCCCTCCCGGGTGATCACCATCCACCAGGAGCACCGGTCCTCGCAGTCGCGCGGCAGCACGGGCGAGCCGCTGCTGCAGCGCGCCCCCGAACTGGACGCGCTCGTGGTGCTGACGGAACGCACCAAGGAGTGGCTGGAGGAGTCGCTCGGCAAGGCCGCCCCGCGGCTGGCGGCCATCCCGAACGCCGTCCCCGAGGGCTTCCGGCCCCGCTCCAGCCTCACCGGCAAGAGCATCGTGATGCCGAGCCGGCTCGTTCCCGAGAAGCAGGTCGACCACGCCATCCAGGCCTTCGCCAAGGCCCTGCCCGACTGTCCCGGCTGGCGGCTGCGCATCTTCGGCGACGGCCCGCAGATGTCCCGGCTACGCAACCTGGTCCAGGGCCTCGGGGTGCACGACTCCGTCGAGATCCTCGGCTCCACCCAGCACATGACCGCGGAGTGGGCCAAGGCGAGCATCGCCCTGCTCTCCTCCAAGGGCGAGGCGTTCCCGCTGGTGCTCCTGGAGGCCTTCGCAGCCGGCGTCCCAGCGGTGGCGTACGACGTCGTCACCGGGCCGGCGGAGATCATCCGGCACGGCGTGGACGGACTGCTCGTCCCGCCCGGCGACACCGAGAGCCTCACCGCGGCGATCACCACGCTGATGACGGATGAGGACCTGCTGCGCTCCTACGGCGAGCAGGCCTACGAGGGCTCGTCGCGTTTCGCCGCCGACGTGGTCGTCAAGCAGTGGGAAGAGCTGTTCACCGAACTCGTGCTGCGCCGCGACGACCCCAAGCGGATGGCGGAGCGCGCCGACCGCATGGCCCACCGCGTCACCCACGGCGGGGCCGGGCGCTTCCACGTGGCGGTCACCGCGGACCGCACCGCCCCCTCCACCGGCGACCAGCGCGCCCGCGAGCTGGTGATCGGCGCCGCCAACCGCTCCCTGGTCCGGGCCAGCGGCCGGCTCTCCGAGGTCCGCGACGACCTCCAGGGCGCGGACATCCTGCAGCGAAACTTCGAGACGGTCGTCGCCGCGCTGGAACACCACGACGTCCCCTACGTGCTGCTGCGCGGCGGTGACGACATCCAGCGCTACCGCGTGGCCGTGGACGCCAAGCACCAGCTGCGCACCCGCAAGGCGCTCGCCGCCGAGTACGAGGGCAAGGCGGTCTACGCCGAACTCCTCAAGCCCCGCACGCACGCCCCCGGCGTGCTCCTGGCCGAACGCCTCGAACCCGTCGGCGACGTGGCCGGGTTCCGGGTGTTCCGTCCCGTCGTGACCTCCAGCCGGACGCTGCGCTTCGGCCCCGCCTACGGCTGCGACATCGAGTTCTGGCGCCAGGTGCCCGAGGAGGAGGGCGGCGACGGCCAGTTCGTCGCGCCGCTGCGGCCCAGCGCGGCCGGCTCCCGGCTGCCGTCGCTGACCGCGGACGCCCGGCTGCGCGTCCGCGACCGCGAGTACCCCACACTGGAGCCGTTCACCAAGAAGCTGGTGAACGACATCACCTTCCCCATCGACGTCGTCTACACCTGGGTCGACGACACCGACCCGGCGTGGGCCGAACGGCGCGCCCGGCGGCGTGCGGACCTCGGGCTCGCCCCCGCGGCGTCCGGCGACGAGGCGGCCCGGTTCCGCAACCGTGACGAACTGCGCTACTCGCTGCGCTCGCTCGCGATGTTCGCGCCCTGGGTGCGCAAGGTCTACCTCGTCACCGACGACCAGCAGCCCGCCTGGCTGAACACCGCGCACCCGGGCATCGAGGTGGTCTCGCACCGCGACATCTTCTCCGACCCGAGCTGCCTGCCGAGCTTCAACTCGCACGCCATCGAGAGCCAGCTGCACCACATCGACGGCCTGGCCGAGCAGTTCCTGTACCTCAACGACGACTTCTTCATCGGCCGCCCGATCGGCCCGCAGAAGTTTTTCCAGTCCAACGGCAGGACCCGCTTCTTCTGGACCTCGACCACGGTCCCGATCGGCGAGGCGACCGAGGAGGACGAGGGCTACTTCGCCGCGGCGAAGAACAACCGCCGGCTGCTGGAGGAGCGCTTCGGGGTCACGGTCACCAACAGCTTCGCGCACGCCCCCTACGCCCTGCGCAGGAGCGTGCTGGAGCAGATCGAGGCGGACTTCCCGGAGAGCGTGGCACGCACCGCGGCCAACCCGATGCGCGGCTGGCAGGACGTGTCCATGGTGTCGTCGCTGCACCACCACTACGGCTACCTCACCGGGACGGCGGTGCCCAGCGGCATCCGATGCGCCTACATCGACGTCGGCAGCTACGACCGCCACCCCGAGCTGACGCGTCTGCTGACGGCTCGCGGGCACGACGTGTTCTGCCTCGCCGAGTCGCCGACCGCCGAGGTGCCCGCGGAGGAGCAGGCCCGCATCATCGAGGCGTTCCTGCGCGCCTACTTCCCGGTGAAGAGCCCCTACGAACTCTGAGGGAACCCTCGCGTACAAGGGCGTTGCCCCGGCACCGGACAGGTGCCGGGGCAACGCCCGTTCCTCCGGTCGCGTGAACCCGGCCGTCCGGTTGCGTGAAACGGCGGAGAGGTTCTTCACAGCGACCTTCGAGCGATTCGTCACGCAATGCCCTGGTGTGCGGAATTCGATTTTCCCCGGGCCATCGGCCAAGGTGGTCGAAACGGTACGGACAGAGGAGACGGGACCATGAACTGGCTGGTCACGGGAGGCGCCGGTTACATCGGGGCGCACGTGGTACGCGCCCTCACCGAGGGCGGCGAGAGCGTGGTCGTCTACGACGACCTGTCGACCGGCTCGGCCGACCGCGTGCCCGACGGCGTGCCGCTGGTCGTGGGCACCGTGCTGGACGCGGAGCTCCTGGAGCGCACCCTGCGCGACCACGACGTCTCCGGTGTCGTGCACATCGCGGCCAAGAAGCAGGTGGGGGAGTCCGTCGAGCGGCCCCTCTACTACTACCGGGAGAACGTCACCGGTCTGCAGACCCTGCTGGCCGCCATGACCGCCACCGGCGTCGACCGGATCGTCTTCTCCTCCTCCGCCGCGGTGTACGGCATGCCGGACGTGGACCTCGTCACCGAGGACACCCCCTGCGTGCCCATGAGCCCCTACGGCGAGACCAAGCTGGTCGGCGAGTGGCTGATCGCCGCCGCCGCCCGGGCGCACGGCCTCAAGGCCGCCGCCCTGCGCTACTTCAACGTGGCCGGCGCCGCCACGCCCGAGCTGTCCGACTCGGGCGCCTTCAACCTCGTCCCGATGGTGTTCGAGCGGCTGGAGGCCGGCCGTGCGCCCCTGATCTTCGGCGACGACTACGCCACGCCGGACGGCACCTGCGTACGCGACTACATCCACGTCCAGGACATCGCCTCCGCCCACCTGGCCGCCGCCCGCCGCCTCGCCGACGCCCCCGAGGGCACCTCGCTCGTCCTCAACATCGGCCGGGGCGAGGGCAGTTCGGTGCGCGAGATGGTGGACCTCATCCTCAAGACGACCGGCCGGGAGGACATCGCCCCCGAGGTGACCGACCGCCGCCCCGGCGACCCGGCGCGCGTCGTCGCCTCGGCCGACCGCATCCGCGCGGAACTGGGCTGGAGCGCCCGGCACGGCCTGACCGACATGATCGAGTCCGCCTGGCAGGGCTGGCGCCACCGGCACGGCTGAGACGCCGCGTGTTCCGTTGTCGTCTCTGAGGCACGTGGCCGGCAGACCGGCAGCCGATGGCCCGGGGGCCGATGGTCCGGTGGTTGAAACGGACGGGCGTCGGCCCACCCCCTTCGCGTAGATTCGGCGTGGACTGCCGGTGCGGCGGCCGGATCGACGCGAAGGGCAAGAGGACAAGGTGGCAGGGGCAAGGCAGGGCGGGACCGCGGCCAGGCAGCCGGTGGTCGGGGCCCGCAGGATCGTCGTCAAGGTGGGCTCCTCGTCGCTGACCACCGCGGCCGGCGGCCTGGACGCCGACCGCGTGGACGCGCTCGTGGACGTGCTCGCCAAGAGCCGGGACGGCGGCGAGAAGGAGATCGTCCTCGTCTCCTCCGGCGCCATCGCCGCCGGACTCGCCCCGCTGGGGCTGCGCCGCCGCCCCAAGGACCTCGCCCGCCAGCAGGCCGCGGCCAGCGTCGGCCAGGGCCTGCTCGTCGCCCGCTACACCGCCTCCTTCGCCCGCTACGGCGTCCGCGTCGGCCAGGTGCTGCTGACCGGCGACGACACCAGCCGCCGCGCCCACCACCGCAACGCCTCCCGCACCCTGGACAAGCTGCTGGCGATGGGCGCCCTGCCCGTCGTCAACGAGAACGACACCGTCGCCACCGACGAGATCCGCTTCGGCGACAACGACCGCCTCGCCGCCCTCGTCGCCCACCTCGTCCACGCCGACCTGCTCGTCCTGCTCTCCGACGTCGACGGCGTCTACGACGGCGACCCCAGCAGGCCCGGCACCTCCCGGATAGCCGAGGTGCGCGGCCCCGCCGACCTGGCCGGCGTCGAGATCGGCAGCGCGGGCAAGGCCGGCGTCGGCACCGGCGGCATGGTCACCAAGGTCGAGGCGGCCCGGATCGCCGCCGCCGCCGGCATCCCCGTGGTGCTCACCAGCGCCGTCCACGCCGCCGACGCCCTGTCCGGCGGCGACACCGGCACCTACTTCCACCCCACCGGCAAGCGCTCCGCCGACCGGCTGCTCTGGCTCCAGCACGCCTCCACCCCGCAGGGCTCGCTCACCCTCGACGACGGGGCGGTCCGCGCGGTCGTCGAGGGCCGCAAGTCGCTGCTGCCGGCCGGCATCGCCGCCGTCGAGGGCGACTTCACCGCCGGCGACCCGGTCGAGCTGCGCGACGGGCGGGGGCGCGCGGTGGCCCGCGGCCTCGTCAACTTCGACGCCAAGGAGATCCCCCGGCTGATCGGCCGCTCCACCCGCGAACTCGCCCGCGAGCTGGGACCGGCGTACGAACGCGAGGTCGTACACAGGGACGGTCTGGTGGTCCTGGAGCCGTAATGCCCCGAAACGTCCGGACAGCCGGGCGTGGAATGCGGGGACGTTCCGTAAAACCGCCCCATGAAGCCGTGCGGGCTGCTGCACTTTGTCCGAGGGACACATTCCGCACGAGCACTGGGTGAAGGAGGCCGTCGTGAGACGAGTACGCCCTGGGGCGGCGGCGTCCCGCGGTGGTGCCGGCGGGTCCCCCTCCCGTACGACCGGCGGGGAACGCGCCCTGACCAGCGTGGCGACCGGCGACCGCCACGACCAGGAGCGCGAGGCCGGCCAGCCGCGCGGCCCGGAGCGCACCGCCGAGGACGCGCGGGAGGCGCGCGAGCCGGGCCGGACGGCGCACGAGACGGGACCGGCGTGCGACGGCCGCGCACAACCGGCGGACCTGCCCCGGCTGTGGCACATCACCCTGCGGGTCTCCGGCGCCCGGACCCCGGTCCAGGAGGTCCGGCGCGGTCTGGAGCAGCTCGCCCACGACCACCCCTTCCTGCTGACCAGCCGCTACGCCGACGACCACGCGGAGGTCCGCTACTGGGAGGAGGCCCGCGACCTGCACGACGCCGCCGCCGTCGCCCTCCGGCTGTGGGGCGAGCACCGGCGCACCGCCCAGCTGCCGCCCTGGGAGATCGTCGGTCTGGAGGTCGTCGACCGCGACGCCTACCACCAGCGTCTCGCCGAGGGCTACGGCCCGCCCCCGGCCACCCCGGTCGGCGTCCACCCCTTCTGAGGGCGCGAGCAGGCAGCCCGGCTTCTCGGGGCGCACGCCGGTGGCCCGGCTTCTGGGGGCGCACGCCGGTCGCCCGGCTTCTGGGGGCGCGCCGGTCGCCCGGCTCCTGGGGGCGCGCGCCGGTCGCCCGGCTTCCGGGAGCGCGCGCCGGTGGCCCGGACGTCTCCCGCCGGTCCCTTTTGACCCGTCTCGCGGCGTCTCGGGGTGTGGGACGTCCGGTGAACGGGCGCGCGCCGCGCACTACCCTTCCCCCATGACCACGCTCTCGCCGTACGACTCGATGTCCCCGGTCGCCCAGGCCGCCTACCGGGCCAAGGCCGCCGCCGCCGACCTCGCGCCGCTGCCGCGCGCCGAGAAGGACGACGCGCTGCTCGCGGTCGCGGACGCCCTGGAGGTCCGCACCGGCGAGATCGTCGAGGCCAACGCCAAGGACGTCGCCAAGGCCCGCGCGGCCGGCACCGGCGAGGCCATCGTGGACCGGCTCACGCTCACCCCGGAGCGGGTGCGGGCCATCGCCGCCGACGTGCGCGACGTGGTGGCGCTGCCCGACCCGGTCGGCGAGGTGGTCCGCGGCTCCACCCTGCCCAACGGGCTCGACCTGCGCCAGGTCCGCGTCCCGCTCGGCGTGGTCGGCATCATCTACGAGGCCCGCCCCAACGTCACCGTCGACGCCGCCGCCCTGTGCCTGAAGTCGGGCAACGCGGTGCTGCTGCGCGGCTCCGCCTCCGCCTACGAGTCGAACACCGCCCTGGTCCGGGTGATCCGCGACGCGGTCGGCGGTGCCGGGCTGCCCGCCGACGCCGTGCAGCTGGTGCCCGGCGAGAGCCGGGACAGCGTGCGCGAGCTGATGCGCGCCCGCGGCCTGGTCGACGTGCTGATCCCGCGCGGCGGCGCCTCCCTGATCCGGACCGTCGTCAACGAGTCCACCGTCCCGGTGATCGAGACCGGCACCGGCAACTGCCACGTCTACGTCGACGCCCAGGCCGACCTCGACATGGCCGTGGACATCCTGGTCAACTCCAAGGCGCAGCGCCCCAGCGTCTGCAACGCCGCCGAGACCCTCCTCGTCCACCAGGACATCGCCGCCGAGTTCCTGCCGCGGGCCCTGGACGCGCTCGCCGACGCCGGGGTCACCGTGCACGCCGACGAGCGGGTGATGGCGTACGCCAAGGACTCCCGGGCCACGGTCGTCGAGGCCACCCCGGAGGACTGGGACACCGAGTACCTGTCCTACGACATCGCCGCCGCCGTCGTGGACTCGCTTGACCGGGCCGTCGCGCACATCCGGCTGTGGTCCTCCGGCCACACCGAGGCGATCGTCACCACCTCGCAGCAGGCCGCCCGCCGGTTCACCCAGCTGGTCGACTCCACCACGGTCGCCGTGAACGCCTCCACCCGCTTCACCGACGGCGGCCAGTTCGGCTTCGGCGCGGAGATCGGCATCTCCACGCAGAAGCTGCACGCCCGCGGCCCGATGGGGCTGCCCGAGCTGACCAGCACGAAGTACATCGTCACCGGCGACGGGCACATCCGCCGCTGACGGTCCGGGGCCGCGAGGGGCCGCCGGACGGCCCGCCGGCGACGGCCGGAAACCGCGTCTCAGCAGGTGGATGAATTTCCGTACCGTCTGCCCAAATTGACCCCCCAGGTCTACTCTGGGTCTGTGCCGGAGGACGTGGGGGGCACGCCGTTCCCTGACGGCTGGGAGCCCGACGACGACCACGACCGCGGGGTGTCGGACGAAGAGTTCGCCTCCGTGGTCTTCGACGAGGCCTTCGTACAGGCGGCCGTGATCCACGAGCCGACCGCCGTGGAACGCCTCCTGGCCGCCGCGCAGGCCAGAGCCGAGGCCTCCGAGGCCGAGGCCCGAAGAGCCCACGCCCGCGGCGAGCGCTACGACGACGCCTACGGCCGCCGCGGCTACGGACCCGAACACGATTTCGACGACCTGGACGATCCCGACGTCCTCGACGGCCCCTACGGCGGCCCGGGAGCCTTCGGGAAGCAGGTCCGCTGGCATCGCCCCGTCGCCTGGGTGCTCGCCCTGGTGATGGGCATCGGCATGGTCGCGCTGGCCTTCGCCGCGGTCTACCGGGGCGGTTCCTCCGGCGACCGGGACCAGGTGCCGCCGCCCGCCTCCGCCGGCCTGGAGCAGGGCACCGCCGCCGCGCCCTCCGCCGGCCACTCGCGGCCGCCCGTCCCGGCGGCGCCGCCCACCCGCTGACGGCCGGGGCGCGGTCCCGGGGGAGCCGGGCCGTCGTCTGGGTGAGGGCATGTCAGAAGTTGGCCTGCGGTGGGGTGTTTACCCGCGCTGCGCGGAACCCACCCTGAAAGTATGGGAGGGCGTGGAGAGCCGCCCGATGGGCCCCCCGAGGGCGCCTTCTCGGGCGCGGAGGACGAATACCGGTCCGTCGTCTTCGACGAGTCGTTCGTCCGTGCTGCCCGCCTCCAGGAGTACTCCGCCCAGGAGCGGACGATCGACCACACGCCCGCCGTGCGCCGCCGCCGCACCCCGCACACCGGGCTGTCCCGGCAGGCGCTGGCCCTCCTGCTGGTGATCGCGCTCGCCTTCGCCACCGCGATCTTCATGGGCATCCGCACCCCCTACCGCAGCACCCTGGCCGAACGGCCCGTGGAGGAGCTGCGCACGACCGTCGTCCCGCTCGCCCCGCAGGGCCCGGTGCCCGGCGCCGCCGACCCCCAGGAACTGTACGCGCACAGCCGGGCCGCCGACTTCGAGGTCGGCGCCGAGGGCATCCCGTGGCCCGCCCACGGGAGCACCGCCCACTTCTCCGACAGCCAGGTCGTCGCCGCGCTGACCTACGCGCGGGACTACATCGTCGCCTCGTCCCTCGACCCGGCGGTGCTCGCCGGCGGCTCCCCGGACGCCGTGCGCTCGCTGCTCGACCCGGGGCAGCTCGACCAGTTCGACCAGAGCTTCGCGCACCCCGCCGCCGACGGCCGGCATCTGCCCACCGGCTGGCTCGTCCGCTTCGACCCGGCCCGCGTCCGGCTCGCCGACCCGCGGATCCGGATGCGGGGCAGCCTGCGGACAGCGGAGACCGACGCCGACACCCTGGAGGTCGCCGCGGACCCCACGGTCGTCTACGCGCTGAGGCCGGCCGGCGCCGCCGCCGACGCGCGGGCCTCGCTGTTCACCGTGCGGCGCGAGCTGCTGTTCCGCTTCGACCGCGACGACCTGCGGCTGCACCAGGTCCAGCTGGTCTCCAGCAGCGTCCAGGCCGGGCCGCTGTCCTGCCCCGGGGACAGCGCCGAGCGCTTCCGGCCGCTGCTGGCCGGGCAGAGCGCGCAGGCGGGCGGCCCCGCTGCCACGGACCCGTACGCCCCGGACGCCGCCCCAGCCCTGTGCGGCGCCCTGGCCCCGGACGCCGAACCGAAGCCGTGAGGCCGCGCGGCGGGGAGCGCGGCGCTTGTCACCCGGTCGCGGGCCGGCCGTCGCGGGCCGGCCGTCGCGGGCCGGCCGACCGGGCGCGGTCGGGGGGCCGGGGGAGCCCCAGGGGCCCGGAGACCCGGGGAGTCCCGGAGGCCCGGGGGAGGCCCGGGACCCGCAGGTCGGAGACCCCGGCCCGCAGGCCCGGGACCCGCAGGCCCGGCCCGCAGGTCCGGGACCCGGAGGCCCGGCCCGGGGGTCCGGCCCGGAGGTCCGGTGGTCAGTCCCGGTCGTCGGACGGGGTGCCGTCCGTGGGCGGCCGGTCCTTCGGGCCGGCCTCGGGGCCGTCCCCGGAGTCGCCCTCGGCGCTGCCCTTGGGCGGGGCCGACGCGAAGCCCTCGAACCCGCGCCGCACCCGGCCGCCCAAGTCACCGGCCCCGCCCGCCAGATCGCTGACCAGCTTCATCAGCGGGTCCTTGGAGCTCTTCACATGGTTGGCGTAGTGCGCGGCCGACTCGCGGAACGAGTCGCCGACCGAGGTGTCCTTGTCCTCGTTGCGCCGCGGGTAGTGGCCGTCCAGGATCCGCTGGTAGTCGCGCGACTCCGACCACTTTTTCAGCTCGGCCGCCCGCACGGTGGCGAACGGGTGGCTCCGGGGCAGCACGTTGAGGATCTTCAGCACGGAGTCGCGCAGGTCGCCGGCCTCCTCGTACTCCTCGGCCTGGCGCAGGAACGCGTCCACGTTCATCTCGTGCAGATGGTTGCCGCCCGCGATCTTCATCAGACCGCGCATGGAGGCCCGTGGGTCCTGCCCGACCAGCAGCCCGGCCCGGTCCGCCGACAGCTCCGACTTGCGGAACCACTCGCGCAGCGCCGTCACGATCGCCGTGATCGCCAGAGTGCCCAGCGGGATCCACGCCACCCGGACGGCCAGGCTGGTCAGGAACAGCAGGATCGTGCGGTACACCGCGTGGCCGGACAGGGCGTGCCACCTCGTGCCCGATGACCGCCCGCATCTCCTCCTCGTCGAGCAGTTCCACCAGACCGGTGGTCACGACGATGACCGGCTCGTCCAGACCGACGCACATGGCGTTGGGCTGCGGGTCCTGGTTGACGTACATCGGCGGGACCTTCTCCAGGTCCAGGATGTAGCAGGCGTCCAGCAGCATGTCGTGGAGGTGGGTGAACTGCTGGTCGGAGACGCGCACCGAGTCCGACAGGAACAGCAGCCGCAGGCTGCGCTCGGGCAGCAGACCGCTGAGCGCCTTGAACACCGTGTCGAAGCCGCTCAGCTTGCGCAGCGCGACCAGCGCGGACCGGTCGGCCGGGTGCTCGTACGCACGCGAGGAGATCCCCGGGAAGCGGCTGCGCCGCCGGCTCGGCACCTTCTCGTGCCCGTTGTGCTGGCGACCGTCGTCGGACATGTCATCCCCCATGTGCGTCAGATGCGTCTGTGTGTACGCCTGTGTACGTGTATGTGTGGCCGTGTACGGCTGTACGGCCGCTGTAAGGCATGTGCGGCCCTTTGCCGCTCATGTCGCCGATGCGCCCCCGAGGCGGGAGCCGGCCCGGGCGGGGATACCGTGGACGGGCAGTCAGCGAAGGAGTCCCGCCATGGAGCACCATCCCGCAGTCGTCCGGCTCACCGAGGCCGCGAACACCACGGCCCAGCATCAGGGATCGGGGGACCTCCTTCGGATCGTCCTGGTCGTGATGGTCCTGGGGTGCGTACTGACCGGCTGGTTCCTGTTGCGCGGCTACAAGCGCAACGACGACTGAGCCGCCCGGAAGGTTCCCCTCCGCCGACGGCCGCCGCCCGGGACCCTGTGCGGGCCGCAACGGCGGAGTCGGCGTGAGCGGTGCGGAGGGGGCCGCTTACGATGGGCCGACATCTTTATCCCGCCCACACCTGGATAGGTCTGCCGAGATGAGCCTCCACCGCGCCGCCGCCCCGCTGGTCAACCTCGCCGAGGGCGGCAACCACGAAAGTCTCAACCCCGCGGTGACCGGCGGAGCCGCGCTCGTCATCCTGCTGCTCCTGCTGTGGATCACCACCCGCTTCAACCGCGACCGCTGAGCACCGCCGCAGCCCCTGCCGGGCCGGGCGGAACCGCTCCCGGTGATCTCCCGGACGGGGACTACAGGCCGGGCCGGTAGGGTCTGCACGCATGGGAGAGCAGGACATGCCTACCGGTCCGGCGAGTGACACGGTGAAACACCCCGGACCCGGGCCCGGCGGCGGCCCCGCGACGTCGGGCAAGCGCCGCCTCGGCGTCATGGGCGGAACGTTTGACCCGATCCACCACGGCCACCTCGTGGCGGCCAGCGAGGTCGTCGCGCAGTTCGACCTGGACGAGGTGGTGTTCGTCCCCACCGGCCAGCCCTGGCAGAAGAGCCACCGCCAGGTCTCCCTGGCCGAGGACCGCTACCTGATGACGGTCATCGCGACCGCCGAGAACCCGCAGTTCTCCGTCAGCCGTATCGACATCGACCGCGGCGGCCCCACCTACACCGTCGACACCCTGCGCGACCTGCGCGCCCTCAACCCGGACACGGATCTGTTCTTCATCACCGGCGCCGACGCGCTCGGCCAGATCCTGACCTGGCGCGACTCCGAGGAACTCTTCTCCCTCGCGCACTTCATCGGCGTCACCCGGCCCGGCCACCACCTCAGCGACCCCGGCCTGCCCGAGGGCGGCGTCTCGCTGGTCGAGGTCCCGGCCCTCGCCATCTCCTCCACGGACTGCCGTGCGAGAGTCGCCAAGGGCGACCCCATCTGGTACATGGTGCCGGACGGAGTCGTGCGCTACATCGCCAAGCGCCAGCTGTACCGCGGCGAGTGAGCCGAGAGGGGCACCGGTGAACGACCGATACGACGCTGGGTACGGGGGCGACGCGGGGTACGGCGGCGAGGAGTACGAACTCGTCGGCTACGACGAGTACGGCCGGCCGGTCTACCGCCCGGTCCCCGCACAGCAGACCCCCGAGCAGACGTACGACGCGTACGGGCAGCAGGGCTACGGCCAGCAGAACCACCCACAGCAGTCCTACGGCTACGACCCGTACGCGACGGGCGGGCAGCAGCAGGGCGCGCCGTCCGGCTACGGCGGCTACGACACCGGTCAGCAGGCCCCCGTCCCCGCCTACGACCCCTACGGCGCCCACACCGCCCAGGGCACGCACACCGGCTACGACCCCTACGGGACCGCCGCCCCCGCCGCCCCGTACGACCCCTACGGCCAGAACGCAGGCGGGCAGCAGCCGCGCCCCGGCGGCCAGACCGCGCACATCCCGCAGCAGACCGGCCCGGCGCAGCACCCCGGCCCGGCCCAGCCCTACGCCCCGGCCGGGACGCACGGGACGGCCGACGACGACCGGACGGCCGCCGGAACCGAGGGCGCCGACCGCTTCGGGACCGACGGCGCCGACCGCTTCGGGACGGACGGCGCCGACCGCCTCGGGGACGGCCGCGCCGGCGACGGCCCGGAGGAGTCCGGTCCCGGCGAACCGGACTACCGCACCGAGCAGTTCGCCTTCGTCGAGGAGCCGACCGACGACTCCGAGGACGTCATCGACTGGCTGAAGTTCACCGAGAACCGCACCGAGCGCCGCGAGGAGGCCCGCCGCCGCGCCCGCAGCCGCGTCATCGCCCTGGTCGTCGTGCTGGCCCTGGTCGCGGTCGGCGGCGTCGGCTACCTCTGGTACGCCGGGAAGCTGCCCGGACTGTCCTCCGGCGGCTCCAAGACCGGCGCCGCCACCGCCGCCGGCGCCCAGAAGCGCGACGTGGTCGTCGTCCACCTGCACGACACCGCCAAGGGCGGCACCTCCACGGCGCTGCTCGTCGACAACACCACCACCAAACAGGGCACCACCGTCCTGCTGCCCAACTCCCTCGCGCTGACGGGCGACGACGGCACCACCACGACGCTGGCCAAGTCCGTCCAGGACGACGGCTCCTCCGGGACCCGCGACCAGCTCGGCGCGGTCCTCGGCACCGACATCGAGGGCACCTGGCGCCTGGACACCCCCTACCTCCAGAACCTGGTGGACCTGGTCGGCGACATCGAGGTCGACACCGACGCCGACGTACCCGACCCGGACGCGAAGAAGTCGGACGCGAAGAAGACCGGCGCCGCCGTGCTCGTGCACCGGGGCCAGGACCAGACCCTGAGCGGCAAGATGGCCGTCGCCTACGCCACCTACCGCGCCCCGGGCGAGTCCGAGACCGCCCAGCTCCAGCGGTTCGGCCAGGTGATGCAGGGCGTGCTGCGCAAGCTGTCCTCCGACCCGCAGGCCGCCACCGTCACCGTGCAGACGCTGGCGCAGATCCTCGACCCCTCGCTCACCGACAAGGACCTCGGCTCCTTCCTGGCCAAGCTCGCCGAGCTGGCCAAGGGCGGCGACTACAAGTCGGCGCTGCTGCCGGTCCAGCCCGACGGCACGCTGAGCGCCCAGACCAGCGACAGCGTCGTCAAGGAGATCCTCGGCGGCACCGCCAAGAGCCCCGACCAGGGCTCGGCCGTGCGCGTCTCGGTCCGTAACGCCTCCGGCGTCAAGGACGACACCGAGAAGGCCCGCGTGGTCCTGCTCAACGGCGGCTTCACCTTCCTGGAGGGCGGCACCGCCACCACCCGGTCCGCCTCCCAGGTCCTCTACGCCGACGACGAGGACAAGCAGAACGCCACCGAGGTCGCCAAGACCCTCGGCCTGCCCACCGGCTCCGTGACGAAGGGCACGGTCACCGGAAACGCCGACGTCTCCGTCGTCCTCGGCCGGGACTACAAGCCCGCCGACGGGCAGTGATCGCTTTATCGCGTGGGACGCCGTCGGCGGTCGTGAGACCCTTGGTGTCAAGTGACCGCCGACGGAAAGCCATGCAGTGACCGCGACCGACCGCTCCATCGAGCTGATCAACACCGCCGCCCAGGCGGCCGCCGACAAGCTCGCGCACGACATCATCGCCTACGACGTCAGCGACGTCCTGTCGATCACGGACGCCTTCCTCCTGGCGTCCGCACCCAACGACCGCCAGGTCAAGGCCATCGTCGACGAGATCGAGGAGCGGCTCCACAAGGAGCTGGGGGCCAAGCCGGTGCGCCGCGAGGGCGACCGCGAGGCCCGCTGGGTCCTGCTCGACTACGTCGACATCGTCGTCCACGTCCAGCACAGCGAGGAGCGCGTCTTCTACGCCCTGGAGCGGCTGTGGAAGGACTGCCCCGAACTCGACCTGCCCGCCGACGCCAAGGCCACCCGGGGCAAGGCCGAGGAGCACGCCAAGCTGCAGGCCGCCGAGGAGTCGGCGGAGCCGGACGGTGAGTGGCGGTGACCGGCGCCGGTGAGGGGGCCGGCCGCACCCCTGGCCGGGGCCGCCGCGTCATCCTGTGGCGGCACGGCCAGACCGCGTGGAACGTGGAGCGCCGCTTCCAGGGCTCCACGGACGTCGAGCTGACTGAGACCGGCATCGGCCAGGCCCGCCGGGCTGCCCGCCTGCTGGCCTCCCTCGGGCCCGACGCGATCGTCTCCTCGGACCTTCGGCGGGCCGCCGCGACGGCCGCCGAGCTGGCCGCCCTCACCGGCCTGGAGGTCACCCGCGACGAGGGCCTGCGCGAGACCTACGCCGGCGTCTGGCAGGGCCTGACGCACGAGGAGATCATCGCCCGGCACGGCGCCGAGTACGCCGCGTGGAAGCGCGGTGAGCCGGTGCGCCGCGGCGGCGGCGAACTGGAGACCGAGGTCGCCGACCGCGCCGCCCCCGTGGTGCTGCGGCACGTCGAGAAGCTGCCCGAGGACGGCACCCTCGTGGTGGTCAGCCACGGCGGCACCATCCGCACCACCATCGGACGCCTCCTCGGCCTGGAGGCCCACCACTGGGAGAGCCTCGGCGGCCTCTCCAACTGCTGCTGGTCCGTCCTCGGCGAGGGCGCCCGCGGCTGGCGGCTGCTGGAGCACAACGCGGGCACCCTGCCGGAGCCCGTCCTCGGCGACGACACCTGAGCCGCCCCGGGCCGGGTCCGGCCCCCGCCGGACCCGATTTCACTTTCCGGCAGGTCGCAGGCTAAAGTTCTTCTTGTTCGCCCCGCCGAGCGGGAAGAACGCCAAGCGGCTCAGCTGCTTGGAGCGAGGGGCTATAGCTCAGTTGGTAGAGCGCCTGCATGGCATGCAGGAGGTCAGGAGTTCAATTCTCCTTAGCTCCACGGATCGGCACTCTGTTGAGTTGTCAAAGATCGGTGATGAGAATCCCGTCCCCCCAGGGGACGGGATTCTCTGCGTTCCACCCCTGGGCGAATGCTTCGGCCTCCTCCTGTGTCGGAGACCACAACCGCTCCCTCCTGCCTCTGAGCAGCGCGACCTTCGCGCTCGTCTCGGCGTCGTCCGGTATGTAGGTGACGATGCGGCACTCCGGCAGCCCGTCGATCGACAGGGAGACGGCGGTCATCCGCAGCTCGCCCACTGACTCCTGCCGGAACGTCTTCACCCGCGGCCCCGGCGGTATCACCTCGCAGCTCGCCCACAGCCGTGCGAAGCAGTCGCTGACGGCCGACAGGGCGCGGATGAAGTCCTCCCACGCCGGCTCGCCCACATGCCGGCCGTAGTTGGACCGCAGCGTCGCCACCATCACCGGCAGCTCCCGCTCCCGGTGCACCACCGGGCAGGTGTCCGCCGGGCCGGTGAACAGCGACCACAGCACGTTCGGCACGCCCGTCCCGCGCATCGCGGGCAGCGCGTACAGATCGCGGTAGGCCGCGTTGGCCGCCAGCACGTCGTACCGCGAGTTGTAGACCACCGCCGGATTCGGGTCGAGGGCGTCCAGCACGAGCTGCACCTCCGGCCCCACCCGCTGCACCGGCGGCTCCGGAACCGGGTCGAAGGGCACCTCCGCCAGCCGGTACAGATGCTCCCGCTCCGGCGGGTCCAGCCGCAGTGTGCGCGCCACCGCGTCCAGCACCTGCGCGGAGGCGTTGATCGGCCGGCCCTGTTCGAGCCAGGTGTACCAGGTGACGCCGACCCCCGAGAGGTGGGCGACCTCCTCGCGGCGCAGCCCGGGAGTGCGCCGCCGCAGTCCCGGCGGCATCCCCACGTCGGCGGGCGTCACCCGCGCCCGTCTGCTGCGCAGGAACGCCGCCAGCTCCGGCCTGCGGCGCTGCGCCGCCCGCGCCCGCGCATCCCCCGTCCTCCGTGCGTCCCCCGTCGGCATCAGGTCACCCCCACGTCCCCCGTCGACATACCGCCACCCCGTCGTCCCCTTCTCATCGTCGGCGTCCGGCCCCTTCCTTGCCAGGTGCTGTCAGTACCAGCATCGTCGGGCACTCGGCACCCGTATCCGGGCGCGGCCAGGCTCGGCGGCATGACCACCACACCCCGGACGGGACTGGATCCCTCCGTGCGTCCGTCCTCACTCTCTGTCACCAGTGAAGCACCCGCCACTGACAATCGGTCCCGGCCGCTGCTCGCCACCGTGCTCGCCGCCCAGTTCATGGCGCTCCTCGACGTGTTCATCGTCAACGTCGCCGCCCCGACCATCGGCGCCGACCTGCACGCCTCGGGCGGCGATCTCCAACTGGTGATCGCCGGATACGCCATCACCTACTCGGTCCTGCTGATCACCGGCGCCCGGCTCGGCGACCGGTTCGGGCCCGGCCGGGTGCACCTCGCCGAACTGGCCCTGTTCACCGCCGCCTCGCTCGCCTGCGGCCTGGCCCAGGGGGCCACCGAGCTGATCGTCTTCCGGCTGGTCCAGGGCGCCGGCGCGGCGCTGATGATCCCGCAGGTGCTCAGCCTGATCCAGCGCACCTTCACCGGCGAGGCCCGGGCGCGGGCGCTCGGCGCGTACTCGGCGGTCATCGCGGTCGGCGCGGCGGCCGGGCAGATCGTGGGCGGGGTGCTGGTCGCCGCGGACCTGTTCGGCACGGGCTGGCGGCCGGTCTTCCTCGTCAACGTGCCGGTGGGCGCCGTACTCCTGGTCGTGGGCCGCCGCGTCCTGCCGCGCGGGGCGGAGGCCGTGGGAGAGGGCCCGGGGAAGCGCTCCGGCGGGGCGTCCGCCGGCGCGGGCGCCCGGCCGCGCGGCCTGGACCTGCCCGGCCTGGTGTTGCTCGGCGCGGCCGTCTCGCTGCTGACGGTGCCGCTGGTGCTAGGGCAGGAGGAGGACTGGCCGCTGTGGTCCTGGCTGTCGCTGGCCGCCTCCGCGGTGCTGTTCGCGGTCTTCGGAGGGTACGAGTCGCGGCTCGCCCGGCGCGGCGGCGCGCCGCTCATCACGCCCCGGGTGCTGCGCCACCCCGGCATGGGCCGCGCCGTCTTCCAGATCCTGGCGGTGATGGCCGTCAACGGCGGCTTCCTGTTCGCGCTCACCCTGCATGTGCAGGGCGGCCTCGGCTACAGCGCGCTGCGGGCCGGCCTCACCTTCGTGCCGACCGCGGTCGTCTTCGGCCTGGTCGGGCTGACCTGGCGCCGATGGCCCGCCCGGTGTCAGCGATGGCTGGCCCCGGCCGGGTTCGCGCTGGCGGCGCTGTCGGTGACCGGCGTCGCCCTGGCGTTCCGGGGCGGCGGCGACGGCGGCGCGCTCGTCCACCTCTCGTTCGCCGGCGTGGGCGGCGGGCTCGCGCTCGGCTTCAGCCCCACGCTCACCGGCGCGCTGGCCGCCGTACGGCCCGAGGACGCGGCGGACGCCAGCGGGCTGCTCGCCACCGTCGCGCAGCTCGGTCAGCTCATCGGAGTGGCGGCGTTCGGCACACTGTTCCTGGGCCGGCTTGAGTCGCTCGGGGGTCTGGGAGCGTATACCTCTGCGCGGGCGCTCTCGGTGTGCATGTTCGCGCTGGCCGGGACGGCGGCGGCGGGCGCCGTGGCCGGACTGGTACCGAGGCGTCGCTGACCGTATCGGCCCGGCCGTGGCAGAATCAAACGGCCGGAAGGGGGCGCGGCCCGACGGGAGGGAGTACCGATGCCTGCGAGCATCCTCGAGGAGGTCGGTCGCCTCCTCGGCGCGGCGTTGCCGGGGAACACGGCCACCCGCCTCCTGTGCCCCTCCTGCGGCAGTCTCCATGTGGCCCAAGTCCTCGGTGACAACGGCGGCATCTCGTACGTCTGTACGGCCTGCGGCCACAGCTGGAGCTGAGTGATGGGTGCACACAGGCGGAAGTGCGACTGGTGCGGCAGCGGTACGCCGATCGTCCGCGACATGGAGCCGGTCAACCCCGACTACCAGTACTGGTGCGAGGAGTGCGCGCGGGCGCTGATCATAAAAGGCGACCCGATCGAGACGTACCGCGAGCTGGAGGGCGAGCCGATCTACGGCCGGCTCCTGGAGGAGCACTGCACCCTCAAGCGCTTCTATTCGTTCGTCACGGCGTGACACGCGCTGTCGACCGTCGGCCGGGGTCCTGCGCGGACCCCGGCCGAAGTCGTGCACAGCGGTCATACGGGGCACACCGGAAACCGATTTGGTGGATCACCCCCTCGACCGTGTAATGTTGGCATCGCCGCCGGGGAAACCGGGCGGAACACCGCGAGGGGCTATAGCTCAGTTGGTAGAGCGCCTGCATGGCATGCAGGAGGTCAGGAGTTCAATTCTCCTTAGCTCCACAGTAGTCGAGGGCGGATCATTCGATCGGATGATCCGCCCTCGGTGTTTTCCCCAACGCTTCCCGTCCGCCGCGCACTTCGCGCGTCGCACGGCCGAACGGCGGGCCACCCCGGGAAGGGTGACCCGCCGTGGCGGACGTCAGCGGCCGAGGGCCCGCCGGCCCCGCCCCTGGGAGAGGACCGGCAGGTTCCGGGCCGGCGCCTGCGCGCGGGTGTCCTCCTCCAGGCGCAGCGCCAGCGCGGGGCAGCGGCGCACGGCGCGCAGCGCCTTGGCCTCGGCGTAGCGCGGCACCTGCGCCTGCGCGACGGTCGGGAAGCCGTCGGCGCCCAGTTCGAAGACCTCCGGGAGGATGTCCGCGCACAGGCCGTGGCCTCGGCACAGCGTCCAGTCGACGTAGATCTTCTGGCGGCTCGGGCCGGTCTCCTCGGCCTCGCCGCCGCCCGGGATGCCCGTGGGCGCCCTGCCCCCCTCGAAGAGCGGCAGCACGCCCTCCACGGGGCGTCCGCAGCCGTTGCCGAGGACATGGGCGGCCAGGTCGTCGGTGAACGCCTTGACGGTCGACTCCAGGAACATCGCCGAGCCGTCCGGGTGCGAGCACGCGCCGCGCCGCTTGACGTTCCGGGCGACCTGCTTGAGCGCCTCCAGGGCGGCCGGACCGCCGCCGTTCAGGATGTCCTCCATGCCGCGCGCGGCGGCCGGCAGGCCGAGGTAGCAGGGGCCGCACTGGCCCGCGCTCTCCTCCGCCAGCCACTTGGCGACCTGGAGCGACTCGCCCAGCGGGCAGGTGTTCTGGCTGATCGGCAGGATCGCCCCGGCGCCGAGCGAACCGCCCACCGCGTCCAGCGAGTTGCGCGAGACGATCGCCTCGTCGACGGTCGCCGCGTCGATCCACTTGCCGTGGTAGCCGCCGGTCAGCACGCCCTGCGGCACCGGCGGCGCGCCGGCCAGCTGCAGGACGTAGCGCAGCGGCACGCCCGTGGGGACCTCGATCACCATGGGGCGGGCGACGGCGCCGGAGACCGTGAGCATCACGGTGCCCGGCTCGTCGTACAGGCCGGTGTTGCCGTAGCGCTCGGGGCCGATGCGGGCGGCGATGGCCAGCTGTGCGAACGTCTCCGCGTTGGACAGCAGGGTGGGCGCGCCGCCCACGCCGGTCTGCGAGGCGCTGACCTTGCGGCCCGGCGGGATGGCGGGGCCGCCGTCGATGGAGCGGATCAGCGAGGCGGCGGCGCCGGTGACCATGCGCACCGGATTGCGCTGCACGCGCGCGCGTAGCGCCGATCGGCGGCCGTTGCTGAGGCCGCGCTCGGCGAGGGCGGCCTCCATGGAGCGCTGGGTGGACTCCCGGGTGACCCCCACCACGAGCGTGCGGGCGCCCAGGGCCTCGGCGCACAGCAGGGCGCCGTCCAGGATGAGGTGCGGGGCACGGTTGATGAGCACCGTGTCCTTGCGGCAGGCCGGTTCGTCCTCGCTGCCGTTGACGACGACGACCGGCCGTACGCCGCGCTTGATCGCCGATTCGGCGACCGAGCGCAGCTTCTTGTGGAAGGGGAAGCCCGCGCCGCCGCGGCCCCTGAGGTTGATGGCCTCGGCGAGCTGTGCGAGCTGCTCGCCGCCCAGCGGTTCGAGCGGCCCGTGCACCTTGAGGTGCATGGGCAGATCGAGTCGTTCGACAAGGTCGAAGCCCGACGTGAGCTGAGGAAGGCCGACGACGCGGACTTCCGGGACGTCGGGCAGGGCCTCGTTCACCTATGGCCTCCGGAAGGCATGTTCCAGGGTTCGCCCGGACCCGGCGCGTCGAAGGAGGCGCCGGGGGGTGGTTCAGTGGCGGGACCGCTCGTGTACGTGTCTGTGGAGTTGTACGCGCCGTACAGCGGGTTCGTCTCACCGGTGTCGTACACGTCACGTCCGCCGTAGGCGGCCGCGCCCGGATTGTTGTAGGCGGGGATGGTGTGTCCCGTGTCGGTCAGGGGGTCGTAGGCCGACGGAGGAGCCTCGCCGACGGGCGGCGGGGACGGCACGGGCCAGCCGCCCGCCGGGCCGCCGGGGCTCTCCACGCGCGGCATCTGCTCCGTGGCCCGCAGGTCGTACGGCGTGCCGGGGTACGCCGTACGGTCCGGCTGCGGGGTCGAGACGGCCCGGTAGGCGGCCGCGAATCCGGCGGCGGGCTCCGCTGCGGCCGGGGCGCCGTAGGCCGGCGACGCGGCGGGCGGCACGCGCGGCAGGGGACCGGTGCCGGCGGCGCGGGAGGGGCGGCCCTCCGCCGCGCTCTCGTAGCCCGGCAGCGTGGACCGGTCCGCCCGGGCGCGGCTCGCGTCCAGGTCGTCGAGCTCGGGGCGGTCGCCGCCGCCGAGGAGGTTCACCAGCCGGTCGGCGATCCTGCGCTTGACCGGGCGCGGCGCCGCGCGCAGCGCCAGCGCGCCCATGACGCCGAGCAGGGACAGGCTGTAGAGGATCACGAAGACCGGCTTGGCCTGGCGGCCCGCGTACAGGCCGTGGACCAGGGCCGCGCACCAGGCGGGATAGGCCAGCATGTGCATGGCCCGCCAGCGGGCGGCGACCGGCGCGGGGGTGGCGAAGTTGCTGCGCAGCGCGCCGGTGATGCCCACGAAGACCATCAGCAGCCCGGCCAGGGAGCCGAGGCCGATCAGGCCGGCGCTGCCGGTGACGCCGAGGGAGAACGGGATGACCGCGGCGATCACCTGGGTGTGGTCCAGGGCGATCTTGGTGGTGATGTGCAGCAGCAGGAAGGCGATCGAGGCGACCGCGGTGGTGCGGTGCACGGCCTGGCCGACGATCCGCTGGCGGGTGTTGAGGAAGATGCGGTCCTGGGCGACCAGGCCCCAGATCACCGAGCAGCTGAGGGAGACCAGGGAGAGGACGCCCGCGCCGAAGTTCAGGAACTCGCGGAACTGGCTTCCTCCCACCAGTACGGCCACGGGTATCAGGAGCAGGACGACAGCGGACGCCACCCCGTAGGCCGAGCGGCCCGGTTTGGGAAGCGAGCTGTTACTGCGACGACGGTTCATGGGGGCGACTCCGAGCGGTTCGGGTGAGCGGTCCCGAGAGGACGAACTCTAAGCGGCTCCAAACCGGTCAGTACGCGGTTTGAGTTATTGCCTTGTTATCTACGTGGCGGAGGGGCTTTCCGTTGTCCTCATAGGGATCGTTACGCCCGGTAATCTTTGAACTTCGTTCAGCTTTTCCGGTCCTCCACAACCGGATCACCGCCCTCCCGGGTGGTCCGGCGTGGTCCGGCGAAGCTCCGTCGCGGCGCGCTCGACGGCTGCGGTACCCTGACGCCATGCGTGCCGTACGCCTTCTGCTTAGCGAGCCGCGCTGATCAGTCCCGACCGCCGACGATGCGGGTGGTCGGAATCGGCGCGGCGTCCCCTCCTGTGCGAGGGGATTTTTCGTTTCCGAAAGTCGCAGCCGTCGGCAGAGTCGATCTGATGGAGCTTTGAGGATCATGAGCGAGACGAACCCCGCCACCACCGCCGCCGCGTCGGCGGAGGCGGCGCCGCACCGCTACACGGCCGCGACGGCGGCCGAGATCGAGGCACGCTGGCAGGACTTCTGGGACGCCGACGGGACGTACGCCGCGCCGAACCCCAAGGGCGACCTGGCCGGCGACCCCGCGGTGGTGGCCCGCCCCAAGAAGTTCATCATGGACATGTTCCCGTACCCCTCCGGTGCGGGCCTGCACGTCGGCCACCCCCTGGGCTACATCGCCACCGATGTATACGCCCGGTTCCAGCGGATGACCGGCCACAACGTCCTGCACACCCTGGGCTTCGACGCCTTCGGCCTGCCCGCCGAGCAGTACGCCGTGCAGACCGGCACGCACCCGCGCGTGTCCACCGAGGCCAACATGGAGAACATGAAGGCCCAGCTGCGCCGGCTGGGCCTGGGCCACGACAAGCGCCGGTCGTTCGCCACGATCGACCCGGAGTACTACAAGTGGACCCAGTGGATCTTCCTGCAGATCTTCAACTCCTGGTACGACGACAAGGCGAACAAGGCCCGCCCGATCGCCGAGCTGGTCGCGCAGTTCGAGTCCGGTGAGCGCCCCGTGCCCGGGCACACGCGCGCGTGGAGCGAGCTGACCGCCGCCGAGCGCGCCGACGTCCTGGGCGAGTTCCGCCTGGCCTACGCCTCCGACGCGCCCGTCAACTGGTGCCCCGGCCTGGGCACCGTACTGGCCAACGAGGAGGTCACCGCCGACGGCCGCTCCGAGCGCGGCAACTTCCCCGTCTTCAAGGCCAAGCTGCGCCAGTGGAACATGCGCATCACCGCCTACGCCGACCGGCTGCTGGAGGACCTGGAGGAGCTGGACTGGCCCGAGGCCATCAAGCTGCAGCAGCGCAACTGGATCGGCCGCTCCGAGGGCGCCCGCGTCGACTTCCCGATCGACGGCGAGCGCATCACCGTCTTCACCACCCGCCCCGACACCCTGTTCGGCGCCACCTACATGGTGCTGGCGCCCGAGCACCCGCTGGTCGAGAAGTTCACCCCCGAGGCCTGGCCCGAGGGCACCCACGAGGTGTGGACCGGCGGCCACGCCAGCCCCGCCGAGGCCGTCGCCGCCTACCGCGCGCGGGCCGCCTCCAAGTCCGACGTCGAACGCCAGGCCGAGGCCAAGGACAAGACGGGCGTCTTCATCGGCGCGTACGCCACCAACCCGGTCAACGGCGAGCGGATCCCGGTCTTCATCGCCGACTACGTGCTGATGGGCTACGGCACCGGCGCGATCATGGCCGTCCCCGCGGGCGACCAGCGCGACTTCGAGTTCGCGCGCGCCTTCGAACTGCCCATCCGCTGCGTGGTCGAGCCCACCGACGGCCGCGGCACCGACACCTCCACCTGGGAGGACGCCTTCGGGTCGTACGACGCGAAGATCATCAACTCCGCCAACGACCAGGTCTCCCTGGACGGCCTGGGCGTCACCGAGGCCAAGGCGCGGATCACCGAGTGGCTGGAGCGCGCCGGCGTCGGCGAGGGCACCGTCAACTTCCGGCTGCGCGACTGGCTGTTCAGCCGCCAGCGCTACTGGGGCGAGCCCTTCCCGATCGTCTACGACGAGGACGGCATCGCCCACCCGCTGCCCGAGTCGATGCTGCCCCTGGAGCTGCCCGAGGTCGAGGACTACTCGCCGCGCACCTTCGACCCGGACGACGCCGACACCCAGCCCGAGACCCCGCTGTCGCGCAACGAGGACTGGGTCAACGTCACCCTGGACCTGGGCGACGGCCCCAAGAAGTACCGCCGCGAGACCAACACCATGCCCAACTGGGCCGGCTCCTGCTGGTACGAGCTGCGCTACCTGGACCCGCACAACGACCGGCAGCTGGTCGACCCGGAGATCGAGCAGTACTGGATGGGCCCGCGCGAGGGCCAGCCGCACGGCGGCGTCGACCTGTACGTCGGCGGCGCCGAGCACGCCGTGCTGCACCTGCTGTACGCGCGCTTCTGGTCCAAGGTCCTGTACGACCTGGGGCACGTCTCCTCCGCGGAGCCGTTCCACAAGCTGTTCAACCAGGGCATGATCCAGGCCTACGTCTACCGCGACAGCCGCGGCATCGCGGTGCCCGCCGCCGAGGTCGAGGAGCGCGACGGCGCCTACTACTACCAGGGCGAGAAGGTCTCCCGGCTGCTGGGCAAGATGGGCAAGTCCCTGAAGAACGCCGTCACGCCGGACGAGATCTGCGCCGAGTACGGCGCCGACACGCTGCGCCTGTACGAGATGGCGATGGGCCCGCTGGACGTGTCCCGGCCGTGGGACACGCGCGCGGTGGTGGGCCAGTTCCGGCTGCTGCAGCGGCTGTGGCGCAACATCGTCGACGAGACCACCGGCGAGGTCACCGTCACCGACGCCGAGCCGGACGAGGAGACGCTGCGCGCCCTGCACAAGGCGATCGACGGCGTCCGCCAGGACCTGGAGGGCCTGCGCTTCAACACGGCCATCGCCAAGGTCACCGAGCTGAACAACCACCTGACCAAGGCGGGCGGCCCGGTGCCCCGGTCGGTCGCCGAGCCGCTGGTGCTGATGGTCGCCCCGCTGGCCCCGCACGTCGCCGAGGAGCTGTGGCGCCGCCTGGGCCACACCGACTCGGTCGTCCACCAGGACTTCCCGGTCGCCGACCCGGCCTACGTCGTGGACGAGACGGTGACCTGCGTCGTCCAGATCAAGGGCAAGGTCAAGGCGCGCCTGGAGGTGCCCCCGTCGATCTCCGAGGAGGACCTGGAGAAGACGGCGCTGGCCGACGAGAAGGTCGTCGCGGCGCTGGGCGGGGCGGGCATCCGCAAGGTGATCGTGCGGGCGCCGAAGCTGGTGAACATCGTTCCGGCGTGAGCCCTGTACGACGGCGGAGCGCGTCGCGGGTCGCCGCGCGGTGCGGGTGGTGCGGGCGGTGCGCTTCGCGCGGGGCTCTCGCGCAGGTCTTCGCGCGCGGGCGCGCGGGGCGGTGCCGACGACGGTCGGCATCGCGAAGGGCGGGAACTCTTCGCGCGCGGGCGCGCGGGGCGGTGACCGGGGCGCTGCGCGCGCGGTGCGGCGCGGTGGCGCGAGCGTGCGGGCCGGGGCGGATCGCCGTCCCGGACGACACGTGAGGTGACCGTCTCCGGGTAGTCCCCTACGGGCAGGTTCGGGGTTTTTCGGAACCCAGGGCCTGCCCGCTGCGTTTACCGTTGAAGAGCGGCGCGGCCCGTGCCGCCGAGCCCGAGGAGGAGCGTCGTGGAAGCAGTCGTCGCAGTCTTCGCCCTGCTCTTCCTGCTCTGCCTGGCGTTCGGCGCCTACGCCACGGTCAAAGCGGTCGGCGCGGCCAAGCGCGGTGTGGACCGCACCATCAGCCAGGCCCGCCGCACGGTGGAGGACCACACCCTGCGGGCCAGGTCCCTCGCCCAGCCGGGACCCGCGGGCGAGCTGGCCGAGCTGCGGCTCACCCTGCGCACCTCGATGCGCGCCACCCAGGACGCCCTGTACGCCGGCGCGGCCGAGGACGAGTCCCTCAAGGAGTCCCTCGGCCTGTTCGAGCGCCTCAGCGCGCACGGCCACGAACTCGACGGCGAACTCAAGCGCCTGGAGTCCGAACCGGACCGTGCCACCCTCGCCGCCCGGCTCCCGGACCTGCGCGCCCGCACCCGCCGCATCACCCAGTCCGCCGACTCCCTGCGGTGGGCGGCCCGCGACCGCGCCCGCCGCTTCGCCGACGACGACCTGGACGCGCTGAGCGCGCAGATCGACGTCGAGGCCGGCGCGCTGCGTCACTGGACGAGGGCGGAGCCGCCCGCCGGTACCCCGCAGGAGTCCCCGTCCGCCGGTCACGAATGGCGGGCCGACCCGGGAACCGCGGCCTCGGACCCCGCCCGCTCGGAGGCGGCGGGATCGCACTCGGCGCACCCGGACGCCACCGCCTCGGGCTCCGCAGCGCAGTCCGAGCGCCCCGCCATCACCCCGCCGACCCGCCGCCCCGTCTACTCCTGGAACAAGAAGCCCCGCCCCGAGAGCACCACCTGATCCGGCCACGGAACACCCGGTCAGAGGGGCTGGGCTGCCGTCCGGGCGCTACGGCAGGTAACCTCCAGCTCATGTCCCGCCATGTCGCGATCGTCACCGATTCAACGGCCTACCTGCCGCCGCGGACGATGGAGCGCCACGGCATCACCGCGGTCCCGCTGACCGTCGTCCTCGGCGACCGGGCCCTCGAAGAGGGCACCGAGATCTCCACCCGCTCGCTCGCCCAGGCCCTCCAGAAGCGACGGTCCGTCACCACCTCCCGCCCCAGCCCCCAAGTCTTCGCCGAGACCTACCGCAAGGCCGCGGAGTCCGGCGCGAGCGGCATCGTCTCCCTGCACCTTTCCGCGGAACTGTCCGGCACCTACGACGCCGCGGTGCTCGCCGCCCGCGAAGCCCCCGTGCCGGTACGGGTCGTGGACACCGGCATGGTCGCGATGGCCCTCGGCTTCAGCGCCCTGGCCGCCGCCGAGACCGCCGAGAGCGGCGGCACGATGGACGAGGCGGTGACCGCCGCGGAGAAGCGCGCCGGGAGCACCTCCGCCCACTTCTACGTCGACACGCTCGACTATCTGCGCCGCGGCGGCCGGATCGGCGCCGCGCAGGCCCTGCTCGGCTCCGCCCTCGCCGTGAAGCCGCTGCTCCAGCTCCAGGGCGGCCGTATCGAACTGCTGGAGAAGGTGCGGACGGCGTCCAGGGCGATCGCCCGGCTGGAGGAGATCGCCGCGGAGCGGGCGACCGGGGCCGGCATCGACATCGCCGTCCACCATCTCGCCGCCCCCGAGCGGGCGGCGGCCCTGGCCGACCGGCTCCGGGCCCGGGTGACCGGCCTGGCCGATCTGCATGTGAGCGAGGTCGGAGCGGTGATCGGGGCCCACACCGGTCCGGGGCTGCTGGGGGTCGTGGTCTCGCCGCGGTGACCGGACGCCGCAGCGTGGCCGGGTGGCGCAGCGTGGCCGGGTGTCGCGGCGCGGCCGCCTGGCGCGGCCATAGTGACTCGTGTGGGTGACGGAGTTATCCACAACCAGCCGGTTGTCCCCGGATTTCGACCAAGATCATCGCGAATGCGCCGGTCTGCCCCATGCTCGGCCCATGGCACTTCGATCACGCTCACGCACAGCGACCGCGACCAGCGGGCCGGGACGGGTCCCCGGCTCGGACGGCCGCACCCGCCACCGCCGGCCGCCCGGCGGGCGCGGGGACGGCCGTGGAGCTGAAGGCGCATTCGGCCGCCGGGCCGGGCGCCGGGACGCGGGAGGCCGGCACGCGTCGGCCGAGGATCTGCGCAGACGCGCGCATGTGCTGTTCGCCGAACATCCGGAGGCGGCGGGGGAGTCGGACACCGAGGTGGGGGAGCCGACCGCCGACCGCCCCTGGGCGGGGGCCGCCGGAGAGCACAACCCCGCCCCGGCCGGAGCGGACCACTCGTTCACCCGGGCCGACGAAAACCGTGGCCGAGGTGCCATGACGGACCCGCCCCCGCCGAGGGCGGCACCAGCGACACCAGCGGCACCAGCGGTGTCGACGGCGGCGATGGCATCGGCCGCGCAGGCGCTGCCCGCCTGGCGCGAGCGGGCCGGAGCCGCGCTGCGGGACCGCATGCCGCTGTGGCTGCAGACCCGCTGCGCACTGGAGCGCAGGAACGTGGTCGCCCTCACGGTGGTGCTGGCCGTCGCCGCGGCCGTGGCCCTCCAGCACTTCTGGACGGGCCGCACCGAGACGGTACGGGCGCCCGAGGCCGTCCGCGCCGTGGCCCCGTACCCGAGCCGGGAACCGGGCGGGAGGACAGGAGGGAAGACGGACGGGGAGACCGAGCCGGGAGGCTCCGCATCCCAGCCGTCCACCGGAGCCGCCGGCGGCACGGCCCCGTCCGGCCCGGAGATCGTCGTGGACGTCAGCGGCAAGGTCCGGCGTCCGGGGATCCACCGCCTCCCGGCGGGCTCCCGGGTCGTCGACGCGCTGCGGGCGGCGGGCGGCACCCGGCCCGGCACCGACCTCGGCGGGCTGAACCGGGCGAGGTTCCTGGTGGACGGCGAACAGGTGGTCGTGGGCGGCCCCGCCCTGGCGGCAGGCCCCGCCGTAACGGGAACAGCCGCCGGAGGAGCGTCCGGCTCGGGCGGGGCGGCCGGCCCGGCGGCCCCGGTCTCCCTCAGCACCGCCACGGTCGACCAGTTGGAGACCCTGCCGGGCGTCGGGCCGGTGCTGGCCCAGCACATCGTGGACTACCGCACCCGGCACGGCGGATTCCGCTCGGTGGACCAACTGCGCGAGGTGAACGGCATCGGCGACCGCCGCTTCGCCGACCTCCGACCGCTGGTCAGGCCATGAACGTCCCGCCGACCACCACAGAGGAGCCCCCGACCTCGACCGCCCCGCCCCGTCCCCGCGCGGAGGTGCACGCCGCCTCCGGAAGCCGGCTCGGCGCGGCCCACCCCCGGCAGAAAGGACCGACCGACTTACGACTCGTCCCCCCGGCGCTCGCGGCATGGGCGACGGCGGCCCTGGCGCTGGACGCCCCCGCAGGATGGGTGACGGGCTTCACGGCCGTGTGCCTGACCGCTGCCGCCGCACTCCTGCTCGTCGGCCGAAGGCACCGGAGACGAGGAACCCGCACAGGCGCCTGGGCGCGTACGACCGTGGCCGCCGTGCTGCTCGGCGCGTCGGCGGCCGCCGCGTCCGCGGGACTGCACGGGGCGGACGTACGGCGCGGCCCGGTGCCCGCGCTGGCACGGCAGTTCGCCACCGTGACCGCCGAGGTGGAGCTGACCGCGGACCCCCGGCTCACCCGCCCCCGGGTCAGCGGCGACCACATGGCGCCGGTCTCGGTGCTGATCCAGGCGGAGGTACAGCGCGTCGAAGGTCCGGGCACGACGGGCGCCGCGGTGACCCGCACGCCGGTCCTGATCCTCGTCAACACGAGAACACGCACAGGAGGGAAGGCCGACGCGGAACGAAGCTCACCCTGGCTGGCCCTGCTGCCGTCCACCCGGCTGAGGGTCACGGCACGGCTGTCACCGCCTCTGATGGGCGGTGACGAGATCGCGGCGGTACTGCGGGTCCGGGACCGGGCGGCGCCCGAGGTGATCGGAGAACCGTCCGCCGTCCAGCGACTGGCCGGACGGCTGAGAACCGGACTGCGCACGGCGACCGACGAACTCCCTGCGGACGCGCGGGCGCTGCTGCCGGGGCTGGTGGTCGGAGACACCTCGCGGATCACACCCGAACTGGACGAGGCCTTCGAGGACACGGATCTCGCGCACACCCTGGCGGTCTCCGGGAGCAACCTGACGATCCTGCTGGCCCTGCTCGTCGGCCCGCCCGGTCTGGCCCAGCAGGTCGAGCGCCGCGGCCTGGCCCCGAGACTCGGCCTGACGCTGCGGACCACCGCGCTGGCGGGCGGCGTGCTCACGCTGGGGTTCGTCGTGGTGTGCCGGCCGGACCCGAGTGTGCTGCGGGCCGCGGCCTGCGGAGCCGTCGCCCTGCTGGCCCTGGCGACCGGCCGCCGCAGATCGCTGCTCCCGGCCCTGGCGACGGCCGTCCTGCTGCTGGTGCTCTACGACCCGTGGCTGGCCCGCAGTTACGGCTTCCTGCTGTCGGTGCTGGCGACCGGCGCGCTGCTCACCCTCGCGCCCCGCTGGAGTGAGACGCTGCGACGACGCCGGGTGCCCGCCCGACTGGCGGAGGCGCTGGCCGCGGCCGCCGCTGCGCAGGCGGTGTGCGCACCGGTCATCGTCCTGCTGTCGGCCCGGGTGAGCCTGGTCGCGGTGCCGTGCAACCTGCTGGCGGAGATCGCGGTCGCCCCCGCCACGGTGCTGGGTTTCGCGGCGCTGGTGACGGCGCCGTTCGCCATGCCGGCGGCCAAGGCGCTGGCATGGTGCGCGGGTTGGCCCACCGGGTGGCTGGCGAAGGTGGCCCGCACCGGGGCGTCGCTGCCCGGCGGGGCGGTGGGCTGGCCGGGCGGCTGGACGGGCGCGCTGCTGCTGGCCGTGCTCACGGTGCTCCTCGTCCTGTCGGGCAGACGACTGCTGAAGCACCCCTGGCTGTGCGGGGTCTGCGGGGCGCTGCTCCTGCTGGTCGTGCTGCAACCGCCGCCGCTGACCCGGGTGGTGACGGGGTGGCCGCCGCCGGGCTGGCGGTTCGCGATGTGCGACGTGGGCCAGGGCGACGCGACGGTGCTCGCGGCGGGCCGGGGCGCGGGGGTGGTGGTGGACGCGGGTCCCGACCCGAAACCGGTGGACCGCTGCCTGCGCACCCTGGGCATCACCAGGGTCCCGCTCCTGGTGCTGACCCACTTCCACGCGGACCACGTGGCCGGCCTGCCGGGCGTGCTGAGGGGGCGTTCGGTGGGCGCGATCGAGACGACCGGGTTCGAGGAGCCCGCGGACCAGGCGGAGTTCGTCCACAGGGAGGCGAAGAGGCACGGTGTCCCGCTCATCAGAGCCGTGGCCGGGGAGGAGCGACGGCTCGGTGACCTGACCTGGCGGGTCCTGTGGCCCCCGCCGGCCCCGGCCTCACCTCCGGACGGCCCGAACGACGCGAGCGTCGTCCTGCTGGTCCGGTCGGGCGCCCTGCGCCTGCTGCTCCTGGGCGACCTCGAACCCCCGTCCCAGCAGGCCCTGCTGCACTCGCAGGCCGCGGCGAGCCTGACCCACGTGGACGTCCTGAAGGTCGCCCATCACGGCTCGGCGTATCAGGACCCGGACCTGCTCCACCTGACGGCCCCCCGCCTGGCCCTCATCTCCTGCGGCCCGGACAACCCCTACGGCCACCCCGCCCCCCGCACGGTCACATCCCTGCGCACCCAGGGCGCGGCGGTGCTCCGCACGGACGAGGACGGCCCGATCGCGGTGACGGGAGAGGGCACGGGCCTACGGGCGGTGGTGCGAGAGTGAGGGCATGGAGCCGACCGTGCCCCTACTCTGGCGGTGACGAAGCTGCTAGGAGGGGCAAGGCCGTGATGTCTCAAGACGCTACCCCGGACCCGTACGTGAACTCACTGAAGTTCGGCCAGCGAGTGCAGATCCTCCGGGAGCGGCGCGGGCTGACACAGGCCCAGCTCGCCGACTTCGTCGGGATCTCGCCGCACACCATGAGGAAGATCGAGAACGGCCAGCAGAAGGCGCCCGGCCTCGACATGGTGCTGAGGATCGCCGAGGCGCTGCGGGTCCGTGACCTGGCGGATCTGACGGGCCGCCCTGAGGCGCACGTCGATCTGTTCGTCGGGCCGGGGCATCCCCGGCTGGCCGCGGTGAAGGCCGCCGTCGACTCGTTCGAGCTGGCGCACGCCGTGGAGCCGCCGCGGGTCGGGCACCTGGAAGCCCGACTGCACGCGGCATGGCGGGCCAGGCACCAGGCGCCGAACCACCGCGAGGCCATCGGCAAGCTGCTTCCCGACCTCATCCGCGACGCCCGAGCCCTCGTGCGGCACGCGGAGACGGGCGTGGACCGGCGTGCCGCGCAGTCACTGCTCGCGCAGACCTACTCGCTGTCGCAGTTCTTCATCGCCTACCAGCCGGACAGCTCGCTGCTCTGGCGCGTCGCCGAACGCGGCATGATCGCGGCGCAGGAGAGCGAGGACCCTCACGCGATCGGCGTGGCCGCGTGGCTGCTGGCGCAGGCCCACCGGGACTCGGGCTCCCACCACTTCGACGCGGCGGACGCGGTCAACCGGGAGGCGGTCACCTTCCTGGAACCCCTGCTGCCCGACGCGTCGGACGATGTGCTCGCCATCGCGGGAGCCCTGGAGTTCGAACTCGGATACACCGCGGCCCGCCGACGCGAGACGGGCACGGCCTGGCGGCACTGGGACAGGGCCAACACGATGGCCGAGCGGCTGCCGGGCGACTACTACCATCCGGTCACCTCGTTCTCCCGGGCGGTGATGGGGGCTCACGCCGTCACCGTCGCAGTGGAACTGCACCAGGGCGGCGAGTCCGTCCGCCAGGCCGCACGCGCGGACAAGGCCGTCATCAGGTCCCACCCCAGGCGGGCCAGGCACCGGATCGAAGAAGCCCGCGGTTACCAGCTCGACAACCAGCCGGAAGCGGCCATCGCCTCCCTGCAGAAGGCATTCGAGGCCGCGCCGGAGACGATCCGCTACAACGGCTACGCCAAGACGATCATCCTCGAGGAGATCGAGTCGACGCAGGCCCCACGTCGCCGTCGTGCCGCCGACCTGGCGACCAGGATCGGCATGCTCGCCGCCTGAGCGTAGCGACCGGATCACGGTCGGCGATGCTGTCGCGGTGCTCCTACCGTCGAAGCGTCAGTCCCCGACGAGGTGGTGAGACCTCGTCGGGGTGCCCACGCTGCACAGGAGCGCCGACACGATGAACGGTACTGCCCCCATCGGACCGCCCCCACCCGGTGCCAAGATGACCATCCGGGTCTACACGGTCACCCGTGAGGGGACCGTGAGACCGCCGCGCGCCGTCGTGACCGTCCCGCACGCGCGCGAGGCCGCGCCGCCGGTTCCCCTGGACCGGGACTTCCCGCCCTGCGCGTGCCCGCGGTGCCGTCAGGCGGGGGAGGCGCGGTGAACGCGGACACGCCGACGGCCGGGACCCTCCTGCCCTCGCGGCAGCGGAGTCAGGAAGCCGTGACCGCCTGGCTGCTGATCTGCGCCGCGCACAGCGTCGAGCGCGCACGCGGGGAGTGGGACGACACCGGCATCGCACTCCTGCGGTGCGGCGCGCTGTTCTCGGCGGTGCGGATCTCCGCCGGCCTCGTGCACGCCGCTGCCGCGTCCGAGGACCGCGAACAGATCGCCGGGTTCCTCGGCCGCGCGCTGCACGGCGGGCCGGTCTTCGTCCACCGCGACGGCAGCCGCTACTACGCGCTGGTCCCGCCCGGTGCCGCTGATCTGCACGCCTGGCACGGCCGACGGCACGCCAACGACGTCGAGTTCCTCGGGCTCGGTTCCTACCTCGGGGTGCCGCGGCCGAGGAGCGACGACGAGGACGACGAGGCGCGGGGCGCGCACTGGGTGGTGCCCATGGACGAGCCCGGCGCGCTGTGCCAGGCGGACGCCGTCGCGCAGCTCGTGGAGCGAGGACGGTTCCGGCTCGCCGGCGAGGACACGGGCCGTGGGGACTGAGCAGGAGCAGGACGAGTCCGCCGGGACCATGCGGGACGTGCTGCAACGCGCACTGTGGTCCCCGCCCCTCCGCGACGCGGACGAACTGAGGACGATGATCGCCACCGTCGAAGGCTACGTACGGCGGCTCGGCCCGCGACTGGCGGCCCTGGCACCACGGATGCGCGGCGAGCGGCAGGCCACGGCGCTCGTCGTGCTGCGCCACGTGGACGACGTACTCAGCGGGCCGACGCAGGGTTCGACCCTCGCGGACCGCCTCCACGACCTGAGCGTGGTGGCCCGCTCCACCCTGACCATGCTCGAACACCCCGGCCCACTGGAGAAGCCCCGCTCCACCGCCAGCACCCTCACCTGACCGGCAACCGGAAACATCAGAAAAGGAGTTCACCGTGTTCGTCCACACCGATCGATTCCCTGCCTCGTCGCCACTGCCGTCCGGTGCCCGGACCCTTGCGCCCTGGGGGGTGAGCCGCATGGCCCCCTACCCCACGACAGCCCCCGGCTACGCACGCGCCGAACTCGACCCGGTGACCCAGGCGACCGTGTTCTTCGACGAAGCCGGGCAGGTCATGGAGATGCCGGGGCACGGCACCAGCACCAACACCAGCCCCGCGACCGGCACCAGCCCCGACGGCAACGGCACCACGCAGGACAGTGACACGGGGAGCGACGGCGACCAGTGAACGCCGCGCGTCCGGTGCTGGTCGTCACCACCTTGTACGACCCCACCGCCGACGTGGTGATCCGCGAGCTGCACGACCGGAACGTCCCGGTCGTGCGGCTCGACTCCGGGGACTTTCCCGCATCACTGTCGGTGGCGGCCGAGATCACCGGGAGCGGCCTCCGGGGCCGGGTCTCCACACCGTTCCGTACGGCGGACCTGGCTCGGGTCCGTTCCCTCTACTACCGACGCCCCTCCGGCTTCGCGTTCCCGCACCTGAGCGCGCAGGACGCGCGGTTCGCCGTCACGCAGGCCAGGTACGGCCTCGGGGGCGTACTGGCCTCACTGCCCGGCTGCCTGTACGTCAACCACCCGCACCGCATGGGGGACGCCGAATTCAAGCCCTCGGGGCTGGCCGCGGCCGTGGAGGCAGGCTTCGACGTGCCACCCACACTCATCACCTCGGACCCTGATGCCGCCAGGTCCTTCATCAAGCGCAACGGTCCGGTGATCTACAAGCCGTTGCACAACCCGGCGTACCTGGTCGACGGCGTCCCCTCGGTCGTCAGGGGCGCCGATGCGGCTGCCGAAGACATCGATGACAGCGTGGCCGGAACGGCGCATCTGTTCCAGAAGCGTGTCCCCAAGACGGCTGACGTACGAGTGACCGTCATCGGCGCACGGGTGTTCTGCGTGCGCATCGACTCCGACCTTCTGGACTGGCGCACGGACTACGGCCGGCTCTCCTACGCCCCCGTCGAAGCGCCTCCGGACATCGAGCGAGGAATTCGCCGGTACCTGGCCCACTTCGGGCTGGTTTTCGGGGCTTTCGACTTCTGTGTGGGCGAGGACGGGCGATGGTGGTTCCTGGAGTGCAATCCATCCGGTCAGTGGTACTGGCTGGAGACCGAGACCGGCCTGCCGATGTGCGCGGCGCTGGCAGACCTTCTGGAGAGCGGACGTGACTGATCAGGCCCAGCTCCTGAAGGGGCTCGTCGAGACGCTGGTCGCGAACGGCAGTGTGCGGAGTGAGGCGTGGAGGAAGGTGGCTGAGACCGTTCCGCGGCACGAGTTCCTGCGGGGCGGGTTCTTCCGCCGGGTCGAGGGTGCGGTGCCCACGGCATGGGAACCCGTTCTCGAAGAGGACGGCGGATGGCTCGAAGGCTGTTACGAGGACCAGTCACTGGTGACCCAGATCGCGGGCACCATCGTGCCGTCGGACGTCCGAGGGCGGATCGCACGTGAGCCGACCAGTTCCAGCACCCTGCCCTCCCTCGTCCTGCGCATGCTGGAAGACCTTCAGATCGAACCAGGTGTGCGGGTACTGGAGATCGGCACCGGCACCGGATACTCGACCGCTCTGCTCTGCCGGCGGCTGGGCGAGCGGAACGTCACCTCGATCGAGTACGACGCCGACGTGGCCGCGAGGGCGCGCAGCGCTCTCCGGCGGCTCGGGGCGCACCCCCTGCTCGTCACCGGCGACGGGCTCCGAGGTCACCCCGACGGAGCGCCGTACGACCGAGTCGTCGCCACCTGCGGTGTACGAACGGTGCCCGCGGCATGGGTCGAGCAGACCCGGCCCGGCGGCCTGATCCTGACGACGATCGGCGGCTGGCTCGGCGCGTCGGAACTCGCGCGGCTGACCGTGCACGACGACGGCACGGCGTCCGGGCCGTTGCTGGGCGGCCAGGTCGGCTTCATGCTCGCCCGCCCGCATCTGCCGCCCCCGCTCGGTCTCCTCCCGGACCTCACCGCAGGGCAGGAGCGCGAGGCCCGCGCCGGAGCCGGCGTCCTGGACGACTGGACGACCCGCTTCGTCGTGCAGTCCGCGGCGCCTGGTGCGCAGCGGGTGAGCATCGACCGGGACGGGTGCCAGGAGGATGTCCTCATCGACGTCGAGTCCGGATCCTGGGCTGCCCTCCGCGACGAGCGCGGGCGTCACATCGTGCGGCAGGGAGGGTCCGGCGTCCTCTGGGACGCAGTCGAGCACGAGCTTGCCCGATGGCGCTCCGCCGGCGCCCCCGCTCTGCGCGATTTCACCGTCCGTGTCACCCCGGAAGGGCACAGCTACCACTGGTAGGGCCGTGAGCCGGGCCGGGCAGGAGGAGCCGGGTTCGGGCCGTGGTGCGTGGGGCGGCGCGCGAGACTGGTCGTATGGAATCCGCTGAGGTCGATGCCTATCTTCGCCGTATCGGGGCCGAGTGGCCCAGCTCGGCCACGGGGGCCGCGTTGCGGGAGTTGCAGGTGCGGCATCTTCGGGCCGTGCCCTTCGAGAACCTGTCGATCCACCTCGGCGAGGAGATCGTGCTGGCGGAGGAGCCGCTGGTGGAGAAGGTGGTGGGGGCGCGGCGGGGCGGGTTCTGCTACGAACTCAACGGCGCGTTCGGCGCGTTGCTCACGGCGCTCGGATTCGAGGTGACCGTGCTGGCCGCGCGGGTGCACGGAGAGGCGGGGCGGCTCGGGATCCCGTACGACCACATGGCGCTGCGGGTGCGTACGGCCGACGGCGGCGACTGGCTGGCCGACGTGGGGTTCGGGGCGCACAGCCACTTCCCGCTGGCCTTCGGGGAGCGGGGGGAACAGGCCGATCCCGCAGGGACGTTCGCCGTCGTCGAGGTCCAGGGCGTGGGGCGTGCGGACGCGTCCCCCGTCGATGACCTCGATGTCCTCCGCGACGGTACGCCGCAGTACCGGCTGGAGACGCGGCCCCGGGTGCTGGAGGACTTCGTCGCCGGGGCCTGGTGGCACCGCACCTCGCCCGACTCGCACTTCACGCGGTCCCTGGTGTGCTCCCGGCTCACCGAGGACGGCGGGCGGATCACCCTCAGCGGGCGCACCCTGACCACGACCGGCGCCGACGGGGCGCGCGACGTGCGGGAACTGGGTTCGGACGACGAGGTGCTCTCGGTCTACCGGGAGCGGTTCGGCATCCGCCTCGACCGGGTGCCGGCGGTGCGAAATCCGGACGTCGGCGGGTGATTCGTGGCACACGCCTCCAGCGGTATCACTCGGGGGCAGTCCCAGCACTTGTGCCGGATTGGCTCGATGTACCCCCGTGTTGCCTCGAAAGCCTCATCGATGATCGAATGCGTCATTGACAACAGTTGTTCTCACGTGGTGCAGAAGGTGTCGTAGATGATCGGCCGCTTGTTCGGAAGCCGAGCGAAGCACGTGCAACGGACGAGTCCTCTGGCGCAGGTGCCCACGCCGCCGGACGCCGGGGCGCTGAGTTGCCGGGTGCTCGATCCGGTCGGCCAGCCCGTGCCACAGGCGGAGTTCACCGTCACCGACACCGCCGGGCGCAAGGTGGTCGGCGGCTGGACGGACCCCTACGGGTCCTTCGTCGCGACCGTGCCCGAGGGGGAGTACCGGCTCGCCGTGTCCGCCGAGGGATACGCGCCCCACCGGGCCGCCGCCACCGTCGCGCCGGACACGCTCACCGCGCTCGGCGATGTGACGCTCCAGGTCTCCCAGCCGCCGCAGCTGCCCGCGCCCGGCGACTGGGAGATCGACCCGACGCATTCCTCGATCGGCTTCAGCGCCCGGCACATCGGGCTGGCCCGCATCCACGGCCGGTTCAACTCCTTCGCCGGGGCGGTGCGGATCTCCCCGGAGATGGAGCACTCGGCGATGCACGTCGTGATCGACGCGGCCTCCATCGACACCAACGTCCGGATGCGCGACGACCACCTGCGCTCGCCGGACTTCCTCGACGTGGCCCGCTTCCCGACCCTGGAGTTCTACAGCGACCGGTTCGCGCATCGCGGCGGCAACCGGTGGGCCGTCACCGGCGCGCTGTCCCTGCACGGCGTGACCCGCACGGTCACCCTCGACGCCGAGTACCTCGGGCTCGGCAACGGCATGGAGGGCGAGGCGCGGGCGGCCTGCCGGGCCACCACCGAACTGCACCGCGACGACTACACCATGAGCTGGCAGTCGATGCTGGCGCGCGGGATCGCGGCGGTCGGCCCCACCATCGAGGTCGAACTCGACATCCAGGTCGTGCCCAAGAGCTGACCCGCTTCACCTTCCCCCGCCGGGGTGCGGGCGCCTCCGCCCGGTGCCGGACAATGGCTCGCGTGAGTGATGTGAGACATGTGCTGGTGCTGCCCGACCGCGACGCCGCGGAGGAGGTGGCCGAGGCGCTGGGGGAGCGGTTCGGGATCGACGAGGAGCCCCGGCTCGTACGGGACGCGCTGGCCGGGGAGGACGACGCCGAGGACGCCCAGTGGCTCGTCGTCCTCGGCGACGAGGAGGAACGGCTCGATCCCGGCGAGCTGGACGAGTTCGCGGCCCGGTGGGACGGCTGGCGGGAGGAGCCGTAGCCCACCGCGCGGCCGGAGGTCCGTAGGACCGGGAGCCCGTAGGGCCGGAAGCCCGCACGGCTCGGCGGCCCGTAGCCCGTACGGGACGGCCCGCAGTCCGTACGGGACGGCCCGTAGCCCGTACGGCACCGCCCGCCGCCGCCCGTGCGCCCGTCGCCCCGCCGCGACCGCGGCCCCCGTTGTCAGTGGCCCGTGGGATGCTGGACGCGATGGCCAGGAAGACTGCGAACGACGACCCTCTCGCCCCGGTGACGCTTGCCGTGGGCCAGGAGGACCTGCTCCTCGACCGTGCCGTGCAGGAGGTGGTGGCCGCCGCCCGCGCCGTCGACGCCGACACGGACGTACGGGACCTCACCCCCGACCAGTTGCAGCCCGGCACCCTCGCCGAGCTGACCAGCCCGTCGCTCTTCGCCGAGCGCAAGGTCGTCGTCGTGCGCAACGCGCAGGACCTCTCGGCCGACACGGTCAAGGACGTGAAGGGGTATCTCGGCGCGCCCGCCGAGGAGATCACCCTCGTGCTGCTGCACGCGGGCGGCGCCAAGGGCAAGGGGCTGCTGGACGCCGCGCGCAAGGCGGGGGCGCGGGAGGTGGCCTGCCCGAAGATGACGAAGCCGGCCGACCGGCTCGCCTTCGTGCGCGGCGAGTTCCGCGCGCTGGGGCGTTCGGCGACGCCCGAGGCCTGCCAGGCGCTGGTCGACGCGATCGGCAGCGATCTGCGCGAGCTGGCGTCGGCGGTGTCGCAGCTGGTCGCCGACGTGGAGGGCACGATCGACGAGGCCGTCGTCGGGCGTTACTACACCGGCCGCGCCGAGGCCTCCAGCTTCACCGTCGCCGACCGGGCCGTCGAAGGACGGGCCGCGGAGGCCCTGGAGGCGCTGCGCTGGTCGCTCGCCACGGGCGTCGCGCCGGTGCTGATCACCAGCGCGCTGGCGCAGGGCGTACGGGCGATCGGGAAGCTGTCCTCCGCGCGCGGCGGCCGGCCCGCCGATCTCGCCCGGGAGCTGGGCATGCCGCCGTGGAAGATCGACCGGGTGCGGCAGCAGATGCGTGGCTGGACGCCGGACGGGGTCGCCGTGGCGCTGCGCGCGGTCGCCGAGGCGGACGCGGGCGTGAAGGGCGGCGGCGACGACCCGGAGTACGCCCTGGAGAAGGCCGTCGTGACCATCGCCCGCGCGGCGCGGTCGCGGGGGCGCGGCTAGCCGACGCCGGGTACGCCGTTCCCGTACGGCACAACCCCACCGGCCAGAGCCCGAGGCCGGGCGTCAGCCGTCCGTCGGCCGTGCCGCGGTCGGCGGTACGGCGTGCGGGCAGGCCGAAGGCCCCGGCGGTCTCCCTGGGGAAGGGACGGCTGCCGGGGCCTTCGGTTCACGCTGCTTGGACCCGTGCCCGCGTGGCGAACGCAGGCCGCGCACAGGTCCGGGGTGCCGGTCGGGGGCGGATGAGAGAGGGCCCGCCCGGGTCCGCCCGGCGTCAAGTCGGAAAACTCAGCCCTTGAGGGCCGCGACCTTCGAAGCAAGCGCCGACTTCTTGTTGGCGGCCTGGTTCTTGTGGATGACGCCCTTCGAGACGGCCTTGTCGAGCTGACGCGCGGCGGCGCGCTGGTACTCGGTGGCCTTCTCGACGTCACCCGCGGCAGCGGCCTCGCGGGCCTTGCGGATCGCGGTCTTCAGGGAGGACTTGACGGCCTTGTTGCGCAGCCGGGCCTTCTCGTTGGTCTTGATCCGCTTGATCTGGGACTTGATGTTCGCCACGAATGAGCCTTCTCAGGTTCTGGCACGGGGCCGCGACGGTCCCGTAGCCGGTGATTTCTTGAGGTGTGCCTCCTGCAGAGAGGGCATGAGACACAGCGCCCCACACTACCAGCGGCCCGTTCCCCGCCCAAAACCGCCCGTCCGCCGCCCGCCGGCCACTCGTCGGCCAGCCGCCGACCGGCCCCGGGCCGCCCCTGAACCGGCCCCCGGTCACCCGTCGGGACCACAGTCCCCGGCGGCGGCCGCCCCCACCCGATCCGCGCTCCCCGCCGGACATGGGACCATGGAGACTACGTATAGATCCGACCCGAGACCGCAGACGGACAAGCACACGTGTGCGGACGCCTCAAGAATCAGGACCCTGCGTGCCCGCGACCCCTAGCCATGTGCCCGAGCCGAGCCGTACCGACCCGGCGCTGATCCGCAACTTCTGCATCATCGCGCACATCGACCACGGCAAGTCCACGCTCGCCGACCGGATGCTCCAGCTGACCGGGGTGGTCGAGCAGCGGCAGATGCGCGCTCAGTACCTCGACCGCATGGACATCGAGCGCGAGCGCGGCATCACGATCAAGTCCCAGGCGGTGCGACTGCCGTGGGCGCCCACCCACGACAAGACCAGCACGCACATCCTCAACATGATCGACACCCCGGGGCACGTCGACTTCACCTACGAGGTCTCCCGGTCGCTGGCCGCCTGCGAGGGCACCATCCTCCTGGTCGACGCGGCCCAGGGCATCGAGGCGCAGACCCTCGCCAACCTCTACCTGGCGATGGAGAACGACCTCACGATCATCCCGGTCCTGAACAAGATCGACCTGCCGGCCGCCCAGCCGGAGAAGTTCGCCGACGAGCTGGCCAACCTCATCGGCTGCGACCCCGCCGAGGTGCTGAAGGTCTCCGCCAAGACCGGCCTCGGCGTCGAGGCGCTGCTCGACCGGGTGGTCGAGAAGATCCCCGCCCCGGTCGGCGTCGCCGACGCCCCCGCCCGCGCGATGATCTTCGACTCGGTCTACGACTCCTACCGGGGCGTCGTGACGTACGTCCGGGTGATTGACGGCCAGCTCAACAAGCGCGAGCGCATCAGGATGATGTCCACCGGCGCCACCCACGAGCTGCTGGAGATCGGCACCAACTCGCCCGAGATGCTGCCGGCCGACGGCCTCGGCGTCGGCGAGGTGGGCTACCTCATCACCGGTGTGAAGGACGTGCGCCAGTCCAAGGTCGGCGACACCGTCACCAGCCAGGCCAAGGGCGCCACCGAGGCCCTCGGCGGCTACAAGGACCCCAAGCCCATGGTCTTCTCGGGCCTGTATCCGCTGGACGGGTCCGACTACCCGGAGCTGCGCGAGGCGCTGGACAAGCTCCAGCTCAACGACGCCGCGCTCGTCTACGAGCCGGAGACCTCCGCCGCCCTCGGCTTCGGCTTCCGCGTCGGCTTCCTCGGCCTGCTGCACCTGGACGTGATCCGGGAGCGGCTGGAGCGCGAGTTCGGCCTCGACCTGATCGCCACCGCGCCCAACGTGGTCTACCGCGTGATCATGGAGGACGGCGCCGAGATCACGGTCACCAACCCGAGCGAGTTCCCCGAGGGCAAGATCGCGGAGGTGTACGAGCCGGTCGTGCGCGCCACGATCCTCGCGCCCACCGAGTTCATCGGCGCGATCATGGAGCTGTGCCAGACCCGGCGCGGCACCCTGCTCGGCATGGACTACCTCTCCGAGGACCGGGTCGAGATCCGCTACACCCTGCCGCTGGCGGAGATCGTCTTCGACTTCTTCGACCAGCTGAAGTCCAAGACCCGCGGCTACGCCTCCCTGGACTACGAGCCCACCGGCGAGCAGTCCAGCTCCCTGGTCAAGGTCGACATCCTGCTGCACGGCGACAAGGTGGACGCCTTCTCGGCGATCACCCACAAGGACCAGGCGTACGGGTACGGCGTGCGGCTCGTCGCCAAGCTCAAGGAGCTGATCCCGCGGCAGAACTTCGAGGTGCCCGTCCAGGCCGCCATCGGTTCGCGCGTGATCGCCCGCGAGACCATCCGCGCCATCCGCAAGGACGTCCTCGCCAAGTGCTACGGCGGCGACATCTCCCGTAAGCGCAAGCTGCTGGAGAAGCAGAAGGAGGGCAAGAAGCGCATGAAGATGGTGGGTTCCGTGGAAGTTCCGCAGGAGGCCTTCATCGCGGTGCTCTCCAGCGACGACGGCGCGAGTTCGGCCAAGAGCAAGAAGTGACCGCCCGCCCGACGCCGTCGGCGCGGCAAAGCGGGTGAAAAGGGGGCCTGTCGCACGCGAGTGCGGCGGGCCCCCGCGCGTGTGCGGGGCGGTGCTTCGTGGGAAATGACAGGCCACAGCCCCTTACGCGGTGGCCGGTCGCGCTTTACCCTGATGCCTGCTCGCTAGTTACTCGTGAGTTAAACAGTGGCCCGGTCAACCGCCGGGCCGGCACCCCGAACGACCACCCGAACCCCCCGCACCACCCCACCCGAGAGTCACCCCAGCCGTACTTGAGCCAGCCGCTAGCCAGCCGCGATGCCGCGGGCCCGGAGGATGTCGTGAGCGACGCACAGACCCTGATCGAGAATCGTCCGCCGTCGGTGGCGGCCCTCTTCCTGGAGCGCGTGGCGGCCACACCGGACGCCGAGGCCTACCGCTACCCGGTGCCACCAGCGGCGGGCGAGGGCCCCGACGACTGGAAGTCGCTGACCTGGGCCGAGGCCGCCGAGCGGGTCTACGCCATCGCCGCCGGACTGATCGAGCTGGGCGTCCACCCCGAGGAGCGGGTCGCGCTCGCCGCCTCCACGCGCGTGGAATGGGTCCTCGCCGACCTCGGCATCATGTGCGCGGGCGCCGCCACCACCACGATCTACCCGCAGACCAACGCCGACGAGTCCGCCTTCATCCTCGCCGACTCCGAGAGCAAGGTCCTCATCGCGGAGAACGCCGGCCAGCTGGCCAAGGCCCTGGAGAAGCGCGCCGAGCTGCCCGACCTGCACCACGTCGTCGTCATCGACCCGGCGGGCGTGGAGAGCGGCGACTGGGTGCTCACCCTCGCCGAGCTGGAGGAGCGCGGCGCCGCCTACCTGGAGAAGCACCCCGAGCTGATCAAGGAGCGGGTCGGCGCGATCACCAAGGACCAGCTCGCCACCCTGATCTACACCTCCGGTACCACCGGCCGCCCCAAGGGCGTGCGCCTGCCGCACGACAACTGGTCGTACATGGCCAAGGCGATCGCCGCCACCGGTCTGCTCGGCCCGGAGGACGTGCAGTACCTGTGGCTGCCGCTCGCCCACGTCTTCGGCAAGGTCCTCACCTCCGGCCAGATCGAGCTGGGGCACATCACCGCCGTGGACGGGCGCGTCGACAAGATCATCGAGAATCTGCCGGTCGTCCAGCCCACCTACATGGCCGCCGTGCCGCGCATCTTCGAGAAGGTCTACAACGGCGTCGCCGCCAAGGCCCGCGCCGGCGGCAACGCCAAGTACAAGATCTTCCAGTGGGCCGCCGAGGTCGCCCGAGAGTACGCCAAGGTCACCCAGGACAACTTCCAGCGCACCGGCGTCCACTCCGCCCCCTTCGGCCTGGCCGCCAAGCACAAGGTCGCCGACGCCCTCGTCTACTCCAAGATCCGCGAGGCCTTCGGCGGCCGGCTGCGCGCCTGCGTCTCCGGCAGCGCCGCGCTCGCCCCGGAGATCGGCTACTTCTTCGCCGGCGCCGGCATCCACGTCCTGGAGGGCTACGGCCTCACCGAGTCCTCCGCGGCCTCCTTCGTCAACCCCGGCGAGGCCTACCGCACCGGCACGGTCGGCAAGCCGCTGCCCGGCACCGAGGTCCGCATCGCCGACGACGGCGAGATCCTGCTGCGCGGCCCCGGCATCATGCAGGGCTACCACAAGCTGCCCGAGAAGACCGACGAGGTGCTGGAGTCCGACGGCTGGTTCCACACCGGCGACATCGGCGAGCTGTCCCCGGACGGCTACCTGCGCATCACCGACCGCAAGAAGGACCTGATCAAAACGTCCGGCGGCAAGTACATCGCGCCCGCCGAGGTCGAGGGCCAGTTCAAGGCGGTGTGTCCGTACGTCTCCAACATCCTCGTGCACGGCGCCGACCGGAACTTCTGCACCGCCCTGATCGCCCTGGACGAGCTCGCGATCGAGGAGTGGGCCAAGGAGAACGGCCTGGAGGGCAAGCCGTACGCCGAGATCGTGGCCGCGCCGCAGACCGTCGAGATGGTCGAGGGCTACGTCAAGCAGCTCAACGAGGGCCTGCAGCGCTGGCAGACGATCAAGAAGTTCCGGCTGCTGCCGCGCGACCTCGACGTCGAGCACGGCGAGATCACGCCGAGCCTGAAGCTGAAGCGGCCCGTGGTGGAGCGGGAGTACAAGCATCTGATCGACGAGATGTACGCGGGGACGCGGGAGGCGTAGCGCGGGGCGCTCCGCGGGGTGCGGGGGACTCGGGTGCGGTGCGGTCGGTCTTCGGCCGCGGGTCGTGGCCGGCCGGGCACGCGGTTCCCCGCGCCCCTGGGGTTCTCCCCTCACCCGAGGGGAGACCTGCTCCTTCTCACTCGAGGGCAGACCTGCCCGTTCTCACCCGAGGGGAGACCTGCCCGTTCGGACGCGTACCGGTCCTGTCCGTCTCTGAGTGGTGCTAGCACAGTTCGCGTGAAAAACGGGTCACTTCGGTGACTCCATGCTTATGGGTGCAGTCGGTCTGTCACCCTGTCCGCATCGACCGAACCGAATCGACCACGATTCGGGCGAATGCTCGGGAGCTGCGGATGGGAGCCATTCCGACGCAACGGGAGACCGTTCCGCGAGCCTCCGGCGTCCCCGCGCCCCCGTGCGCCGGGGCGCACACCGAGGCGCACACGACGCTGCCCGGCGGCCCCCTCGCACCGGGCTCCGCCCGCGCGCTGGCCCGCGCGACGCTCGCCGAGTGGCGCGGACGCGGTCTGACCGTCGCCGACCGGCTCGCCGACGACGTCCTGGTCGTCGTCAGCGAACTCGTCACCAACGCGGTCGTGCACGCGGGCACCGACGTGGAGCTGATCCTGCGGCTGGAGCCGGACACCGGCGCGTGCGTGGTGGAGGTCGCCGACCAGCACCCCTCGCGCGCCCCCCGCGACCACCGCGCCCCCACGCCGTACGAACCGCCGGAGTACGGGCGCGGGCTGCGGCTGGTCGCCGCCCTCGCCGAGGCCTGGGGCATCACCTACCGGCCCGGCGTCAAGACCGTGTGGGCCCGGCTGCCCGCCGAGGACCCCGCCGGCGACGGGGAGGACGCCTGCGACGCGGCGTACGGGCTCGGCGTCGCCGAGATCCTCGCCCCCGAACCGCAGCGCGCCGAACGCGACCGCGAGTGGCTGGGCCGCGGCGCCCTCACCTTCCTCGCCGAGGCCTCCGACCTGCTCGCCGGGCAGCTCGACGAGGACCTGGTCGCCGCCCTCACCGGCCAGCTGATCGTGCCCCGGCTCGCCGACTGGTGCGCGGTGTGGCTGGAGGACGAGTCCACCGCGCGCGGCGGCTGGAGCGACGGCGTCGGGGCCGCCGGGCCGCGGCTCGCCCGGGTCTGGCACAGCAGCGAGAACCGCATCGACGAACTCCGCCAGGCCCTGGAGAAGGACCCGCCGCACCCCGTGGACGGACTGCACTCCGGTCCCGACCCCTACCCCTGGCCCGGCCACGCGCTCGGTGCGCGCGCCGCGGACGGCTCGGCGCTGGCGTACCGCCTGATCGCCGGCGGGCGCCCGCTCGGCACGCTCGTCATCGGCCGGGCCGGCCCGATCGGGTTCCCCGACGAGATCACCGGACTGGTCGAGGATCTCAGCCGGCGGGTGGCGCTCGGCATCGGCGCGGCCCGGCAGTACGCCCGCCAGGCCACCATCAGCGCCGTCCTCCAGCGCGGACTGCTGCCCGGCGCGGTCGCCGAGATCCCCGGCGTGCGCAGCGCCCTCGTCTACGAACCGTGCGACCAGGGCGGCCCCAGCGGCGACTTCTACGACATCTTCCCGGCCGGCGACGGCCGCTGGTGCTTCGCCGTGGGCGACGTCCAGGGCAAGGGGCCCGAGGCCGCCGTGGTCATCGGGCTCGCCCGGCCCTGGCTGCGGCTGCTGGCCCGCGAGGGCTACGGCGTCGCCGATGTCCTGGACCGCCTCAACCAGCTCCTGCTGGACGACGCCACCGAGGCCGCCGACGCCGCCGCCCGCGTCCTGGTCGCCGCCGGCGGGCGGGGCCCCGCGCCCGGCGACGGACCGCAGACCCGCTTCCTGTCCCTGCTCTACGGCGAGCTGGCCCCCTACGAGGGCGGAGTGCGCTGCACGCTCGCCAGCGCCGGGCATCCGCTGCCGCTGGTCCTCGGCCGCGACGGGGGCGTGCGCGCCGTCGCCCGCCCGCAGACGCTGCTCGGCGTCATCGAGGACGAGACGTACACCTGCGACACCTTCGACCTCACGCCCGGCGACAGCCTGCTGTGCGTCACCGACGGCATCACCGAGCGGCGCTCGGGCTCCCGCCAGTTCGACGACGCCGACGGGCTCGCCACCGTCCTCGCGGGCTGCGCCGGCCTCGACGCGGAACTGATCGCCGAACGCATCCAGCGCCTCGTCCACGAGTTCGGCGAACGGCCCCCGGAGGACGACCTCGCCCTGCTGGTGCTCCAGGCGGAGTGAGGGCGAGGGCGGGGCCGCGGTACGCGGGGCGGACGGTGTGCGGCGCGGTGCTGGACAATGGAAGGCATGCCTTCCGCACTTCCCGACGGCGAGCCCGTCCCCGCCGACGGCGCGCTGCCCGCGTCCGCGCTGGCCGGGGCGGCCGACCGGCCCCTCGGGTTCTATCTGCACGTCCCGTACTGCGCCACCCGCTGCGGCTACTGCGACTTCAACACCTACACCGCCACCGAGCTGCGCGGCACCGGCGGCGTCCTCGCCTCCCGCGACAACTACGCCGACACCCTCGCCGACGAGGTCCGCCTCGCCCGCAAGGTCCTCGGCGACGACCCGCGCGAGGTCCGCACGGTCTTCGTCGGCGGCGGCACGCCCACCCTGCTCGCCGCCGCCGACCTGGTACGGATGCTGCACGCGATCCGCGACGAGTTCGGGCTCGCGCCCGACGCGGAGATCACCACCGAGGCCAACCCGGAGACCGTCGACCCCGCGTACCTCGCGGCGCTGCGCGAGGGCGGCTTCAACCGGATCTCCTTCGGCATGCAGAGCGCCAGGCCGCACGTCCTGAGGATCCTCGACCGCACGCACACCCCCGGGCGGCCCGAGGCGTGCGTCGCCGAGGCCCGCGCGGCCGGCTTCGAGCACGTCAACCTCGACCTGATCTACGGCACCCCCGGCGAGTCGGACGACGACTGGCGGGCCTCGCTGGACGCGGCCCTCGGGGCCGGCCCCGACCATGTGTCGGCGTACGCGCTGATCGTGGAGGAGGGCACGCAGCTCGCCCGCCGGATCCGGCGCGGTGAGGTGCCCATGACCGACGACGACGTGCACGCCGACCGGTATCTGATCGCCGAGGAGGTGCTGTCGGGGGCCGGGTTCGAGTGGTACGAGGTGTCCAACTGGGCGACCTCGGCGGCGGGGCGGTGCCTGCACAACGAGCTGTACTGGCGGGGCGCCGACTGGTGGGGGGCCGGGCCGGGGGCGCACTCGCACGTGGGCGGGGTGCGGTGGTGGAACGTGAAGCATCCCGGGGCGTACGCGGGGGCGCTGGCGGAGGGGCGGTCGCCGGGGGCGGGGCGCGAGGTGCTGTCCGGCGAGGACCGGCGGGTGGAGCGGATTCTGCTGGAGCTGCGGCTGCGGGAGGGGGCGCCGCTGTCGCTGCTGCGGGAGGAGGGGCTCGCCGCTGCCCGGCGGGCGCTGTCGGAAGGACTGCTGGAGGCGGGACCGTACGAGGCCGGACGGGCCGTGCTCACGCTGCGCGGGCGGCTGCTGGCGGACGCGGTGGTGCGGGACCTGGTGGACTGAGGGGCTACCCCCGCTTACGCGGGGACGACGAACTGCTCGGCCGCGTCGACCAGCTGATCGAGGGAACACCTCCGCTCCGGCGGAGACAGCCCACCAGGCTCGATGGGATCAACGACGTGGCGCTTCCCAGGGCACGGTCACGTGGTCGATGAGACGCTCCACACACCGCAGCAGCTCCGGCTCCAGGTCCTTGTACGAGCGCACCCTCGACAGGATGTGCTGCCAGGCCGCCCCCGTGTTGGGCGGCCAGCCCAGGGACCGGCAGACGCCCGTCTTCCAGTCCTGCCCGCGAGGGACCCGCGGCCACGCCGCGATCCCCACCGACGACGGCTTCACGGCCTCCCAGATGTCGATGTACGGGTGGCCGACGACCAGCGCGTGGTCACTGGTCACCGCCTCGGCGATCCGCCACTCCTTGGACCCCGGCACCAGATGGTCCACCAGGACCCCCAGCCGCGCGTCCGGCCCCGGCGCGAACTCCTCGACGATCGACGGGAGGTCGTCCACGCCTTCCAGGTACTCCACGACCACGCCCTCGATGCGCAGGTCGTCGCCCCACACCTTCTCGACCAGCTCCGCGTCGTGCCGGCCCTCGACGTAGATCCGCCCGGCGCGGGCCACGCGCGCGCGTGCGCCGGGGACGGCGACCGAGCCGGACGCCGTACGGGTGGGCCGTACCGGACCGGAGGACGGCTTGACCAGCGTCACCGTACGGCCCTCCAGCAGGAAGCCGCCGGGCTGGAGCGGGAAGACGCGGTGCTTGCCGAAGCGGTCCTCCAGGGTCACCGTGCCCGCCTCGCAGCCGATCACCGCCCCGCAGAAACCGGTGCCCGGCTCCTCCACGACCAGCCCCGGCTCGGCCGCGATCTCCGGCACGGCCTTCGGCTTCTTCCACGGGGGCGTGAGGTCGGCTGAGTACTGGCGCATTCGAGTGACGATAGGAGAAGTCCGCGGCCGATCAGGGCGACACGCCGAAGCGTCGCGCCAGGGCGTCGCGCTGGGCCCGGACGAAGTCCGCGTCCACCACCGCCCCGTGCCCGGGCACGTACACGGCGTCCGGGCCGCCCAGCTCCAGCAGCCGGTCCAGCGCGGCCGGCCACCGGGACGGCACGGCGTCGGGGCCGGCCTGGGGTTCGCCGGACTCCTCGACCAGGTCGCCGCAGAACACCACCGGCCGCTCGCCGGGCACCAGCACGGCGAGGTCGTGCGCGGTGTGGCCGGGACCGGCGTTCGCGAGCAGCGCCTCGCGGCCACGGCCGAGCGGCAGGGCGAGCACGTCGGCGACCTCGCGGCCGGGCCGTACCAGGGCGGTGGCCGCCTCGTCGGCCTCGCGCGGGTCCAGACCGTGGCGTACCGCGTCCTCGCGCAGCTCCGTGCGCTCGCGTGCGTCGTCGTACACGGCGTGCGAGCCCGCCGCGGCGAACACCTCGGCGGCCGGGAACGCCGCCGCTCCGAGGACGTGGTCGAAGTGCGGGTGCGTCAGCGCGAGAAGTGTCACATCCGTGCCCGCGAGGCGGGCCGCGTCGGCGCGCAGCCGGGCGCCCTCCGCCAGGCTGGAGCCGGCGTCCACGAGCAGCGCGGCGCCCGCCCCGGCCACCAGCCCGATCGTGCAGTCCCATCCCGGCAGCCGGACGCGCCCGACCCCGTCGGCCAGCCGCTCCCACCCCAGCTCTTCCCAAGTCACCGTCATGCCCCGACGCTAGCGTTACCCGGGACCGGCCTTGCCCTCGGTGCACCTGACAGCCGTACACTGGGCCGGGGAGAACTGGCACTCGTATGCGCCGAGTGCCAAACGGGAGCCGAGGGACGACTCTGGAGGTGTACGCGATGCTCAGTGAGCGAAGACTTCAGGTGCTGCGTGCCATCGTCCAGGACTACGTCGGCACCGAGGAGCCGGTCGGCTCCAAGGCCCTCACCGAGCGGCACAACCTCGGCGTCTCCCCGGCCACCGTCCGCAACGACATGGCGGCCCTGGAGGACGAGGGGTACATCGCCCAGCCGCACACCAGCGCCGGCCGCATCCCCACCGACAAGGGGTACCGCCTCTTCGTCGACAAGCTGGCCGGGGTCAAGCCGATGACCGCGCCCGAGCGGCGCGCCATCCAGAACTTCCTCGACGGCGCCGTCGACCTGGACGACGTCGTGGCCCGCACGGTGCGGCTGCTCGCGCAGCTCACCCGGCAGGTCGCGGTGGTGCAGTACCCGTCGCTGACGCGTTCGACGGTGCGGCACGTGGAACTGCTGTCGCTCGCTCCCGCGCGGGTGATGCTCGTGCTGATCACGGACACCGGGCGGGTCGAGCAGCGGATGATCGACTGCCCGGCCCCGTTCGGGGAGACCTCGCTCGCCGATCTGCGGGCGCGGCTCAACAGCCGGGTCGCCGGCCGCCGGTTCACGGACGTGCCGCAGCTGGTGGAGGACCTGGCCGACGGCTTCGACCCCGAGGACCGCGGTACGGTCTCGACGGTGCTGTCCACGCTCCTGGAAACCCTCGTCGAGGAGAACGAGGAGCGGCTGATGATCGGCGGCACCGCCAACCTCACCCGCTTCGGACACGACTTCCCCCTCACCATCCGGCCCGTGCTGGAGGCCCTGGAGGAGCAGGTCGTCCTGCTGAAGCTGCTCGGTGAGACACAGGATCCGGGCATGACCGTGCGCATCGGTCACGAGAACGCCCACGAAGGACTCAACTCCACGTCCATCGTGTCGGTGGGCTACGGTTCGGGCGGCGAGGCTGTCGCCAAGCTCGGCGTGGTCGGACCGACCCGCATGGACTACCCGGGAACGATGGGAGCGGTACGCGCAGTGGCACGGTACGTCGGACAGATCCTGGCGGAGTCGTAGGTGGCCACGGACTACTACGCCGTTCTCGGCGTGCGCCGCGACGCGTCGCAGGATGAGATCAAGAAGGCGTTCCGGCGGCTCGCGCGCGAGCTGCACCCGGACGTCAATCCCGATCCGAAGACCCAGGAGCGGTTCAAGGAGATCAACGCCGCCTACGAGGTGCTGTCGGACCCGCAGAAGAAGCAGGTCTACGACCTCGGCGGCGACCCGCTCTCGCAGTCCGGCGGCGCCGGCGCGGGCGGCTTCGGCGCGGGCGCGTTCGGCAACTTCTCCGACATCATGGACGCGTTCTTCGGCACGGCGTCGCAGCGCGGGCCGCGCTCGCGCACCCGCCGGGGCCAGGACGCCATGATCCGGCTGGAGATCGAGCTGGACGAGGCGGCCTTCGGCACCACGAAGGACATCCAGGTCGACACGGCCGTCGTCTGCAACACCTGCAACGGCGAGGGCGCGGCCCCGGGCACCACCGCGCAGACCTGCGACATGTGCCGCGGCCGCGGTGAGGTCTCGCAGGTCACCCGGTCCTTCCTGGGCCAGGTCATGACCTCCCGGCCCTGCCCGCAGTGCCAGGGCTTCGGCACGGTCGTGCCGACCCCGTGCCCCGAGTGCGCGGGCGACGGGCGGATCCGGGCCCGGCGCAGCCTGACGGTGAAGATCCCGGCCGGTGTGGACAACGGCACGCGGATCCAGCTCGCGGGCGAGGGCGAGGTCGGCCCCGGCGGCGGTCCGGCCGGCGATCTGTACGTCGAGATCCACGAGCTGCCGCACCCGACCTTCCAGCGGCGCGGGGACGACCTGCACTGCACGGTCACCCTCCCGATGACCGCGGCGTCGCTCGGCACCAAGGTGCCGCTGGAGACCCTGGACGGCATGGAGGAGGTCGACATCCGCCCGGGCACCCAGTCCGGCCAGTCGATCCCGCTGCACGGGCGGGGCGTCACGCATCTGCGCGGCGGCGGCCGGGGCGACCTCATCGTGCACGTCGAGGTGCAGACCCCGACCAAGCTCGACCCCGAGCAGGAGCGGCTGCTGCGCGAACTCGCCAAGCTCCGCGGCGAGGAACGACCCCAGGGCCAGTTCCAGCCGGGGCAGCAGGGGCTGTTCTCGCGGTTGAAGGACGCGTTCAACGGGCGCTGAGGCGGAGTGGCCTCGGCCGGGTTTCGAGAAGCTTCTTCCCGGCTCGGCCCGGGCCGCCTCCCGAGTCCGGGAACCCGCTGCCTCTGGCATATGCCGGAGGACGCCCGGATTCGGAGTCGTGCGGAGGACGTGACACCATGCGGTCATGTCCTCCGCATTGTCCGCGCTGACCGATCTCTTCCCCATCCCGATCGTGCAGGCCCCGATGGCGGGCGGCCCCTCCGGCCCGCAGCTCGCCGCGGCGGTGACCGAGGCCGGCGGGCTCGGTTTCCTCGCCGCGGGCTACAAGACCGCGGACGGCATGTACCAGGAGATCAAGCAGGTGCGCGGGCTGACCGGCGGCCCCTTCGGCGTGAACGTGTTTATGCCGCAGCCGGACCACGCGGAGTCCGGCGCCGTCGATCTGTACGCCCAGCAGCTCGCCGGCGAGGCCGTCTGGTACCAGACCGAGCTGGGTGAGCCGGACCACGGAAGCGACGACGGCTACGAGATCAAGATCGCCGCGCTCGTGGACGACCCGGTCCCGGTGGTCTCCTTCCACTTCGGCGTCCCCACCCGCGAGGTGATCGACTCGCTGCACCGCGTCGGCACCTTCACCCTGGTCACCGCGACCACCGTCGAGGAGGCCCTGGCGGTGGAGCGCGCGGGCGCGGACGCGGTGATCGCGCAGGGCATCGAGGCCGGCGGCCACCAGGGCACCCACCGCGACCAGCCGGAGAACGACTGCGCCGCTCTCGGCGTGCTCTCCCTGGTCGCCCAGGTCCGCGAGGCGGTGGGCCTGCCGGTCGTCGCCGCCGGCGGCATCATGCGCGGCAGCCAGATCGCGGCCGTCCTCGCCGCCGGGGCCAGCGCCGCCCAGCTGGGGACGGCGTTCCTCGCCACCCCCGAGTCCGGCGCGCACGCCCTGCACAAGCAGGCCCTGACCGACCCCCTCTACCCCCACACCGAGCTGACCCGCGCCTTCTCGGGGCGGCCGGCCCGAGGCCTGGTCAACCGCTTCATGCGCGAGCACGGCCCCTACGCGCCCGCCGCCTACCCCGAGGTCCACCATCTCACCGCCCCGCTGCGCAAGGCCGCCGCCGTGGCGGGCGACCCGCAGGGCATGGCGCTGTGGGCCGGACAGGGCCACCGGATGGCCCGCGACCTGCCCGCCGGACAGCTGGTGGAGGTGCTCGCGGCGGAACTCGAAGCGGCGACGGAGGCCCTGCCGGGCCGCCGGGCGGGAGGTGCGCGATGACGGCGCCGGTGTTCGTGATCGACTCGCTGGAGCGGGCCGACCTCAAGGGCGGGGAGTTCGTCCTCGACGGCCCCGAGGGCCGGCACGCGGTCTCCGTGAAGCGGCTGCGGCCCGGCGAGGACGTGGTCCTCACCGACGGGCACGGCCGCTGGGCGGAAGGCGTGGTCAAGGCCGCCGAGGGCAAGGACCGCCTGGTGATCACGGACCTGGAGTCCGTCGTCGAGGAGCCGCCCGAGCAGCCCCGCATCACCGTCGTGCAGGCCCTGCCCAAGGGCGACCGGGGCGAACTGGCCGTGGAGACCATGACCGAGGTCGGCGTGGACGCGATCGTGCCCTGGCAGGCCGCCCGCTGCATCACCCAGTGGAAGGGCGACCGGGGGCTGAAGGCGCTCGGCAAGTGGCGGGCCACCGCGCGCGAGGCCGGCAAGCAGTCCCGCCGGGTGCGCTTCCCGGAGGTCGCGGAGGCGGCGACGACCAAGCAGGTCGCCGCGCTGCTGGCGAAGGCCGACTTCGCCGCCGTGCTGCACTCGGACTTCGAGTACGGCAGCGAGCCCCTCGCCACCGCCGAACTCCCCGCCGAGGGCGAGATCGTGTTGGTCGTCGGCCCCGAAGGCGGCGTGTCCTCCGACGAGTTGGCGCAGTTCCGGGAGGCGGGCGCGCGGGCGTACGTCCTCGGGCGTAGCGTGCTGCGTACCTCGACCGCGGGGACGGCCGCCGCCGCGCTCCTCCTGGGACGCACCGGCCGCTGGTCCTGACCCGGCGGCCGCACCCGACGTCTCAAGGGGGTTGACGTGGAACTCGCCCAAGTCCGGCTGCTCGTCACCGACTTCGCCGCCTGCTACCGCTTCTACGCCGATGTCCTCGGCCTGAAGCCGCAGTCGGGCGCGGAGCGGGGGCCGTACGAGAAGTTCAGCCCGGCCACCGGTTCGGCGGGGATCGCCCTGCAGGACCGGGCGATGATGGCTCAAATCCTGGGCGAACTGGGCGAGACGGTCGCGGGACACCGCTCGCTGGTGGTGCTGCGCGTGGACGACCTCGACGCGTACTGCGCCGGCGTCACCGCCCGCGGCGCGACTCTGCTGCACGGCCCGGCGCCCATGACGGACCGGATGCGCGTCGCCCACCTCAAGGACCCCGAGGGCAATGTGGTGGAACTCCAGGAGTGGCTGCTGCTGCGTACCTGAGCACTGCTCAACTTCTTTGCGGTGAAGTGCTGTTGGCGGTTGTTTTCTGAACCGGCGTTCAGCGTGAGGTGACTGGCGGGGCGGGCCGGGCGTGACGTGCGGGTGCGGCGGGAAGGATGCGCTGCGCCCCCTGTTCGTCACCGCCGCCGCTGCGTAGGGTGATCAGGTGACTCAGTCCGCATCGTCTGCCTATCTCCGGTTTCCGCATCCGCACGGCGAGTTGGTCGCCTTCACCGCCGAGGACGACGTGTGGCTCGCCCCGCTGGACGGTGGCCGAGCCTGGCGGGTGAGCGCCGACAACGTGCCGGTGAACCACCCCCGTATCTCGCCCGACGGCGCCACCGTCGCCTGGACCTCCACCCGCGACGGGGCGCCCGAGGCGCACATCGCCCCGGTGGAGGGCGGCCCCGCCAGACGCCTCACCCACTGGGGGAGCTGGCGCACCCAGGTGCGCGGCTGGACCCCCGACGGGCAGGTCCTCGCGATCAGCACCCAGGGCCAGGCCAGCCTGCGCCGCAGCTGGGCCCGGTCCGTCCCGCTGGACGGCGGCCCGGCCACCACCCTGCCGTACGGGCCGGTCGGCGACGTCGCCCACGGCCCGCACACCGTGCTGCTGTCGGCCACGATGGGCCGCGAGGCGGCCTGGTGGAAGCGGTACCGGGGCGGCACCGCGGGCAAGCTGTGGATCGACCGCGAGGGCGAGGGCGAGTTCGTCCGGCTGCACGCGGAGCTGGACGGCAACATCGAATATCCGCTGTGGGTCGGGGACCGGGTCGCGTTCCTCTCCGACCACGAGGGCACCGGCGCCCTGTACTCCTCCCTCGCCGACGGCTCCGACCTGCGCCGGCACACCCCCCTCGGCGGCTTCTACGCCCGCCACGCCGCCACCGACGGCGCCCGCGTCGTCTACTCCAGCGCGGGCGAACTGTGGCTGCTGGACGACCTCGACGGCGCCGAGCCGCGCCGCCTGGACATCCGCCTCGGCGGGCCGCGCGTGGACCTCCAGCCGCATCCGGTCAACGCCGCCCGCTGGTTCGGCTCCGCCGCCCCCGACCACACCGCCCGCGGCAGCGCGGTCGCCGTGCGCGGCGCCGTCCACTGGGTCACCCACCGCGCCGGGCCCGCCCGCGCCCTGGCCGCCGAACCGGGCGTACGGGCCCGGCTGCCGCGCACCTTCCGCGCCGACGGCGAGGAATGGGTGGTGTGGGTGACCGACGCCGAGGGCGACGACGCCCTGGAGTTCGCGCCCGCCACCGGCGTCGCCCCCGGCGCCACCCCGCGCCGGCTCGCCGCCGGCCGGCTCGGCCGGGTGCTGGAACTGGCCATGGCCCCCGACGGCAGCCGCGCCGCCGTCGCCTCGCACGACGGCCGGCTGCTGCTCGTGGAACGCGAGAGCGGCGAGGTCCGCGAGGTGGACCGCAGCGACAACGGCGACGTCTCCGGACTTGTCTTCTCGCCCGACTCCGGCTGGCTCGCCTGGTCCCATCCCGGACCGCGCCCGCTCAGCCAGCTCCGCCTGGCCAACACCACCGACCTGTCGGTCACCGAGGCCACCCCGCTGCGCTTCCAGGACTACGCCCCCGCCTTCACCCTCGACGGCAAGCACCTGGCGTTCCTCTCCCACCGCTCCTTCGACCCCGTCTACGACGAACACGTCTTCGACCTGGCGTTCGTGGAGAGCAGCCGCCCGTACCTGATCACGCTCGCCGCGACCACGCCCTCGCCGTTCGGGCCGCAGCGGCACGGCCGCGCCTTCGAGGTGTCCGACAAGGAGGAGACCCCGGACAGCGAGGGCGCCCCGGCGACCCGCATCGACCTCGACGGGCTCGCCGACCGCATCGTGCCCTTCCCGGTCGAGGCCGCCCGCTACTCCGGCCTGCGCGCCGCCCGCGACGGCGTGCTGTGGCTGCGCCACCCGGTGACCGGAGTGCTCGGCGCGGCCCGCGCCACCCCCGACGACCCGGACCCCAAGACCGAGCTGGAGCGCTACGACCTCGCCCAGCAGCGCCTGGAACACCTCGCCGCCGACGCCGACCACTTCGAGGTCAGCGGCGACGGCAAGCGGGTCCTGCTGTGGACCGACCACAAGCTGAAGGTGGTCCCCAGCGACCGGCGCGCCTCGAACGACGAGGACAGCGACTCGAACATCACCGTCGACCTCGGCCGCGTCCGGCAGACGGTCGACCCGGCCGCGGAGTGGCGGCAGATGTACGAGGAGACCGGCCGCATCATGCGGGACCACTTCTGGCGGCCCGACATGGGCGGCGTCGACTGGGACGGCGTCCTCGACCGCTACCGGCCCGTCCTCGCCCGCCTGGCCACCCACGACGACCTGATGGACCTGCTGTGGGAGGTGCACGGCGAACTCGGCACCTCGCACGCCTACGTCACCCCCTACGGCGGCTTCGGCAACGGCCCCCGGCAGGGCCTGCTCGGCGCGGACGTCTCGCGGCACGAGGACGGCGACTGGCGCGTCGACCGCGTCCTGCCCTCGGAGACCTCCGACCCCGACGCGCGCAGCCCGCTGGCCGCGCCCGGCGTGGCGGTGCGCGCCGGGGACGCGATCCTCGCGGTCGGCGGCCGGCCCGTCGACCCGGTCGCCGGTCCCGCCCCGCTGCTGGTCGGCACGGCCGGCAAACCGGTCGAGCTGACCGTCTCGCCGGCCGGCGGGGGAGAGGTGCGGCACGCGGTGGTGGTGCCGCTGGCCGACGAGGAGCCGCTGCGCTACCACGCCTGGGTCGCCGACCGCCGCGCCTACGTCCACGAGAGGTCCGGCGGCCGGCTCGGCTACCTGCACGTGCCGGACATGCAGGCCCCCGGCTGGGCGCAGATCCACCGCGACCTCAGGGTGGAGGTGGCCCGCGAGGGCCTGGTCGTGGACGTGCGGGAGAACCGCGGCGGCCACACCTCGCAGCTGGTGGTGGAGAAGCTGGCCCGCCGGATCGTCGGCTGGGACCTGCCGCGCGGCATGCGCCCGCACAGCTATCCGCAGGACGCCCCCCGGGGCCCGGTGGTCGCCGTCGCCAACGAGTTCTCCGGCTCGGACGGCGACATCGTCAACGCGGCGATCAAGGCGCTGGGCATCGGGCCGGTCGTCGGCACCCGCACCTGGGGCGGCGTCATCGGCATCGACAGCCGCTACCGCCTGGTCGACGGCACCCTGATCACCCAGCCGAAGTACGCGTTCTGGCTGGAGGGCCAGGGCTGGGGCGTGGAGAACCACGGCGTGGACCCGGACGTGGAGGTCCTCCAGCGCCCCCAGGACCACGCGGCGGGCCGCGACCCGCAACTGGACGAGGCGATCCGCCTCGCCCTGGAGGCCCTGGAGACGACCCCGGCGAAGACACCGCCGGAGCTGCCGCCGCTGCGGTCGTAGCGGCTCAGCCGCGGGCAGGGGACGGACGGCGGCCGGGGGGCCGCCGTCCGTGCGCCGGGCGTCAGGACACGCGGGGGCGCTCCGGAACGCGGCGTCGGTACGATGCCCGTACTAGATCCACTCCGGAGGAGGCCACGTGGCAGGGGAACCGCAAGAGGACTGCCTGTTCTGCAAGATCGTCGCGGGCCAGGTCCCCGCGACGGTCGTCCGGGAGACGGAGACGACCCTCGCCTTCCGCGACATAAACCCCCAGGCGCCCACCCACGTCCTGGTGATCCCCAAGGCGCACTACAAGGACGCCGCCGCCCTCGCCGCCGGCGCCCCGCAGCTCGCCGCGGACGTGCTGCGCGAGACGCAGGCCGTCGCCGACGACGAGAAGCTGGACAGCTACCGCACCGTCTTCAACACCGGTTCCGGCGCCGGCCAGACCGTCTGGCACGCGCACGCCCACGTCGTCGGCGGCCGCGGCCTGCAGTGGCCCCCCGGGTAGGCAGCCGTGTCCGTCCGTGAACTCGTCGTCCTCGGCACCGCCAGCCAGGTCCCGACCCGGCACCGCAACCACAACGGCTATCTGCTGCGCTGGGACGGCGAGGGCATCCTGTTCGACCCCGGCGAGGGCACCCAGCGGCAGATGCTGCGCGCCGGGGTCGCCGCCCACGACCTGAACCGGATCTGCGTCACCCACTTCCACGGCGACCACTGCCTCGGCCTCGCCGGGGTGATCCAGCGCATCAACCTCGACCAGGTGCCGCACGAGATCACCGCGCACTACCCGCGCTCGGGCAAACGCTTCTTCGACCGCCTCCGGTACGCCACCGCCTACCGCGAGACGGTCGCCCTCACCGAGGTCCCGGCCGACTCCGACGGCGTCCTCGCGACGACGCCGTCGTACATGCTTCAGGCCCGCCGCCTCTCGCACCCGGTCGAGTCCTACGGCTACCGGCTGACCGAGCCCGACGGCCGCCGGATGCTGCCCGACCGGCTCGCCGCGCACGGGATCGCGGGCCCGGACGTGGGCCGCATCCAGCGCGAGGGCTCGCTGAACGGCGTCCCGCTGGAGGCGGTGAGCGAGGTGCGGCGCGGCCAGCGCTTCGCCTTCGTCATGGACACCCGCCTGTGCCCCGGCGTGCACGCCCTCGCCGAGGGCTGCGACCTGCTGGTCATCGAGTCCACCTTCCTCGACGAGGACGAGTCCCTGGCCGTCGAGCACGGCCACCTCACCGCCGGCCAGGCCGCCCGCGTCGCCCGCGAGGCCGGCGTACGGCACCTCGTCCTCACCCACTTCAGCCAGCGCTACTCCGACCCCGAGGAGTTCGAGCGCCAGGCCCGCGCGGCCGGCTTCGAGGGGGAACTGACCGTGGCCCGCGACCTACAGCGCGTACCGGTTCCGAAACGTCGGTGAACAGGCCGTACGATGCTCTGATGCCCCTGCCCAAAGCCGAACTGCACCTCCACATCGAAGGCACGCTGGAGCCCGAGCTGGCCTTCGAGCTGGCCGCCCGCAACGGCGTCGAGCTGCCCTACGCGGACACCGACGCCCTGCGCGAGGCCTACCGGTTCGAGGACCTCCAGTCGTTCCTGAACCTGTACTACGAGCTGATGGCCGTCCTGCGCACCGAGCGCGACTTCGCGGACCTCGCCGACGCCTATCTCGCGCGGGCCGCCGCGCAGGGCGTACGGCACGCGGAGATCTTCTTCGACCCGCAGGCTCACCTCGCACGCGGCGTGGACATGGGCACGGTGGTCGAGGGCCTGTGGCGGGCGCTCGGTCGCAGCGAGGAGAGGCACGGCGTCTCCACCCGGCTGATCATGTGCTTCCTGCGCGACGAGTCCGCCGAGTCGGCGCTCGCCACCCTGGACGCCGCGAGGCCGTACCTGGACCGGATCACCGGCGTCGGCCTGGACTCCGCCGAGGTCGGGCACCCGCCGGTGAAGTTCCGCGAGGTGTACGAGGCCGCCGCCGCCCTCGGCCTCAGGCGCGTCGCGCACGCCGGCGAGGAGGGCCCGCCCGCCTACATCACCGAGGCCCTGGACGTCCTCGGCATCGAACGCGTCGACCACGGGCTGCGCTGCGTGGAGGACCCCGCGCTGGTCGACCGCCTGGTGCGCGAGCGGATACCGCTGACCCTGTGCCCGCTGTCGAACGTCCGGCTGCGCACCGTCGACACCCTCGCCGACCATCCGCTGCCCGCCATGCTGGACGCCGGCCTGCTCTGCACGGTCAACTCCGACGACCCCGCCTACTTCGGCGGCTACGCCGGCGACAACTTCGACGCCGTCCAGCGCACCCTCGGCCTGACCGAGGACCGGCTGCGCGCACTCGCCCGCAACTCCTTCCTCGCCGCCTTCCTGGAGGACGACGAGCCGCGGCGCGAGCGGTACTTGGCCGAGGTGGAGGCGTACGAGTTCCCGTAGGCCCCGCCTCTTCTCCCCGTGCCCCAGGGCGCGTTCGGCTCCGGCCGGGCGCGCCCTGCCGCGTTGCGGGGGCGTGATCCATTGACGGGCGCGGTGCGGATATCTAGGCTCGGTGCGCCGAAGTTCTTGTACATGACGGTAGTTCGAGTACATGAACAATGGCTGCCGTCGGGCATCGCACCCGCCCGCCCCCGACCCGTAGGAGCCGCCCCGTGACCCGCGACCTCGCCATCGCCGAGGTACGGCTGACGCCGATCCTGGTCGCCGACCCGCCGCTGCTCAACACCCAGGGCGTCCACCAGCCGTACACCCCGCGCCTGATCGTGGAGGTGGTGACGGCCGACGGGATCACCGGGCTCGGCGAGACCTACGGCGACACCAAGTACCTGGAACTCGCCCGCCCGCTCGCCGACCGGCTCGTCGGCCACCGGGTCAGCGAGCTGAACGCCCTGCACGCGCTGGACGTCGCCGTGGCCGCCGACCGGGTGGCGGACGCCGTCGACGTGGGCGGGCTGCGGGGCGTGCAGACCGCCGACAAGCTGCGCCTGTCCGTCGTCTCCGCCTTTGAGGTCGCCTGCCTCGACGCCCTCGGCAAGGCGCTCGGCCTGCCCGTGCACGCACTGCTCGGCGGCAAGGTGCGCGACTCGGTCGAGTACAGCGCCTACCTCTTCTACAAGTGGGCCGCCCACCCCGAGGCCGCCGGCGGCGAGAAGGACGACTGGGGCGCCGCCCTCGACCCGGCGGGCGTGGTCGAACAGGCGCGCACCTTCACCGAACGGCACGGCTTCACCTCGTTCAAGCTCAAGGGCGGTGTCTTCCCGCCGGACCAGGAGGTGGCCGCCGTACGGGCGCTGGCCGAGGCGTTCCCCGGACACCCGCTGCGCCTGGACCCCAACGGGGCCTGGTCGGTGGAGACCTCGGTGCGCGTCGCGCGCGAACTCGCGGACGTGCTGGAGTACCTGGAGGACCCCGCGCTCGGCACCCGCGCGATGGCCGAGGTGGCGGCGCGCACCGACGTGCCGCTGGCCACCAACATGTGCGTGACGACCTTCGGCGAGATACCGGAGGCGTTCGCCGAGGGCGCGGTCCAGGTGGTGCTCTCCGACCACCACTACTGGGGCGGCCTGCGCAACACCCAGCATCTGGCGGCCCTCTGCGCCGCCTTCGGCGTCGGCGTGTCCATGCACTCCAACACCCATCTCGGCATCAGCCTGGCCGCGATGACCCACGTGGCGTCCACCGTGCCTAACCTGCGCCACGCCTGCGACAGCCACTACCCCTGGCAGTCGGAGGACGTCCTCACCGAGCGCCTGGTCTTCGACGGCGGCCGGGTGACCGTCGGGGACGCGCCCGGCCTCGGGATCGCACTCGACCGGGACGCGCTGGAGCGGCTGCACCGCCGGTGGCTCGATGACGACGGCACGCTGCGCGACCGCGACGACGCGGCGGCGATGCGGGTCGCCGAGCCGGGGTGGGCGACACCCGCGACGCCGCGCTGGTGACAGCCGCACGATGCTCCTGGTGACGGGCGTACGACGCTCCTGGTGACGGGCGTACGACGCCGTCGGCGGCCGCCGTGCGACACCCCGTCGGCGACCGCCGCCCGGCCGGGTTCCGCGGCGTGAGTGCCGACGCGTTGTCAGTCCTCTGGTGCACACTGGCCTGATCCGCACCATGCCAGGGAGCGCACCGTGACCGCGTCCAGCACGTCCGCCGGAGAGGGACCGGAGTACCGGGACGACCGGGAACACCCGCAGGGGCCGCCGCGCCCGGAAGCAGCGGTGTCCGTCGAGGGTCAGCCGTCCGCCGAGGGTCAGCCGTCCGTCGAGGGTCAGCCGTCCCCGGCGGATGACATGCCGTCCGCCGGGGATGCGCCGTCGCCGGCCGACGGGGAGTACCCGAGCGACCGCGAGTACATCGTGGGCGCGCCGCACGCGCCCCTCGGCCCGCAGGTGGACCCGCTGGCCGCCCTGCGCACCACGGACGACCCGCCCTGGGACGTCTACCTCACGGGCACCGTCTTCCTCGACATCATCTTCACCGGCCTCGACTCGGCCCCCGTGCGCGGCACCGAGTCCTGGGCGCGGGGGATGGGGTCGAGCCCCGGCGGCGTCGCCAACATGGCCACCGCCCTGGCCCGCCTCGGCCTGCGCACCTCCCTGGCCGCCGCCTTCGGCGACGACCACTACGGCGAGTACTGCTGGGACGCGCTGGAGCAGGGCGAGGGCATCGACCTCTCCCCGTCCCGCACCGTCCCCGGCTGGCACTCGCCGGTCACCGTCTCCATGGCCTACGAGGGCGAGCGCACGATGGTCTCCCACGGCCACGAACCGCCCCCCGAGGACGTGCTCGTCCAGGAGGTCGCCCCGCAACTCCTGCCCCGCGCCCGGGCCGCCGTCGCCTCCCTGACCCCGGGCCGCAGCGCGCCCTGGATCGCCGAGGCCGCCCGCAAGGGCACGCGCGTCTTCGGCGACGTGGGCTGGGACGACACCGGCGCCTGGGACCTGGCCGGCCTCACCGACCTGGCGCACTGCGAGGCGTTCCTGCCCAACGCCGAGGAGGCGATGCGCTACACGCGCACCGACTGCCCGCGCACCGCCGCCCACGCGCTCACCGAACATGTGCCGGTCGCGGTCGTCACCCTCGGCGCGGAGGGCGCGTACGCGGTGGACCGGCGTACGGGGGAGAGCGCCGAGGTGCCCGCCATCGCGGTCGAGGCGCTGGACCCCACGGGGGCGGGCGACGTCTTCGTGGCCGGTTTCGTCACCGGCTCCCTGGCCGGCTGGCCGCTGGCCGACCGTCTCGCCTTCGCCGGACTCACCGCCGCGCTGTCCGTGCAGGAGTTCGGCGGTTCGCTCTCCGCGCCCGGCTGGTCGGAGATCGCCGCCTGGTGGCGCCGGGTCCAGTCGGTGCCCGGCCAGGACCCGGCGGCGCTCAGGCGGTACGCCTTCCTGGACGCCCTGCTGCCGGCGGCGAGCGTCGAGCCGTGGCCCCGGCGCAGGGCCGTGCCGACCATCGGCTTCGGCAGGTCGGCGTGAGCGCGCGCCGTCCGCGCACGAGGGCGAACTGTCCGCTGCGCATACCCGGTCGACGGGAGTCCCGGACCCGTACCGCCATTGACAGGTGACGTTTCCTGCTCAATCATCGGCGGAATCAAGCACGTTCGTGCACAGGCGTCTTCCGTGTGCGGGCGTGCGCGTGCAGCAGCGCGATCGTGCACGGGCTCCCGCACTTCCCGACCCATGACCGACTCCTGACCGACTCCTTTCGTCGAAGGACATGCGTCGTGCGCAGACCATCACGCAGATCCGGGGTGCTCCTCGCCGCCCTCGCCCTCCCCGCGGCCCTCGCCGCGACACCGGGACCGGCGCAGGCGCAGGCCGACGCCGCCCCCGGCCCCCACGCCCCCCGGCTCACCCGGTCCGCCGGCGAACTCACCCTGACCGTCCCGGGCGGCCGCACCACCCCCGGCTACCAGTTGCGGGTGACGACCGGTCAACTCGCCCTCACCACACGCCGTTCGGGCGCCACGGTCCTGGCCACGCCCACCGGCGACACCGGCGCCCTGCGCTTCCGCACCGCGGGCGCCTGGCAGCACGCCACCCGCGTCACCGGCTGGACATGGAAGAACGGCGCCCTGACCCTGACCGCCGCCACCACCGCGCCCGGCGCCACGGTCCGGGCCCGGATCACCCCGCAGGCCGACCGCTACCAGCTCGACTGGCAGGTCGAGGGCGCCGCGCCCGAACGCCTCGGCCTCGCCTACGACCTGAAGTCCGCCGGCCACTGGTACGGCCACGGCGAGGCGCAGACCCCGGACGGCGGCCCGGGCACCGCGCAGCCCTGGCCGCTCGACAGCGGACAGGTCGTCCACCCCGCCTTCGGACCCGCGTCCTACTACATGATCGACCCGTTCTGGTACACGTCCGCGGCGACCGGTCTGCGCGTGGACACCGGCCAGACGATGGACGTGGCGATCAACCAGGACAAGGACGGACTCGGCCGCTTCGACATCGAGTCGGCGGACGCCTACAAGGCGACGGTCTTCGTGGAGTCCACCCCGCTGGACGTCTACCGCGACTACGTCGGCATCGTCGGCAAGCCCGCCCAGTCGGACGCGACCTACCGGCAGTACGCCGAGCCGGTGTGGAACTCGTGGGCGCAGTTCTACACCCACGTCGACCAGGCGAAACTCCTCGACTACGCGCAGGACCTGCACGACGCCGGCATCACGGGCCACGCCCTCCAACTGGACGACAAGTGGGAGTCGAACTACGGGAACATGACCTTCGACGCGAAGGCGTACCCCGACCCCAAGGCCATGTCGGACAAGATCCACGACCTCGGCTTCGACTTCGGCCTCTGGGTCACCCTCTGGATCAACCTCGACTCCGACCAGTACCGCTACGCCGCCGACCACGGCTATCTGCTCAGGGACGCCGCCGACACCGCCAAGCCTTGCACGGTCACCTGGTGGAACGGCACGGCCGGCATCGTGGACCTCGGCAACCCGGACGCGAAAGCCTGGTACGAGGGCCGCCTCAAGTCCCTCATGAGCGCCTACGGCATCGACGGCCTGAAGTTCGACACCCGCTTCTTCGACGAGAAGTGCGCGCCGCACGAGGGCTACAAGCCCACCGACTACCAGCGGCTCGGCGCCGAACTCGCCGACGAGTACGACCTGCAGGGCGTCGGCATCCGGGTCCACTGGGACGCCGCCGCCCACCGGGCCGGGTTCGTCACCCGCCAGGTGGACAAGGGCACCGGCTGGAACTCCCTGCGCGCCTCGGTCACCCAGAACCTGGCCATCTCCACCATCGGCTACCCGTTCGTCGCCACCGACATGATCGGCGGCTCCAGCGGCCAGCCGGCCCCGACGAAGGAGGTCCTGGTCCGCTGGGCGCAGTCGGCCGCGCTGATGCCGCTGATGTACGCCTCCACGTCCCCGGTCGACACCATCGACCCGACGACGGGCAAGAAGGTGGTCTACGACGCGCAGACGACCGCCCTCTACCGCGAGGCGATCGCCCGTCACGCCCGCCTCGCCCCCTACCTCTGGGACCAGGTCCAGCACACCCTGAAGACCGGCGACCCGATCATGCGCCCCCTCTTCTTCGACCACCCGCAGGACAAGGCGGCGTACACGGTCGAGGACGAGTGGATGCTGGGCCCGGCGATCCTGGCGGCCCCCCAGCTCACCGCCGCACCCTCCCGCCCGATCCACCTCCCCCCGGGCCAGTGGTACGACGTGACCCACGGAAAGACCCTCCAGGGCAACACAACCCTGCCCGCCTACGCCACCCCCCTGGGCACGACCCCGATCTTCGTGAAACTCGGAACGGAAGGATCGGACAAGGCACTGAGGGCACTGCGCTGAGGGCTCGGGTGTGGGGGCGGAGCCCCGGGAGGGCTCCGCCCCCGTACCGAGTCAGGTGGGGAAAAGAACCGTCAGAAGCCGAGGCGGCGCAGTTGCTTGGGGTCTCGTTGCCAGTCCTTTGCGACCTTCACATGGAGGTCGAGGAAGACCGGTGTGCCCAGCAGCGCCTCGATCTGCTTGCGGGACTTGATCCCGACCTCCTTGAGCCGCTTGCCCTTGGGGCCGATGATGATCCCCTTCTGGCTCGGCCGTTCGATGAAAACGTTCGCGTGGATGTCCAGCAGCGGCTTGTCCGCCGGCCGGTCCTCCCGCGGCAGCATCTCCTCCACGACCACCGCGATGGAGTGCGGCAGCTCGTCCCGCACCCCCTCCAGCGCGGCCTCCCGGATCAGCTCGGCCACCATCACCTGCTCGGGCTCGTCCGTCAGGTCGCCCTCGGGGTACAGGGCCGGCCCTTCCGGCAGCAGCGGGATCAGCAGATCGGCCAGCAGATCCACCTGCTTGCCGGCCGTAGCCGACACCGGCACGATCTCCGCCCAGGTGATCCCCAGCTCCTTGCCGAGCTGGTCGATCGCGATCAGCTGCTCGGCCAGCGCCTTGGAGTCCACCAGGTCCGTCTTGGTGACGATCGCGACCTTCGGGGTCCGCTTGATCCCGGCGAGTTCCTTGGCGATGAACCGGTCGCCCGGCCCGATCTTCTGGTCGGCCGGCAGGCAGAAGCCGATCACGTCGACCTCCGCCCACGTCGCGCGCACCACGTCGTTCAGCCGCTCGCCCAGCAGCGTGCGCGGCTTGTGCAGTCCCGGCGTGTCCACCAGGATCAGCTGCGCGTCCGGCCGGTGCACGATGCCCCGCACGGTGTGCCGGGTGGTCTGCGGCCGGTTCGAGGTGATCGCGACCTTCTGCCCGACCAGAGCGTTCGTGAGGGTGGACTTGCCCGCGTTGGGGCGTCCCACGAAGCAGGCGAAGCCCGCCCGGTGGACCATGTCGCCGGGCTGCTCGGATGACTGGGTGCGAACGCTCATGGCGCCCATTGTCCCTGATCGACGAAGCCCCCACGCACGCCCCCACGCCCGCCCGCCCGCCGACCGGCCCCCGGCGACGCCCCGGTGAGGTCCCGGAAACCCCCGCGCAACACGAAACGTCACGGAAACGCACCCGTACGCGACCGGAAACGCGTACCGGTGACTCTCTGACGAGCCCCCACCGCGAGCCCCCACCGCGAGGAGACGCCGCCCGTGGAGTCCGTCACCCTGGCCGCCACCCAAGCCGTACACGCCGTACACGCCCTGCACGCGGCGCCGGCCGCGCACACCGCACCCGCCGCCCGAGCCGTACACGCCCTCCAGACGGCCGCCGCGGCCCCCCGCATCGACACCGGCGACACCGCCTGGCTGCTCGCCGCCACCGCCCTGGTGCTGCTGATGACCCCGGGCCTCGCCCTCTTCTACGGCGGCATGGTGCGCACCAAGAGCGTCCTCAACATGCTCATGATGAGCTTCGTGTCGATCGCCCTGGTCACCGTCGTCTGGCTGGCCTGCGGCTACTCCCTCGCCTTCGGCGGCGACACGGCGGCCGGCCTGATCGGCGGTCTGGACGAGGCCGGCCTCACCGGCATCGGCCCCGCCTCCGTGCACGGCAGCGTCCCCACCCTGCTGTTCGCCACCTTCCAGCTCACCTTCGCGATCATCACCGCCGCCCTGATCAGCGGCGCGATCGCCGACCGGGCGAAGTTCGCCGCCTGGCTGGTCTTCGTGCCCCTCTGGGCGCTCGTCGTATACGTGCCCGTCGCCCACTGGGTGTGGGGACCGGGCGGCTGGATCGGCCACGGCCTCGGCGCGCTGGACTTCGCCGGCGGACTGCCCGTGGAGATCACCTCCGGCGCCTCCGGCCTCGCCCTGTGCCTGGTCCTCGGCCCGCGCCTCGGGTTCAAGAAGGACGCCATGCGCCCGCACAACCTGCCCATGGTGATGCTCGGCGCGGGACTGCTCTGGTTCGGCTGGTTCGGCTTCAACGCGGGCTCCGCGATGGGCGCGACCGGCCTGGCCGCCGCGGCCTTCCTCAACACGCTCGCCGCCGGCTGCACCGGCCTGCTCGGCTGGCTGTTCGTGGAACACCGGCGCGACGGCCACCCCACGACCCTGGGCGCGGCCTCCGGCGCGGTCGCCGGCCTGGTCGCCATCACCCCGTCCTGCGGCACCGTCTCGCTGCTCGGCGCCCTCGTCGTCGGCCTCGCCGCGGGCGTCGTCTGCTCGTACGCCGTCGGCTGGAAGTTCCGGCTGAACTACGACGACTCCCTCGACGTCGTCGGCGTCCACCTGGTCGGCGGCGTCATCGGCACCGCGCTCATCGGCCTGTTCGCCGAGCGCGCGATGACCGGCGGCCCCGAGGGCCTGCTCTACGGTGGCGGACTCGCCCCGCTCGGGCGGCAACTGCTCGCGGTGGCGGCCGTGGGGGCGTACGCCTTCGCCGTGACGTACGGGCTCGGCCGGCTGCTGGACCGGACGATGGGCCTGCGCGCGAGCGAGGAGCAGGAGCACACCGGACTGGACCTTACGGTGCACGCCGAGACGGCCTACGATCACGGAGTCCTGGGGCACGGCGCCCCGGTCGGCGCGTCCCCCGCCCTCTCCTCCGTCCAGAAGGCCAAGACCCAGGCATGAAGCTCATCACCGCGATCATCAAGCCGTACCGCCTCGACGAGGTGAAGACCGCGCTGCAGGAGCTGGGCGTGCACGGGCTGACCGTCACCGAGGCCAGCGGCTACGGGCGCCAGCGCGGCCACACGGAGGTGTACCGCGGCGCCGAGTACCGCGTCGACCTCGTGCCCAAGGTCCGGATCGAGGTGGTCGTGGAGGACGCCGACGCGGACGCCGTCATCGACGCCGTGGTGCGCGCCGCGCAGACCGGGAAGATCGGCGACGGCAAGGTGTGGGCGGTGCCCGTCGAGACGGTCGTACGGGTCCGCACGGGCGAACGCGGCCCCGACGCCCTCTGAGAGACCGGCGACGAGGCTCCGACGCCCGCCGAGGCGTCGGAGCCTGCTCGCTTCACCGTCGGACTACCGCGCCGGTTCCGTCAGCCGTACGGCCCCGTCCGGTCCGGCCAGCAGCACCGGCGTCCCGGCCCCGCCGAGGTCCCGCACCGCGGCCAGGTCCTCGGGCGCGAGCCCCTCCGCCTCGCCGACCACCGCCGCGGCCTCCAGCGAGGTCGCGCCGGACGCCACCGCCATCGCCACCGCCGTCCGCAGGGCGCTGAGCTGGAGCGAGGCCAGGTCCACCGACCCGGCGGCGTACGTACGGCCGGTCTCGTCGCGTACGGCCGCGCCCTCGGGCACGCCGTTGCGCGCCCGCACCGAGCGGGCCAGGGTGACGATCTTGCGGTCCTCGGGGTCGAGCCCGTTGCTGTCGGTCATGATCCGAGCATACGGAGCCGTGCCGCGCGCCCCACGGCGGGAGCACCCCGCCCGGCCCGCCCGGCCCGGTCCGTGACGCCCCGCGCGCCCCGCACCCCGCTCAGCCCGGCCCATGACGCCCCGCCCGCCCCGCACCGCTCAGCCCGCCACCGGGTACATCGCCCCGCGCCGCCCCTCCGGCGAGGACAGCCACTCCATCTTGGCGGCGGTGTTCGCCTCGTCCAGCGGGGTGTGCAGCACGACCATCAGATCCGGCCGGGCCGGCACCCTCATCGCCGTCGTCTCCACGCACAGCAGCCCCACCAGCGGATGCTCCAGCTCCTTGCGGATCTGCCCGTGGTCCTCGATGTCCCGCTCCTCCCACAGCGCGGTGAACTCCTCGCTGGCCTCGGAGACCTGGGACAGCACCGCCTGGAAACCCTCGTCGTCGGGACGGGCGGCGCACGCGGCCCGGAACTGCGCGACGACCGAGCGCGCGTTGCGCTCCCAGCTCGTGGAGCGCGAGCGGTACAGCGGGTCGGTGAAGAAGTCGACCAGGCAGTTCTGCGTGGTGTCGGCCCGCATGCCCAGCACCACCGCGGCCGCGTCGTTGTACATCACGCAGTTGTAGTAGATGTCCATGATGTGCGCCGGATACGGCATCCAGGTGTCGATCAGCCGCCGCAGCCCGTCGCACATGTCCCGCCTCTCCGGCGCCACTTCGGGCGTGGGCGGGTTCAGCCCGGCCAGCAGGTACAGATGGCGCCGCTCGGCGTCGCTCAGCCTCAGCACCCGCCCCACCGCGTCCAGGACCTGCGGCGACACCGAGATGTCCCGGCCCTGCTCCAGCCACTGGTACCAGGACACCCCCACCCCGGCGAGGACCGCGACCTCCTCGCGCCGCAGGCCGGGGGTGCGGCGCCGGGCGCCGCCCGCCGGCAGCCCCGCCTCCGCCGGGCTCACCCGGGCCCGCCTGCTCATCAGGAACTCGCGCAGCTCCCGCCGCCGATGACTCTTGAACGCGTCCGCCTCACGCACGTCCGGCTCCCCCTCGACCTGTCTGGTGGTGGCACCACCACCATAAGTTGCGACTCCCCACGGCTGTTCCGATCGCACGAAGCTCATCACCATGGCGATCGACACCACCACCTCATCCGCTCCCGCCCCCGCTCCTCCCGTCGGGGAACCCGAACCGCTCGGCGCCCCACGGCTGTCGACGCGCGACAAGCTGGTCCTGTTCGTCCTGTGTGCGGCGCAGTTCATGGTCGCCCTGGACTTCTCGGTGCTGAACGTGGCGCTGCCCGAGCTGGGCGCCGACCTCGGCATGAGCCGGTCCGCGCTCCAGTGGGCGGTCACCGCGTTCGCGCTGCCCTCCGGCGGCTTCCTGCTGCTGTTCGGCCGCATGGGCGACCTGTACGGCCGCCGCAAGCTGTTCCTGGCCGGCCTCGCCCTGTTCGGCGCGGCCTCGCTGCTGGCCACCCTCGCCTGGGACCCGGCGTCCTTCCTGGCCGGCCGGGCCCTGCAGGGCCTCGGCGCGGCGGCGATCGTGCCGACCGGCATGTCCCTGCTGACCACCACCTTCCCCGAGGGCCCCGCCCGCGACCGCGCCCTCGGCATCTCGGGCACACTGCTGTCGCTCGGCTTCACCGTCGGCATGGTCGCCGGCGGCGTCCTCACGGACGCCCTCGGCTGGCGCTCCACGATGGCGCTGCTCACCGTGTTCGCGCTGATCGTGCTCCCCCTCGCCCCGGGCCTGCTGCCCGAGTCCCGCACCCCTGAGCGCCCCCGCCTGGACGTGCCCGGCGCGGTCGCCGTCACCGGCGGTCTGCTGTCGCTGATCTACGCCCTGTCCACCGCCGCCGACCACGGCTTCGGCCGCGCCGACGTCCTCGTCACCCTCGTCGCCGGGCTCGCCCTGCTCACCGCCTTCGCGGTCGTCGAGTCCCGCAGCCAGGCGCCCCTGGTCTCGCTGCCGATGCTGCGCCGCCGCACGGTGGCCTGGGGCAACCTGGGCGGACTGGTCACCTTCTCGATGATGTCGACGGTCATCTTCGCGCTGACCCTGTACCTCCAGGAGATCCTGCACCTGTCGGCCTTCCGGACGGGCCTGGTCTTCGGCGTCCAGGGCATCCTGTCGGCAGTCGCCGGCTCCTGCGCCGCGAAGGTCATCGGCCGCTTCGGCGCCCGCCGCACCCTGGTGGCCTCACTGGCCGGACAGGGACTGCTGATCGCCGCGCTGCTCGGCCTCGACACGCACGGCTGGTCGGTGTGGCTGGCCACCGCCGCCGTCTCGCTGGCCAGCATGTGCCACCTGGGCGCGATCATCTCCTACGGACTGACCGTCACCTCCGGCGTGCCCGACCAGGAGCAGGGCCTGGCCACCGGCCTGGTCACCTCCACCCAGCAGATCGGCATGACGGTCGGCATCCCGCTGCTGGGCGTGCTGGCCACCACCTCCGACGACCTGATGGCGGGCGTGCACACCGTCCTCGGCCTGGACGCGCTGATCGTCCTCGCCGCGGCGGCCCTGATCGGGCTGGGCCTGCGCACCCGCCGGACGGCGTGAGCACGGGATGCGGGCCTCTCCCGGGTCCGGGGAGCGCGGGGGGCCTCCCGGGCCCGGGAGATCTGCACACGGAGCCAGGGCCGGGGCCGGGGCCGGAGGCGGAGAAGGAGCCGGGGACGCGGCCGGCCGCCGCCTCGGGCCTACGGCCGGTCCAGACGGAGGCGCTCGGCGCGCGGCAGCCCGGCCACCACCAGGTCGTACGAGTCCTCCACCAGCTCCCGGACCAGCCGGTCCGGGAGTCCGCCGTCGGCCGTGACCGTGTTCCAGTGCCGCTTGTTCATGTGCCAGCCCGGCACGATCAGCCCCGGATGCTCGCCGCGCAGCCGCACCGCGTCCTCCGGATCGCACTTGAGGTTGACGGTCAGGGGCCGCGCGTCCAGGGCCGTGAGCGCGAAGAGCTTGCCCCGCACCTTGAAGACGGAGGTCTCCGGGGTGAAGGGGAAGTCCTCGACGGCGGCGTTGAAGGACAGACAGAGGGCGCGCAGCTCCTGCGGGGTCACTCCGGCTTCTTCTCCTCGTCGTCGGCGCCGGCCGCGTCGGCCGGCACCGGCTCCACCAGCACGGTCACGATCTTGTTCCGGCGGCCGGCCGCCGCCTCGGCGGTCAGCCGCAGCGCCCGCTCGTCGGGCAGCTCCACCACGGCGGACGCCCCGGCGATGGGCACCCGGCCGAGCGCCTTCGCGAGCAGCCCGCCGACCGTCTCCACGTCCTCGTCGTCGTACTCCTCCAGGCCGTACAGCTCGCCCAGGTCGGTGATGTCGAGGCGGGCGGTGACGCGGTAGCGGCCCTCGCCGAGGTCCTCCACCGGGGGCAGCTCGCGGTCGTACTCGTCGGTGATCTCGCCGACGATCTCCTCGAGGATGTCCTCGATGGTGACGATGCCGGCCGTGCCGCCGTACTCGTCGATGACGACGGCGACGTGGTTGCGCTCCTTCTGCATCTCGCGCAGCAGATCGCCGGCGTTCTTGGTGTCGGGCACGAACACGGCCGGGCGCATCGCCGTGGAGACCAGGTCGTTCTCCGCGTCCCGGCTGATGTGGGTGCGGCGGGCCAGGTCCTTGAGGTAGACGATGCCGACGATGTCGTCCTCGCTCTCGCCGGTGACCGGGATGCGCGAGAAACCCGAGCGCAGGGCGAGCGTGAGGGCCTGCCGGATGGTCTTGTACCGCTCGATGACGACGAGGTCGGTGCGCGGCACCATGACCTCCCGCACCAGGGTGTCGCCCAGCTCGAAGACCGAGTGCACCATCCGGCGCTCCTCGTCCTCGATCAGCGACTCCTGCTCGGCCAGGTCCACCAGCGCCCGCAGCTCCGCCTCCGAGGCGAACGGGCCGCGCCGGAAGCCCTTGCCCGGGGTGAGCGCGTTGCCGATGAGGATCAGCAGCGACGGGATCGGGCCCATGATCCGGGCCAGCGGCACCAGCACGTACGCCGCCACCGTCGCCGTGTTCAGCGGGTGCTGGCGGCCGATGGTGCGCGGGGAGACCCCGACGGCGACGTAGGAGACGAGGACCATGACCGCGATCGCGACCACCAGCGCCTCGGCGGTGCCGTCGAACGCCTCCAGACACGCGTACGTCACCAGCGACGCGGCCGCCATCTCGCAGGCGACGCGCACCAGCAGCGCCACGTTCAGATAGCGGGTCGGGTCGGCGGCGACCTGGGCGAGTTTGGCGGCGCCCCGGCGGCCGGCCTTCGCGGCCTCCTCGGCCCGGAAGCTCGACATCCGGGCGAGGCCCGCCTCCGCGCAGGCGGCGAGCCACGCCACGACGACCAGGGCCACCGCCCCGACGACGATCTGAGGACTCATCGGCGGCTTACGAGACGGTGGGCGCCGGAGACGGGCCGGTCAGGCCCTTCTCGGCCCGCCAGTCGTCCACGATCGCGGCCTGGAGGCCGAACATCTCGGCCTTCTCGTCCGGCTCCTCGTGGTCGTAGCCGAGCAGATGCAGCACGCCGTGCACGGTGAGCAGCTGCAGCTCCTCGTCCATGGAGTGCTGCGTCGGGGCCTCGGCGCCCTGCTTGGCGGCGACCTCCGGGCACAGCACGATGTCGCCGAGGAGGCCCTGCGGGGGCTCCTCCTCGTCCTTGCCCGGCGGCCGCAGCTCGTCCATCGGGAACGACATGACGTCCGTGGGCCCCGGCAGGTCCATCCACTGGATGTGCAGCTGCTCCATGGCATCGGCGTCCACGACGATCACCGAGAGCTCGGAGAGCGGGTGGATGCGCATCCGCGCGAGCGCGTAGCGGGCGATGTCGAGGATCGCCTGCTCGTCGACCTCGGTTCCGGACTCGTTGTTGACGTCGATCGACATGGTCGTGCTGGTCTACTTCCCCTTGTGCCCGTGCCCGGCGGCCTTGGGGCGGGTCTTCGCCGCGCCGCCGTTCTCGGTGCCGTGCGTGTTGTCGTACTTCTCGTACGCGTCGACGATACGGCCCACGAGCTTGTGGCGTACGACGTCCTGCGACGACAGGCGGGAGAAGTGCACGTCCTCGACGCCGTCCAGGATGTCCTGCACCTGGCGCAGACCGCTCTTGGTGCCGCCGGGCAGGTCCACCTGCGTGACGTCACCGGTGATCACGATCTTCGAGTCGAAGCCGAGCCGGGTGAGGAACATCTTCATCTGCTCGGGGCTGGTGTTCTGAGCCTCGTCCAGGATGATGAAGGCGTCATTGAGCGTCCTTCCCCGCATATATGCCAGCGGGGCGACCTCGATGGTCCCGGCGGCCATCAGGCGCGGGATGGAGTCGGGGTCGATCATGTCGTGCAGCGCGTCGTACAGCGGGCGCAGATAGGGGTCGATCTTCTCGTAGAGCGTGCCCGGCAGGAAGCCGAGGCGCTCGCCGGCCTCGACCGCCGGGCGGGTCAGGATGATGCGGTTGACCTGCTTGGACTGCAGGGCCTGCACCGCCTTGGCCATCGCCAGGTAGGTCTTGCCGGTACCGGCGGGGCCGATGCCGAAGACGATCGTGTGCTTGTCGATCGCGTCGACGTAGCGCTTCTGGTTGAGCGTCTTGGGGCGGATGGTGCGGCCGCGCGAGGACAGGATGTTCTGCGTCAGCACCTCGGCCGGGGTCTCCTGGCCGTCGCTCTCCCCGTTCTCGCTCGCCTTGAGCATGGCGATCGAGCGTTCCACTGCGTCCTCCGTCATCGGCTGCCCGGTGCGGAGCACCAGCATCATCTCGTCGAACACGCGCTGGATCAGGGCGACGTCCGCCGTGTCGCCGACCGCGCTGATCTCATTGCCCCGGACATGGATGTCGGCTGCCGGGAAGGCCTTCTCGATGACGCGCAGAAGGGAGTCGCCGGACCCCAGGACGGTCACCATGGGGTGCTGGGCGGGGACGGTGAACTCTGCTCTCGCCTGCCCCTGCGCGGGGGTGTTGGCTGCGGATGTCTGAGTCATGGGCCGGCGCTCGACGCCTGCGATTCCTCCTCGTCACGGCCGCACAGCTGAGGGCGGCCTCGCGCTTCCCAGGGTACGACGGGCGGGTGACAACGCCGTAAGTGTTTTCGGCTGACCGGGAGGGCCGCCTCAGAGGCGGATCACCTTGACCCGGGGACCGCAGAGCTTGCGCAGGTCGTCGGCGTCGGAGGTGAGCACCGCCACCGGGGGCGGCTGGCGCAGGGCCGTCTCGGCGACGGTGGCGTCGATGGCGTACTTGTGGCCGTGCAGACCGGCCTGCTTGAGGAGCTTCGCCGCCGCCTTGGCGGACTGCTCGGTGACGGGTTCGATCTTCGTCCGCGACAGGGCCCAGTTCAGCCGGGCCATGCTGGTTCCCCCGTGGGAGACCTCGATGATGGTGTTGGCGGAGACGACGAGGTCCCCGCCGCTGATCTCCAGCGCCTTGAACAAGGCCGCCGTCTTCCGGTCCTGGGCCATCCAGGCCGAGAGGCCCTCGGAGTCGAGGACAAGGGTGGCGATGTGTGTCACGCAGCTTCCTGTTCCGCTTCGTCGTCACCGGTGAGGCGGGCGAACGCCTCCGCCAGCTCCTCTTCGGTGAACGCACCGTGCTCTTCCTGGTGGCGCCGCAGATCCTCGGCGAGCAGTTCACGCCGGATCCTCGACGCCAGCGCCTCCGTGGCGAACCCGGAGATGTTGTCGGTGAGGCCGCGCGCTGCCTCCACGAGTTCCTCCGGGACGGTGATGGTGATCTTCTTGGTGGCCATAGGGGCACCATACTGCGATATGGCGTTCCGTGTCTCCGGCTTCATTCCACCGGGCGAACGCCCGTCCGCCGCCGACCCGGCCCGCTCATCCGATCAACGCCCCGGCCGGGCAAAGGACACGGGCAATTGCCACACGCGCCGTCGCCGGACCCCGCGCTCGCGCTCTGCCCACGCCCCGCGCGCCGGTCACCGCTGGGCGCGCAACGCCTCCTTGAACCACTCGTACGAGGCCTTCGGCGTGCGCCTCTGGGTCGCGTAGTCGACGTGGACCAGGCCGAAGCGGCGGGTGTAGCCCTCCGCCCACTCCCAGTTGTCCAGCAGGGACCACACGAAGTAGCCGCGCACGTCCACGCCCGCCGTCAGGGCGCGGTGCAGGGCGCGCAGGTGGCCGTCCAGGTAGGCGATCCGGTCCTGGTCGTCCAGGCCCTCGTAGGCGCAGCCGTTCTCGGTGACGACGACGGGCGGGAGGCGGTCGCCGTAGCGGTCGCGGAAGCCGGTCAGCAGCTCGGTGAGCCCCTCCGGGACGACCGGCCAGCCGAAGTCGGTGACCGGGTACCCCTCGATCTCGCGCAGCGTGAAGGGCAGCCCGGCGGGGACGCGGACCCCGCCGATCTCGGTCTCCGCGTCCTGCGGGGCGCCCACGCGGGCGGGGGCGTAGTAGTTGATCCCGTACCAGTCCAACGGCTCCGCGATGATCTCCAGGTCCGCCGCCACGTCGCCCGGCATCAGCTCGCCGAGCCCGGACGGGTAGCGCCTGAGGAGCAGCGGATCGGCGAAGAGGCGGTTGAGCAGGATGTCGTAGGAGTCGGCCGCCGCCATGTCCGTCTCCGCCCGCGACGCCGCCCAGGTCGGGCCGTGCGAGTTGGCGATGCCGATGTCGCGGGCCCCGGCCGCGCGCAGCGCCCGCACCGCGAGGCCGTGCGCGAGGAGCTGGTGGTGGGCGACCGGGAGCGCGTCGAACAGCAGCCGCTCGCCGGGGGCGTGCACGCCGAGCGCGTGGCCGAGCAGGGTGTGCTCGGCCGGCTCGTTGAGGGTGATCCACTTGTGGACGCGGTCGCCCAGCCGTTCGGCGACCGTCGTCACGTACGCGGCGAACCGCGCCGCCGTGTCCCGCTCCCGCCAGTCCAGCCGGGCCGGCAGGTCCCAGTGGAAGAGGGTGGGGACGGGGCGCACCCCGGCCGCGCACAGGTCGTCCACGAGCCGGTCGTAGAAGTCGAGCCCGCCGGGGGCCAGGACGCGGGGCCAGGAGACGGAGAAGCGGTAGGCGTCCACGCCGAGTCCGGCCAGCAGGGCCACGTCCTCCCGGTGCCGGTGCACGTGGTCGCAGGCGACCGCCGCCGTGGAGCCGTCCCTGATCCGGCCCGGCCCGGCGGCGAAGGCGTCCCACACGGACGGTTCGCGCTCGTCGGCCGCGCCCTCGATCTGGTGGGCCGAGGTGGACACGCCCCACAGGAAGCCGTCCGGGAACCGGGGGAGCGGGCTGGGCGGGACGCCTGCGTCAGTGGCCATGCGCGGATCATCCGTACCGTCGGCGGGGGAAGTCAACGCCCTTGCACGCGGCGGGAGTTACCCTCTCCCCTCAGTTCTGTGGCCCCTTGGTCACGCTCCTTCCTTGAGCACGCGGGAGATCAGCTCGCGCTGGTCCTCGGTGAGGCGGGGATCGGCGGCGCGGATCGTGCGGCCGTCCACGGTGATCTCGTAGCTGAAGCCGTCCGGGACCACCGCGGGCGGTGTGCTGTGGCCCGCGGCCAGCACCTTCTCGGCCAGGGACCGCCACTCCTGGGCGTCGGGCCGCCCGGTGACGTCCACCTCGGCGCGCCGCTCGATGCCCGCGAACCCGCCCGTACGCCGTACCTGAATACGCATGGCCCCGTGTCTAGTACGGATTCACGCCGTCCGCACCCCTACCTGTTCCCATGCCTTCTTCACGCCCTCGAGTTCGTCCCCCGCGCCGTACCTCTCCCGGGCCGCCTTGACGGTGAGGGTGGCGAAGTCCGCGAACTGGGCGTCCGACTTGAGCTTGCCGCCGGTCAGCACGTCGTACCAGATCTGGCCCGCCTTCTCCCAGGCGTGGCCGCCGAGCGCGGTGGCGGCGAGGTAGAAGGCGTGGTTGGGGATGCCGGAGTTGATGTGCACGCCGCCGTTGTCGCTGCCGGTGTGGACGTAGTGGTCCATGGTGGCCGGCTGCGGGTCCTTGCCGAGGACGTCGTCGTCGTAGGCGGTGCCGGGCGCCTTCATGGAGCGCAGCGCCTTGCCGGTGACGCGCGGGGCGAGCAGGCCCGCGCCGATCAGCCAGTCGGCCTGGGCGGCGGTCTGGCCGAGGGTGTACTGCTTGATCAGCGAGCCGAAGACATCGGAGACCGATTCGTTGAGCGCGCCGGACTGGCCCTGGTACTCCAGGTTGGCGGTGTGCTGGGTGACGCCGTGCGTCAGCTCGTGGCCGATCACGTCCACCGGGATGGTGAAGTCGAGGAAGATCTCGCCGTCGCCGTCGCCGAACACCATCTGCTCGCCGTTCCAGAAGGCGTTGTTGTACTTCTCGTCGTAGTGCACGGACGCGTCCAGCGGCAGTCCGCGGCCGTCGATGGAGTCGCGCTTGTAGGCCTTCAGATACAGCTCGAAGGTGGCGCCGAGGCCGGAGTAGGCGCGGTTGACGCTGGCGTCCTTGCCCGGCTGCTGCCCCTCCGAGCGGACCTTGCGGCCGGGCAGGTCGGTGCCGTGTCCGGCGTCGTAGACCGTGCGGTGCGGCTGGCCGGCCTGCTTGCCGGCGGGCGGGGTCACGGCGGCGGCGCCGGTGACGGTGGTCAGATGGCGCCGGGTGCGCTCCATGGCGTCGCGCTGGAGGGTGCGGCGCGCCGGGCCGTGCAGCGCGGGGTCCTCGTTGCGGGCGAGGCGGTCGAGGACGTGCGGCGGGACGATGGTGCAGAAGACGGGCTCGAAGCCCCCGTGAGTCGTCGTCATGCTTCGACCATTGCACTGCGTTACGCCAATGTCACTACCTGCAACCTTGATTGGTGAAATACCGGGTCAAGGCGGTTGCGGGACGGCCGCGCAGGGTAAAGGGCGGTTGCGTGGAGTGACCCCGGGGTGATCCCGGCGGCCGGCCGGCGTGACCTCGCACACGTTTTGTCCGGTTCGTCCCCCCGGTTTCGCATACTGGACGAGGCCCGCGCGTCCGGCGCGGCTCGGCTAAGGTGCACAGCATCATGCTTTTCGGGCTGCTTCTCCTTAGCTGCCGCGGCGAGGGCCTGTAGTCGAGGCCGACCCCCTCCCCGCGGAGTCTGGCGTTGCGCCGTCGGCCGCCTTTCCGGCCCCGCACCCTGCGGACTTCCCGAGGAGCCCACGCCACCATGGTCAACCGCCAGCAGCCCAGCCCCATGCCGGTCCACAAGTACGGCCGCTACGACCAGGTCGACATCCCCGACCGCACCTGGCCCGAGAAGCGGATCACCGCCGCCCCCCGCTGGCTGTCCACCGATCTGCGCGACGGCAACCAGGCCCTGATCGACCCGATGTCGCCCGCCCGCAAGCGCGCGATGTTCGACCTGCTGGTCAAGATGGGCTACAAGGAGATCGAGGTCGGCTTCCCGGCCTCCGGCCAGACCGACTTCGACTTCGTGCGCTCCATCATCGAGGAGGAGGGCGCGATTCCGGACGACGTCACGATCTCCGTACTGACCCAGGCCCGCGAGGACCTGATCGAGCGGACCGTGGAGTCCCTGAAGGGCGCCCGGCGGGCCACCGTCCACCTGTACAACGCCACCGCGCCGGTCTTCCGCCGGGTCGTCTTCCGCGGCTCCAAGGACGACATCAAGCAGATCGCCGTCGACGGCACCCGCCTGGTGATGGAGTACGCCGAGAAGCTGCTGGGCCCGGAGACGGAATTCGGCTACCAGTACAGCCCGGAGATCTTCACCGACACCGAGCTGGACTTCGCGCTGGAGGTCTGCGAGGCGGTCATGGACGTCTACCAGCCGGGCCCGGGCCGCGAGATCATCCTCAACCTGCCCGCCACGGTGGAGCGGTCCGCCCCCTCCACGCACGCGGACCGCTTCGAGTGGATGCACCGCAACCTGTCCCGCCGCGAGTACGTCTGCCTGTCCGCGCACCCGCACAACGACCGCGGCACGGCCGTCGCCGCCGCCGAGCTGGCCGTCATGGCCGGCGCCGACCGCGTCGAGGGCTGCCTGTTCGGGCAGGGCGAGCGCACCGGCAACGTCGACCTGGTCACCCTGGGCATGAACCTGTTCTCGCAGGGCGTCGACCCGCAGATCGACTTCTCCGACATCGACGAGATCCGCCGTACGTGGGAGTACTGCAACCAGATGGAGGTCCACCCGCGCCACCCGTACGTGGGCGACCTGGTCTACACGTCCTTCTCCGGCTCCCACCAGGACGCCATCAAGAAGGGCTTCGACGCCATGGAGGCCGACGCCGCGGCCAAGGGCGTCACGGTCGACGACATCGAGTGGGCCGTGCCGTACCTGCCCATCGACCCCAAGGACGTCGGCCGCTCCTACGAGGCCGTCATCCGCGTCAACTCCCAGTCCGGCAAGGGCGGCATCGCCTACGTCCTGAAGAACGACCACAAGCTGGACCTGCCGCGCCGGATGCAGATCGAGTTCTCGAAGATCATCCAGGCCAAGACGGACGCCGAGGGCGGCGAGGTCACGCCCAAGGAGATCTGGTCGGTCTTCCAGGACGAGTACCTGCCCAACCCGGACAACCCCTGGGGCCGCATCCAGGTCAAGAACGGCCAGTCCACCACCGACACCGACGGCGTGGACAGCCTGACCGTCGAGGCCCAGGTGGACGGCGAGGACACCGTCCTGACCGGCTCCGGCAACGGCCCGATCTCCGCGTTCTTCGACGCCCTGCACTCCATCGGCGTGGACGTACGCCTGCTGGACTACCAGGAGCACACGATGAGCGAGGGCGCCTCCGCGCTGGCCGCCTCGTACATCGAATGCGCGATCGAGGACAAGGTCCTGTGGGGCATCGGCATCGATGCGAACACGACACGTGCGTCGCTGAAGGCGGTCGTCTCGGCCGTCAACCGCGCCGCGCGCTGACCGCACTGACCGGTGCTTTCCGGGCTCCGGCCGCCTCCACGGGCGGCCGGAGCCCGTTCTTCACGGCATCGGTAACCGGCCAGGTCACGGAAAGGTCTCGTCCGGGGTACTGACTCAGCCTCACCGATGTGGCTAACATCACGCCAGCGCGGCGATGTTGCCGCGAGGTTACGGAGGTGCGACGTGCTGCCAGTACGGGGACGAAACGGCCGTGCCGCCGGGCTTGCCCGCATCCTGGGCACCCGCACCTCGTGGACGCCGGTCGGCGACGGCGAGTTCTTCTGCCCCGGCTGCGGCGGCGACCGCAACTACCAGCGACTGAGCGGCAAGCGGCGCTTCACCGTCCTCGGGATGCCCGTGCTGCCGCGCGGCGCGGCCGGACCGGTCGTGGAGTGCGCCGCCTGCCGCGGCCACTTCGGCACCGACGCCCTGGACCATCCGACCACCAGCCGCTTCTCCGCGATGCTCCGCGACGCCGTGCACACCGTCGCCCTCGCCGTGCTCTGCGCGGGCGGCGCCGGCTCCCGTACGGCGCTGGAGACCGCGGCGGCCGCCGCCCGCGCCGCCGGGGTCGCCGACTGCTCCGAGGAGCAGCTGGCGGCCCTGGTGGAGGCGCTGGACGCGGACACCGGCCGGGTCTACGAGGAGCAGGCCTGCGCCACGGGCCTGGCCATAGAGCTGCACGAGGCGCTGGACCCGCTGGCCCCGCACCTGGCCGCCGCCGGCCGTGAGTCGATCCTGCTCCAGGCCGCCCGGATCGCCCTCGCGGACGGCCCGTACACCCCGGCCGAACGCGACGCCCTCGCCACCGTCGGGGCGGCGCTGACCATCTGCGCGGACGACGTGAGCCGCCTGCTGGCGGCGGCCCGCACGCCGTCCTGAGCCCCGGCCGGTTCCTCGGGGTGCGATTTCGACGGCGTGGGGCGGGCGGCCTCAGCGGGCCGGCGTCAGCTCCAGACGCAGCACCTGGCGGTCCATGCCGGGCCCGAAGTAGTCCCGGCGCAGGCCACCGTCCGGCTCCTCGGGGCGAAAGCCCAGCGAGCGGTAGAGCAGGATCGCGGCCCGGTTGGCGGGCTCCACGGTGAGCCGGACCCGCTCGATCCCGCCGCGCCGCAGCCGGGCCAGCACCTCGACCATCAGCTCCCGGCCGAATCCGTTGCGGCGGCGGTCGTGGGTCACGCACAGGCCGAGGATCCAGCTGTCGCGGTCCAGCGCCGTGGTGCCGGCCAGCACATAGCCGCGCAGCCGGCCGGCGCCGTCGTCCAGGACCAGGAAGTGCTCGCCGTACATGTCGAAGAGCTGGCGCAGCAGGAAGCCCGGATAGGCGACCTCCTGGAAGACCTCCTCGTCAAGACGCTGCAGCTCGGGCAGATCGGACTCCCGGGCCGTGCGCAGGACCGGCGGCCGGGGTTCGGGGAACGGCGCCTGTGCCGCGAGCCGCTCGCGGCGGTCCGAAGGGCGTTCCAGGGATCGTTCCATCGGCTCGGCTGTCATTCGCCACCCCCAGTCGGACGTACAGGCGTCAACGCGACGGACACCGGCGTAACCCGAAGGGAGGAGTCGAGGTTCGGTAGCGGCCGGTGGCTCGTTCTCGCTAGAGTGGGCCGCCCAACTCCTCATATGCAAGGGCGAGTTAGCGTGTGCGCCCAGATGTGCTGACATGCGCCCGGGTGCCCCCTGCACATGGGGAGTGGCGCGTTCCCGGCTTTCTGCGCTCCCCTCGTGGGCCTACCGTGCGGGGAACGGGGATGCCGCTTCATTCGCCGATGTCCATGGCTCGCGAACGGCACACGGACTTGCTCGGAAGACGAACGGAACGCGGCAGGGTGATGATGGATCGCAACGCTGACGCCCCTTGGTCGAAGTTCGATCCAGAGGTGTACGTCGACAACAACTACCGCACGCCGCTGGAGGCGGACCTCCAGATCGTGCGGCTGCTGCGCGACCACTTCGGCCGGTGTCTCGCCGACGTCGCCCCGCGGTCGCTGCGCGGCGTCGACGTCGGGGCCGGCGCGAACCTCTACCCGGCGCTCTCCATGCTCCCCTGGTGCGCCAAGGTCCTGCTGCTCGAATACGCCGAGCCGAACGTCGAGTACCTGGAGAAGCAGACCTCCCCGGCCGGCTTCGACCTCGCCTGGGACGCGTTCTGGGACGTGCTCAGGGAAGGCCCCGCCTACCGGGACGTCGAGCCCAGGGGCCGGGTGAGCGAGATCGTCCGGGTCGAGCGGCTCAACCTGTTCGACCTCGACGGACAGCGCCGCTGGGACATCGGGACGATGTTCTTCGTCGCCGACTCCATGTCCGAGTGCCCCGAGGAGTTCGCGCGCGGCGTGTCCTGCTTCATGAACGCGCTGGAGCAGGACGCGCCCTTCGCCGTCGCCTTCATGAAGGAGTCCGTCGGCTACGACGTCGGCGAGCACCGCTACCCCGCCTACCGGGTGAACAAGGCGGTGGCCACCGAGAGCCTGGCCCCCTTCAGCGCCGAGCTGGAGATCCACGATCTCGACCACGTCGTGCGGCCCGGCCACGAGGGCATGCTGCTCGCCCTGGGGCGGCGGAATTCGGAGGTCGCCGTCCCCTAGGAGGGAGATTGCCGCCCCCTGGGAACGGGGACCATGACGGGGCGGGGGCGGGGAGCGGTTCAAGGCAGGCATCGGGATCTGTACGAGGGGTGCGGGGATGCAGATCAAGCCACGGCAGCATCTGCTGGACATCTGGCGGGCCATGGCCCGGCATTCGTTCGACGACGGAAAGCTCGTCCTGGAGGCCACCGACGGGCTGAGCAGCGTCGCCGACGCCGAGCGCCTGCTCTGCCTGCTGTACCCCGCCACCGAGGTCCCCGCCTTCCGCCTCGACCAGCCCGACACCACCGAACGGGACGTGCTGCGCGCCCTGGAGGGGGTCGGCAGCCGGCTGGAGATCCCGCCCAACCTGATCACCGCGCTGACCCAGTTCATGCGCACCCACACCGGCCCGGACGACAGCCCCACCTTCGCCGGCGGCCACTACTTCAAACCGTCCGACCCCAAGCTCGAACTCACGTATGAGCAGAGTCAGTTAGGCGTCGTCGACTCCTACTCGATGTCCGTCACGCTCTGCCTGGCCACCCTCGGCTTCCTCAAGGTCTACGAGGGCACCACCAGCCGCCCCGAGGTGCTGCGGGCCATCGCGGAACTGCGCGAGGCCACCAACGCCCGGCTGACCTCCGCGATGATCAGCCTGCTGCGCTCCTTCACGGTCAACGTCTTCGACGCCGAGTCCGAACAGGGCCGCCGGCTGATCCAGGTCATCGGGCAGAACAGACAGTCCGAGCGGGCCGTCCTGCAGCAGTTCTCCCGCCGGTTCCGCCCCCTGCGCGCCACCATCATCGAGAGCCTCAGCCGCGGCATCCAGGTCGACGAGAGCATCCGCGACGAGACCCAGCTCTTCGAGTGCGGCTGGGCCTGGGGCGTGGTGCAGGACGCGCCCAAGATCACCGACCTGGACACCGAGGTCCCCGGCCAGCCCGACGGCATCGCCGACCGGCTCCCGTACGTGTACTTCACCGTGGTCGCCCTCGACGGCATCCAGGACCTGTTCTCCGAGCGCACCCTCACCCTCGGCCTGCTCGACGCCGACCAGCAGAAACTCGCCGAGGCGCTGCGCCTGCGCTGGGAGCTGAGCCAGCAGTACTGGTCGGCCGTCGCCCGCTTCGGCAGCGAACGCTGGCCGCTGGAGGACCTGCCCTGGCAGACCACCGGACTGCGCCTGGAGTCCGAGTACTTCTCGCTGACCGTCGCCGCCATCCTCGTGCACGACCTGATCCGCCGGAAGGCCACCGACGACGACCTCACCCGCACCGTCGCCATCATGGAGCGCCTGGCCGACCGCGGCCGGGTCACCAGCCGGATGACCAAGGAGGACCCCATCCTCCGTATGCACAGCTCCGGCGTCACCATGCCGCTGGCCGGCTCCGACCGCTCCGGCGGACTGCTCCTGTGGCGGATGACCGACTTCTCCGCCCAGCTGCTCAAGCGGACCGTCCAGCTCGCCACGCTCTCCCGCAACATCGACGCCCAGGACCGCCTGCTGCGCCTGGCCGAACAGGTCTTCGAGCACCTGTGGGACCGGCGCATCCAGGAGGGCGACGGCCTCGAACTCTGGGACGACGTCCGGGCCGTCTACCCCGAGGCGCGCGGCGTCGGCCCCCGGCTGTCCTGGAGCATCACCGAGCGCCTCACCGAATGCCTCGTCGCCGCCCGCAACCTCTACGAACAGCAGCCCATCCGCAGCCCCGAACTCGCCCAGCTGGCCCGGGACCTGCTCAGCGAGGCCACCCACCTGTTCGGCAAGGAGCAACTGGAGGCGTCCGCCACCGGGGACGGCAACCGGGCCCGGACCATGCGCAGCATCGAAAGCCGCCTCGACCGCGCCCGCGTCCTCCTGGACGAGCGGCCCGCCACCGCCTTCGCGCTCGCCCTGCCCGTGCTCCAGGAACTCGACACCCTGGCCCAGGCCAGGGGCGCCGCGACACAGGAGGTGTGAGCCGTGCTCGTCTTCGCCGCCTCCGACAAGGGAGGCACCGGCCGCTCGGTGACCAGCGCCAACCTGGCCTACCAGCGCGCCCTCACCGGCGACCACGTCGCCTACGTCGACTTCGACTTCGGCTCGCCGACCGCCGCCGCCGTCTTCGACGTGCCCAGCGCGATGCGCGGCGCCGAGGAACGCGGACTGCACTCCTATCTGGAGGGCGAGATCGCCGAACCGGTCCGGATCGACGTCTGGCGGCAGACCGAGCACCCGCTGCTGCGCGCCCGGCCCAACCAGTCCGGCCGCCTCGTCCTGCTCCCCGGCGACGCCGGCGGCGGCGAGTTCGCCACCGGCGAGGAGGCCCTGGAGCGCTGCATCGACCTGCTGCTGCGGCTCAACGGCGAGTTCGACCTGATCGTGGTCGACCTCAGCGCCGGCCGCAGCTACGCCGTCGACATGGTCCTCGCGGCCACCGCCCACCCCCGGATGCGCAACGTCCCCTTCCGCTGGCTGGTCTTCCACCGCTGGACCCGCCAGCACGTGATCGCCGCCGCCGGACTGGTCCACAAGGCGCACGGCATCATCAAGGGCGGCGTGGAGCGCGGCCACGACGAGGACGCGCTGCGCGCCGCGATCCGCTTCGTCCGGGCCGCCGTGCCCGACCCCGAGTCGCCGGTGTGGGCGCAGGGCTCGCCCGCCCAGGCCGCCTGGATGCAGGCCTGCGACGAGACGTTGCGCCGGCTCGCCGCCGAACAGCGCATCGGCGACAGCGTCGTCCTCGGCATCGTCCCCCTGGAGCCCATCCTCCAGTGGCGCGAGCAGCTCATCACCGAGGAGGACGTGCTCTCCACCCAGATAGCCAACAAGGAGACGCTGGAGGCCCTGGAGGAGATCGCCCGGCGGCTGACCGACGACTCCTACTGGGGGCGGCCATGAACCGGCCTTACGGAGGGCGGCGATGACGGAGGCAGTGTTCCGCGAGACGACCGCCGAACCGCGCACCCAGTCGGTGCCGCTGTCCCACCTCTCCCTGGAGCTGGGGCACCTCTACATGGAGGACTTCGAGGCCGGGCCGCGCCGGCTGCGCGAACACTTCGCCCAGGTCGGCCCCTGGGTGGCGGCCGCCCGCGCCGCCGCCGAGGCCCGCGCCGGCGGCCGCCGCCCCCGGATCAGCACCTGCTTCCTCATCGACGACTACTTCACGCGCTTCTCCAGCCCCGCCGAACTCGTCCCGCTGCTGCTCGCCGAGGCCGACCGGGCCGGACTCGAGATCGACTACCTGGCCCGCGAGTCCGGCTGCGCCGTCACCGGCACGGTGCCCGTCGCCCAGGCGGTGGCCGCCCGCATCGTCGAGTCGCCGCCGCCCGGCAGCTACGGCAACCGCCCGCCCGCCGCCCAGACCGGCTGGCTGGCCAACGGCGAGCGCAGCCCCGTGGCCCGCGCCCCGCAGGCGATGAAACCGGCCGCCGCCTGGCAGCCGCCCCAGGAGACCGCCGCCCGCCGCCACTCCGTCTTCCTCGACGTCGAACTGTGGAGCGAGGACGCCGACGGGCGCCGCACCTGGTCCTGCCCCTTCCTCGCCGCCGTGTGGCAGCTCGCCCGGCTCGGACTGCTGCGCGCCGAGGGCGAACCCCTCTTCACCCCCGATCCGCACCCCGGCGGCGACTTCCCCGACGACTGGGACGAGCTGCCCTCGCTGGTCCGGCTCAACGCCCGCGCGGACCCGTTCGCCGCCTACCGGACCTGCTCGGTGCTGCCCAACCGGTTCCTGCCCGTCGAGCACGCCGTCCGCGTCGTCCTCGACCAGACCGAGGTGGACACGGCGGCGCTGCGCCAGATCGCCGAACGCTCCGCCCACGAGGGCGTGCCCGTGCCCGACTCGGTCGCCGACCGGGTCTCCTACGTCTTCTACGCGGGGCCCTGACATGGCGGGGCCGGGAGTGGAGGAGAGCGCACCGAGCGCCGTACTCGCCTGCGGCGAGATCCGCACCTGCCTGCTGCCCACCCGGCAGGCGCTCGACATCCGCGCCGCCGCCCAGCTCCTCGGCCTGCGCGCCGACGAACGCGTCCTGCTCTCCGAACGCCCCAACCTCTACGCCCGCTCGCCCGACACCCTCACCGGCGTCGACTGCCCGCTGCCCAGCGCCAACGGCGCCCGGGTCCGCGCGGTCGGCACCGTCGCCGCCCGGGCCGCCCTCACCGAGGGCCGCGTCCTGCAGACCTCCGCCTACTTCCGCCTCCCCGCCACCGGCCCCGACCAGCGCCGGCCCTGGGGCCACTACCTGGTACGGCCCGGAGTTCTGGAACCCTTCGGCAAACTGCCCCACGAGGCGGTCGCCCAGGGCGTCCTCGACGGCGGCCGGCCCGGCGACCTCGACGTGGGGCTCATCGCCGACGGGCTGCTCACCCGGTTGCTGCGCCACCCGCTGCTCGACCACTGCCCGCCGCTGCGCTCGCGCCCCACCCGGCTGCGGTGGGCCGCGCTGCCCGCACACCCCGGCGACGGCCCCACCCTCGAACGCTTCACCCTCGCCGAGGACGAGCTGCGCACGGTACGGCTCAGGGTGCCCGAGGGCACCGACAGCGCCGAGATCGCCGGGCTCTGCGACGACCTCGCCCTGCACGACTGGCTGCTGACCACCGTGGTCCGCATGCTCGACGGCATCGCCCTCGGCTCCGGGGCGCCGCCCGCCCGCACGAGACCCGGCGCCGAGGACCGCCCCGCCGTCCTCACCACGCTCCGCCCCGCCGTCGACCACCTGCTGCACCTGTGGATGCCACGGGCCCGGGTGGCCGCCGCACTGGCCCCGCTGTGGGAGGCGCTGGAGGAGCGGCCCGGCTTCACCCGGCAGTGGCGGACGCTGGTGCAGCGCATCCGCGACCAGCTCGCCCTGCACGCCGTTCCCGCGCTGTACCGGGAGGTGGAGCCGGCTCCCTGAGCGGACGCCCGACCAGGTCACGCACGTCCCCGCATCCCGATTCCGACGCGTATCCCAACGGGGGGAGAAGCGAGATGAGCACGGCACAGTCACCCCAGCCCGAGCAGACGGCCGGACCGGCGGCCACAGCGGGACCGGAGGTCCTCAGGCCGCCGGGCGGATCACCGCCCACCGCCGCCGGCGGCCTGAGGCGAGCCCTCACGGCGGACGCCGACCGGTCCCGGTGGACCCGCCGGGTGACGGCCGGCGTCGTCCTCGGCGGCCTCGCCTGGGGCGTCGCCGCGCTGCTCGGCCCGGACACCGCGCCACTGCGGCAGTTCGCGACCGGGCTGCTGTGCGCCGCCGCCGCGGTGATCGTCCAGGCTGTCCTGGGCCTCGACCGCCGGGTGGAGGAGCACACCCGACGCACCGAGAACCTGCTGACCGGGACCGCCGCCGCGGTGCGCGACAGCCTCCAGCGGCTCGAACGGCACGACGAGGAACTGCGCGGCGGCCTCACCCGCCAGTCCGAGGAACTGCGCTCGGGCCTGACCCGGCAGTCCGAGGAACTGCGCGGCGCGCTGAACCGGCACACCGAGCACATCGGGCAGCTGGTGGAGAGCCGGGTCGCCGAGGTGGCGCGCCCCGCCGACCCCTACCCCGGGCCGGACCGGGTCCGCATCGACAGCGTGCCCGAGCTGGCCAAGAGCTTCGCCGAGGTGCTGGCGCCCCAGCCGCCGATCCTCTACACGTTCGTCCGCCTGGAGATGAAGCGGGTGGTCGGGCACATGAGCGACCTGACCAATCTGAGCGCCGAGTGCCCCGGCGAGAACCACGACTGGATGCTCTCCCTGACCCGCGCCGCCGAGCAGTCCGTCTGCGCCACCAGCACCTCCGTCGACCGCCAGTTCTGGAACAGCGAGCCCGCCAGCCGCTACCTCCAGGCGCAGCACGAGGCGATCGAGGAGCGCGGGGTGAGCGTGCGCCGGGTGTTCCTGCTGGAGAGCGCCCGCGAACTGGACGACCGGCTGCTGCGGCTGTGCGAGGAGCAGGAGCTGCTGCGCATCGAGGTGCGCGTCGCGGTCCTGCCCGAGCTGCCTCCGCATCTCCAGCGCGGCACCACCAACGACTTCATCGTCTACGACGAGGAGGCGTCCTTCGAGATCGACCAGGACCTGCGCGACGTCAACGTCCGCACCCGGCTCATCGCCCGCCAGGATCACGTCCAGGACCGGATGAAGCGGTTCCGGGAGCTGTGGGACGCGGGGATGGGCGTGCGCGAGCTGGAGGTGCGCGTGGACGACGAGGAGGACGGCACCTGGATGGTGGACCGCGGCTGACCCGGCCCGCGCCGGTCAGCCGGCGCCGACCCGTCCCGCACCACACGACGGCGCCGACCCGTCCCGCGCCACACAGCGGGGCTGACCAGGCCGGCGTTCCGCGGCCGGGCTGACCCTGCCCGCGTTCCGCGGCCGGGCCGACCCGGCCCGCGTCACGCGCCCCGCACCGCAGCGGAGGCCGCGTGTCAGCGGCAGTACAGGTCCGCCGCCGGGCGCGTCCCGTCCGCCAGGAAGCGGGAGACGACGCGGTCGCCGCAGGCGTTGCCGTTGGCGAGGTAGGCGTCGTGGCCGGTGGAGTTCACGGTCACCATGACCGCGCGCCCGCCGAACGCCTCCCGCAGTTTCAGCGCGCCGCTGAGCGGGGTGGCGACATCGCGCCGGTTCTGCACCATGAGGATGTTGGCGGGACCGTCGCCGGTGATGCGCACCGGCGGCTCCTTCGGCGGGAAGGGCCAGGCGGCGCACAGCATCGCGTTGCGCGGCATGCCCGCGGTCAGCGGGAACTCCTTGCGGCTCGCGGCCACGTCCTTCTCGTACGCGGCGGCGTCGTGCGGCCAGGCGACGTCGTCGCATATGGTCCCGGCGGCGACGGCGGTGACGTTCTGGAGCACGGCCTCCGGCGGGCTCGCGGGGGCGGGCGGCACGGTGCCCCGCTCCGCGGCCCGGATCAGCTTCGCCAGGGCCGGGTACTTGGCCGGGGCGTAGAGGCTGTCCAGCATGGTCTGGCGCAGCACGTTGCCGTTCAGCTCCTCGGGGTTGGCGCCGGGCCAGGGGAGGGGCGCGCGGTCGAGGCGGGCGGCGAGCCGCAGGAACAGCGGCCGTACGTCGGCGGCCCGCTCGGCCACCCGGTCCGGGTTGGCGGGGTCGGCGGCCCAGGCGGCGAAGTCGGGGAAGACGTCCTCCACGCCCTGCTCGTGGGCGGCGAGCCAGGCGCGGTTGACGCGGTCCGGATCGGGGTTGTCGTTGCTGTCCAGGACGATCCGGTCGGTGCGCTGCGGGAACAGCCGGCTGTAGACCGCGCCGACGTACGTGCCGTAGGAGACGCCCCAGGCGGAGATCTTCCGTTCGCCGAGGGCGGCGCGCAGGCGGTCGAGGTCGCGGGCCTCGTTGCCGGTGCCGAGGTGCCGGATCAGCTCGCCGCCGTTGCGCGCGCAGGCGTCGGACATGCGGCGGGCGGTGGCGAGGTCGCCGTCGATGGAGCCGTCCGGGGCGGGCCAGGGGCGCAGCCGGGAGGTGGCGAGGTCGGCGTGGTCGAGGCCGCAGTCGACGGCGGTGGAGGGGGCCAGGCCGCGCGGGGCGAAGCCGATCAGGTCGTAGGCGTCGCGCACCTCCTGCGGCAGCTTCTGTCCCTTGCCGGACGGGTCGTCGAGGCTGGAGTTGCCGGGGCCGCCCGGGATCAGGAACAGCACTCCGCGCCGGGCGGTGGTCTTCTCGCTGGGGACGCGGGAGACGGCGATGTCGATGAGCGGGCTGTGCGGGTCGGCGTAGTCCATGGGGACCTTCAGGGTGGCGCACTGCTGGCGCGGGAGGGCGGTCGCGCCCGCGCACGTCGACCAGGTCAGGGAGTCGCGACCGGGGGAGCCGGCAGATCCGGAGCCGGAGCCGGAGCCGGAGCCGGAGCCGGAGCCGGAGGCGGTGGAGGCCGTGGCGGCGGGGGCGGTGAGGCCGAGGACGACGGCGCAGACGCCGGCGAGGGCGAGGGCGGCGCCGCGGCGGACACGGCTGCGTGTGGAGTGCGTCATGTGACGAGCCTCACCGATCGGGGCCGTCCGCCACATCCGGGCAACTGCCCGGATCTTCAGGGGGTTTACCCCCGTGGGTTCCCCTAAGGGAGCCGCCGGCGCCCGCCCGCGCCCCTGCCCCGCATCTGGTCCGGCCCCCTGTCCGCGTACGCGACAATGGGCGCATGAGTCAGTTCCGCGAAGGTGCGCGATGAGCCTGTTCCGCGACGACGGCATCGTGCTGCGCACCCAGAAGCTGGGTGAGGCGGACCGCATCATCACGCTGCTCACGCGCGGGCACGGACGGGTGCGGGCGGTGGCCCGGGGCGTGCGGCGGACGAAGTCGAAGTTCGGGGCCAGGCTGGAGCCGTTCTCGCACGTGGACGTGCAGTTCTTCGCCCGGGGCAGCGAGCTGATCGGGCGCGGGCTGCCGCTGTGCACGCAGAGCGAGACCATCGCGCCCTACGGCGGCGGCATCGTCACGGACTACGCCCGCTACACCGCGGGCACCGCCATGCTGGAGACCGCCGAGCGGTTCACCGACCACGAGGGCGAGCCGGCCGTGCAGCAGTATCTGCTGCTGGTGGGCGCCCTGCGCACGCTGGCCCGGGGCGAGCACGCCCCGCATCTGGTGCTGGACGCGTTCCTGCTGCGCTCGCTCGCGGTCAACGGCTACGCGCCGAGCTTCGGCGACTGCGCCCGGTGCGGGATGCCCGGGCCCAACCGGTTCTTCTCGGTGGCCTCCGGCGGCTCGGTCTGCGTCGACTGCCGGGCGCCCGGCAGTGTCGTACCCTCACCGCAGACGCTCGCCCTGCTCGGTGCGCTGCTCACCGGGGACTGGGCGACGGCGGACGCCTGCGAGCCGCGGTTCGTGCGGGAGGGCAGCGGGCTGGTGTCCGCCTACCTCCACTGGCACCTGGAGCGCGGACTGCGCTCGCTCAGGTACGTCGAGAAGTAAGCAACGCAAGGGAGACGAGGAGCACATGGCCGTACGCGGGATCCTTGGGGGACGGCGGCGCGAGTACCGGGCGCCGGAGCCGCATCCGTCCGGGGCCCGGCCGCCGAAGCTCCCCGGCGAGCTGGTCCCCGAGCACGTGGCGATCGTCATGGACGGCAACGGCCGCTGGGCCAAGGAGCGCGGCCTGCCGCGCACCGAGGGGCACAAGGTCGGCGCGGAGCGGGTGCTGGACGTGCTCCAGGGCTCGATCGAGATCGGCGTGCGCAACATCTCCCTGTACGCGTTCTCCACGGAGAACTGGAAGCGCTCGCCCGACGAGGTGCGCTTCCTGATGAACTTCAACCGCGACTTCATCCGCAGGACCCGCGACCAGCTCGACGAGCTGGGCATCCGGGTGCGCTGGGTGGGGCGGATGCCCCGGCTGTGGAAGTCGGTCGCCAAGGAGCTGCAGGTCGCACAGGAGCAGACCAAGGGCAACGACCTGCTGACGCTGTACTTCTGCATGAACTACGGCGGCCGGGCCGAGCTGGCGGACGCGGCCAAGGCGATGGCCGAGGACGTGGCGGCGGGCCGCCTGGACCCGTCCAAGGTCAGCGAGAAGACGATCCAGAAGTACCTGTACTACCCGGACATGCCGGACGTGGACCTGTTCCTGCGCCCGAGCGGCGAGCAGCGCACCTCCAACTACCTGCTGTGGCAGAGCGCGTACGCGGAGATGGTGTTCCAGGACGTGCTGTGGCCGGACTTCGACCGCCGCGACCTGTGGCGGGCCTGCCTGGAGTTCGCCTCCCGCGACCGCCGCTTCGGCGGCGCCATCCCGAACGAGCAGCTCCTCGCGATGGAGGGCCGCCCGGAGGAGGCCTGACCCCCGAACCGAGACCCGCGCCCCGAAAGGGGCGCGGGGAACTGCGCGCCCAGCCACCGAGGACCCGCACCCCGCGTCCTACAAGCGCCCCACGGCGGTCACGGGACCACCGAGGACCCGCACCCCCCAGCCGGCGAGCACCCCCGCGGCGCTCGCCGGGCGAGGCTCACCCCCTCGCCGGGCGAGGCTCACCCCGCGGAGCAGTCCGCGCAGGTGCCGAAGATCTCCACCGTGTGGGCGACGTTCACGAAGCCGTGTTCCGCGGCGATCGCCTCCGCCCACTTCTCCACCGCCGGGCCCTCGACCTCCACGGCCTTGCCGCAGACGCGGCAGACGAGGTGGTGGTGGTGCTCGCCGGTGGAGCAGCGCCGGTAGACGGACTCGCCGTCGGAGGTGCGCAGCACGTCGACCTCGCCGGCGTCGGCGAGGGACTGGAGCGTGCGGTAGACCGTGGTCAGGCCCACCGAGTCGCCCTTGTGCTTGAGCATGTCGTGCAGCTCCTGAGCGCTGCGGAACTCGTCGACCTCGTCGAGGGCCGCGGCGACGGCGGCGCGCTGCCGGGTGGCGCGGCCCTTCACGGGCGGTCCTGCGGTGGTCACCGGTTGCCTCCTCAATCCGCTGCGCCTGCCGGGGCCATTGTGCCAGCCCGGGCGGCGGGCGGTCAGACGCCGACCCCGTCGGACGGCTCCCGGGTGGCCGGAATCGCACACTCCGCCGGGTCCCCGGCGGGCCGGGCGGCGGCCAGGGCCCGGGCGCGGCGGCGGGCGAGCGGGGTGGCCAGGGCGGTGAGGACGAGGAACGCGGCGATGGTCAGCAGCACGATCGTCGGGCCGGGCGGCACGTCCTGGTAGTAGGAGGTGACGGTGCCGCCGACGGTCGAGCCGAGTCCGAGGGCGACGGCGATCGCGAAGGTGGCGGCGAAGGAGCGGGTGAGCTGCTGGGCGGCGGCCACGGGCACGACCATCAGCGCGGAGACCAGGATCAGGCCGACGACCCGCATCGCGACGGTGACGGTGACCGCGGCGGTGACGGCGACGAGCAGGTTCAGGGCGCGCACGGGCAGTCCCGTGACCCGGGCGAACTCCTCGTCCTGGCTGACCGCGAACAGCTGGCGGCGCAGCCCGAGGGTGACCGCGACGACGAACGCGGCCAGCACGGAGATCGCCGTGACGTCCTCGGGGGCGACCGTGGACAGGGAGCCGAAGAGGTAAGAGCTGAGGTTGGCGTTGGAGCCGCCGGGCGCCAGGTTCACGAACATCACGCCGCCGGCCATGCCGCCGTAGAAGAGCATGGCGAGGGCGATGTCGCCGCGGGTGCGGCCGTACCAGCGGATCAGTTCCATCAGGACCGCGCCGAGGGCGGAGACGGCGGTGGCCATCCACACCGGCGAGGTGTTCAGCAGGAAGCCGAGGCCGACGCCGGTCATGGCGACGTGGCCGATGCCGTCCCCCATCAGGGGCTGGCGGCGCTGGACGAGGTAGATGCCGATGGCGGGGCCGGTGACGCCGACCAGGACGGCGGCGAGCAGCGCCCGCTGCATGAAGGCGTGGTCCAGGAGTTCCATCAGCTCAGCAGTCCCGTGCGGATCGGATCGGCGGCGGCGTGGGGGTGTACATGGTCGTGGCCGGGCAGGGCATGCTGGCCGACGGCCTCGGGCGGGGGGCCGTCGTGGACGACGCAGCCGTCGCGCAGGACGACCGCGCGGTCGATCAGCGGCTCCAGGGGTCCGAGTTCGTGCAGCACCAGCAGGACCGTCGTCCCGGCCGCGACCTGCTCGCGCAGGGTGCCGGCCAGCACCTCCTGGCTGGCCAGGTCCACGCCGGCCATCGGCTCGTCCATGATCAGCAGCTCGGGTTCGCAGGCCAGGGCGCGGGCGATGAGGACGCGCTGCTGCTGGCCGCCGGAGAGGGCGAAGGCGGAGTCCGAGGCGCGGTCGGCCATGCCGACCTCCTCCAGGGCCCGTCGTACGGCCTCCCGGTCGGCCTTGCGGAACAGGCCGAAGCGGGTGCGGGCGAGGCGGCCGGCGGAGACGATCTCGGTGACCGTGGCCGGGACGCCGGAGGCGGCGGTGGTGCGCTGGGGGACGTAGCCCACCCGCGCCCACTCGCGGAAACGGTGGCGCGGGGTGCCGAACAGTTCGATCTCGCCGGCGGCGAGCGGCACCTGGCCGATCAGGCTGCGTACGGCGGTCGACTTGCCGGAGCCGTTGGCGCCGAGCAGCGCGACCACCTCGCCGCGGCGGACGGTGAGGTCGATGCCGCGCAGCACCGGACGGCCGCCGAGGTCGGCGCGCACCCCGCGCAGGGATATGACGGGCTCGCCCATGGCGCCCACGTCTCCTTCCGTGCCCGCCGTGGCGCTCATCGGGCGCCCAGGGCCTGGCGCAGGGCCTTGAGGTTGGCCTGCTGGACGGCGAGGTAGTCGGCGCCGCGGGACTTCTTCGTGATGCCCTCGATCGGGTCGAGGACGTCGGTGCGCAGGCCCGCGTCGCCGGCGACCGTCTTGGCGGTCTTGTCGCTGACGAGGGTCTCGTAGAAGACGGTGGTGACGCCGTCGGCCTTGGCCATCCGCTCCAGGTCCCTGATCCGGGCGATGCTCGGCTCGGACTCGGGGTCCAGGCCGTTGATGGCCTCCTCGGTCAGGCCGTAGCGCTCGGCGAGGTAGCCGAAGGCGGCGTGCGTGGTGATGAAGACCTTGCTCTTGGTGTGCGCGAGGCCGTCCCGGAACTGCTTGTCCAGGTCGTTCAGCTGCGCGACCAGGGCGGCGGTGTTCTTGCGGTAGTCGGCCGCGTGCCGGGGGTCGCCCTTCTCGAAGGCCTTGCCGACGCCTTCGGCGATCTGCGCGTAGCGCACCGGGTCGAGCCAGACGTGCGGGTCCTTGCCGCCGCTCTCCTCGCCCTCGTGGTCGTCGTGGGCGGTGGCGTGGCCGCCGACCTCGTTGCCGTGCTCCTCCAGCGTGGTGAGGGCGGCGGCGTCGATCCGCGTCTTCGGGCCCGACTGGTCGACGGCCTTGTCGACGGCGGGCTGGAGGCCCTTGAGGTAGAGGACGGCGTCGGAGTCCTCCAGCTGCCCGGTCTGGCGGGCGCTGATCTCCAGGTCGTGGGGTTCCTGGCCGGGCTCGGTGAGGCTGGTGACGTGGACGTGGTCGCCGCCGATGCGCTCGGCGAGGAAGGCCATCGGATAGAACGACGCGACGACGTCGTACTTGTCCGTGTTGCCCGCCGCGGCGTCGGCGGAGGAACAGGCGGTCAGGCCACCGAGGCCGAGGGCGGTGGCCGCCGCGACCGCGGTCCCGGATATGAGGCGTCGTCGTACGTTCATGACACTCATTTTCAACAAAAATGGAAACCGTTGTCAACAATCCCGGTGAGAGGTCCCGGAACGGCCCCGGAAGGCCCCGTAACCGGCACCGATTTGATTGAGGGGCGACCTGCGCCGGTACTCTGAAGCATTCGCTCTGAAGCGTCTCGCTTCGCCCGCCCGTCTCCCGACCACCACCCCCCATCGAGGCGCTTCGCGCCGCACCAGTCAGTCAACGTCGTCGTAATGAAGAGAGCACCGTGGCCGCCGACAAGATCGACACCATCGTCAGCCTGAGCAAGCGCCGTGGCTTCGTATTCCCCTGCAGTGAGATCTACGGCGGTCAGCGCGCCGCCTGGGACTACGGGCCGCTGGGTGTCGAGCTCAAGGAGAACCTCAAGCGCCAGTGGTGGCGCTACATGGTGACGTCCCGCGAGGACGTGGTCGGCATCGACTCGTCCGTGATCCTGGCCCCCGAGGTCTGGGTGGCCTCCGGTCACGTCGCCACCTTCACGGACCCGCTGACCGAGTGCACCGCCTGTCACAAGCGGTTCCGCGCGGACCACCTGGAAGAGGCGTACGAGGAGAAGAAGGGGCACGCCCCGGAGAACGGCCTCGCCGACCTCAACTGCCCCAACTGCGGCAACAAGGGCCAGTTCACCGAGCCCAAGCAGTTCTCCGGTCTGCTCTCCACCCACCTCGGCCCCACCCAGGACTCCGGCTCCGTCGCCTACCTGCGCCCGGAGACCGCCCAGGGCATCTTCACCAACTTCGCCCAGGTGCAGACCACTTCGCGCCGCAAGCCGCCGTTCGGCATCGCCCAGATGGGCAAGTCCTTCCGCAACGAGATCACGCCGGGCAACTTCATCTTCCGCACCCGCGAGTTCGAGCAGATGGAGATGGAGTTCTTCGTCAAGCCGGGCGAGGACGAGCAGTGGCAGGAATACTGGATGGAGCAGCGCTGGAACTGGTACACCGGTCTCGGCCTGCGTGAAGAGAACATGCGCTGGTACGAGCACCCCAAGGAGAAGCTCTCCCACTACTCCAAGCGCACCGCCGACATCGAGTACCGCTTCCAGTTCGGCGGCAGCGAGTGGGGCGAGCTCGAGGGTGTCGCCAACCGCACCGACTACGACCTCGGCGCCCACGCCAAGGCCTCCGGCCAGGACCTCTCCTACTTCGACCAGGAGGCCGGCGAGCGCTGGACGCCGTACGTCATCGAGCCCGCGGCCGGTGTCGGCCGGGCGATGCTCGCCTTCCTGCTCGACGCCTACGTCGAGGACGAGGCGCCCAACGCCAAGGGCAAGATGGAGAAGCGCACGGTGCTGCGCCTCGACCACCGCCTGGCCCCGGTGAAGGTCGCGGTGCTGCCGCTGTCCCGCAACCCGGAGCTGTCCCCGAAGGCCAAGGGCCTGGCCCAGGCGCTGCGGCAGAACTGGAACATCGAGTTCGACGACGCCGGCGCCATCGGCCGCCGCTACCGCCGCCAGGACGAGATCGGCACGCCGTTCTGCGTGACGGTCGACTTCGACACCCTCGAGGACAACGCGGTCACCGTCCGCGAGCGCGACTCGATGAAGCAGGAGCGGGTGTCCCTCGACCAGATCGAGGGCTACCTGGCGCAGCGTCTGGTGGGCTGCTGACCCACGGCTGTTCAGCGGGTCCGGGGCGCGTCCCGGACCCGCCGGCCCGGTGCCTGTGCCCGCGCCCCGTACGACTCGGTCGTACGGGGCGCGGGCGTTTCGCTGCCGGGGATCGGGCCGGCCCGGCCCGGTGGCGCGGCGCGGCCCGGAGGGCGGGCGGCTGTCGGCCGGTGGCGGTCAGCGGCCCTGGAGGGACCTCACGTTGTCGCCGAAGGTCCAGTTCTTCGAGCCGTCCCAGTTCACCGACCAGGTCATCAGGCCCTTGAGGGAGCCGCCGAAGTGGCTCCAGGCCTGGGAGACCAGCGAGGGCGACATGTAGCCGCCGCCCGCGCCGGACTGGGCCGGCAGGCCCGGGACCTGCTTGTCGTAGGGCACCTTGATCGTGGTGCCCTGGATCACCAGGCCCTTGTTCAGGCACTCCGTCTGGGCGGTGAAGCCCTGCACGGTGCCCGCGGAGTACGAGTCGCCGGAGCAGCCGTACATGCTGCCGTTGTAGTACTGCATGTTGAGCCACCACAGGCGGCCGTTGTCGGCGTACTTCTTGATGATCGGCAGGTAGGCGCCCCAGATCGAGCCGTAGACGATGCTGCCGCCGGTCACGTAGGCGGTCTCCGGTGCCATCGTCAGGCCGAAGTTGGACGGCATCTGGGCGAGGACGCCGTCGATGATGCGGATCAGGTTGGCCTGGGACGTGGACAGTTGGCCGATGCTGCCGCTGCCGGTCAGACCGGTCTCGATGTCGATGTCGATGCCGTCGAAGTTGTACTTCTTCAGGATCGGCACGATCGTCGCGACGAACCGGTCCGCCACCGTCTGCGAACTCAGGTCGATGCCGGCCGTCGCGCCGCCGATGGAGAGCAGGATCGTCTGCCCGGCCGCCTTGGCCGCGCACATCTCGGCGGGCGTGGGCACCTTCACCCCGCTGTCCATGCCGTCCTCCCACAGGGCCGTCCCGTCGGAGCGGATGACGGGGAAGGCCGCGTTGAGCACGTTGTAACCGTGCGCGGCGATACGGGAGTCGGTGATCGGGGTCCAGCCGAACGGCGGGTGGACGCCGTTGGCGGCGCCGTCCCAGTTCTCCCAGTAGCCCTGGAGGACCTTGCCGGCGGGCCGGGACTTCACGGCGCAGGTGTCGGCGGCGGGGGAAGCGGCGGGGGCGGGGGAGTGCGCGGGGGCGGCCGAGGCGGCGGGTGCGAGGGAGAGGGCGAGCGGGGCGAGACACGCGCTCGCCAGGGCGGCGGCGAGCAGACGGAGTCTGCGGCGGATCATGCGGGGCCTCCCGGTGGGGTGCGGTGAGGGGCAAGTCATGTCGCAGACATGACAGTGCTCTGGTCCAGACCTTTCGTCAAGAGGTCTGGACCAAAGTGCCCGGCGCGCCCTGACGGGCGTCGAATGACAAGTATCGAATGACAGATATTGAAATTTGTCAGCTGTCATGCCAGGCTGGACGCATGACGATGAACACCCGCACCCTCGGAACCACCGGCCCCCAGGTCTCCGCCCTCGGCCTCGGCTGCATGGGCATGTCCGGGATGTACGGCGACGCCGACCGCGCCGAGTCGATCGCCACCGTTCACGCCGCCCTGGACGCCGGCGTGACCCTCCTGGACACCGGCGACTTCTACGGCATGGGCCACAACGAACTGCTCATCGGCGAGGCGCTGCGCTCCGCCCCCGCCGCGCACCGCGACAACGCGCTGCTCAGCGTGAAGTTCGGCGCGCTGCGCGACCCCGACGGCGGCTGGGGCGGCTTCGACGGCCGGCCCGCCGCCGTGAAGAACTTCGCCGCCTACTCCCTCCAGCGCCTGGGCGTCGACCACCTCGACGTCTACCGCCTGGCCCGGCTCGACCCGGACGTGCCGATCGAGGAGACCGTCGGCGCCGTCGCCGAACTGGTCGAGAAGGGCTGGGTCCGGCACATCGGACTGAGCGAGGTCGGCGCCGAGACCATCCGCCGGGCCGCCGCCACCGCCCCGATCGCCGACCTCCAGATCGAGTACGCGCTGATCTCGCGCGGCCCCGAGAAGGAGATCCTGCCGACCCTGCGCGAACTGGGCATCGCCGTCACGGCGTACGGCGTGCTCTCGCGCGGTCTGCTGTCCGGCAGCGTCAGCGCCGACCAGCGGTTCGCCGCGACCGACTTCCGCGCCCACTCGCCCCGCTTCCAGGGCGACAACCTGCGGCACAACCTCGGCCTGGTCGACTCGCTGCGGCGGATCGCCGAGGAGAAGGGCGCCACCGTCGCGCAGATCGCCATCGCCTGGGTGCTCTCCCGCGGCGAGGACATCGTCCCGCTCGTCGGCGCGCGCACCCGCGAGCGGCTGAACGAGGCGCTGGGCGCCCTGGACGTGACCCTCACCGAGGCCGACCTCACCGCGATCGAGGCCGCCGTCCCCGCCGACGCGGTCGCGGGCGAGCGGTACGCGCCCGCGCAGATGGCGATGCTCGACAGCGAGCGCTGAGCACCGTGCCCGGGCCACGCCTGGCTCGGGCGGCCACGACCACCGCGCAGTGCCGTGGCGTCCGCCTGGCTCGGGTGGCGACGGGCACCGTGCAGTGCCGTGGCGTCCGCCCGGCTCGGGTGGCGACGGGCGCTGTGCCGGGCTGCGGCGGTCACGGCTCCGGTCCGCACCGGTCCCGGCTCCAGCGGTACGGGCGCGCCTTCCGGCGGCGGCACCGGGCACGGCTCTGGCGGTACGGGTCACTGCTCCGGTCCGCACCGGACCCGGCCCACGAGGGGCCGGACCCGGACTCCGCCGCCACCGGACTGGCCCCCGCCAGCACCGGGCACGGCTCTGGCGGTACGGGTCATTGCTCCGGTCCGTACCGGACCCGGCCCCCGGCGGACCGGCCCCGGACTCCGCCGCCACCGGACCCGGACTCCGCCGCCACCGGACCCGGCCCCCGCCAGCACCGGGCACGGACCCTCACGGCACCGGGCGCGGACCCCCACGGCGCCGGACGCGGCTTCCGCCGTCACCGGTCACCGCTCCGGCGCCGCCGTCACCGGTCACCGCTCCGGCGCCGCCGGACATCCCTCCAGGTACGGTCTATGACATGTCACCCACCACCGAGACCCTGACCGCCGAGCGCATCCTCGCGGCGACCGAGGAGGTGCTGCGCCGCCACGGCCCGGCCAAGGCCACCGTGGTGGACGTGGCCCGCGCGCTCGGCGTCAGCCACGGCAGCGTCTACCGCCACTTCCGCACCAAGGCGGCGCTGCGCGAGGCGGTGACCAAGCGGTGGCTGGACCGCACCTCGGACGCCCTGGCCGGTGTCGCCGCCGCCGACCGGGCCCCCGAGGAGCGGCTGCGGGACTGGTTCCAGACCCTGTTCGCCGCCAAGCGGCACAAGGCGGGCGACGACCCGGAGCTGTTCGCCACGTACTCGGTCCTCGCCGAGGAGAACGGCGAGGCGGTGAGCGCGCACGTCGACGAGCTGACCGGCCAGCTGACCGGGATCGTCGAGGCGGGCGTCGCCACGGGCGCGTTCACGACGGGCGATCCGGCCGCCACGGCCCGGGCCCTCTTCCACGCCACCGGCCGCTTCCACGACCCCTGTTACGCACGGGAGTGGACGCGGCCGGGAGTGGAGGACGAGTTCGACGCGGTCCTGGACCTGCTGCTGCGGGGACTGCGGGCGTAGCCGGCCCCGCCCCCCGCCTCCATACGTCCCCCGCCTCCCTACGCCCCCGCGCCCCCCTACGCCCCCGCGCTTCCTTACGCCGTCGCCCGCCAGAAGGCGCGCATCAGCGGGGGCGGCGTCGGGCTCGTCATCGACACCTGGGTCAGCAGGACGGTCACCTTGCCGTCGGCGGGGCGCGCGGCGGGGACGAGGTGGGCCGTGGTGCCGGTGCCGCCGACCCAGCCGTAGCGGCCGGGGACGTTCCACGGCTCGACGGGGGCGATGTCCACCGCGCCGCCGTAGCCCCAGCCCTGGCCCTCCAGGAAGAGGGCGGCGCGCTCGCGCTGGCCCCGGGTGAGGTGGTCCGTGGTCATCCGGCGCACCGACTCGGGGGCGAGCAGACGCCGGCCGTCCGCCGTGCCGCCGCCGAGCAGCATCCGGGCGAAGGCCAGCAGGTCGTCCGCCGTGGCGACCAGGCCGCCGCCGCCCGAGGGGAACGCGGGCGTACGCGTCCAGTCGCCGTCCGGCCCGTCCACCAGCTCCAGGCCGCCGCTCCCGTCCGGCCGGTAGAGGCTGGTGAACCGGTCCCGCTTGTCCGCCGGGACCTCGAACGCCGTGTCCCGCATGCCCAGCGGCGCGAAGATCCGCTCCGCCAGGAACTCGGGGAGCGCACGCCCCGAGGCACGGGCGGCCAGGACGCCCTGGAGGGCGGAGGAGGTGCCGTACAGCCAGGCCTCGCCCGGCTGGTGCAGCAGCGGGACCCGGGAGAGCCGGTCCAGCCAGACGTCCGGCTCCGGCCAGTCCTGCAGGGGCCGGCCGTGGTCCTGCACCTCGGTCAGGGCCCGGACGGCCGGGAGGGAGAAGTCGGCGGCCAGGCCCCAGCCGGTGCGCGAGCTGAGCAGGTCCTCCACCGTGATCGGGCGGGCGAGCGGCACCACGTCGTCCACCGGGCCCGCCGGATCCCGTACGACGACCGGCTCCGCCAGTTCCGGCAGCCATTTCGCCACCGGGTCGGCGAGGGCGAGCACCCCGTCCTCCACCAGCGTCAGCACGGCCGCCGCCATGACCGGCTTGGTGAGGGAGGCGATCCGGAAGAGCGTGTCCCGGGCCATCGGGGCGCTCCCGGCGGTGTCCACCGAGCCCACGGCGACCACCTCCACGTCGTCGCCGCGGGCCACCAGGCCCACCGCTCCCGGCACCGTCCCGTCGTCCACGTGCCGCCGCAGCATGTCGTGCAGAGCGCTCATCGTCCGGGCCCGCCTCTTCCTCTGGTCGCCGTCCGCCGGCCGCCGGCATGCGCCGGTCGCCGTCACGTACGTACGACTCCTGCCACCGCGGAAAGTCATCGCGCCGGGCGGGCGTCGCGCCGGGCGGGCGTCGCGCCGGGCGGGCGTCGCGCCGGGCGGGCGTCGCGCCCGGCGGGCTCGCGGGGTCAGCCGATCGTGCGGGGCAGGCGGAGGCTGAGCAGGCCCGTGAGGACGACCCCGGCCAGCTGGACCAGGAGCGTGATCACCAGGGCGTCGCCCATGCCCGTGGCGGGGACCAGGGACAGGAACAGGGTGCCGAGGGTGGCGACGCCCAGCGCCAGCGCCGACTGCTGGGTGGTCACCATGACCCCGCTGCCCACCCCGGCCCGCGCGGCCGGCACCTCGGACAGGACGATCCGGAAGATGATCGGCAGCTGGAGCGCCTGTCCCGCACCGGCCACGGCCGCGCCGGGCAGCAGCGCCAGGAGGCCGACGTGCGGCCAGGACGCGTGGACCGTGAGCGCCATCAGGCCCACGCCCACGAGCTGCACCACCGCTCCCGCCGCCACCACCCGGGTGCCGAACCGGGCGACCAGGCGCGGCCCGGCGAGCGAGACGAGGAAGAAGACGACGGCCATCGGCGCGAGCGCCAGCCCCGCGGAGACCGGGCCGAGACCCGCGCCCTGCTGGAGCGCCACCGCGATGACGAACATGAAGCCGCTGAAGCCGATCGAGAACGGCACGATCAGGGTGAGGCCGCGGCGCAGCGACACCAGGCGGAACAGGCTCGGCGGCACGAGCGGCGTCCGGCCGAGCCGGTCCGCGCGCCGCTCCACGGCGTAGAAGGCGGCCGTCACCAGCGGGAACGCGGCCAGGGACAGCCAGGTCCACAGCGGCCAGCCGGCCGCGCGGCCCTCGGTCAGCGGGGCGAGCAGGGTGAGCAGGGACAGCGCCAGCAGCACGGTGCCGGGGCCGTCGACCGGCTCCGGGCGCTCCGAGCGGGTCTCGGGGACGGCGCGGACCGCGAGCAGCAGACCGGCGACGACGACGGGCACGTTCACCAGGAACACCGAGCGCCAGCCGGTGCCCCACAGGTCGGCGGCGACCAGGACGCCGCCGAGGATCTGCCCGGCCACCATGGACAGGCCCGCCGTCGCGCCGTACAGGCCCATGGCCTTGGCCCGGCGCGGGCCGGCGGTGGTGGCCTGGATGGTGGCGAGCACCTGCGGCAGCATCGCGGCGGCCGACGCGCCCTGCGCCACCCGGGCCGCGACCAGCGTCCACGCGTCGGGCGCGAGTCCGCAGGCCAGCGAGGTCAGGCCGAAGGCCGCCATGCCGCCCAGGAAGAGCCGGCGGCGGCCGAACAGGTCGCCGAGCCGCCCGCCGAGGACGAGCAGCACGGCGTAGGCCACGCCGTAGCCGGCGACGACGAGTTCGAGGACGGCCTCGCCCGTGTGCAGGTCGCGGCCGATGCTGGGCAGGGCGACGTTGACGATGAAGAAGTCGATGAGGGGCAGTGCCGCGCCCAGCAGCACCGTGAACAGTCCGAGCCCGCCCAGGGTGGCGGTGGCCGCCGGGCGCCGGACGGTGCGGGAGGAGAGGGTTTGCGTGGTCACGGGTACGAGCCTGCGCCCGCGGCGAGACGGGTACCAGAGTGTTCTTATCCTGGTAGCGGAAGTACCTGGAAACAGGGTGCGGCGGGCGGCAAGCTGGAACCATGAGCACCATGGCCCAGGAGACGCCCACCCGCGACGCACAGCCCCCCGGCGGCCGGTCCGCGCAGGACGCCCAGGCAACGCGCGACGCCCAGGCCGCGCCCAGCGGTCAGGCCGCGACGTCGGCGATCCGGCGGCACGAACTCGCCGCCTTCCTCCGCCACCGCCGCGAGCACATCGCGCCCGAACGGGTCGGGCTGCCCCGCGGCCCGAGGCGCCGTACGCCCGGCCTGCGCCGCGAGGAGGTCGCCCACCTCTCCGCGGTCGGCGTCACCTGGTACACCTGGCTGGAACAGGGCCGGGACATCCAGGTGTCCGTGCAGGTGCTGGACGCCCTCGCCCGCACCCTGCTGCTCGACCCGGGCGAGCGCGCCTTCCTCTTCCAGCTGGCCGGCGCGACCGACCCGTCGCCGACGACGGTGTGCCCGTCGGTCACCCCGGCGCTGCGCGCGGTGCTGGAGCAACTGGAGCCGTTCCCGGCCTGCCTCCAGAACAGCCGGTACGACATCCTCGCCCACAACCGCACCTACGGCCTGCTCTTCTGCGACCTGGACGAGGTGCCGCCCGAGGACCGCAACTGCATGATCCTGTCGTACACGAACGAGGAGTGGCGCTCCTCGATCGTGCACCTGGAGGACGCCCTGCGGCACATGGCGGCCCGCTTCCGGGCGGCGATGGCCGGTCACCTCGGCGAGCCGGCCTGGAAGACGCTGCTGAAGCGGCTGCGCGACAGCTCCCCGGACTTCCGCGAGGCCTGGGACCGGCACGAGGTGGTCGGCCCGGCGATCAAGCGCAAGGAGTTCCGCAACGCCTTCGTCGGCCGCGTCACCGTCGACCACACCGACCTGTGGCTCAGCCCGGAGGTCGGCCCCCGCATGGTGACGTACGTCCCGGCGGACGAGGAGTCCCGGGAGCGGCTGGAGAAACTGCACGCGATCGCGCTGGAGCGGCGGCCGTCCCCGCCGCGGCCCTGACCGGCGGGTACGGCCCGGGGCCGGTGCGGGGGTCCGGTACGGCCCGGGGGTCCGGGACGGCCCGGAGGCCCGGAAGCCCGGGGGGACGGTGCGGAGGTCCGGTACGGCCCCGGGGTACGGTCAGCCGCCCTGGCCGGCGCTGCCGACGGGGCCGATCTTCACCGGGGAGCCGCCGCCTTCGGTGACGGGCAGCGAGCCGCCGCCCGGCCAGGCGAGGGAGACCGTCTTCGTCTCGTTCGGCGGGGTCACCAGCAGGCCGGTGACGCGGACGCCGGAGCCGCCCGTGTCGTTGATCGGGTAGGAGATGCCGAAGTACGTCGCCTGCCCGGCCTTGAGGACGCTCGGGCCGGTGCTCTTGCCGACGCGCTGAGCGGACACCGACCCCGCGTTGGTCTTCAGGTCGACGCCCGCATATCCGGAGATCGTGCAGGACCGGCCGCTGCGGTTGGTCAGCTGCACGGTGACGGTGCCGTCGGGTTCGCCGCTGATGGTGGTGTCCTTCGCCGTGATCGTCAGATCGTCGGTGCGGCAGGTGCCGGCCTTGCCGCTCTGTCCCGACCCGGAACCGGACCCTGACCCGGCGGAGCCCTTGCCAGAGGCAGCGCTCCCGCTGGTGCTGCCGCTGCTGCCCCCGCTGCTCCCGCCGGTGCCGCCCGAGTCGGTCCCGGCGGAGTCCGTCGCGCCGCCCTGCCCTGAGTCGGCCGAGCCCGAACCGCCGGAGGAGGACGCGGCCGCCGAGGACGACGGGCTGTTCTGTCCCGCGCTGTCGTCGTCGCCCTGGCACGCCGTGAGCGAGAGGCTCGCGGCGACGGCCAGGACGGCGAGGGTGACCTTGTGAACGCGCATCGTTTCTTCCTCAGCATCGGTTGCGGGAGACTCGTCCGCCCGGCACCGGTCGGTGCGAGCGAGTGCTTCTGAGCGCTAGGAGCCGCCCGGCCGGGTGCGCCGTTCCACCCGACCGATGCCTACTACATCCCTGTTACACGGTCACAGGCACAGCCGGGGACCGTGACGAACCGCGCGTCCGGCGAGGATCAGACAGCCCCGAACTCCCCGCCCTTGACCCCCGCGACGAACACCGAGAACGAGCCCGCGGGGAAGCTGAGGACCGGGCCGGTGGTGTTCTTGGAGTCGCGGACGGGGATCACGCCGTGGGTGGCGGTGAGGTTGGTGGCGACCTCGACGCAGGCACCGCCGTTGTCGCTGTAGGAGGACGTGAACCAGCGGGGAGAGTCGGTCGTCGTCACGGGATGCCCTTTCGAAGCTCTTTGATCATGTCCACCGATGCCGCCTGGTGGAGTGCTTCCGCCTGTAGCTGATGGTAGGCCGTCAGCAACGGCAGTACGGAAGTGGTTTCGCGATCAAGATGCCCCTGCGTCTGGGACTCGGCGTAGCACATCATGGACCGGTCGGTCATGGTCAGCAAATAGACGGGCAGGTTGAAGGAGCGGCGTTCGCCCATCTCGAACGGTGCCACCTGCAACACCGTGTTGGGACGTTCGGCGAACTCGAGCAGCCGGTCGAGCTGGGCGCGCATGACTTCGGAACCTCCGACGTGGCGGTGGAGGCAGCTCTCGTCCATCACCACGAAGATCATTGGCGGTTGACGCCGTTCCAGCGCCTTCTGGCGTTGGGCGACGACCGCGACGCGCTCGGCGGCGTAATCGGCCGTGATCGCCCCTCGCCCCACCGCGCTGTCGGCCAGGACCCGTGCGTACTCAGGGGTCTGCAGCAGGCCCGGAATGATGCCGATCTCGTACAGCCGGATCTCGACCGCGCGGCCCTCGTGTCCCACGTACTCCGGGAAGCCCTCCAGCAGGACCCCGTGCTTCATCTCGCGGTACTTGCGCTCGAAGAGGTCGCCCGTGCCCAGTGCGCGGTCGGCACTGCGCGAGAAGCGCAAGGTTGCCATTTTCCGACCAGTTTCGACCGCCGAGACATGGGTGCTGGAGTACCCCATCTCCGCACCCAGATCCTCCTGCTTCCAGCCCCTGTTCTCCCGGCACGTGCGCAGCTGCGCACCGTAGCCCGCCTGGGGGCTGCTCTCGGGTCGAAGTTCCTTGCGATTGACCAATGCGACACCAACTCTCCTGCCAGCACTGACACGTTGAAGGGCTTTTGACTCTACGCCACGCTGATTCCGCTTGGTAGTGAATTCACTACAGAGAGGTACAGCCATGCCCGGCGAGTACAGCCCTGTTGACGGACGAGAACTCCGCCCCCTTCCGGCCCTCGGCACGCTCCTCGTGGACGCCGGCCGGGACGACGCCATCGGGGAGTTCCGCGGTGTCACCGGTCAGCACTGGACGCTGCGGCCGGTGTGCGGCGGAACCGAGTGGCAGGCGGAGCCGGACCGCGTACGCCTCGCGAACGACGCGGAGCGCCTGCGCGCCGGGACCGCCCGCGCCAACGCCCGCAGCCGGGGCGAGTTCCTGTGATCCGGACCGAAGACAAGGCCGAAGACCAGGCCGAAGACCAGGCCGAAATCCAGGCCGAAGAGAAGACCGAGGAGAGGTGTCCGATGGAGACCCGAGACCGTGCGCGGCTGGACGCGTACTTCGCCCGTATCTCATGGGAGTTCGCTCCCTCCCTGGTGCCGTCGTCGCTGCTGGTGACGCAACTGCGGCCCGAGAGTCCCGCGTTCGTGCGTGCCGTCGGCACGGTCTCGCGCCTGCGCGGTGTGCTTCCCGGTCCGGGGCCCGTGGACGGGGCGGCGCAACGCGAGGTGGGGCGGCTGTTCGCCGTGGACGAGCTGTCGCGCGAGCGGCTCGCCGATCCCGGCACCGCGCTGACGTATCTGGAGACCAGGGCGGCCGGCGAGCCGGTGGTGCTGCTGGACGCGGGCGGCTGCTTCGCGCCCTCGCTCGACGCGCTGTGCGAACGGTTCAGCGGGAGTGTGCTCGGTGTGGTCGAGGCCGGCGAGAGCGGCCACCGGCGGTACGCGGAGCGCGAGAAGCTGCCGTGCCCGGTGGTCTCCGTCGCGCGGTCCCCTCTGTGCGAGCCGGAGAACTTCCTGATCGGCCAGTCCGTCGTGTCCTCGGCGGAGGTCCTGCTGCGCGGGCGGGGGGAGACTCCGCAGGGCCGCCGCGCGCTGGTGCTCGGCCTCGGGACGGCGGGCAGCGCGATCGCCCGGCTGCTGCACGCCAAGGGAATGCACGTCACGGTGTACGAGACCGACCCCGAGCGGCGCGCAGAGGCGTCGGCGCGGGGGTTCGACGTCGTCCGGGACCGGGAGGCCGTACTGAGGTCGGCGGGGCTCGTCGTGTGCGCCACGGGCGCGCTCTCGCTGCGCGGCGAGGACTTCGCCGCGCTGCCGGACGGGGCGTTCGTCGCCACGGTGACCGGCCCGGCGGAGGAGCCGGCGAACGAGCCGGAGCCGCCCCGGCTGCCGGACGGCTACAGCAGGTACACCGCGACACGGCACGTCACGCGCTACGAGGCGGACGGGCACTACTTCTACGCGCACAACGCGGCCGCGGCCGTCGAGGTCCCGCGCGGCGCGGACGCCGACCCGCACCTCTCCCTGGTGCAGGCCGAGACCATGGCGGGCATGCACGCCCTGGCGGACGGCGGCCTCCCCGCAGCCCTCCACGAACCGCCCACGACGGCCCGCAGCAAGATCACCGCCCTGTGGCTCCACTACTTCACGGAGCGGTGACGGTCCAGTCGCATCGGACCGCTCGTCGCCGGCGCTCCGCACCGCGGTGTCAGTGGTGCCGGTTAGGTTGGCCGGCATGACAAGTTGGATCGACTGCGGCGTCATCACGTGGATCGACGGCTGGTCCGGGGACGACGAAACCGTCCTGGTCTACTTCAGGGGGACCAGCCTGGCCGCCATGACCGCCGGTCTGTCCGCACGGCACCGCCCGCCCTTCGCCCATGGCGACGACGCGGCGCCCGGCGACTGGGGCGTGATCGTCCACCACATGTTCAACCCCTCCCAGGGCGACTTCGACCAGATCGACTACCGTGAGCTGTGCCCGCCGGGCGCCGAGTTGATGGTGTTCGTTCCCAACCCGTGCCTCGCCAAGGCCCACCGGCCCAAGGCGTACCACTACCGGGACGGCCGGACATCGTCCTGCATCGACTACGAGGCTCCCGACTACGCCGGGGAGTACTGGCCCAACGAGATGGCCCCCGTCATCACGGCGGCCGGACTGGACCACCGTGACGGAAGCCATGAGGAGCAACTGACCCAGTTGATCTGTGATCACCTGGGCCTGCCCGCGCTGGACCCCGGCGCCCTCACGGTGGACCGCGACCTGGTGGCCTCCTACTTCTAGGAGACCTTTACGAGACGTTTCCCGAAGTCACGGGGTGCCGAGGCCGCCCGACCGGCGGCTCAGGCGTTCGCGCTCACGCCCGCTGCCTCGCGGACCTCGTGTTCCTGGAGGCGGTCGGCGGTGTGTTCCGCGGTGCGGCGGGCCCAGCGGCCCGAGGTGATCGCGCCGAGGACCAGGACCGCCGCGCCGCAGACGACCAGGACCCACCAGCCGGGGCGGGCGGCCGAGACGAACGTGTCCTGGTAGCCGGACGAGCCGATGCCGGAGGCGAGCAGCGCGCCGACGACGGCCACGCCGAGGGTCTGGCCGAGCTGCCGGCTGGTCGAGGCGACGGCCGCGGCGACGCCCGCCTGGGCGCGCGGCATCCCGGAGACGGCCGTGTTGGTGATGGGGGCGTTGACGAAGCCGAAGCCGATGCCGAACAGGACGTAGCCGATGACGAGCGTCAGGTTCGAGGTCTCGGCCTCGAAGGCGGCGAACAGCACCGCGCTGACCGTCATCGCCGCCCCGGCCACCAGCAGCGGCAGCCGCGGCCCCCGGCTGCCGACCAGCCGTCCGGACAGCGGCGCGCACAGGAACGTGGGCAGCGCCATCGGCAGCATCCACAGGCCCGCGTGCAGGGCGTCCAGGCCGCGGACGTTCTGGAGATAGAGCGTGGACAGGAAGAGGAAGCCGCCGAGCGCGGCGAACGCGCTGACCGCGATGACGGTGGCCCCGCTGAACGGCGCGGAGCGGAAGAAGCGCAGGTCGATCAGGGGTTCGGTACGGCGCGGCTCGTAGGCGAGCAGGCCGAGGAGTGCGGCGAGGGCGACGACGGCGAACGGGACGACCCGGGCGAGGCTCGCCTCCGGGGCCTCGATGATCGCGTACGTCAGCGCCCCGAACAGGGCGATGACCAGCACCTGGCCGACCGGATCGGGGCGGCGGGCCTTCGGCGCGCGGGACTCGGGCACGAAGCGCAGGGTGAGCAGCAGGGCGGCCAAGCCCACCGGCAGGTTGACCCAGAAGATGGAGCGCCAGCCGACCGACTCCACCAGCAGTCCGCCGACCAGCGGTCCCGCGGCCATGGATATGCCGACCACCGCGCCCCACACGCCGATCGCACGGGCGCGCTCGCGCGGGTCGGTGAAGGTGTTGGTGATGATCGACATGGCGACCGGGTTGAGCATCGAGCCGCCCACCGCCTGCACCATGCGGAAGACGATCAGCAGTTCGAGGTTGGGCGCGAGGGAGCACAGGAGCGAGCCGACGCTGAAGACGATCAGGCCCGTCATGAAGATCCGTTTGCGGCCGATCCGGTCGGCCGTGGACCCGGCCAGCATCAGCAGCGAGGCGAGCACCAGGGTGTAGGCGTCGATGGTCCACTGGAGTCCGGACGTGCTCGCGTGCAGCTCGCGCTGCATCGAGGGGAGGGCGACGTTCAGGACGGTGTTGTCGATGCTCACGATCAGCAGGCTCATGCAGCAGATCGCGAGCACCAGCAGCCGTCGGCGGTGGCTCAGCTCGGGCATGTGTTCCATGCTACGCGTCTTCGATAGTGCGGTTAACTAATTACCGGTACAAGATTCCTCACGGGACGGGCGGGGCGCCTCCGGCCGGGCGTGACGAGGGACGGGGGAGGGGCGCGGGAGGGACGCGGCGAGGGACGGGGGAGGAGCGCGGGAGGGACGCGGCGAGGCGCCCCGGCGGTACGCGACAATGGGGGAATGCCCACCACGTCCGAGTCCCCGCTGCGCATCGGTCCGCACCTCGTCCAGCCGCCGGTCGTCCTGGCCCCCATGGCCGGGATCACCAACGCACCCTTCCGCACCCTGTGCCGGGAGTTCAGCGGCGGCAAGGGCCTGTTCGTCAGCGAGATGATCACCACCCGGGCCCTGGTCGAGCGCAACGAGAAGACGATGCAGCTGATCAGGTTCGACGCGACCGAGCAGCCGCGCTCGATCCAGCTGTACGGCGTCGATCCGGCCACCGTCGGCAAGGCCGTCCGCATGATCGCGGAGGAGGACCTCGCCGACCACATCGACCTGAACTTCGGCTGCCCGGTGCCCAAGGTGACCCGCAAGGGCGGCGGCTCGGCCCTGCCCTACAAGCGCAACCTGCTGCGCGCCATCGTGCGCGAGGCGGTCAGCGGGGCGGGTGACCTGCCGGTCACGATGAAGATGCGCAAGGGCATCGACGACGACCACCTCACCTACCTCGACGCCGGCCGCATCGCCGTCGAGGAGGGCGTCAGCGCCATCGCGCTGCACGGCCGCACCACCGCCCAGCACTACGGCGGCACCGCCGACTGGGACGCCATCGCCCGCCTCAAGGAGCACGTGCCCGAGATCCCCGTGCTCGGCAACGGCGACATCTGGTCGGCCGGGGACGCCCTCAGGATGGTGCGCGAGACCGGCTGCGACGGCGTGGTCGTCGGCCGCGGCTGCCTCGGGCGGCCGTGGCTCTTCGCCGACCTGGTCGCCGCCTTCGAGGGCCGTACGGACGATTTCGTGCGGCCCACGCTGCGCGAGGTCGCCGACGTGATGGTGCGGCACGCCACGCTGCTCGGCGAGTGGATCGGCGACGAGTCGCGCGGCGTCATCGACTTCCGCAAGCACGTCGCCTGGTACCTCAAGGGCTTCGCGGTCGGCTCCGAGATGCGCAAGCGGCTCGCGATCACCGCGTCGCTGGACGAGCTGCGCGCGGGCCTGGACGCGCTGGACCTCGACCAGCCGTGGCCGGCCGGCGCGGACGGGCCGCGCGGCCGTACGTCCGGCAACAACCGGGTGGTGCTGCCGGACGGCTGGCTGAAGGACCCGTACGACTGCGCGGGCGTGACGGAGGACGCGGAGCTGGACACCTCCGGCGGCTGAGCGGGCCGCCCCGCCCGCGGTTGAGGGGGCCGGCCCGCGCACGGCTGAGGGGGCTGCCCCGCCCCCGGCTGAGCGGGCCGCCCCGCGCACGGTTGAGCGGGCTGCCCCACCCGCGGTTGAGGGGGCTGCCACCCGCGGCTGAGCGGGCCGGCCCGCCCGCGGGCTCATCCCTTCGACGGGTGCGGGGTGGAGCCGTACGCCGTCAGGAAGCGGTCGCGGAAGGCGCTCATCTTCCACACGGGGGCGTCGTGCGCGGGCCGCAGCCCCTCCGTCCACCCCCAGCTCGCGATCTTGTCGAGGACCTTCGGGTCCTTGGCGACGATCGAGACCGGCACGTCCCGGCTGGCGTGGTCGCCGCTGACCCGCGCGATGGGCTGGTGGTCGCCGAGGACGACCAGCACGGTGTCGTCGGTGCCGTAGCGCTGGAGCCACTGGGTCAGCGCGGTCACCGAGTACTGGACCGACTTGCCGTACTCCTCGCGGGAGCGGGTGGGGTTCGTGATGACGTCCTGCGGGCGGGTGCCCTGCGCCTCGATGCCCTTGAAGACCGAGCCGTCGCCGAGCTGGTCCCAGCCGACCATCTTCGGGATCGGCGCCCAGGGCTGGTGGCTGGAGGTCAGGATGACGAACGACGTCAGCGGCTTGTCGTGCTTCTTGCCGTGCGCCAGGCGCTGGAACGCCTCCAGGGCGTACTGGTCGGGCATGGTGGACCAGCTGAACTTCGGTCCCCGATAGCCCATCTGGAAGGCGTTGTAGACCTTGTCGAGGCCGTACCACTTGGCCTCCGGCCAGCCCTTCTGCACGCCCGGCATGATGCCGACCGTGTCCCAGGCGCCGGTCTTGCGGAACGCCTCGGTGAGGGTGAGGTGGTCGCCGGAGGTCACCGTGCGGTAGCGGTTCTGGTTGTCGACCCACAGGCCCGACATGAAGGTGGAGTGCCCGAGCCAGCTGCCGCCGCCGTACGTCGCCGAGGTCAGCCAGCCGCTCTTCGCGCGGAAACCCGCCTTCGCCAGGGCCGCGGTGCTCGCGTCGAGGGTCCGGTCCACGCCGGGGGCCATGATCGGGTCCTCGACGGCGCTGCGGCCGTAGCTCTCGATGAAGGTGAAGATCATGTCCTTGCCGCGCAGGTCGGGCACGAGCTGGCTGCCCGGCGTCGCGCCGAACGCGTCCGCCTTCGCCGTCTTCGCGAACGCGCGTTCGTCGCGGATCGTGGAGCGCAGTGCCTGCTCGTGGTACTTGAGCATGGTGACGGTGTGCTCGGAGGCCACCGGGATGCCGTGGAACTGGACGTTCAGCGACGAGCAGGTCATCCACAGGGCGCTGAGCACGAGCAGGGCGCGGGTCGCGCGGGAGCGGTCGCGGCCGAGGAAGTTCCCGACGCGGACCGTCGCGAGGGCGATCAGGGCGAGCAGCGCCAGCACGAGCAGGACGACGCCGATCGCGGCCAGCAGGGCGACGGCGCCGCCGAGGGTGTCGGCGAGGTAGGACCGCGCGTCGTCCAGGAGCTGCCAGTCCAGGATGACGTCGAAGCTGCGGCCGAGGTACTGGTTGAACTCGATGTCCGTCAGGTTCAGCACGGTCAGTACGCCGAGGGCGGCGCCGCCGAGCGCGGCGACGACGATCCTCGGCCGCCGCGGCAGCGCGATCAGCACGGCGGCCCCGAGCAGTGCCTCCACGGGGATCCGCAGGAACGCGGCGACGTGGAACTGCTCGCGCTTGTTCGGCAACAGCAGCGCGAGGACGACGAGGGCGAGCGCGACGAGGGTCACCCCGAGGGAGACCCCGCGCGCGGCCCGGGGATGCCCGTCCTCCCACCGCCGCTTGATCCTCCGGAGGGCACGGAGGGGGGTGCGGGTGCGGTGGGGTGCGGGGGCGTGCGGAGGGTCGGGGGTGAGGGGGGTGGGGGTGAGCGGGGCGGGGGAGGCGTCGGGGTCG